>NZ_JBWKWW010000005.1:0-536758 GCF_059422425.1 Pseudomonas sp. GW821-FHT01E05
GGCGCGCAACCGGTGGACTGGCTGGCGCACTACCCGCTGCTGTCGATCATCATCATTGTCTCCTGGCAATGGCTGCCGTTTGCGATCCTGATCCTGATGACCGCCATGCAGTCGCTCGACCAGGAACAGAAAGAAGCCGCGCGCCTCGACGGTGCCGGCCCGATCGCGATCTTCTGGCACCTGACCCTGCCGCACCTGGCGCGGCCGATTGCGGTGGTGGTGATGATCGAAACCATCTTCCTGCTCTCGGTGTTCGCCGAAATCTTCACCACCACCAACGGTGGCCCCGGCTATGCCTCGACCAACCTCGCCTACCTGATCTACAACCAGGCGCTGGTGCAATTCGATGTCGGCATGGCGTCGGCCGGCGGCTTGATCGCGGTGGTGATTGCCAATATCGCGGCGATCGTGCTGGTCCGGATGATCGGCAAAAACCTGACAGACAAAGCCTGAGGCCTGCACCATGACCCTTCAACAATCCCGTCGTCTGCAAAGCCTGCTGCTGGGCACTCTGGCCTGGGCCATCGCGATCCTGATTTTCTTCCCGATTTTCTGGATGGTGCTGACCAGTTTCAAAACCGAAATCGACGCCTTCGCCACGCCGCCGCAGTTCCTCTTCACCCCGACGCTGGAGAACTACCTGCACATCAACGAGCGTAGCGACTACTTCAGTTTCGCCTGGAACTCCGTGGTGATTTCCTTCAGCGCCACGGCCCTGTGCCTGCTGATTGCGGTGCCGGCGGCTTACTCGATGGCGTTCTACGAAACCCAACGCACCAAACGCACGTTGCTGTGGATGCTCTCGACCAAGATGCTGCCGCCGGTGGGCGTGCTGATGCCGATCTACCTGCTGGCCAAGAGTTTCGGCCTGCTCGACACGCGCATCGCGCTGATCGTGATCTACACGCTGATCAACCTGCCGATCGTGGTCTGGATGATTTACACCTACTTCAAGGACATTCCTAAAGACATCCTCGAAGCCGCGCGCCTCGACGGCGCCACGCTCGCTCAGGAAATGCTTCGGGTGCTGCTGCCGATTGCCAAGGGCGGCCTGGCGTCCACCGTGCTGCTGTCGCTGATCCTGTGCTGGAACGAGGCGTTCTGGTCGCTGAACCTCACCTCGTCGAAAGCCGCGCCGCTGACCGCGTTGATCGCCTCCTATTCGAGTCCCGAAGGGTTGTTCTGGGCCAAGTTGTCGGCGGTGTCGACGCTGGCCTGTGCGCCGATCCTGATCTTCGGCTGGATCAGCCAGAAACAGCTGGTGCGTGGTTTGTCATTTGGCGCGGTGAAGTAGGGACACGGGGCATACACGATCCAATGCAGGAGCTGGTACAGCCTGTGATCTTTTGATCTTCGGCTCCTGCATAAACCCAATCAGAACAATTAAAAATGGAGGCCCATCATGGCCAACCTGAAAATCAAGAATCTGCAAAAAGGCTTCGAAGGCTTTTCCATCATCAAAGGCATCGACCTGGAAGTGAACGACCGCGAGTTCGTGGTCTTTGTTGGTCCGTCCGGTTGCGGCAAGTCCACACTGTTGCGGCTGATCGCCGGGCTGGAGGAAGTCAGCAGCGGAACCATCGAACTGGATGGCCGCGACATCACCGAAGTCAGCCCGGCCAAACGCGACCTGGCAATGGTGTTCCAGACCTACGCCCTGTACCCGCACATGAGCGTGCGCAAAAACATGTCCTTCGCGCTGGATCTTGCTGGCGTGGCCAAGGCCGAAGTCGATAAAAAGGTAAACGACGCCGCGCGGATTCTGGAACTTGCGCCAATGCTGGAGCGCAAACCGAAGCAGCTTTCCGGCGGTCAACGCCAGCGCGTGGCTATCGGTCGCGCCATCGTCCGTAATCCGAAAATCTTCCTGTTCGACGAGCCGCTGTCCAACCTCGACGCCGCCTTGCGGGTGCAGATGCGTCTGGAACTGGCGCGGCTGCACAAAGAACTGCAAGCGACGATGATCTACGTGACCCACGACCAGGTCGAAGCCATGACCCTGGCCGACAAAGTGGTAGTGCTCAATGGTGGACGCATCGAGCAGGTCGGCTCGCCACTGGAGCTCTATCACCAGCCCGCGAATCTGTTCGTAGCAGGATTCCTCGGCACGCCAAAAATGGGCTTTCTCAAAGGCAAGGTCAGCCGTATCGACGCTCAGGGCTGTGAAGTCGAACTGGACGCCGGCACCCGCATCCGCCTGCCGCTCAGTGGCGCGACGTTGAGCGTTGGCGGCCCGATCACCCTGGGGATTCGTCCGGAACACTTGAACCTGGCGCAACCGGGCGACTGCACCTTGCAGGTCACAGCCGATGTCAGCGAGCGCCTGGGCAGCGACACCTTCTGCCACGTCCTGACCGCCTCCGGCGAAGCCCTGACCATGCGCATACGCGGTGACCTGGCCAGCCGTTATGGCGAGAAGCTGAGCCTGCACCTGGACGCTGAACACTGCCATTTATTCGATGCCAACGGTGTGGCGGTTACCCGACCGCTACGCGCCGCCGCCTGATTGCCGAGAGCTCAACATGAAACTGAACAAGCAGAACCTTAGCCGTCTGGCGCCTGAAGTGGCGGTGCCCGCCTATGCCGTGGCGGACGCCCGGCAAGGTATCGCGCATATCGGTGTCGGTGGTTTTCACCGCGCCCATCAGGCGTATTACACTGACGCCTTGATGAACTTGGGTGAAGGCCTGGACTGGAGCATCTGCGGCGTCGGCCTGCGCCCCGAGGATCGCCGCGCCCGGGATGACCTGGCCGGCCAGGACTACCTGTTCACCCTGTTTGAACTGGGCGATACCGATGACACTCAGGTCCGGGTCATCGGCGCCATCAGCGACATGCTGCTGGCCGAAGACGGTGCCGATCCGCTGATCGACAAGCTCGCCAGCCCGCAGATTCGCATCGTCTCGCTGACCATCACCGAGGGCGGCTATTGCATTGACGACAGCAACGGCGAGTTCATGGCGCATTTGCCGCAGATCCAGCATGATCTGGCCCATCCGGGCAGCCCGAAAACCGTGTTCGGTTTCCTCTGCTCAGCCCTGGCCAAGCGCCGCGCCGCTGGCATTCCAGCGTTCACCCTGATGTCCTGCGATAACCTGCCGCACAACGGCGCGGTAGCCCGCAAGGCGCTGCTGGCCTTTGCTGCCCTGCGCGATGCCGGCCTGCACGACTGGATTGGCGCCCACGTCAGCTTCCCCAACGCCATGGTCGATCGCATCACGCCGATGACCAGCGCCGCCCACCGCCTGCAACTGCACGACGAACACGGCATCGACGATACCTGGCCGGTGGTCTGTGAGCCCTTTGTGCAATGGGTGCTGGAGGACAAATTCGTCAACGGTCGTCCAGCCTGGGAAAAGGTCGGCGTGCAGTTCACCGACGACGTCACACCCTATGAAGAGATGAAGATCAAACTGCTCAACGGCAGCCATCTGGCGCTGACCTATCTGGGAGTTCTCAAAGGTTATCAATTCGTCCACGAGACCATGAACGACCCGCTGTTCGTACGTTTCATGCGCGCCTACATGGACCTCGACGTAACGCCGCAACTGGCGCCGGTCCCGGGAATCGATCTGACACGTTACAAAGACACTCTGGTAGAGCGCTTCTCCAACCAGGCGATTGCCGATCAGCTTGAACGGGTGTGTTCTGATGGCTCCTCGAAATTTCCCAAGTTCACCGTGCCGACCATCAATCGGCTGATCGCCAATGGCGAAGAAACAGAGCGCGCGGCATTAGTGGTTGCCGCTTGGGCGCTGTATCTCAAAGGCGTCGATGAGAATGGTGACAGCTACGCCATTGCTGACCCTCGAGCTGAGTTTTGTCAGGCGTTGGTGGCGGATGATGTGTTGGTCACGCAGAGATTGCTCGCGGTTGAGGAGATCTTTGGTACGGCGATTCCTGAATCGGCCGAGTTTGTCGCGGCGTTTGAGCGGTGCTTGAACAGCTTGCGCGAGGATGGGGTGACCAGGACGTTAGAGAAGCTACTCGCAAACTGATCGTTCCCACGCTCTGCGTGGGAATGCAGCCCGTGACGCTCCGCGTCACCTCCAGGAACGGACGCAGAGCGTCCAGTGAAGCATTCCCACGCGCAGCGTGGGAACGATCAAGGTCTTTGCATGGCAAACCAAAAACTATTCCTGGGCATCGACTGCGGCACCCAAGGTACCAAAGCCATTGTCCTCGACTCGGTCAGTGGCAAGGTTCTGGGCCATGGCGCAGCCAGCCATAGCATGATCAGCGGCGCCAATGGCCGTCGCGAGCAGGACACTGACCAGTGGCTTGGCGCCTTGATACTCTCGACGCGCAGAGCGCTGCAGGCGGCCGATATCAGTGGTCAGGACATCCTTGGCATCGGCGTTTCCGGCCAGCAGCATGGCTTGGTGCTGCTCGATGATGAAGGTCAGGTACTGCGCCCGGCCAAGCTTTGGTGCGATACCGAGTCCACCCCGGAAAATGATCGGCTGCTGGCTCATCTGGGCGGCGAACGTGGTTCGCTGGAACGCCTCGGCGTGGTCATCGCACCTGGCTATACGGTATCGAAACTGCTCTGGACCAAAGAGCGGCATCCTGAGGTTTTTGCCGAGATAGCGACGATATTGCTGCCCCACGACTACCTTAATTACTGGCTGACCGGCCGCCGTTGCAGCGAATACGGTGATGCCTCAGGCACCGGTTATTTCAATGTGCGCAGCCGTGAATGGGATGTGTCATTGCTCAACCATATCGACCCCCGCGGTCGGCTGGCCGCGGCCTTGCCACAACTGATCGAAGCCCGTACGCCGGTGGGCACTTTGCTTCCAGACATCGCTGAGCTGCTGGGTGTCAATCCCAAAGCACTGGTATCCAGTGGCGGTGGCGACAACATGATGGGCGCCATCGGCACCGGCAACATTCAGCCCGGGGCGATCACCATGAGCCTCGGGTCCTCCGGCACTGTGTATGCCTACGCCGAACAGCCGCACGTCAGCCCGGACGCGTCGGTGGCAAGCTTCTGTTCATCCAGCGGCGGCTGGCTGCCGTTGATCTGCACCATGAACCTGACCAACGCCACGGGGATGATTCGCCAGTTGTTCGAGCTGGACATCGATCGCTTCAACCAGCTTGTCGCCCAGGCGCCTATTGGCGCCGAAGGTGTGTGCATGCTGCCGTTCCTCAACGGCGAACGGGTCCCCGCCCTGCCCCATGCCAGCGGCAGCCTGCTGGGTTTGAACATGACCAACCTGACTCAGGCCAACCTGTGCCGCGCCGTGGTCGAAGGCACCACCTTCGGTTTGCGCTATGGTCTGGATCTGTTGCGCAACAACGGTTTGCAGAGCCGCAGTATTCGGCTGACTGGCGGCGGATCAAAAAGCCCGATATGGCGGCAGATGGTCGCCGATATCATGAACACCCCCGTGATCTGCCCCGAACAAAGCGAAGCCGCGGCCCTCGGTGCGGCGATTCAGGCTGCCTGGTGCGAGTCCTGGGCAAATGGAACAGAACAAAGCCTGTTTGAACTGTGCGAGCGTTGTGTCAGCCTCGACCCAGTCAGTCAAACCTTGCCGGGCGCGGCCAGCGTAAACGCCTATCAACAGGCCTATGAACGCTATCAACAGCATGTGGCAACCCTTTAAAAGAGAGAACGACTATGTATTTGGTGTGTGGTGAAGCGCTGTTCGATTTCTTCAGCGAAAACGACATCAGCGGTCAGGCTTCGAAAGTGAATTACAAAGCGATTGCTGGCGGTTCACCGTTCAACGTGGCCGTAGGTTTACGGCGTTTGGGCATCGACGTGGCGCTGCTCGCCGGGCTGTCCAACGACTACCTGGGTCGACGTCTGCGGCAGGTGTTGCAGGAGGAAGGCGTGCGCCCGGACTACCTGTTGGACTTCGACGCACCGACCACTCTGGCGATGGTCGCCGTCGGCACCGATGGCTCGCCGCATTACAGCTTCCGCGGTGAAGGCTGTGCTGATCGTCTGCTGTTGCCTGCACATTTGCCTGTGTTGGGCGCAGATGTGCGCGGCTTGCATATTGGTTCGTTCTCGTTGGTGGTGCAGCCGATTGCCGATACCCTGCTTGCCCTGGTGCGCCGGGAAAGCGGCAAGCGTCTGATCAGTCTCGACCCCAATGTACGACTCAACCCCGAACCGGATATCGAACGGTGGCGCGAGCGCATCAGCACACTGGTCGAACATGCCGACCTGATCAAGGTCAGCGATGAAGACCTGAAGCTGCTCTACCCGGAGTGTGATCCGCAGAGCGTGATCGAAGGCTGGCTGGAACACCGCTGTCAGCTGGTATTCCTCACCCGTGGCAGTCAGGGCGCAACGGTATTCAGCCGCCGCCACGGCAATTGGTCGGTACCGGCTTGCCCCGTGGTGATGGCTGACACCGTGGGTGCCGGCGACACCTTCCAGGCGGCCCTGATCGCCTGGCTGACCGAACAGCGACTCGATTCAATCGAAGGCCTGCAACGCCTGACCCGCGAACAGATCAGCGCCATGCTCACCTTCGCTGTCAGCGCCGCCGCCCTGACCTGCAGCAAAACCGGGCCGGATTTGCCGTATCGGCATCAGCTGGATCTTCGCTGACGGTCCGGCTCTGAACCAATAGTGCTGCCATAGGCGCCGCGGCGTGCAAGCCAGCGAGGCCATGGCAGCAAAACTTCTTGCCGGTTTGTCGTAGCGGGTACCGATCCTTGGCTTTCCTTCAGCCAGTCAAACATCCGCTCGGCGGTGTCCGTAAGCAACCCGTCTATCCAGGCGACCTCAGTTCGCTATTGGTAAACAGCAATCCAGCTTGTTCAGTATTCGATGCGCCAGGCGAACCCGGGACTCGTTGGGATAGTTCTTGTTGGCCAGCACCACAATGCCGAGCTGTTTCGCAGGCACAAAGGCCACGTAGGCACCAAAACCACCGGTCGAGCCGGTCTTGTTGATCCAGACAGCCTCCTGCGGCGGCAGGGGCGGATTCAGTTCTGTGACGGCATTGCTCTGATAAATCATCTTGTCGGAGTTGCCTTCGATCAGCGTATTCAGCTCCGCCGGGTAGCTGTACTGCTCCCAGACCAGATCCTGCGTCATCGAACCCAGCTTGAAGTAGCCCGTATGGGTATCGACGATCGCACGTTTGAGTTTTGTCTCTGTCTGCGTGAGGCCCAGGTTGGCCTCGACGAAGTGGATCAGGTCCCTGGCGGTGGTTTTCACACCGTAGGCTTCAGCTCCAAGTACACCGGGGTTCAACCGGACCGGAGCATCCTCTTTGTTGTAGCCCTGAGCGTAGAGGGGCATCTTGCTTGCCGGAACGTTGATGAAGCTCTCAGGCATACCCAATTTGGGAAACAGCCGTTGCTCCATCGCCTCTTCAAACGGCATTTTCATGCTCTTGGCCGCGATCAAGCCGAGCATCCCGATACCGGGGTTGGCATAGGTCCTGTACGTGCCAGGGGCGTAGCTGGGCTGCCAGGCCTTGAAGTAGTCCATCATCTGCCCGGTATTCTGTATGTCGTCAGGAAACTGAAGAGGGAAGCCTCCAGCCGTGTGAGTCCCCAAATTCATCAACGTCACCTTGTCGAAATGACTGCCCTGGAGTTGAGGCAGATACTTGCCTGGGCTGTCGGTGAGTGAAAGCTGCCCATTGGCCTGAGCGTAAGTCGCCAACGTGGCCGTGAATGTTTTGCTGATCGAGCCGACTTCAAAGAGCGTATCGCTCGTAACCTTCTGCTGTGTTTCCCTGGAGGTCACGCCGTAGTTGTAGAACCGCTGCTTGCCATTGGCCGTAACCGCAATGGCCAGGCCGGGAATGTTGTATTGCTGCATGACCTCTCGAGCGGCATCTTGCACGAGGGTATCGATATCCGGCTGTTGGGTATTGGCCATGGCGAATTTGCCGAAAAAGACTGCCCAGGCGAGCAAGAGAAATTCTGCGCAACGCTTTGCGATTGGGCGCATTCGGATTGTCCTCAGGTCTTTTTAATGGGGGACGAAAACTATCATCTCAATCCGACTGCTTCAAAGGTGTTCTATCACCGAATGTTTCGCCAGTTCCGTAGCGACGATCAAGCATTCCATCCACCAAACGAATCCCACCCACCGAGACATCGGCAGCCCCGCCTCGGCAAACAAATCGTTAGCCTGCTTCCTTTTATTCCACCTCCACGCCATGATGCAACTCTCCAACCGCCGCCCGCGAACGAGCCCTCATGTCTGCGCAACAAATGGCCACACTCAGCTCCATGGCGATCACCCGGCAGATCGTCTCCATCGTTTTCTATACCTTCATCGCATTTCTGTGCATCGGCTTGCCGATCGCCGTGCTGCCCGGTTACGTCCATGAACAACTTGGGTTCAGTGCCGTGGTGGCCGGGCTGACCATCGGTTCGCAATACCTCGCGACCCTGCTCAGCCGCCCCATGGCGGGACGCATGTCGGACAGCATCGGCACCAAGCGCGCGATCATTTATGGCCTGATAGGGATTGTTCTGAGTGGCGGGCTCACGCTGATCTCTACCTTGCTGCAAAGCTTGCCGCTGCTGAGTCTGCTGATTTTGATCGGCGGCCGCTTATTGCTGGGCATCGCCCAAGGTTTGATCGGGGTCGGCACCATCAGTTGGTGCATGGGCCAGGTTGGCGTGGAGCATACCGCCCGCTCGATTTCCTGGAATGGCATAGCGTCTTATGGCGCCATCGCCATTGGCGCACCGCTGGGGGTGGTGATGGTCGGTGAGCTGGGCTTTACCAGTCTGGGCATCGCCCTGTCGCTGTTGGCACTGGCAGCCTTGCTGATGATTCGCAACAAACCCTCGGTTCCCGTCATTCGCGGCGAGCGCCTGCCCTTCTGGGCCGTGTTTGGCCGCATTGCCCCGTTTGGTGCCAGCCTGAGTCTGGCATCGATCGGCTATGGCACCTTGACCACCTTTATTACGCTCTTCTATGTCAGCCGCGGCTGGACCGGTGCCGCGTACTGCCTGACGGTATTCGGGATGTGCTTTATTCTGTCGCGTCTGCTGTTTATCTCCAGCATCAGCCGGTTCGGTGGTTTCACAGCGGCGATTGCCTGTATGTGCATCGAAACCGTGGGGCTGGTATTGCTCTGGCTTGCGCCATCGACAGGCGTTGCCTTGATGGGCGCCGGGATGACCGGATTCGGTTTGTCGCTGGTCTACCCAGCCTTGGGCGTCGAGGCGATCAAGCAGGTACCCAACACCAGTCGCGGTGCGGGGCTGAGTGCTTATGCGGTGTTTTTCGATCTGGCGCTGGCGATTGCCGGGCCATTGATGGGCGCCGTGGCGCTGAACCTGGGGTACTCGTGGATCTTCTTCTGCGCAGCACTGCTTTCGATGACGGGGCTGGGTCTGACCCTGTTATTGAAGTACCGATCCGTGTAGGAACAACTATTGATCGGCGGTCTGCAACCCTGCCCTGCTTGGCTTGCCCAGCTCATGGGAAAAGAAGCGGCCGGCTTCAGAGATCAAGTTGCGGTGAATGTCTTCGCGGTCGACGCCGACAGCGTCGGTACACAAGGCCGGCATCGCCACCAGTTGCTCCTCTGTACAGGGCGCCATGAACACAAAGTGCCCGGCACCGGCCAGCAGCTTGAAATCCGGAGCAGTCGGCAGTTTTCGCGCCAGCGCAGCAGCGTTTTTATCGATAGCCACCAGTTTGTCGCCATCACCGCTATAAAGCAGCACCGGCACATGCACCCCGGACAGCGTATTACGACCGAACTTCAGACTCAGCGGGGCCATCAGTAACAATGCATGAACCCTCGGGTCAGCGACTGGCCGCAAGTCATCGCGATCGACGATCAATTCGCCCTGGGTGTTACAGGCGTCGTTGTCGTCGGGGCGCTCCTGGCAATAACGGCGCAGGCGATCCAGATCCGGCGTGGCACCGGACAGGATCAATGCGGTTTCGCCGCCGGCCGAATAGCCAATCACGCCGACCTGGTCGGCATTGACGAACGGCGACAGCATCGGATCAGCCAGTGTTGCGGTGATCGCTTCGGAAATCTGGATCGGCCGGCCATACAGATTGCTCAATGTGCCGAGGCGACTGTGATCCTTGTAGTTGTCACCGGGGTGTATCACTGCTACCACCACAAAACCTTTGCGCGCCAGCGACGTGGCCAGATCATGCAAAGCCAGCGGGGTCCCGGTATTGCCGTGGGACAGCATCAGCATCGGAAACCGGCCAATCGCAATTTTGGCATCTTTGGAGGCTTCGATCTTATACCCCTCAACCTTGCTTGAATGCTCTATGCCGGTCGATGGGTAGAAGGCAATCGCCCGCATTGGCTGCAAATCCAGCGGATCGAGAAAGCTCATCTCATGGAAGCCGACGCTCCAATGAGGGTGCGGCGCAGGTGCGGCTTGCACTGTATTCAGGCTGCTGAGCAGGCAGATCAGTAACACTGCACAAAGACGCATCATGGGATGCCCTACCTTTGCTGCGTAATTAGAAAGCCCGTTTTTTGCTGCCAGCCCTTACAGCCAAGGCTTTGTGCCAGTCCTGGCCACTTCTGAGGCATGCACAGCGCGGGGTCGGTAACCCATGAGTGCATAACCCGGGCCAAAACCTGAAACGTCAAAAACAAAAAACTCCGTACCCTGACCATCTACTGATGGGCAGGGTACAGAGTTTAGTGGGTATTACCTGAGCTATTTACTTTTTTACACTAGTTTTACGCAGCGGCGAACAACTGCTCGCTGATTTGCACCTGGGCATCGCTCATGGCTTTAACGCGGACTTCGTCACCGTAGGCCAGGCCGTGGGCACGGACGAACTCGATGTCAGTGATGCCCATGAAGCCGAGCATGACTTTCAAGTACTCTTCGTGGCCGACGCCGGTAGCCTGGCCGACGTGCATACCGCCGGAAGTCGAAACCACGACGACTTTCTTGTTACCGCACAGGCCTTCAGGACCGGCTTCGGTATAACGGAAGGTCTGGCCGGCAACTGCGATGCGGTCGATCCAGGCTTTCAATTGGGTTGGAATGGTGAAGTTGTACATTGGCGCGGCGATGACTACGGCATCAGCCGCAAGGAATTCGGCCAGGGTCGAAGCACTCAGCTGCGCTTCGTGCTGCTGTGCAGCATCGCGCAGTTCAGCGGTGGTGCCGGCGGCAACCAGAGTGGCGGCGGAGAAGTGGCTGATCGCGTCGCTTGCCAGGTCACGGTAAGTCACCACAGCTGCCGGCTCTGCAGCTTGCCAGGCGTGAACGACGCTGCGGCTGAGCTGACGGGAAGCCGAGTTGTCGCCCAGGATGCTCGAATCAATATGCAACAGTTTCATGTGGGATCTCCAAGTGAGGATCGCCACCGGGCGATCAAGTGAGGACAATCCTACAGATGAAACCAATGGCTGATTAGTCGACAATAATGCGATAGTTCGTCCCACTGATAGAACAATTGAGTCCTGACCATGCAAGACCTGAATGACCTCTACTATTTCGCCAAGGTCGTGGAAGCCGGCGGTTTCGCCGCCGCAGGGCGCTTGCTGGGCATTCCAAAGTCGCGTCTGTCCCGGCGCATTGCCGAGTTGGAGGAGCGACTCAACGCCCGCCTGCTGCAGCGCACCACACGCCAATTGAAGTTGACCGCCGTCGGTGAGCGTTACCTGCGGCACTGCCAAGCCATGCTACTGGAAGCGGAAATGGCCGACGAAGCAGTCGCCAGCATGTCCAGCGAACCTCGCGGACGCCTGCGGGTGTCGTGCCCGGTTGGCCTGGCCCATGAGTTTCTGCCCTCGGTGATCAGCACTTTTCTGGAGAAATTCCCCCAGGTTCAGCTTGAGATGACGTTACTCAACCGCCGCGTTGACCTGGTGACCGAAGGCATCGATGTCGCCTTGAGAGTGCGAGAAATCGGGGATGAAGATCCACTGCTGGTCACCCGCCGTCTGCGCCAGGCCCAAATGGTGATGATTGCAAGCCCGGCCTTTCTGCGCGAACGGGAAATCAACAGTCCTGAGGACTTGAAAAACGTCCCGGTGCTGGGCGCGCTGGAGGCCGACCGCATGGTGCATTTGCGCATGCTGGATAAGCACGGAAAAATCTGTGAGTTGACTCTTGAAGCGCGCTTGGGCATCGATGATTTTATTGTGCGCAAAGCCAGCACGCTGGCAGGTTTGGGCTTCACTATCCTGCCGATGATGTATTGCGAGCAGGAGCTGGAAAACGGCCAGCTGGTGCAGCTACTGCCCGATTGGTCGTTGCCTGGTGGATGGCTGCTGGCGGTCTACCCTCATCGACGCGGCCTGCTGCCTGCGGTGCGCGCCTGGATTGATCATCTGACCGATTCGTTCAAAAGCTGCGGAGATCGACTGCTATGAAAGCCAGGCCCATGACTGAAGAAGATGTGGCGCACTTCTGCCTGGCACTGCCCGGTGCCAGGGAAGATTACAAATGGGGTGGTGTGCGGGTGTTCTCGATTGCCGGGAACAAGATGTTTGCGCTGCAGAACCTGCGGGGTGCCTCACTGGCCTTCAAGGTCGATAAAGAGCTGTTTCTCGGCCATGTCGACCGCCCAGGCATTCATCCTGCGCCTTATCTGGCACGGGCGCAGTGGATCATCATGGAAACGCCCTACCCGCTGGCCACCGAAGAACTGCAAGGCTTGCTGCAACGCTCCCATCAATTGGTGGTCAGCAAGTTGCCCAAGCGCATGCAGATCGGCTTACAACTATAGGGAAAACAGCCTGGCGCCAAGGAACAACCGGTCGACCCAGAACACCTGGTGCAGCAGGACGATCGCCCAGAACACCAGCTGATACGAGACCTTGCGCGTCTTGTGCCGAAAAAACTGTTGAGCCAACAAAGCCCCTGGCCAGCCACCGGCCAGTTCCAGGGCATGCAGGACGTTTTCCGGAGTTCGCCAACTGTCGGCGCGGGCCTTGCGCTTGTCACTCCAGTACAGGAAAAACGCCAGTACGCTCACAACTCCATAGGCTGCCAAGGGAATCAAAGAGACACCCCGCAGCCACAGGAGTACCGAGCCCAAGACCGGCAGCGCACACAACACCAGGAAGACCAGCCCTTTGAATCGCGGGTTTTGAATGGCAATCCCGGGCTTTGGCCCGGAGTTGCCACGCGGCCGAAGCTCGATCACGGTTTGGCAGCCGCCCAGTCGACCCAGCCAAACTGCCAGGTGGCGAGAATCAGCAGGCCAAAGGCAATCCGGTACCAGGCAAATGCCGCGTAGCTGTGGCTGGCAATGAACTTGAGCAGCCCCTTGACCGCAATCATCGCGAAGATGAACGCGGTAACGAAGCCAATGGCGAAGACTGGAAAGTCATCGGGCTGGAATAAATGACGGTATTTGTAGCCCGAGTACACCGCCGCACCGACCATGGTCGGCATTGCCAGAAAGAATGAAAACTCCGTAGCGGTTTTGCGCGACAGGCCAAACAGCAAGCCACCGATGATGGTCGAGCCGGAGCGGGAGGTACCGGGAATCATCGCCAGACACTGGGCAAAGCCGACTTTCAACGCGTCTTTCCAGGTGATTTCGTCGACGCTTTCGGCATGCACTTCATGTTGACGTTGCTCGGCCCAGAGCATGATGATCCCGCCCACCACCAACGCTGTAGCGACGGTAATCGGGTTAAAGAGGTAATGGTGAATCAGGTTGGCGAAAATCACCCCCAACACCACGGCCGGCATAAAGGCAATCAGCAGATTGACGGTAAATCGTTGGGCATTGCGTTGTGTCGGCAACCCGAGAACAACATCCAGGATCTTGCGGCGAAACTCCCAGACCACAGCCAGAATCGCCCCGAGCTGGATGATGATGTTGAAGGCCATGGCCCTTTCCCCACCAAAATTCAGCAAGTCCGCGACAATAATCTGGTGCCCGGTACTGGAAATGGGCAAGAACTCTGTGAGCCCTTCTACAACTCCTAAAATCAATGCCTGAGTGGCGGTCCAAAGATCCATCTATCCCCCATGAAGCCATGCCCCAGGCATGCCTCGTTAATATATTTCATAGCGTACAGTGCGATAGCGCAGCTGAATTCCTGCGCGCACAAGATCAACAAAAACCGTAAAAAAGCTTGAAAAAACAAGCCGTATTCAGGTTTTTCATGCGCGGCCGAAATGCTACCAGACATACCCGATTAACGCTGTAGCCTTAGTACACTTGGGTAACGTTGGCTCCCAAAGCATTCCGGGATGCTGGCGGGCATTTATGACAAGAAAAAGAATACGCCGTGACGGGTTATCAAAAGCGGGTGCTCAATGCGGCCATTGATGTGGCCCGGGCCGTTGAGCAAGGCTCCGATCTTTGCGCAAATACCCCGATCACGCTGATTAACGCGTCAGGCCACTCTCTGGTTACAATCGCCCCCCCTCTTCGACTACCCCAAGGAATCCGCATGTCCGGGCTTGAACTGTTTGCCGCCGCGCTCGGTGTAATTGCCGTCTGGCTGACAGTCAAACAGAACCCCTGGTGCTGGCCGATCGGCCTGGTCATGGTGCTGCTCTACAGCTGGATCTTCTTTGAGGTGAAACTGTATTCGGACATGCTCCTGCAAGTGATCTATGCCGCGTTGCAGCTCTATGGCTGGTGGCAATGGACTCGCGCGGGCGAGGCTCGGCAGGGACGGCCAGTCAGTCAACTGGACACTCCATCGATGCTGCTTGGCCTTGCTGTCGGTGCAGTCGGCAGTCTGCTGCTTGGGGCCGCCATGGCCTACTGGACGGATGCGGCTCAGCCATGGCTGGACGCCGCGCTGACCGGATTCAGCCTGGTCGCACAACTGTGGATGGCGCAGAAGCGCGTGCAGTGCTGGCCACTGTGGATTGCGGTGGATGTGATTTTCGTTGGTCTGTTCGTCTACAAGGGCCTGTACCTGACAGCCGCGCTCTATGGCCTGTTTACCCTGCTGGCCGTGCAAGGCTGGCGGGAATGGCGCGCTGCTCCGGCGTTGCGCGCATGAAAGTACTGGTCTTGAGCGGCCCGGAATCCAGCGGCAAGAGTTGGCTGGCCGCCGAGTTGCAAGCCCGTTTCGGCGGGTTGCTGGTGGGCGAGTACGTGCGGCGCTTTATCGAAAAGGAGGCCCGCGAAACCCGCTACGAGGATATTTCGGTGATTGCACTTGGCCAGCTACGGTGGGAGGACAGGGCTCGCGCCAGACAACCATCACTGTTGATCCTCGACACCCACCTGCTGAGCAACATGCTCTGGAGCCATGCGCTGTTCGGTGACTGCCCGGCCTGGATCGAAGAAGCCTTGCTGGCGCGGCACTACGATCTGCACCTGCTGCTCAGCCCGGAGGCGGTCGTCTGGACTGACGACGGTCAACGCTGTCAGCCGGATCTTGCCGATCGCCAGGCATTTTTCCAGGCCAGTCGCGATTGGCTCGACCGGCACCAGCAGACTTACCAGATGCTGCGTGGCGACTGGGCACAGCGCAGGCGCGATGCATTCGAGGCGGTTAATCGGCTGCTGGGCGCCTGACTTCAGCACGCCCCGCCCGGCAAGATGTCCATTCCTGAAACACCCTCCTCCCCACAAACCCGCCAAATGAAGCGGCTCAAGCCTCGCCGGGGGCAAAGTGTTAATCAACGGAAACAGTCGATCTACACAGTCCATGATGAGCAATGGCGGACAGATAAACGGCGCAATGCCCGGCCATCTGTCTCAGCGTCGTTACAACAAATTTTGACTCCTGCAACAAAGAATCACAACCCACTGTTTTAACTATAAAAATAAAAGGCGGCACACCTTCTGCTCTCTTCCTCGCAACGCTGAGAAGGGCCAGCGCACTTTAAGAAGGAATTGCCGTCGTGGGGAATATCGATAAAGGCATTTTTCGCCTCCTGCTGATCGGATGTGCATTGGGTTCGAGTATCAGTCTGCCCGTCCAGGCCGGTGATGGGGTCATCGTCCTGATGCGGGAGGTCCAACCGCGTTCCGCGACCCGCCCCCCCCTGGTTCCCGACCCTAACCCCTTGACCGCCAATGCCAACCCCTCCAGGCAAGTCATCAGTGCAACGAACGAATTGACGGACGGCGACTTTGCCAGCATCAGCAGCGGCGCAGGCATCACCGGAATGATCGCTCAAGGCACCGGCACGCTGCGCGGCAACATCAACGATCAGACACAGCTGCCCGGCGTGTCCGCTGGACATTCCCCAGGTTCCGGCAACGGTATTGCCAACAGGATCAACGGAACCATCCAGCAAGGCCTGGGCGGTCTGAAAATGATCTCGGGAGACCGTTGAAATGAATCGCACTCTGCTGATTCTGGCCATGTTTTGCAGTGCGCCGACCTTTGCCCAACCTCCTGCCATCGATACTGCCTCCATCGACAACTCCGGCAGTCAGTACCAGGGCAACTTCTCGGTCAACCAGGCTGCCGGCGATCAGCAACAACAGGCCAACGCCCGAGCCATCGCAATTGACACCGACGCCAGCGCCACCACGCAGATTCGCCAACGGTTGCGTACTCATGTCGATCCCAGGATCGATGCCCAGTCAACCATTAAAGGCAACTCCTTCAGTAACGGCAATGGCGTACTGGGGGTCAACCAGAGCTCGGGCGCCAGCAACCAGCAAGCCAACGCCCTGCGGATAAGCATCAGTGCTACGCCGCAAAGTATCGACGACAGCGTCCTCATGCAACAGAACGTGGCACTGCTCAACAACTCCGATTCAACTGATCTTACTCCTGGCCATCGCCAGGTCGCTACCAGCGACCAGGCCTTCACCGGTAGCCGTGGGGTGATCCAGTTGAATCAGAGCGCCGGGGTGGGAAACCGAACGGCCAACACCCTGAGCGTACGGGTCGCGGATTGACCCAAACAGGTAAGAACAACACTTAACCTAAAATAAAGTACGGAGAATCACCATGAAACCCTCGATGGCAATCAAGCCTCTGGTTTTCGCAATTGCTGCGGTCATGGCTGTTGCTGTACAAGCTGCAGATCCACAACCAAATCCAAAAGACACCACCAACGCCGGCGGCACCGCGAAAGCCTGGGATACACAAACCAGCATTGGCAACTACATTCTCAATGAAGGGACTAAAAACAAAGCCGAGATGAACAACTCGGCCACGGGCGCCTCCGGTAACGTGGGCGTCAACGTTGCAGCAGGCGACGGCAACCAACAAGACAACGCTGCGGCCATTGCCAGCGGCGATGGTTCGTTTGTCTTTGGTTCAGCGTTGGCAACCGCTCAGGTCACGCAAAACGGCGACAGTAACTCGGTCGACAACTTCTCCACTACAAACAGCGCCACTATGAGCGGTTCGGCCAACGGCGGCAGCGGCAACCTGGGCATCAACATGACTGCCGGCGACCTTAACCAACAGAAAAACACCATGGCGATCGCTGTGTCTGGCGGTAAGCACGCTACCGCAACCGCAAGTGCCGATCAGCAAGGCCTTGGCCTGATAGTGAATAACAAAGCCGATCGGACGTTCCGCAAGGATACGCTGTCGTCTACCAACTCATCCAGCGGTCATTCCTCTTCCAGTAATTCATCCAGCTTGCACGTTGAGAAGCACGTTGATAAGCGCTTTGAGAAGGACGTTGATAAGAAAGTTGCTGTGAAAGCTGATGTGAAAATTGATGTGGACGCTGCCAAGACCGTTACTAAGGATGATGGCCGTCACGAGCGCCGCAGTGCAACTTTCGACGCATCGATCAAGGCAAAGGTCGACGCATCGGTCGAAAAATCGTTCGACAAAAAGGTCCACGAAAAGGTCGACAATTCGTTCGACAAATCGCGCGAATTCAGTGAGAGCAGTTCTTTTGAATTGAGCAACACAGTGTCCTGGCAAGTGCTGACCCCAACTGGCTGGGCAAACCCTGTGACCAACACTGCTACCTTGAACGGTTCGGTTAATGGCGGCAGTGGCAACCTGGGCGTCAACGTGGCTGCCGGTGTTGGCAACCAACAAAGCAACTCTCTGTCCATTGCAGCCGGTTGCAAAACTTGCCTGTAAGCTAATTTCCAGGGTCTGGAGGCCCCCTTCGGGGGGCCTTTTCTCACTACTACACGAAGGCATCCGACCATGCGTATTTTCGCCCTAGCGCTCCTGCTTTGTCTGGCTGGCCTGAGCGAAGCAGGACAAATGCCGCTTTCCGTCTTGCCAGGTGGAACGGTCGTTTTCAAACCGATCCAGAGCGTACGTGAGCGCAAATTCGCCGACCTGGTCCAACAGAAAACCGACTTCAGTTGCGGCGCAGCTTCCCTGGCCACCATATTGCGCCAGGCCTATTGGCTGGACGTGAATGAAGAACAAATCATCGAAGGCATGCTGGCTCACTCCGACCAGGATCTGGTCCGCGTCCAGGGCTTCTCCATGCTCGACATGAAGCATTATGTGGAAAGTATCGGCATGCGGGCCCGTGGTTACCGGGTATCGCCGGAAGGTCTGACCAGTGTCGCCATTCCGGTCATCGTGCTCATGGACATCCGCGGCTACAAGCACTTCGTGGTCATGCAAAAAGCGGAGAAAGACTGGGTGTATATCGGTGATCCGGTACTCGGTCACAAACGCTTCAAGTTCGACGACTTTGTCAAAGGCTGGAACGGCATCATCTTCGCCGTCATAGGCCAGGGCTACGACAAGACCAACGTCTTGCGCGAACCACCTATGCCACTGACCGCCAAGAACCGCATCAACACCTTCAGCCCGGTGCAAGACGCAGAGTTGATGGATTTCGGATTCATCCGGAGCGACTTCTTCTAATGGCAAGGGAGCACGAAGCTCCGGGAGCATCCAATGAAGACTCCATACTGGCTGGCCGTCGTTTGCCTGGCCGCCAGCCTGCCGATCCAGGCACAAGCGTTCAAACCGATTGAACTCAAGGATCAGGAGTTGGCGACCCTTCGCGGCCGGTATGTCATGCCGGGCCGGATCATCAGCTTCGGGATTGTCATGACCAGTACCTGGCAAAATGCCAGCGGTGACGTGATCGGGGCAACCTCCTCGATGCAGATTCAAGAATCGACCATCAAGCCACAGTTTTATGTGTCGATAATCGACAAAAAAGGTGATGGCTCGGCGCCCTTACAAGGGGCCGGCATTGTCAGCGGCGGCAGCGGCCTCAACAGCACCCAGGGTGTAACCCAGGTCGTGCGCACCGCCGGAGACAACAACGGCGCCTGGAACAACGTTGATATCAACGTCAGAGAAAGCAACCAGGTGCCACAGATGCAAACCCAGGGCCAGCCACTGATCGCTGGCACGACCCTGACCGGCGCCAACGGTGCCGGGACCTTCAGTATGTCGTCGAGTGGCGCGGGCGTGCAGTTGAACATCCAGGCCAACAACAATCAGGGCAGTTCCATGCAACGTATTGCCCAGGGCGGCCTGATGCAGAACGCGACTTTGCTCGGCGGCAGAAACCAGGTGAACAACCTGACGTCCCTCAATGTCGTCCTGCGCAACAACCTGCCGACAGCCGGGGCGCTGGACTGCAGTCTGGACCAACTGAAAGGCCTACGCACTCTGGGATACTGATCTACGCTCAGTCTCATAAAAATGTAGTCAGAAGGGACGGCTAACCCATGCACCGATCGTTTTCGTTAAAAGCAGTCGTTTGTTTGAGTACCCTGGTCCCGGCCACATTGTTGCAAGCAGCACCGGACCCCCAGGTAGAAGCCCTAAAACAAGAACTCACGGAGCTGAAAACACGTTACGAAGCACAACAGAAGGCGCTGATGGTACTTGAACAGCGCGTTAAGCAAGTCGAAGAAACACCTGCAACACCTGTCCCCAAACGCCTGACAAAATCCCCGGCCGAACAGACCAGAGGTGGTCAGGCGGTGGCCACCGGTGCACCTGGAACCACGGGCAGCTCCTACGGGCAGTCGCTCAAGGAAGATTCGGCACCGGCACAAAGCGTTTCCAACCTCTACGACGAAGCCAGCGGTTTCTTCGGCGGGGGCAAGTTCAGTGTCGAAACCGGCCTGACCTACACCCACTACGATACCCGGCAGCTGGTTCTAAACGGTTTTCTGGCACTGGACTCGATTTTTCTCGGCAACATCAACATCGACAAGATCAAGGCCGACACCTGGACCCTGGACCTGACAGCCCGCTACAACCTGGCGCAACGCTGGCAATTCGACGTCAACGTCCCGGTCGTCTATCGCGAATCGACGTACTCTTCTGGTGGTGCAGGAGGCGCAGCCCCGGTCTCATCCGAGGCGACCGTTACCCGCGATCCGACCATAGGCGATGTCAACTTTGGTATTGCCTACAAGTTCCTCGATGAATCGGTCAACCTGCCCGATGCGGTCGTCACTCTGCGAGTCAAGGCGCCGACGGGTAAAAATCCGTACGGAATCAAGCTGGTCAATGACCCGAACAACGACAATTTGTCGGTACCTCAGTCACTCCCTACCGGCAACGGTGTCTGGTCGATTACCCCGGGTATCTCGCTGGTCAAGACCTACGACCCTGCCGTGCTCTTCGGCAGCCTGGCCTATACCTACAACAAGCAGGATTCATTCAGCGATATCAGCCCCACTATAAATACCAAGGTCCCGGGAGACGTGAAACTGGGCGATTACTGGCAGGTCGGCGCCGGCATTGCGTTTGCCTTGAACGAGAAGATGAGTATGTCGTTTTCGTTTTCCGACCAATTCGCCCGCAAAAGCAAAGTCAGACCGGACGGCCAGGGCTGGTCAACAATCCCGGACAGCGACTACAACGCTGCCAACTTCAACATCGGCCTGACCCTGGCGGCAACCGACAAACTGACGATAGTCCCCAACCTCGCCATCGGCTTGACCCAGGACGCACCGGCCTTCTCCTTCAGCCTGAAATTCCCGTACTACTTCTAACGGCCACTCAAACGGCAAAGCCCGCTTCGGCGGGCTTTGCCGTTTGAAGCTTGAACGTCAGCGTATCTGGTGCTTGTGCAACAAGCGGTAGAAGGTAGGCCGCGAAATACCGAGCACTCTTGCCGCGATACTCAAGTTGTCACTGTGGCGATTCAACACATCGCACAGCGCCTGGCGTTCGGCGCTGTGTTTGTAGTCCTCAAGTGTTCCCATGGGCGCTGCAATGGCCTGATGGCTGAGTAACCCCAAGTCCCGGGCTTCGATTTGCCGCCCTTCGGCCAGGACCAATCCCCGGCGAACACGGTTGGCCAGTTCACGCACATTGCCCGGCCAGTCATGTTTGCCCATGGCGATCAGCGCGTCCTCACTGAAACTGCGCGGACGCCGCCCGGTTTCCTGGCTGTAAAAGTGGGAAAAATGGTTGGCCAGCTTCGGCAGGTCACCATGGCGCTCGCGTAAAGGCGCGGTGACGACCTGTAAAACGTTCAGCCGATAATACAGATCTTCACGAAAACGCTTTTTCTCGATAGCGGATTCAAGATCGACGTGGGTCGCTGCCAGTACCCGTACATCGACCGGAATAGGCTGGCTGCCACCGACCCGCTCAATGTGCTTTTCCTGTAAAAACCGCAGCAGATTGGCTTGTAACTCCAACGGCAGGTCGCCGATCTCGTCGAGAAACAGCGTGCCGCCGTGGGCCGCCTCGATCCGTCCGACCTTGCGCTGGTGAGCGCCGGTAAAAGCGCCCTTTTCATGACCAAAGAGTTCTGACTGAATCAGATGTTCAGGGATAGCACCGCAATTGATCGCCACAAACGGCTTGCTGCGGCGTTGTGACTGCCGGTGCAAGGTTCTAGCCACCAACTCCTTGCCGGTGCCGCTCTCGCCGCGGATCAAAACCGGCGATTCGGTAGGCGCCAGTTTGCTCAACAGTTTGCGCAACTCGCGAATCGGCCGACTGTCACCGAGCAATTCATGTTCCAGCTTATAAACATGAATCGAGCCTTGGCCGCGCAACCGTGCCATGCCGAATGCACGCCCCAGGGTTACCTGAACCCTGGACACATCGAACGGCAAGGTATGAAAGTCAAAAAACCATTCGCAGACAAAATCACCGACATTCTGCAAACGCAGAACGTCCTGGCTAAGCACAGCGATCCATTCGGTTCCGCTGTGGCTGATCAATTCCTTGACCGCCTCCTGTCGCTCCAGGTGAAACGGCTGCAGCCGGAGCAGGCCGACATCGCAGGAACGGTCAGAGGCCGATTCCAGCGTACAGCTGTCTACATCCCAACCCACCGAGCGCAATCCGGGCAGCAGACGGTGACAATCATCACAGGGATCGACCACTAGCAATCGTCGTAAGGCAGGCGCTTCGATCATGACTGTTCCTTGGCGCCAAATTTATGAAATGTTATTAGAAACAGTCATTTGGCAGAACCAGTTGTAACATTAGCAATATTTTGACGCCCTCTTGTATCAATTGATTATAGGGCTAAGACCGAATCCTTCCGAGTTCGTTATAAGGGGGGAAGGCTATTAGCTGCCTAACTAATTAAAACCTTTCATTCAGCTTTCAAAATCGCGGTTTAAGCATTGTGAATAAAAAAAGTTTAAAAAACTTGTTATCGTGTGTGACCTGCCCCCACTCTGCGGGCATCAGTACAAGTAACCAGCCGAAAGGTAAGCCCAACCGACGGCACATCACTTGTTTGGGCACAAGGAGAGAAGACCCCATGAACGCCCCGCTCCGCATCAACGAAGCACTTTTGATTGCCGGCCACGCATTCGAGCCTTTTCAATGCGTTGCCTGGGCCCCGCAAGACGGTAATGGCGAACTCAGCCTGACCGTTATCGACCGGACCAACACCCATATTGGCCGCAAACAGATTCCGAGCAGTGCCTATTCCGACCCGGCGCAACTGGAAAGTCTGCTGGAAGAGGTACGTGCTGAGTTGAGCCAGGAAGGTTATAAACTGCAATCCTGGACAATGCCGGAATAAGCACGCTCACGGATCACTATCAGTGATCCGCGCAATGCTCTCGCCCAACTCTGGATATACCGCCTTTCGTCGCGTTTGCTTTAATGCTTGAAAGCGATCTGGCGGTATATCAGCTTCTTGAAGTTCCCCGGTTCCCTCCCGTTTACGATTTTCAATGTCGTATGCAAACAGATTTGGTTTCAGTGAACGCGTCGAGCCAATCGGCGCCGAAATCTCGCCCGATTCCAGACTGTTTGAAACCACCAAAAGGCATGTTCGCATCAATGAGCGTGTGGCTGTTGACCCATACCGTACCGGCCTCAATCAGCGAGAGACGGTCGTCGGGATTGATGACTAGCGTAGGTGAAACGTAAAAACCTTCACCGTTGGGCACCGTTGTGCCGCTGATCAGTTCAACGTGGTGGCCTGGGATGTGGAAGTGACCAATCAGCTGGGAGAACTGGTGGCCAGCTATGACATTTTGACCTTGGTGGTGAAACGCGAGGAGTAACCACGGCTGCAGATCGTTCCCACGCTTCCGCGTGGGAATGCCGCCTTGGACGCTCTGCGTCCGCCCCTTGGTGACAAGGAGCGTCACGGGATGCATTCCTTTGCTGCGCGTGGGAACGATCCTCAGGCCTGAAGGCTTTTTCCCACACTTGATCTTCCCTTTCGCTTACGGCAACTTGCGCGCCTCTCACTACAAGGAGCTGCCGATGTCCGGTTCAATGGCCCAGGCGTTCGCGCACAATTTTCTCGGGCATTCACCACGCTGGTACAAGGCAGGCATTGTCGCGTTCCTGATCCTCAACCCGCTGGTGCTCTGGACCGTCGGCCCGGTGGCTGCCGGTTGGCTGCTGGTGGTGGAGTTCATTTTTACCCTGGCCATGGCACTCAAGTGCTACCCGCTGATGCCCGGCGGATTGCTGATGGTCGAAGCCCTGCTGCTGCGCATGACCACGCCTCAGGCACTGTATGACGAACTGCTGCATAACTTCCCGGTCATCCTGCTGCTGATGTTCATGGTGGCGGGCATTTATTTCATGAAAGACCTATTGCTGTTCCTGTTCTCGCGCCTGCTGCTGGGGGTTCGGTCCAAGGCGTTGCTGGGGTTGATGTTCTGCTTTCTCTCGGCGTTTCTGTCGGCGTTTCTCGATGCCTTGACGGTAACGGCAGTGATCATCAGCGCCGCGGTGGGGTTTTACTCGGTCTATCACCGTGTTGCCTCGGGCAATGATCCACGCCAGGACAGCGAGTTCAGCGACGACAAACACCTGCCGAAGCTGCACCACAAAGACCTTGAACAGTTCCGCGCCTTTCTGCGCAGCCTGCTGATGCACGGCGCAGTGGGCACCGCCCTGGGTGGTGTCTGTACGCTGGTGGGCGAGCCACAGAACTTGCTGATCGGCCATGAGATGGGCTGGCACTTTTCCGGGTTCTTCCTGAAGATCGCCCCGGTATCGCTGCCGGTCCTGGTGGCAGGCCTGGTGACTTGCGTGCTGTTGGAGAAGTTGCGCTGGTTCGGTTACGGCACCTTGCTGCCGGATAACGTGCGCGCAGTACTGGCCAACTATGCCGCTGAAGACAACGCCGAACGCACCTCCCGTCAGCGCGCGGCGCTATTGGTTCAGAGCCTGGCGGCACTGATTCTGATCGCCGGGCTGGCGTTTCACATCGCCGAAGTCGGCCTGATCGGCTTGATGGTGATCGTGCTGATCACCTCGTTCACCGGCATCACTGAAGAACACCGCATCGGCAACGCCTTCAAGGACGCAATGCCATTCACCGCATTGTTGGTGGTGTTTTTCGCGGTGGTGGCGGTGATCCACGATCAACAGCTGTTCACCCCATTGATTCAGTGGGTGCTGGCCCTGCCGCCCGAGCAACAACCGGGCATGCTGTTTATCGCCAACGGCCTGCTATCGGCCATCAGCGATAACGTGTTCGTGGCGACGATTTACATCACAGAAGTGAAACAGGCGTTCATTTCCGGCCATATGAGTCGCGAACACTTCGAGACCCTGGCCATCGCCATCAATACCGGCACTAACCTGCCGAGCGTGGCGACGCCAAATGGGCAAGCAGCGTTTTTGTTTTTGCTGACGTCGGCGATTGCGCCGCTGATTCGTTTATCGTACGGGCGAATGGTATGGATGGCGCTGCCATATACGGTGGTAATGGGTGTGCTGGGCTGGTTTGCGGTCAGTTACTGGCTGTAAGCCGAAAGATAATCGCGTAGCAGCTGCCGAAGGCTGCGTTCGGCAACTGCTACGAAGAGCCGGCTTCAGCGCGGCAGGATAGACCGCTCGAAGGCCCCTGCCGCGCCATCCTCGACATTGCTGCCGGTCACCCGAGACGGTGCCAGGCGCGTCCGTCACGGGCCAGCAATTGCTCTGCCGACGCCGGGCCGTCTTCACCTGCCGGGTAAGTCTGAATGGTGGAGTCCTCCTTCCAGGCATCAAGGAACGGCTGCACGGCGCGCCAGCCATTCTCGATATTGTCGGCACGCTGGAACAACGTCTGGTCGCCGGTCAGGCAGTCATAGATCAAGGTTTCGTAGCCGGTAGACGGCTGCATCTCGAAGAAATCCTTGTAGGCGAATCCCAGCTCGATGTTGGCCATGGCCAGCGCCGGCCCGGGGCGTTTGGCCAGCAAGTCGAACCACATGCCTTCGTTGGGCTGGATCTGGATCCGCAGATAGGTCGGTTGCAATTCATCAACTTCGGTATCGCGGAACTGCGCGTACGGCGCGGGTTTGAAGCAGATGGCGATTTCCGTGTGGCGCACGCTCATGCGTTTGCCTGTACGCAGGTAGAACGGCACGCCGACCCAGCGCCAGTTATCGATCATGACCTTGAGCGCGACGTAGGTTTCGGTGTTGCTGTCGGGTGCTACCTTGGGCTCATCGCGGTAACCGGGCAGCGGCTTGCCGCCAAGTTCGCCCGCTGCATACTGGCCGCGCACCGAGTTCGCCAGCGCCTCCTCGGTGGACCAAGGGCGAATCGCTCCGATGACTTTGGCCTTTTCCCCACGCACCGCATCGGCACCGAAAGCGGCCGGTGGTTCCATCGCGACCATTGCCAACAACTGGAACAGGTGATTGGGCACCATGTCCCGCAGCGCGCCGGTGTGTTCGTAGAAGCTGCCGCGCGTCTCGACACCGACGGCTTCCGCCGCGGTGATTTGCACATGATCGATGTAATGGTTGTTCCAGAAGGCCTCGAACAGGCTGTTGGAAAACCGGCTGACGAGGATGTTCTGAACCGTTTCCTTACCCAGGTAATGGTCAATCCGGTAGATCTGCTTCTCCGTCATGACCTTGAGCAGACAGGCGTTCAGCTCTTGCGCGGTTTGCAGGTCGGAGCCGAAAGGTTTTTCGACCACCACCCGGCGGAAGGCCTCCGGCGCTTCTTCGAGCAGGCCGGAGGATCCGAGACGACGCACCACTTCACTGAAAAAGCGCGGCGCCGTCGCCAGGTAAAACACTGCGTTACCGGTGCCACTGGCGGCGATTTTTGCCGCCAGTGCCTCGTAGGTGCTGTCGTCGAGGAAATCGCCCTGGACATAGCTGATGCCCTTGGCCAGTCTGGACCACGACGCTGGTTCAAGGACGTCGTCGCCTTTGCCGATTTTGTTGGCCGCCTCGGTACGAATGAAATCTTCGAGCTTCTTGGCAAAGTCCGCATCGCTGATCGCGTTGTGATCGACGCCCACGATACGCAGGCCATCGCTCAGCAAACCATCGCGACTGAGGTTGTACAGCGCCGGCATCAGCAGGCGCTTGACCAGATCACCATGGGCGCCGAACAGAAACAGCGTGGTCGCCGGCGCGGGTTCAGCCTTGGATTTTTTTCGGCGCGAGGTCATTTCTTGGGTGTCTCGACATGGCCGCCAAAACCGAAGCGCATGGCTGACAGTAATTTGTCGCCATAGGTACTTTGCTGGCGGGAGCGGAAGCGCGCGAACAACGAGTTGGACAAGACCGGTACTGGCACCGATTGCTCCATGGCCGCCTCGATGGTCCAGCGCCCCTCGCCGCTGTCGGCCACGGCGCCAGAATAACCGTCGAGTTTCGGATCGCTGGCCAGCGCATCGGCGGTCAGGTCCAGCAGCCAGGAGGAAACCACGCTGCCACGGCGCCAGACTTCGGCGATGTCGGCCACGTTCAGATCAAAGCGCTGATCTTGCGGCAGGTTTTCCGAGGCTTTGGTTTTGAGGATGTCGAAACCTTCGGCAAACGCCTGCATCATTCCGTATTCGATGCCGTTGTGAATCATTTTCACGAAGTGCCCGGAGCCCGCCGGGCCGGCGTGGATGTAACCGCGTTCGGCGCGATCATCCTCGGCCACCCGATCCTTGGTCCGCGGGATGTTGCCCAGGCCCGGCGCCAGGCTGTCGAACAGCGGGTCCAGACGTTTGACCACATCGGCATCGCCGCCAATCATCATGCAATAACCGCGCTCCAGCCCCCACACGCCGCCGGAGGTGCCGACGTCGATGTAGTGCAGGCCTTTTTCCGACAGCGTGTGAGCGCGACGGATGTCGTCCTTATAAAAGGTGTTGCCGCCGTCGATGATCACATCGCCAGCATCGAGCAATTGACTCAAGGTTTCGATGGTTTCTTCGGTCGGCCCACCGGCTGGAAGCATTACCCAGACCGCTCGCGGTTTTTCCAGGCCCGCGACCAGCGCCGGCAAGTCCGCAACACCGGTTGCGCCCTCTTCGCTCAGGGCGGTGACAAATGCGGCGTTGCGGTCGTAAACCACGGTGCAATGCCCATTGAGCATCAGTCGCCGCGCAATATTGCCGCCCATGCGGCCCAGTCCGATAATCCCCAATTGCATGTACTGATGCTCCTTACTACAAATAAATATGTTTTAAAAGTTATAGCGCAATGAGGCTAATGAAGGTTAGTCGAAAGCGTCCAGACATAGTTTCCTCTCAAGCGGAGCAATACGCTGGATCACCTGAGACATTACGAAGAAGACAGACGACAATTAGAAATAAAAAAGTTCCATTCGCAGAAAAAAAGAAATCAGAAACGGCACCGGCTGCTTCCCGCCCTCGCAACGAGGATCACAACCACTTCTTCGCCCCATGCAACTGTTAACTTGCGCTTAATAGAATGGCCACACACTGCGCCCATGACCTCATATCACGGACGAAGCAGGCACCACACATTCTTGATGGAAAACACAGCATGAAACTTTCAACTCTGATCCTCGCTGGCCTGATGGCCGTTAGTTCTGCCGCCGTGTTCGCCGAAGGGGGCGCCGAACGATCCAGACAGCATTGGGACAACTTCAATCTGAGTCAGCAAGAAGTCCACGGCAAATCCGATAACACGGCGTCTGCCGACACGGTTAAAACCGCACCTGCCAATGACGATCAGGCAGTAAGGAAACAAAAACCCAGCGCCTGATCCCAACGCAGCAATCTACTGAACTCTGGCAATACCGCTCCTTTGGCAGAGATTAACCTTGGCGTCCTTCCGGACGCCTTTTTTATGCCTGGAACATTCGTAACGCCCGCCTTACTGGTCGGCGCAGCCACTCATGCACGCCTGGTGCCCGACGGTGTTACAAGGCTTTGGTCCAGAACAACATACGGCCATGGGCCGGGTCTAACATCCCTGCGGCGAAACCGAATTTACCGTAGGACGCCTGAGCTACCTCATTGCCCTCGAGGACTTCCAGGGTGATTTTGCAGCAGCCACGCTGGCGGGCAATGTCCTCGACCTTTTTCAGCATTTTCTGGCTCAGGCCACGCCCACGAAATTTCTTCACCACCGACACGTCATGAACGTTGACCAATGGACGGCAGGCGAACGTTGAAAACCCTTCGAAACAATTCACCAACCCGGCCGGCTCGCCACCGACGAATGCTAATACACTGAATGCATGGGGACGCTTGGCCAGTTCGCCGGGCAGATTGTGCAACACATCGGCCGATAATGACTCGCCGCCGCCCATGGGATCTTCGGCGTAGTGATTCAGGATAATGCTGATGGCTTCGGCATGCACCGGGTTGGTATAGCTGGCTTGTAGTACCAGAATTTCTGCGGATTCCATTTCCATCCTCGATCGCATAGTGATGTTCGCTCCCTCAACGCGTCTCCAGACGACGGAGAAGGTCAACGGACCTTATCGTGACCGGGCCGGTTCCGACAACAGCTGCGTGAGATTGCTGTAGTCCCTGGAATTTACCGTCGGCGTCAGCGTCAGCGTCTTACGCCGCAAATCTGCTCTCCGGTCCAGATTTCAACGCGCTCCAGAAAACCGCTGCAATTGCATCTCCCGCAAGCGACTGAGGGTGCGGCGAAACGCAAACTCCAGGTAACCCTCGGTGTACAACGATTCCATCGGCACCTGGGCCTCGATGTACAGAGGAACCTTACGGTCGTAACACTCATCGACCAACGCGATGAAGCGCCGCACGCTGTCGTCATGCACCGACAACTGCGGCAGCTCCCGATCTCCTGCATCGACCCGCTCGACCCCGTCTTCGGTGCCGCGGGCAATTCGCCCGGGACGCTTGTGAGCGCTGAGGTTCGGTACTTCGCTCAATAGAATAGCGTTGAACCTGTCGCACAACGCCATGAAGTCCATCGCTGCAAAGGGTTGCTCGCACAGGTCCGCATAAAGACTCCAGAGCACGGTTTCGCTGGACTGCACGGCAGTGAGACTACGGTAACCGATGCTGACCGGCTCACTGGAAACGGCATGCCCGGCAGCCAATCCCTTGAACACTTCGTCCATGACGTCCGGTTGGCCAGCCGTACGGACCCAATAACGCTGAACTCCGAGGCCCGGATGCAAGCGATGGTCTTCCCTGCCATCCATTGCCACCACCTGCATATGGTTTTTGATCGCTTCAATGGCCGGCACAAACCGCTCACGATTGAAGCCATCGGCGTAGAGCTGCACCGGAGGTTGATTGGAAGTGGACACGATGACCACGCCTTCCTCGAACATCACCTGAAACAATCGCCCGAGAATGATCGCGTCGCCGATATCGTTGACGAACAACTCGTCGAAACACAGTACCCGCACCTCAGCGCTCAGCTCACGGGCCAGCGCCTTTAGCGGGTCGGCAGTACCGGTCAATTGAAACGAGCGCTGATGCACCCAGCCCATGAAATGGTGAAAGTGCTGACGTCGGGCCGGTATCCGCAAACTTTGGTAGAACTGATCCATCAACCAGGTCTTGCCTCGGCCCACCGGCCCCCAGAGGTAGACGCCGCTGATGTGCGTATGGCCCTGGTGCAGCGTTCTGTGACACTGCTCAAGCGCCTGCACCGCTTGCCATTGGGCGTCGTCCTGGACGAAGCCCTTTTGCTCGATGGCGTGTTGATAGGCGCTGAGGGGGGAATCGAAGGTCATACGGGCAAATGGGTCCGGGGGCTGAAGCCGGACAGTATGCCAGTAAACAACGATATCTCCCGTAGCAGTTGCCGCCAGGCTACGTTCGGCCGCGTAGCGGTCGTAATTCGGTCATCGCGATTAGCCTGGAGAACCGCGATGGACGATTTTACGACCGCTACGCGGCCGAACACAGGCTTCGCCTGCGGCTACAGGAGCGTACAGTTACAACGAAATATCCAGCCGAGCGATCTTGCCTTGCTCGTCGAGCCGGAACACATAGCGCAGCTCCAGCGGGCTTCCGGGAAAGGTGCCGCGGATCTGGTTTTTGACCAGCACCTTGCCGGTGCGTTGCTGCACATCAAGGACTTCAACCCGCGGTTGGTAACGTCGGGCGGCGTCCTCCATCCATTGGGCAATGGCAATGGTGCCGACCCGATGCTCGCCCTCATCGAAAACGTTGGCATCCTCGGCGAAGAAACTGGCGACCGCCGAGCTGTCACGGGCATTGGTGGCAGCAATGTAAGCGGCGATGGCGGGCGCGAGTGAAGAGGCTGGATTCGACATGTTGATACGGCTCCTTGTTTGTTGATTCTGGAGCCATGCTAAGACAGCCATGTGTCAATTCTTGTCAGGAGTGAAGCGCCCCGCCTCATCCAGTTGCATCAACTTGCGCCAGGCCCGCAACAGATCACTGCGACGCCCCGGATAGCGCTCACCCTGCTCGCTGGCGGCGGCAATCCGGTCGGTGCGAAAAGTCCGGTAGGCCTCACGCAACTCACACCAGGCGACAATCACCCGCACCTCATTGAAAAAGCCTAACGCCAACGGCCATATCAGCCGCTGGCTGGGGACTTTATTCACGTCTGCGTAATCGATGTGCAGCTTTGCCTGGCCGCGAATGGCCTGGCGAAAGACATTCAACTCCACGGCATTCTGCGGATACCCATAACCGGGCGGTCCGGGCAACACCGTCGGATTGCGCAAGGCATCCTGCGCCGCCGGTGCCAATACCGCCGCGATCTTTGCCAGGGCATCGGCCGCCGCTTTACTCAACACTTCATCGCCGCGCTGATCGACATAACGCAAACCCAACACAATGGCTTCAGTTTCGTCGGCGTTGAGCATCAACGGTGGCAGAAACAGACCGCTGCGCAGTACGTAGCCAATGCCCGCCTCGCCAAAGATCGGCGCCCCAAGGGCGGTCAATTCGGCAATGTCGCGGTAAATCGTGCGCTCGGAAATCTCCAGCTCGCTGGCCAGCGCCGCTGCCGTCACCGGGCGGCTCTTGCCGCGCAGTACTTGCAGCAACGTCAATAAACGGGTGGTACGCGACACGCTGATCACGCTCCTGTTCGAAAGGTTCGTGAAGATTAGCAGAGCATCCTGTCAGAAATTGTCAGCAGAGAAATAGGCGGTGAACCGCCACTCGCAGGTGTGCCCGGAAAAATGCCTCGCGGGTATGCCTGCGATGACGATCTGACAAGCAATGGATATTTCTGCAGAAGAAAATAGATTCCAATAGAAATTTATTTTATAGGAGTTGCCCAAGATGTATTTTTGATCCATTCAACAGCCACCCGCCTCTGGAGTCATCCCATGCCTTTAGTTCGTGTCGACATCAAAAAGCATCAGGATCCCACCTACGTAAAACGGGTCGGCAAGTTGATCTACAACGCCATGCACACCGCTATCGGCGTCCCCGATCACGACAACTTCCAGATCCTCGCCGAGCACGATGAACAGCACTTCATCTACGACCCGGTTTACCTGGGCATCAACCGCACCGACAACCTGGTGATCATCCAGATCACCCTGAACGAAGGTCGCAGCACCGAGCAGAAGAAACTGCTCTACAAGGCCATCGCCGAGAGCCTCAACACCGAACTGGCCGTGCGCCTGGAAGATGTGTTCATCAACCTGGTGGAGGTCAAGAAAGAGAATTGGTCGTTCGGCAATGGGGTTGCTCAGTACGCCGATTGATTGAACTGGACGCTGATCGTTTGCCGCAGCATTCTCTGCAAACACACCGCTTGATCGCGGCTTACGCCCCGATCCCGGGGAGCTATCCATGAAAAACGCGCTTATTTCGCTTTCGTCTTGTCGGGCCTGATCTGGAGCACCAACTTCATCTTCATGAAATGGGCGGCGGCCTGGATTTCGCCGACACAGATCTTTTTTTTGCGGGTGCTGTTCGGCTTTGTGCCAATTCTGATTTTCGCCCTCAGTCGGCGCGCACCGAGCTGCTCGCATCTGCGTCACGGACACCACTTTATGGTCATGGCCTTACAGGCGACGGTGATCTACTACGCCTTTGCCAAGGGTGCTGCCGGACTGACCCATGGTGGTTTCTACCGTCACTTCGATTCCAGGGAAGCCCTGGCGCAGGAGGCATGTGGTCGTGCATTCGAGCAATCGGCGCAGCACTGACGGTGCCGTTGACAAGCTTCGATGGCCAACAGCATGATCGGCCTATGAACATTCTCGCGCTTGATCTCACCCGCACCACCACGACCGCCTCCGGCGGGTCGTGAGGTCGTTACGTGGATTGAACATCGCGCAGTGAACCCAAGGCCCGGCCAGCAATGGACAGGGGCTTCTGTTTCTCCGTCCACCTGGCACACAAGGAGAAACACCATGCCGTCACTCAGCACCAGGCACCCCGCTCTATTGATCATCGATATGCAGGTCGGGCTATTCAATGGACCGCACAAACCCCATGACGCAGAGCGCGTTCTGGCCAACATCAATCAACTGATCGCCAAGGCTCGTCAGACCGGCGCGTCAATTTTTGCGGTGAGGCATACCGGCCCGCAAGGTTCGCCCATCGCCTCCGGGAGCCCACTGTGGCAACTGCTGCCCACCCTTGAACTTGATGCGAGCGTTGACACACTGTTCGATAAAACCAGACCCAGCTGCTTTTTCGGTAACCGTCTGGCTGATCAGCTGACAGCGGGCGGGATCAATGAGTTGGTCATCGTCGGTATGAAAACCCAGTACTGCATCGACACCACCTGCCGTGTTGCCGTCGAACTGGGATTTCAACCAATACTGGTAGCGGACGCCCATACCTGCATGGACACGCCAGCGCTGCCGGCCAAAGCGATCATCGAACACCATAATGCGACGCTTGGCGGGGCTTTCGTGAAACTGCTGAACACGGCAGATGTTCAATTTTGACGGGATAGGTGCCGCCGCCAAAAGATCGTCCGAACGCGACGTGATGGAACACCGTTGCTACGCCGACCGAGGTGAGTACCGATCCCCTGTAGGAGCTGGCGCAGCCTGCGATCTTTTGATCTTGCTCGGGACAGCTGTTTCGATAAGCTGCGATCTTTGGACCCAAGCCGCGCCGCGCCAGCTACCCTTGTCAAACAATTCCCGAGCCAGCAATCCCGGGTCTTTTCAGAGATGTCCCGGGGATGGGCAAAACACTATTTTCAGCGTCGGCAAATCCACCTTTTGAAGTCATCAGGAGCGCAGCATGCCCATCACCGTTCTGGTACTGGTTGAAACCATTAACGACTATTTGCCGATTCTTGAAAGCCAGGGGTTTCACCTGATTCTTGCACCAACACCCGCCGAGCGAGCCCACGCCATTCAGACCCACGCCAGACAGATCCGGGCGGTACTGACGCGCGGTCCGCTTGGGTTTTACGCCGAAGAAATCGCTGCTCTGCCGCTGCTTGAAATCATCTGCGTAATCGGCGCGGGCTATGAACATGTCGACCTGCAGGCCGCCAGCAATCGGGGCATTACCGTGACCAACGGCGCGGGGGTCAACGCTTCGTCGGTGGCCGATCACGCGATGGCGCTCTTGCTGTCTCTGGTACGTGGCATCCCTCAAGCCGATGCGGCGGTCCGGCGCGGCGAATGGCCGAAGATCATGCGGCCTTCACTGGCTGGCAAGCGCCTGGGCATTCTCGGCCTGGGCGCGGTGGGTCTGGCCATCGCCAAACGCGCCGCCAAGGGCTTCGATATGTCGGTGAATTACCACAGCCGCCAGCAGCGCGACGACGTCCCTTATAACTACTGTGATTCGGCGACCGAACTGGCACGTGCTTCGGACTTCCTGATCATTGCCACTCCCGGCGGCGCCAGCACTCGCCACCTGATCGATAAAAAAGCCATTGATGCCCTCGGGCCGAAGGGTTTCATCGTCAATATCGCCCGGGGTAGCGTGATCGTCACTGACGAGCTGATCAGTGCCCTGGAACATCGGCGCATCGCCGGCGCGGCGCTGGATGTCTTTGATGACGAACCGCAAGTGCCGGACGCCCTCAAGATCCTGAACAACGTGGTACTGACACCCCATGTCGCCGGGCTATCGCCGGAGGCGACGCAGGCGACCGTGCATTTGGTGGCCGATAACCTGCTGGCGTTTTTCTCCGGCAAAGCGGTGCTTACCCCGATCCCGCTGCCTCCCCCGCGCGACTAAAAAGGACGGAACTCTTTGCGGGTCCCTCTACAGAACTCCCAGCAGTGTCCAGAGGCGACGGGACTCCGCATCGGCGGATATCAGCTCGCCAAGCAATTCGCTCAGCGGCTTGTTGCCCCACTCCACCCCTCGCCGGATCAGATAGGGCACCGGACTATGAGGCTCGGTCCGTGCCAGGTATTCGGCGATCAGCAACAACTGGCGATAGGCTTCTTCCCGGTTCGCAGGCTCGCTGAACACCCTTGGCACATCGGCCTGGGGAGGCCGATCAGAATCCGCTACTGTCGGGGTAGGTTCACGTTGCGATTGAGCGGGCTGTTGCGGGTGCATGGCAATGAACTCCTTGATGAGTACCAGCATTGAGCAAATGCCATGAGCGAATCCACCAGGCTTGAGCTGATCCGCGGTGACAGTCACCTCACCGGCCGCCTGCTCGACAGCGAGCTGGAAGGCCCGTTGCGCATTGAGGAAGCCGGTCGCCAGCAAGCCGACCTCAGTTACAGCCAGGGGCAATTGCAGGGGTCGAGCACTCTCTATCACCCCAACGGCAAGGTCAGCGCGCTATTGCCCTATGTCAGCGGCAAGCTGCACGGCATGGCAACCTTTCATGCACCTGAGGGCTGGTTGCAACGCAAGGCCACCTATCGCAAGGGGCTGCTGCATGGCGAAGCGAGTAATTACTTTCCCGGTGGGCAACTGGCTGAACTGGAGCATTACCGCGACGGCGTCCGCGATGGGTCGTATCAGCGCTTCCATCCCAACTGAAAGAAGGCCCTTGACGCCCGTTACCTGAACGGTCAGTTGCTCGATCCCGGACAGCCTTTCGCCAGCGATGGACGCCCGCTGGACCCCGAGGGCAAGCCCATGTCGCGGTTACGTTGGCGGTGGCCGCGGCGACCATCGGGTTGGCCGGACTCTGGCACATGCCGAAGGTGGGAATGCTCACCAGCGGAATGTGGTCCATGATATTCGCCGCCGGCAGCCCGCCGGTGAGCGTGCGATTGACCGGCAGCACATTGAGCACCGTCGGGGCCACACCGAAACTGCATTGCAAGGTAGCGGGGTAGCACACACCTGCGGACATCCCACCTGACACCTCCTGTGCGGATGGAGAACTCATGGCAACTGACCCTCGCCAATGATCAACCATAGCTCGCAGGTGCCCGGCCTGCACGGCTGAACGCCAATCAGCCCATCAAGAACGCTGATTATCCGGCAACACGCTAACCTATAAGACCTTGTGGCACTTGTGAGCACACCACTGCGCGAATTAGATTAGCCAATAATGTCGGGCCTCCAAAATAAGCAGAAGGGATAAGCATGGCGCTTACTGACCAGTCCACCCGTATCCGCTCCGGCGAAGAACTCGATGTCAGTCGCATCGATCCGTACCTCAAGGCGCATATTCCTGGCCTGAGCGGGACGCCGCAGATCAGCCAGTTTCCGGGCGGCGCGTCGAATCTGACCTACCTGCTGGAATACCCTGAGCAGGAATTCGTCCTGCGCCGGCCGCCGTTCGGCCACAAGGCCAAGTCGGCCCATGACATGGGCCGTGAATACCGCATTCTCAATCAGCTCAAAGACGGCTTCCCGTATTGCCCGAAAGCCTACGTGCACTGCACCGACGAGTCGGTGATCGGCGCCGAGTTCTACGTGATGGAGCGGGTCAACGGCATTATCCTGCGTTCTGACCTGCCAGCGGAACTGGGCCTTGATGCGCAGAAAACCGAAGCGCTGTGCAAGAGCTTCATCGACAAGTTCGTCGAACTGCACCGGGTCGACTACAAGGCTTGCGGCCTGGCCGATCTGGGCAAGCCCGAAGGTTATGTCCAGCGGCAGATTCGCGGCTGGAGCGATCGCTACGACAAGGCGCTGACCCCCGACGCACCGAGCTGGGAAACCGTCAAAGTCTGGCTCAACGACAAGATGCCCGCCGATCACCCGACCTCGAGCATCGTGCACAACGACTATCGCTTCGACAACGTGATCCTCGACCCGAACAACCCGATGCAGATCATCGGCGTGCTGGACTGGGAACTGACCACCCTCGGCGATCCGCTGATGGACCTGGGCAACACCCTCGCCTACTGGATCGAAGCCGGCGACCCGGCCCCCGTGCAACTGATGCGCCGCCAGCCGAGCCACGCACCGGGCATGCTGACCCGCCGCCAGTTCGTCGATTACTACGCCGAACGCGCGGGGCTGCAGATCGACAACTTCGACTTCTACTACACCTATGGGCTGTTCCGCCTGGCCGGTATCGTGCAGCAGATCTACTACCGCTTCTTCCATGGCCAGACCCAGGACAAACGCTTCGCGCAGTTCATTCACATGAACAAACTGCTGGAGCAGATGAGCCTGCAAGTCATCCACACATCCAGCCTCTGACTACGCGCCTCGCACCTGGCATACAACAAGGAGAAAACCATGTCCAAGACTCAGCTGTTCGACCTTGACGGCAAGATCGCTTTCGTTTCCGGCGCCAGCCGCGGTATCGGTGAAGCCATTGCCAAACTATTGGCCCAGCAAGGCGCCCACGTAATCGTCTCGAGCCGCAAACTCGACGGTTGCCAGCATGTTGCCGACGCCATTATCGCCGACGGTGGCAAGGCCACAGCCGTCGCCTGCCATATCGGTGAAATGGAACAGATCACTCAGGTCTTCGCCGGGATTCGCGAGCAGTTCGGGCGTCTGGATATTCTGGTCAACAACGCGGCGACCAACCCGCAGTTCTGCAACGTGCTGGATACTGACCTCGGCGCCTTCCAGAAAACCGTCGACGTGAACATTCGCGGCTACTTCTTCATGTCGGTGGAAGCCGGCAAGCTGATGCGCGAGACCGGTGGCGGCAGCATCATCAACGTCGCGTCGATCAATGGCATCTCGCCGGGGATCTTCCAGGGCATCTACTCGGTGACCAAGGCTGCGGTGATCAACATGACCAAGGTCTTTGCCAAGGAGTGCGCACAGTTCGGCATTCGCTGCAATGCGTTGCTGCCGGGGCTGACTGATACCAGGTTTGCTTCGGCGCTGGTGAATAATGACGCGATTCTCAACGTCGCTCTGCAGCAGATCCCGCTCAAGCGTGTGGCGGATCCGAGTGAGATGGCCGGTGCAGTGTTGTATCTGGCAAGTGACGCGTCGAGTTACACCACTGGGGTTTCGTTGAATGTGGATGGTGGATTTTTGTCCTGATTACAGCGGGTTTTGGGTGAACAAGAGGCAGCCTTCGGGCTGCCTTTTTTTTTTCCGGCGATTGTAATTCCACCTTTGGCTTCGACGGTGCAACACAATCCCGATTTCGCGCCCATCATCGATCTCACTGTGTTGCACGATCCCTGTAGGAGCCGAGCTTGCTCGCGATGGCCTGACAGCCGGCCAGTCTCTCGCTGGTGTACATATCCATTTCTTGCGGTAACGACGGGAATGGATATTCACTCAGTCGATATCAAGGGTGAATGTGCCGCCGCCATCGCGAGCAAGCTCGGCTCCTACAGGGAATGGTGATCACAACCAAAGAATGAATATTTATTCCGAATCTTGAATTTTGAGAATATTTATTCTATTAATGTGCACCCTGAAAACAAAAATCCAAAAGGACCCCAACGATGCGCGAACTTGGAATCGGTTTGATAGGCACAGGCTTCATGGGCCGCGCCCACGCCCTGGCCTTTCGCAACGTCAGTGCAGTCTTCGAACTCCCCATACACCTGCATCTGGCCGCACTGGCCGACGCCGACACCCAGCGTGCCGAACACTGCGCCAACGCCTGGGGCTTCGAAAAAGCCCATGGCGACTGGCAACAATTGATCGACGACCCAAAGGTCAACGTCGTAGCAATCACCACGCCCAACCACCTGCACTACCCCATGGCCATGGCCGCCCTGGCCGCAGGCAAACCCGTGTACTGCGAAAAACCACTGGCCGTCAGCCTCGAACAGGCCGATCAGATGCGCCGCGCCGCCAAAGCCGCCGGCGTGGTGACGCGGGTCGGTTACAACTACCAGCACAACCCGATCATTGGCCTGGCCCGTGAGTTGATTCAGAGCGGCGAGCTCGGAGAGATCATCAGTTTTCAGGGCGAGTTCAGCGAAGACTTCATGGCCGACCCGCAATCACCCTGGTCCTGGCGCTGCGAAGCACAGCATGCCGGTGGTGCCCTGGCGGATCTGGGCAGTCATTTGCTGGCGATGGCCCGGTACCTGGTCGGTGATGTGGAAGCAGTATGTGCCGACAGCCAAACCGTGCACCGGCAACGCCCTGCCACCACCGGCAGCCATGAACAACGCACCATCGCCGTCGATGATCAGGCCCATGCCTTGCTGCGGTTTACCAACGGTGCACGTGGCACGTTCAGCAGCAGTTGGCTCAAGCATGGTTACAAAAACCACCTGAGCTTCGAGATCAGCGGCACCCGCGGCACTCTGGCGTTCGATCAGGAGCGCTTGAATGAATTGCGCTTGTGCCGTGCGGGTCAGGAAGGCTTTCAGCGTTTACTGGCCGGCCCTTCCCTGCCCGGTTATGCCGCCTTCAGTCCGGCGCCGGGTCATCAGTTGGGCTACAACGAGTTGAAGACGCTGGAGGTGCACGGGTTGATTATGGCACTGGCCGGGCAAGGCTCGGACGGTACCGACTTTGAAGAAGCCTGGGAGGTGGAACGCCTGGCGACGGCCATTCGGCTGGCCGCGCTGGAGCAACGTTGGGTCAGGGTGGATGAGATGTAACTGCGCGTTCTGGCGCGGTGGGTTTCGAAGCAAACCACGGCTTCGAAGCCCACCCACCAATCGCTTCAGGTCTTGGTAATGACGCCTGTCAAGCCGCCAATTTTCTGCTGGCAATCGCCGCCGACGCCGCCAACATTGCCCGCAACAGCACCGCACAACCAGCCGCCAGATCGTCCGGCGCGGCGTTTTCGATTTCGTTGTGGCTGATCCCGCCTTCGCACGGCACGAAGATCATCCCGGCCGGGCCCAGTTCAGCGAGGAAAATCGCGTCATGCCCGGCGCCGCTGACGATGTCCATGTGCGACAGGCCCAAGCCCTGGGCGGCACTGCGCACGGCATCGACGCAGCCTTTGTCGAAATACAGCGGAGGGAAATCGGCGGTCGGCGTCAGCTCGAAGCTCAGGCCGTGCTCCTGGCAAGTGGTGTCGATCACCTGCCTGACCTCAGCAATCATCGAATCCAGCCGCGCGGGTTCCAGGTGACGGAAGTCCAGGGTCATGCGCACCTCACCGGGGATCACGTTGCGCGAGCCGGGGTAGGCTTGCAGACAACCCACGGTGCCGCAGGCGTGAGGCTGATGACTCAGTGCGGCACGATTGACCGCCGCGACCACCGCCGCCGCGCCGACCAGCGCGTCCTTGCGCAGGTGCATCGGGGTCGGACCGGCATGGGCTTCAACGCCCTTGAGTTTGAGATCGAACCACTTTTGCCCCAGCGCGCCCATCACCACGCCGATGGTCTTGCGCTCATCCTCAAGGATCGGCCCTTGTTCGATGTGCGCTTCAAAATAGGCGCCCACAGCATGGCCACTGACCTTGCGACTGCCGGCGTAACCGATGGCGTTCAGCGCTTCGCCGACCGTCACGCCTTGGGCATCGGTCTTGGCCAGGATTTGCTCCAGGGTGAATTTCTCGGCGAACACTCCAGAGCCCATCATGCACGGAGCAAACCGTGAACCTTCTTCATTGGTCCAGACCACCACTTCCAGCGGTGCCTCGGTTTCGATGCCCAGATCATTGAGCGTGCGCAGCACTTCCACACCGGCCAACACGCCGAAGCAGCCGTCGAATTTGCCACCCGTGGGCTGAGTATCGATATGGCTGCCGGTCATCACCGGCGGCAGCGTTGGATCGAGCCCGGCACGACGGGCGAAGATGTTGCCGACAGCGTCGATGCTCACGGTGCAGCCAGCCTCCTCGCACCATTGCACGAAGATGTCACGGGCCTGGCGGTCGAGGTCGGTCAGGGCCAGGCGACAGACGCCGCCCTTGACCGTGGCGCCGAGTCTGGCCAGTTCCATTAACGACTGCCACAGACGGTCGCGGTTGATGTGCTGATGGGTGGACTGCAGAACGTCAAGGGCAGCGTTCATGATGATCTCCTCAGACAGTTGTTATGGGTTTCTTCAGGTATTTCTTTGGTGTATTCGAGGCCGCCATCGCGAGCAGGCTCGCTCCCACACTGGATCTCCAATGTTCACAAAACCCTGTGGGAGCGAGCTTGCTCGCGATGAGGCCATCCGTCACGCCGCAGATTTCGCCACAGTCGGGCTCCGCTGCATCGAGCACAGCCCGTAATACAACAACCCACCCAGCGCCGAGCCGGTGAACCAGCCGTAGCTGTAAAACCAGCTGAATGCGTTGCTGCCCAACGACAGCAAGGTCAGCGCCACCGGGATGCCGAACGCGATAAAGCCGTTCCAGTTCCACGCCGGATACACGTCATCGCGGTACAGCCCCGCCAGGTCGAGCTGCTGTTTCTTGATCAGGAAATAGTCCACCACCATGATCCCGGCGATAGGCCCGAGCAGGCTGGAGTAGCCCAGTAACCAGTTGGAATACACGGTTTCCAGGCTGATATCTGAGACCAGCAAGCCGAGTTTTTTCAGCAGCTCGTGAGCCATCAACGCCAGCCCCACCAACCCGGTCAACATCACCGCTGTGGTCCGATTGATCAGCTTGGGCGCGATATTCTGGAAGTCGTTGGTCGGCGAAACAATGTTCGCCGCAGTGTTGGTGGACAAGGTCGCAATGATGATCAGCGCCATGGCCAGCGCCACCCAGACGGGGCTTTGAATATGACCGATCAGGGTCACTGGATCGGAGACCGTCACCCCTACCAGCCTGGCGGATGCGGCCGTCATCACCACGCCAAGCGCGGCGAACAGGAACATCGTCAGCGGCAAACCGATGATCTGCCCGAGGATCTGGTCCTTCTGGCTTTTCGCGTAGCGGCTGAAGTCCGGAATGTTCAGCGACAGCGTCGCCCAGAACCCGACCATGGCGGTCAGCCCGGCAAAGAAGTAACCGGCCACGCCAGCACCTTCCGGGCGTTTGGGCGGTTGCGCCATCAATTCAGTCAACGAGACATTTGGCAAGGCCCAGACCAGCAAACCTGCGCCCACCAGCACCAGCAACGGCGCAGACAGGGTTTCCAGCCATTTGATCGATTCCGCGCCGCGCAGCACCACCCACAGGTTTAGCGCCCAGAACAGCATGAAACCGATGACCTCACCGGTGCCGCCGAGAGCTTTCCAGCCCTCGAATACCGAACCGAGAAACAAGTGAATGGCCAGGCCGCCGAACATCGTCTGGATGCCGAACCAGCCACAGGCCACCAGAGCCCGGATAAGACATGGCACGTTGGAGCCAATCACCCCGAAGGACGAACGCAGCAGTACCGGAAAGGGGATGCCGTACTTGGTGCCGGCAAAGGCGTTGAGGGTCAAGGGGATCAATACGATGATATTGGCGAAAAGAATGGCCAGCAGCGCCTCGCCGACCGACAGCCCGAAATACGCGGTGAGCACCCCGCCGAGGGTGTAGGTCGGTACGCAGATCGACATGCCGATCCAAAGCGCCGTGATGTGCCATTTGTTCCAGGTGCGCTCATGCACTTTGGTCGGCGCAATGTCGTGGTTGTAACGAGGACTGTCGAGTACGTCGCTTCCGGCATCCAGCTCGTACAAGCCTTGGCGTTCGGTCACCTGTGATCTGATCTGTTGCATGGCCGCTCCACTGTTCTTTTGATTATTTTGCTCATCGGGTTGGCTGGCGGGTTAAACCGCAAACCGGGCGATGGCCGGAGTACTTACGACTTCTGCGGACCGGCCAGCGTGTCAGCGGCGGCACTCAATAAACGTGCCGGGTATCCCACTGGCTCACTTGCCACTCCGTAAAATCCATGTAAACAACTGATGTTCATCAGTTTTATTTAATGACTCATTGAGCCCTTGGCTACTTGCCCATTCACTCAGGCTGAATGTCAGGCAAGTTGTCCGAACAGTCAGGACTCAATCTGGTGCATCACTATTTTTTAAAATGATTTCGCCCGCTGACAGGCATAGCTCAAACGGCTGATTTCACATAGGAAATCTTGACCATATTTGGATCCTGTCAAGTGCGTCAAAATGGTGAGCGACCTCACCATTTTGGTGATTTTTATAATTATTCGTTTATTTTCAATGAGTTAAACACGTTATAAGCTTATAAAAAATATTCTTGCTCATTCAAAGAACACCAGCTAGCGTTTATTCCTGACAGCACTGACAGGAATATAACTTCCTCCAGCTTGCCGTAACGACAACACCTAGAACTGGCATTAGCCGGTCAAGCCTGTGAGGAACTCGGAATGTCTCTGTTGATCCGTGGCGCCACCGTTGTTACCCATGATGAAAGTTACCGCGCTGACGTGCTTTGCGCTGACGGTTTGATCCAGGCAATCGGCAATAATCTGGATATCCCCACCGACTGCGAAGTGCTCGATGGCAGCGGTCAATACTTGATGCCCGGCGGCATCGATCCCCACACCCACATGCAACTCCCCTTCATGGGCACCGTCGCCAGCGAAGACTTTTTCAGCGGCACGGCAGCCGGACTTGCCGGTGGCACCACTTCGATCATCGACTTCGTGATTCCCAATCCGCAGCAATCGTTGCTGGAGGCTTTTCATCAGTGGCGCGGCTGGGCCGAGAAGTCCGCCGCAGACTACGGTTTTCACGTCGCCATCACCTGGTGGAGCGAGCAGGTTCGCGAGGAAATGGCCGAGCTGGTCAGTCACCATGGCGTGAACAGTTTCAAGCACTTCATGGCTTACAAGAACGCGATCATGGCCGCCGACGATACGCTGGTGGCCAGCTTCGAACGCTGTCTGGAGTTGGGCGCGGTGCCGACGGTGCACGCGGAAAATGGCGAACTGGTCTATCACCTGCAACGCAAACTGATGGCCCAAGGCATCACCGGCCCCGAGGCGCATCCGTTGTCGCGGCCATCCCAGGTTGAAGGCGAAGCGGCCAGCCGCGCAATCCGGATAGCCGAAACCCTCGGTACGCCGCTGTATCTGGTCCACGTCTCGACCCGTGAGGCACTGGATGAAATCACCTATGCGCGCAGCAAGGGGCAGCCGGTCTACGGTGAAGTCCTGGCCGGACACCTGCTGCTGGACGACAGCGTCTACCAACACCCGGATTGGCAAACAGCCGCCGGTTATGTGATGAGCCCGCCCTTCCGCCCTCGCGGCCATCAAGACGCGCTTTGGCACGGCCTGCAATCGGGCAACCTGCACACCACCGCCACTGACCATTGCTGCTTCTGCGCCGAACAGAAAGCCGCTGGCCGTGATGACTTCAGCAAAATCCCCAACGGCACTGCCGGTATCGAAGACCGCATGGCCGTGCTCTGGGATGAAGGGGTGAACACCGGACGGCTGTCGATGCAGGAATTCGTCGGCCTGACCTCAACCAACACCGCGAAGATCTTCAACCTCTACCCACGCAAAGGCGCGATTCGCGTCGGTGCCGATGCCGATCTGGTGCTCTGGGACCCGGAAGGCACCCGCACCATTTCGGCCAAGACCCATCACCAGCAGGTCGACTTCAATATCTTCGAAGGCAAGACCGTGCGCGGCGTACCCAGCCATACCATCAGCCAGGGTCGGCTGGTCTGGGTCGACGGCGACCTGCGGGCCGAGCGCGGTGCCGGGCGTTACATCGAACGCCCGGCCTATCCGGCGGTGTTCGATCTGCTGAACAAACGCGCCGAGTTGCAGCGACCGGTTCCCGTAAAGCGCTGAATCCGGGGCTTGATCGTTCCCACGCTTTTGATCGTTCCCACGCTCTGCGTGGGAATGCAGCCCGTGACGCTCTGCGTCACAAGCGTGGGACGCGGAGCGTCCCCGGAGGCGTTACCACGCAAAGCGTGGGAACGATCACCAGGTAGAACGTGCGATACCCCAATACCAATGCCCATCAGAGGCAGTACCTCAAAAACCGTGAGGCCATCACCGTGATCAAGACCCTGAGCCACCTCCCGCATCCCCATGAGGACGCGGCCGCCCTTGCCGGCCATTTCACCGATCTGGCGCCGCCGCTCAATGCCCGTCAGGCCACACTGGAAGCCTCGCGCTGCCTGTATTGCTACGACGCACCGTGTGTCAATGCGTGCCCGAGCGAGATCGACATTCCGTCGTTCATTCGCAATATCCATCAGGAAAACGTTCAGGGCGCCGCGCAGACAATCCTTTCGGCGAACATCCTGGGCGGCAGTTGCGCACGGGTCTGTCCGACCGAAGTCCTGTGTCAGCAAGCCTGCGTGCGCAACAACGCTCAAGAGTGCGCGCCAGTGCTGATCGGCTTGCTGCAACGTTACGCCGTGGACAACGCGCAGTTCAGCGAACACCCATTCAAACGTGCCGCGCCGACCGGTAAACGCATCGCTGTGGCCGGTGCCGGGCCGGCGGGGTTGTCCTGCGCTCATCGCTCGGCGATGCATGGCCATGAGGTGGTGATTTTCGAGGCCCGCGAGAAAGCCGGCGGACTCAACGAATACGGGATCGCCAAATACAAGCTGGTGGACGACTTCGCTCAACAGGAACTGGAGTTTCTACTGGGTATCGGCGGGATCGAGATCCGTCACGGGCACAAACTCGGCGACAACCTCAGCCTCACTGAACTGCATCAGCAGTTCGATTCGGTGTTCCTCGGCCTCGGCCTGGCTGCCAGCAAGCAGCTCGGTCTGGCCCACGAAGACGCCCCCGGCATGCTCGCTGCCACCGATTACATCCGTGAGCTGCGCCAGGCCGATGACCTGACGCAATTACCACTGGCCGATCGCTGCATCGTCCTTGGCGCCGGCAATACCGCCATCGACATGGCCGTGCAAATGGCTCGCCTCGGCGCTCGCGACGTGAACCTGGTGTACCGCCGCGGCCTTGCGGAAATGGGCGCCACCGAGCATGAACAGAATATTGCCAAGGCCAATCAGGTACGTCTGTTGACCTGGGCTCAGCCCGAAGAAGTCTTGCTCAATAAAAAGGGTCAGGTACGCGGCATGCGCTTTGCCCGCACGCGGCTGGAAAACGGTCTACTGCAACGCACCGGCGAAACCTTCGAGCTGGCCGCCGATGCGATCTTCAAAGCCATCGGCCAGTCCTTCGACGACGCAGCGCTGAACGATCCGCTGGCCCGTGAACTCAAGCGCGAGGGCGAGCGCATTCTGGTGGACGAACAGCTGCGCACCAGCATCCCCGGAGTCTATGCCGGAGGCGACTGCACCAGCCTCGGCCAGGACCTCACCGTCCAGGCCGTGCAGCACGGCAAGCTGGCCGCTGAAGCCATCAATGCCCAACTCATGCTCAATGTGGAGGCTGCATAAATGGCCGATCTGTCGATTGTCTTCGCTGGCATCAAAGCCCCCAATCCATTCTGGCTGGCCTCCGCACCGCCCACCGACAAAGCCTACAACGTAGTCCGCGCCTTTGAGGCCGGCTGGGGTGGCGTGGTCTGGAAAACCCTCGGTGAGGACCCGGCGGCGGTCAACGTGTCGTCGCGCTACTCCGCCCACTTCGGCGCCAACCGCGAGGTCATCGGCATCAACAACATCGAGCTGATCACCGACCGTTCACTGGAAATCAACCTGCGGGAAATCACCCAGGTCAAAAAGGACTGGCCGGACCGCGCACTGATCGTGTCCTTGATGGTGCCCTGCGTCGAAGAGTCGTGGAAAGCCATCCTGCCGCTGGTACAAGCCACCGGCGCTGATGGTGTCGAGCTGAACTTTGGTTGCCCTCACGGCATGCCTGAACGCGGCATGGGCGCAGCGGTCGGCCAGGTCCCGGAATACGTCGAGCAGGTTACCCGCTGGTGCAAGACTTACTGCTCACTGCCGGTGATCGTCAAACTCACGCCCAACATCACCGACATTCGCGTTGCCGCCCGCGCCGCCCACCGTGGCGGTGCCGATGCGGTGTCGCTGATCAACACCATCAACTCCATTACCAGTATCGACCTGGATCGCATGGTCGCTCATCCAATGGTTGGCAGCCAAAGCACCCATGGCGGTTACTGCGGCTCGGCGGTCAAACCGATTGCGCTGAACATGGTGGCCGAGATTGCCCGTGACCCACAAACCCGTGGCCTGCCGATTTGCGGCATTGGCGGCATTGGCAATTGGCGCGATGCGGCAGAATTCATCGCCCTGGGCAGCGGCGCGGTGCAGGTGTGCACGGCAGCGATGCTGCATGGTTTTCGCATCGTTGAGGAGATGAAGGACGGTCTGTCGCGCTGGATGGATAGCCAAGGCTACACCAGCCTGCAGGAATTTTCGGGTCGGGCGGTGAGCAATACCACGGACTGGAAGTACCTGGACATGAACTACCAGGTCATCGCCAAAATCGACCAGGACGCGTGCATCGGCTGCGGTCGCTGCCACATCGCCTGTGAAGACACCGCGCACCAAGCGATCGCCAGCCTCAAGCAGCCTGACGGCACGCATCAATATGAAGTAATCGACGACGAGTGCGTGGGCTGCAATCTATGCCAGATCACCTGCCCGGTTCAGGACTGTATCGAGATGGTACCCATCGACACCGGCAAGCCATTCCTGGACTGGGACCACGATCCGAGGAATCCGTATCGCGTGGCGGTTTAAACGGACCTGCTGATGATCGTTCCCACGCTCTGCGTGGGAATGCCTCTCAGGACGCTCTGCGTCCGCTTTTGTGACGCAGAGCGTCACGGGCTGCATTCCCACGCAGAGCGTGGGAACGAGCTGCGTGGGTTCACGGCTCTAACCCAATCCCCCGCAGAATCACGCTGGTCACGGTCTGTACCGCCCGTTCAAACTGCATATCCGACAGCGGTTGGTGATCGTTGAGGATCATCACCTGGTGATCGAAGTCAGCGTAATGCTGGGTCGAGGCCCAGATCATGTACAGCAGCGCGGAGGGTTCCACCGCCAGGATGCGTTTGTCTTCCACCCACTGACGAATTTTCGCTTCCTTCATTTTCGCCCAGTCGTACAGGCTCGCATCCAGCGCCTCTCCAAGGGTCGGTGCGCCATGAATGATTTCATTGGCCCAGACTTTCGAGCCATAAGGCCGGCTACGGGAATGGTTCATCTTGGCGCGGATGTAGCTGCTCAGCACCACCCGCGGATCATCGAACATCTCGAAGCACAACGCGTCCTGCTTCCACACATCCAGCAGATCAAACAGCACGGCGCTGTACAGCTCACTTTTGGTGCTGAAGTAGTAGTGCAGGTTGGAGCGCGGCAGTTGCACTTCTCTGGCAATATCGGCCATCGCCGTGCTGCCGTATCCTTTCTCGGCGAAGATTTTTTCGGCCGCCAGCAGAATTTTTTCGACGTTACTGCGACGAATCTCGATCTTGTGATTGCCCATGAGGGCTCCCTGACGACAGCGTTGGTCAAGACTAGCATCCGCTCTAGTTCGGGGCGACAGCCGCAAACGAAACTTCGTACGCTAGACTTCCCCCGAGAAAACGCTGAGTACCGTTTCGCTCGGCACCTGCGTCATGCTCTATTAGCGCCCCCTCGTATTCAATGAAGGTACCTGCCAATGCTGATCAAAAAAGCCCTGACTACCACCGCCCTGCTGAGCGCGCTGCTCGCCGCCTCTTCGGTGTTTGCCCACGCGCACCTGAAAAGCGAAACGCCGGCCGCTGACAGTACCGCTGCTGCCCCCAAGGAATTACGACTGGTGTTCTCCGAAGGTGTTGAAGCAGCCTTTACCAAAGTCACCCTCAGCAAGGACGGCGCTGATGTCGCGGTCAAAAGCATCACCACCGAAGGCAGCGACAAAAAGACCCTGATCGTGACTCCAGCAGCTCCATTGGCAGCGGGCAATTACAAGGTCGAGTGGCACGCGGTCTCGGTCGACACCCATAAAAGTGAAGGCAACTACAGCTTCAAGGTCGGCCAATAATTCATGTCGAGCGCGCTGGTCCTGTGCCGATTCCTGCATTTCGCCGGGGTGCTGATGCTGTTTGGTGCCTGTGTCTTCAGGCCCCTGCTGTTACGCCGCGAGCCGCTTACAGAGGCGCTTGGCGTACTGGATCGACGTCTCGCTGGCGTAACGAAACTGCTCGCCTCGTTGGCGCTCGCCAGCGGGGCTTGCTGGCTGTTGCTGATCACCGGCAGCATGGCTGGTTCATGGCAGGCGGCGATTGACCTGCCGACGTTGCAGTTAGTCCTGAGCAATACGTTTTTCGGGCAGGTCTGGAGCTGGCACCTGCTGCTCAATCTGTTGTTAATGGTGTGCCTGATCACACCGCCAGGCAGATCGTTTCCTCTACGACTGGCCCTGAGCAGCCTGCTGCTGGCAACGCTGGCGCCGGTCGGACACGGCGCAATGCTCGATGGTCTCAACGGCCAGTTACTGATCCTCAACCAGGTGATTCATCTAGCGTGCGTCGGCGCCTGGCTCGGTGGGTTGATGCTGTTGGTCATGATTGTGCTGCAACCAGCAACCCATCCGGTCAGCTTGATACTGCAACGATTCAGCGGTGTCGGTTACGGGCTGGTGGCCGGTTTGCTGGTCACCGGGTTGATCAACGTCCGCGTACTCACCGGCGCCTTTTGGCCGACGCCGTTGCTGTCCGGTTTTGCGCTGATTCTACTGATCAAGGTGCTGCTGGTCGGCGGCATGCTGGGACTGGCGCTGTTCAATCGCCTTAGAGTGAAAGACTGCCACAAGCGCCTGTCGACACTGCGTACCAGTGTGATGCTTGAGTGGCTGCTGGGCGTTGCCGCCGTCGCGGCGGTATCGCTGCTGGGGACGATGCCACCAATGATGGCGAGTTAGAGTCACCTTGATCGTTCCCACGCTCCGCGTGGGAATGCCGCCCTGGACGCTCTGCGTCCGCCCTTGATGTGACGCAGAGCGTCACGAGATGCCTTCCCACGCAGGAGCGTGGGAACGATCAAACGATCAATTTTTACCTGCGACGCCCTCTTCCCCCGCCGTATCAATGCTCACCACCACCGACATCCCCGGTCGGAGCCGTTCGCTTTGTGGCTGATCGGGATCGACGGTAATACGCACCGGAACCCGCTGGGCGATTTTGACGAAGTTGCCGGTGGCATTGTCGGCTTGCAGCAGACTGAACTCCGAGCCGGTGGCCGGAGAGATCCGCTGCACCCGACCGTGGAATTTCTGGTGATTGAGGGCGTCGACGGTAAAAGTCGCTGGTTGGCCAGTCTGAACATTGTCCATCTGGGTTTCTTTCAGGTTGGCGATCACCCACAGCTGGTTCGGCACCAGCGCCATCAACTGCGCGCCCGAATTGACGTAGGCTCCCAGACGCACACCGATCTGCCCGAGCTGACCGTCCTGTGGGGCGATGACCCGGGTATTGGACAGATCGATGCGCGCCAGTTCAACCACAGCCTCAGCGCTGGCCACCGCCGCCTCCAGCGAACCGCGATTGACGATCACCGTTTGCAGGTCCTGCCGGGCGATTTCCAGGGTCGCCTGGGCTTGAGCCTCGGCGGCGATGGTTTGCGCGTTGGCCGCGCGGGCCACATCCAGATCGCGCCTGGAGACCGAGCCGTCAACGATCAGCTCTTCGTTACGCCGCAGGTCTGCCGCACTTTTACGGACCTGGGCCTGACTGTCGACCAACGCGGCCTGACGCAATTTAATGGTCGCTTCGGCACTGTTGCGTTGTTGCACCACATTGGCCAACCCCGCCTTCTGCACCGCGAGTTGCGCCAGCGACTGATCCAGACGCTGCTTGTAGATGCGGTCGTCCAGGCGCACCAGCAGATCCCCGGCTTTGACGAACTGGAAATCCTGCACCGGCACCTCATACACATAGCCGCTGAGCTGCGGCCCGATGATCGTCACCTGGCCCCGGACCAACGCGTTCTCCGTAGTCTCGATGGCGCTGCTGAACGGTGGCAATTGCCAGGCATACAGCACAATCAACACTCCGACGATTGCAATGGCAGCAAAGCCCATGGACGAGATAACCCGCACCCGTAGCGAGCGCGGCTCGGTGGCCGGCGTAGATGGCAGCTCGGTGCCCTCGGGCGTTGCGGCAATGGCGTTGGTGGTCGTCTTCGTCAGTTCGGTCATGGAGAGGTGGCACCACTGGGTTGAACAGGGGATGGGGTGGCAGGCACAGGCTTGGGCGCTTTGGTCGTGCTCATCAGCCACAGGCTGCGCAAAAAAATCCAGAGCATGGTCAGCACGGCGATCACCGCAATCAGCATGAACACATCGTTATAGGCCAGCACGTTGGCTTCACGGGTCGCTGCGCTAGCGAGGCTGCGTATGCCCTGGAGGGTGCGTAAATCCGGGTCAGCGATGATTGATCCATAAGCCGAGCCGCCGCTTTGCACGCGGCCGGCTACCCGTGGGTCGAGCAGCGTCAGGGGCTCGACGATAGTGTTGGAATGAAACTTCTCGCGCACGATCTGGAACGTCCCCAGCAACGCCGAGCCGATCAGCCCGCCGAGGTTCTGACAGATCCCGAACAGCACCGAAAAACTCACCAGATTGCGCGGATTGGTCAGCACATTGCGTGTGCCATAGACCATGGTCGGCCCGAGAAAAAACGTTCCGCCAAAGGCCAGCAGGAACTGGCTGAAGTACATGTTGGCCGGGCGGGTCAGGTTGTTCGAAAAACTGTCCATCACCGAGCCCACCGCCATCAACGCCAGAGAGATGACCACAGGCATGAACAGATGCGCCGGGTTGATGGTCAGGGCGCTGGTCGCCAGGCCGGCAATACTGCCCAGCAGCATGACGGCATAAAGGGTGCGCATCTGCTGGCTGCTCATGTTCAGCGCCTGCAAAAATCCCACCGCTCCGGTGGACTGCTCCGAGAGCACCATACGAATCAGGATCACCGCCAACGCCAGACGAATCATCGCCCCGCTGCCCAGCCATCGGGTCATCAGCATCGGGTTGCTGCGGTTATGCTCGATGGCCAGCCCGGCCATGATCAGCATGATCGAGCCCGCCGAAGCAATGCCGATCCACGGTGCCTCAAGCCACCAGTCGATACGCCCCAGCGACAGCACCGCGCAGAGTAAAGCGACGCCGCTGGCCAGCAACGTGAACGTCAGGAAGTCGAGTCTCTCAAAGGTTTTGAAGCGGTCGCCCGGCGGCAGCTTGAGCAGGAACACACAGCCCAGCGAGGTCAGCGCCAGCCCCAGCTCGAACAGATACAGCCCTCGCCATTCGGCGATCTGTAGCAAATCTTCGGAAAACAACCGGGCCAGCGGCAAGGCCAGTTGCGAGGTGCCCAACCCCAGCACCAGTGCCTTCATTCGCCACTTCGCCGGGAAGGCCTGGATCATGTAATACAAACCCAACGAGTTCAGCGCTGCGCCGACCATGCCATGGGCGGCCCGCACGGCAATCGCCGAGTTCAGGTCATTGACGAACAAATGGCCAAAGGTCACCAGCGCATACAGCACCAGAAAAACCTCGGTAAACGCCCGCAGACCGAACTGCTGACGAAATTTCACCAGCAGCAGGTTCATCGACACGTTGGTCATGACATAGGCCGCCGGTAACCAGGCCATCTCGGCGGTGGTCGCCCCCAGCGCACCTTGCAGGTAAGGCAGATTGGCGATTACCAGCGAGTTCCCCAAACCGCCGGTCAACGCCACCAGCAGTCCGACCAGCGCATAGGCCAGACGTTTGCGTGTGGGGTGCAGCGGGGTCGACGGCGAACCCGGCAAGCTGGGCCGTTCGTGGGGTTGCCAGGATCGCGGGGCGTAGTGATCCATTTTTTAACCTTGATGTCTGTGCCTGTTGTAACCACGACTGCGCACAGTAATGCCATTGCAGTGTTACTAGTAAACCTGAGCAGGGTGCATCTTGCCAGTTACACCGTTTGCACCGCTGCAAAAGACATTACCCGCTATCAGGAACTTCTATGCGCTTCACTGGTGGTATTTCAGTGAGGCTTGCCCCCTCACGCCTTGAACAGCATGTAGCCGGCCACGACGATGCAAATGCTGGCAAATCCCACCTGCAACCCTCTGGCCGAAACGCGGGATGTCAGCCGTCGACCAAACAGCATTCCGACGATGCTCGCGACAATAAAAGCCCCACCCGTAGCGCTAATGGACACCCCTGCCTGAAACGCGCCGATAACCCCTATCGCCGAAATCAGGCTGATCACCATCAACGAGGTGGCAACGATTCCACGCATCTGTACATCGGTCAGTTGCTTGAAGGCCGGCACGATCAGAAAACCGCCGCCGACTCCGAGCAGCCCGGAAACAATGCCCGTGACAGCGCCCAATGCCGCCAGGGTCGCCGTGCATTTAGCGGTCCAGGAAAAGCGCCCGGTGCGTTGATCGAGCATGCAGTTTTTCTGCCCCCAGGAAGCGCTGCCATGATCACTCGGCCCGCAATCGCGCGACTCGCGCCGCAGCATCCGCCACGCCACGATGACCATGAGCAGGCTGAACAGAATCATCAAGACTTTTTCCGGCAAGCGATGGGCGAAGTAGATACCCACCGGCGAGAACAGCGCCCCGAGCAATGCGATCAACAACGCCGCGCGGTAACGCACCAGGCCGTGTCGCAAGCCATCGATGGCACCGACCGCCGCCGCGCTGCCCACGGCGAACAGCGCCACCGGTGCCGCCTGGGTCATGCTCCAGCCTAAACCCAACACTAAAGCCGGCACCGCGAGAATGCCGCCACCGGCACCGGTCAAGCCCAGGACCAAGCCCATTACCACACCAAAGAATGTTGTAAGCAGCATAAAACGCTCTGATCGACTTTTAAGACAACCGGAAAAAACCGGCACTGGAATCCCCTACAATACAACCCACGACAACTTATCCGCACTTGAATCACATCAATGCTGGTCAGGGTGCAGACAATCTATTTACCTTCTGGACTCATCCCGAAAGGATCTGCCCCATGTCAGCGTTGATTCAAGCCTTCCTGGACGAAGCCTCGTCGACGTACACCTACGTGATCTTTGAACTCGATGGCGGGCACTGCGCGATCGTCGACTCGGTGCTCGACTATGATCCCGCATCGGGGCGAACCGCTACCACCCAGGCCGACCGAGTGATTGCCTTCATCCGCGAACATCGTTTGCAGGTGCAGTGGCTGCTGGAAACCCACGCCCACGCCGACCACCTGTCCGCGGCGCCCTACCTGCGCAGGGAACTGGGCGGCAAGATCGCCATCGGCCAGCTGATTTGCAAGGTTCAGGACGTGTTCAAAACCCTGTTCAACCTTGAGCCGGAATTCAAAATCGACGGTTCGCAGTTCGACCATCTGTTTGCACCGGACGAGGAGTTCACCATCGGCAACCTCAAGGCCAGGGCGTTGCATGTGCCGGGTCATACCCCGGCGGACATGGCCTACCTGATCGACGATGAACTGATTCTGGTGGGCGACACCTTGTTCATGCCCGACGTGGGAACCGCACGCTGCGACTTCCCCGGTGGTGACCCGCGGCAAATGTTCGCCTCCATACACAAGCTGCTGGCATTCCCCGCAGGCACCCGCCTCTACGTCTGCCACGACTACCCGCCTGCGGACCGCGCATTTGCGTGCCAGTCCAGCGTCGCCGAACAACGCAAAAGCAATATCCATGTGCATGACGGTATCGACGAAGCCGCTTTCGTCGCCATGCGCACCCGGCGTGATGCCGGGCTATGCATGCCGAGGCTGTTGCTGCCGGCGATTCAGGTCAACATGCGCGCAGGGAATCTGCCGCCCGCCGAAGACAATGGTGTGACTTACCTGAAGATTCCGATCAATCGGTTGTGACGTGCAAGCGGCTCACTGACAGTCGACCACCTGACACTCTGAAGCGCCCGTTGACCTTTCCCGTTTGCTGACTTGATCCTGTCGGGGCACCACACATGCGTAATTCAGGATCACCTATGATCTGGAATTCCAGGGCCATGTCCGCATAGCCCGAGTTCTTGCCATAGGCATCGATGGTTTTCTGTAAGGCCCGATTGAAAATATCAATGAACCGCGCGGACGTACCACTTGCCCGCAACTGCTGAGCCACCGCAACGAAACTGACCGAAAGCCGGGTACCGAAATCCGAGTCCACCGGGAAAGGTGAAGCAACCACGGCGCCCACACCTCGACGCACCAGCATATTGACGAAAGTCTGACTGGCGGCCGAGACGCCAAGGGTGGAACACGCCGTCAGGATTGCCACGCTACCCGGCGTGAAATGCCTTCTCATGTCAGAGTCCAGCACCCGGCCAGGAAGCCCTGAGGTGGAGAACGTGACGTCACCCTTGCCGTGATGCGCGAGAAGCACCAAGGCGCTGCTGGTCACCGAAGGTGTGTCAGCCTGGGTCATGAACTTGAGCAAGTCGGTGTTGTTCTGATACCAGTTGACATCACGCCCTTGCATCCGCCAGTCATCCTTCATCAACAACTCGGCGGACTCGGCCCCCACGCCATCCAGTGCTTTGGGAATTGCAAAGTCCCAACCGCTGAAACAGGTGCCGGGTTCGAGCGTCTGGGCGTCCTGTAACGGCTGGACAACGGTAATTCGATGGGAGAACAGTTGGTCAGGCGCATCGGCGCCCAACAAGGCCAGCGGCAGGTTTTGCATTTCTCCCCACGAATCGAAGTAACGCACCAATACCACCGGGACTTCGACACGTTGTGTCAGACGCTGCATCGCCGCCCTTGCCGCGTCAGCATTCCGCTGATCTTCCGGGGTACGGCCGTTGAACAGCATATTGTTCATCTGCCTGACGACATCGGTGTAAGGCTGGGCGGAACCCAAGTGCTCGCGGGTGTTCGCGATTGAGGCTGGCAGCATGGAGTCCTGCTCCAGAAAGTGCGTCAGATTGCCTGCAAGCTCCCACGCATAGACTGGCGGCATCTTTCCTTGACGCTGGGCGGCGTCAAACTCTGAGTGATCAACGTACACCGCAACCGTCGCAGCATCGCCCTCGCCCCTGGGAATCAAGTCAAACAAATGTAAGGCGGCGTCTGCGGACGACGTCTGCCGCGCATTTTTTCCGACCTCCAGCAGCCTCTCCAATCCGGACACCAGTTCTCCGCCTCTCAGGCTGGTGTCGCACGCCGGCGGGTACTGCTGTCCGACGTCGCTCACCGGCACACTGACCACGATGTAGTCCAGAGGCCGCAGCCCCGCAGCATCCCAAATCGAGAGGACGACCTGCGCACAACCCGCCTGACGGGCGATAAGCGGCCACGCCATGGGCGCATCGACACTCAACGCCTTGGCCAGGTCGCTCAAGCCGATGAGGTGATGGCGCGCTTTTTCCCGCAGAGACTCGTCAGCGGTCCTGGCCGGCAGGCGATCGCGGTGGACATTGAATCTGCGAGCCCGAAAATCCGAACCCGGTGCCGGCTCGAGTATGCCGCCCATCAGCACTGGCCGAACCAGCAAGTGGATCTCGTCGCTGTCCGGATCCGCAGCGATTTCTTGCTGCAGCAGGCTGCTGATCCCGCTACTCAATGCCCCGGGATAGATGCCCCGACCAAGATCCAGTACAAAATCATAGGGTTTGCCTGCGGCCAAGACATTCTTGACCTGCCTGGGCGAGGATTGAAACCAGGCATTCCAGTTGATGGAAAAGGTCGGGGTCGCCTTGCTCAAGCGCTGTGTGTAATTCGGATTGTTTCTCGCCTCGCTCACCAGCGATGGACCAATTTTCTCGATAGCCGATGCCTGGCGGTTGGCCAATGCCACCTGCCATTGAGCACGCATCCCCTCATCGACGCCCATCCAGGTGATGTACGGGGAGGACTGCACCGCATCGATCGCCTCACTCTCCCGAGCGATAATGTTCGAGGTGACATATTCCTCGGCGTAGTTCATGACCTGGGTGATGCGCTCGCGTGCTGGAGCAGGCAATGCTGAAAAACGCGAAGCCTTGTAGATGGCAATCAACCCGCTGAAGCGATGATCGCTTTGCGTCACGAATGCGGCCTTGATTTTCGTAACGCGATCCCAGGGGACTTCTGCCGCATCAACCGCCCCGGTGGCCAATGCCGACGCCATGTCCGTATCAGACATCTTGATCGACTCGGCGCCCACGCCTGAAAAATCCATCGACTGCCAATCATCGCTGGAAACCGCGAGCCTGGTGCCCTTGAAGTCCGTAGGCGAACGCCGGGGAAGCTGGCTGGCAATAACCCGCGTTCCCCCGTACCAGACCCCGCCCAACGCCTGCAATCCCTGCTCTTTAAGTTGCTCGGCCAGTTGCGGCTGCAACTGCGAGCTCATGAAAAATGAAAAGGGCCTTGTCTCGGAGAATGTAAATGGCAGGCCGTATATTGCGAAGGCAGGGACAAATTCACTCAGGGCAGAAACGGGGACGATGGCTAAATCGGTCTCCCCTTGCATGACACTTTTGATCACGCTATCGGCAGACGCCACATTGAGGTGTCTAACGGTTGCAACGTCTTCCAGGCCCTCCTGGATAGCGCCCGCTGCCTGGTCAAATGTCTGGTTATGGGCAATGGCGATGGCGATCAGAACGGGCCGATCCTGAGCAGGTACGACCTGCGAGGCAACGCACAACAGCAGAGCCAAAAGCAACCTGTGCCAACCTGACCAGGAAGCTGCGCCCTTGCACTCGCAAACCTCCCATTCGCCCATCTCATCACCTCAGGCTCGGCAACGCTTATCGGCTTGCGCAGATGAGGGCGACTGGCTCTCTTATGCACTTTTATGAATAAAGCACCGCGCAAGCGTTATGGCAAAGTCCTGTGATGAACGGAGCTATCCTTAATGGAGCTATCCCTAATGGAGCTATCCCGCCAGCGTCAAGCCATTGGCCGGCAATGGCAACGCAGTCTTGTACCTGACCTGTTTGAGCGCAAAGCTTGAACGGATGTTCGCCACGCCCGGGACCTTGGTCAGAAAGTCCATCATGAAACGCTCCAGCGACTGGATGGTCGGCACCAGTACGCGGATCAGGTAATCCGGATCGCCGGCCATGAGGTAGCACTCCATCACTTCCGGTCGGTCGGAAATCGCTTCTTCGAAGTGCTGCAGGGCTTCTTCGACTTGTTTCTCGAGGCTGACGTGGATGAACACATTGACGTGCAGCCCGAGCAAATCGGCGTCGAGCAGCGTGACTTGCTCGCGAATCAGCCCCAGTTCTTCCATCGCCTTGACCCGGTTGAAGCAAGGCGTCGGCGACAGGTTGACCGAGCGTGCGAGGTCGGCGTTGGTGATGCGGGCGTTCTCCTGGAGGCTGTTGAGAATCCCGATATCGGTACGATCCAGTTTGCGCATGAGAATAAACCACCTGTTTTTTATGTTTATGCAGATTTTTTATCCTCAAATGACTTAAAGCGCAACGAAACACAGAGAAATATTCTTCTTGGCGAGGCCTATGATTGTTGTAGGACAAGATTTCTTTTACCCAAAGAAAGATCGTCAGCTAGCGCGCCCACTACAAGAAATTCACAAGATCGAGCGTAGAAGCCATGAACCAACCGTACGAACCGCTGCGCCTGCACGTTCCCGAACCTTCGGGTCGCCCGGGGTGCAAAACCGACTTCTCCTACTTGCGTCTGACCGACGCAGGCCTGGTGCGCAAACCCCCAATCGACGTTGAACCCGCCGACACGGCCGACCTGGCCCGCGGCCTGATTCGCGTGCTCGACGACCAGGGCAATGCCCTCGGTCCGTGGGCCGAAGGCGTGCCGGTCGAGATCCTGCGCAAAGGCATGCGCGCCATGCTCAAAACGCGGATCTTCGATAACCGCATGGTGGTCGCCCAGCGTCAGAAGAAAATGTCGTTCTACATGCAGAGCCTTGGCGAAGAAGCCATCGGCAGCGCTCAGGCCCTGGCCTTGAACATCGACGACATGTGCTTCCCGACCTACCGCCAGCAAAGCATCCTGATGGCTCGCGAAGTACCGCTGGTGGACCTGATCTGCCAGTTGCTGTCCAACGAGCGCGACCCGCTCAAGGGCCGTCAGTTGCCGATCATGTACTCGGTTAAAGACGCAGGCTTCTTCACCATTTCCGGCAACCTGGCCACCCAATTCGTACAAGGCGTGGGCTGGGGCATGGCTTCGGCGATCAAGGGTGACACCAAGATCGCCTCGGCCTGGATTGGCGACGGCGCCACCGCTGAATCAGACTTCCACACCGCCCTCACCTTCGCCCACGTTTACCGCGCGCCGGTGATCCTCAACGTGGTCAACAACCAGTGGGCAATCTCCACGTTCCAGGCGATTGCCGGTGGTGAAGCCACTACCTTCGCCGGTCGTGGCGTCGGTTGCGGCATCGCCTCCCTGCGGGTCGATGGCAACGATTTCATCGCGGTCTACGCCGCCTCTGCGTGGGCCGCCGAACGCGCCCGCCGCAACCTTGGCCCGACCATGATCGAATGGGTCACCTACCGCGCCGGCCCGCACTCGACGTCCGATGATCCGTCCAAATACCGTCCTGCCGACGACTGGAGCTACTTCCCGTTGGGCGACCCGATTGCGCGCCTCAAGCAGCACCTGGTGAAAATCGGTCAGTGGTCTGAAGAAGAACACACCGCCGTCAGCGCCGAACTCGAAGCCGAAGTCATTGCTGCGCAGAAAGAAGCCGAGCAGTACGGCACCCTCGCCGGTGGCCAGATTCCGAGCGCCGCGACGATGTTCGAAGACGTCTACAAAGAGATGCCGGAGCACTTGAAGCGCCAGCGTCAAGAGTTGGGGATCTGACATGAACGATCACAACAACAATATCCAGTTGGACACCGCCATGACCACAACCACCATGACCATGATCCAGGCCCTGCGCTCGGCCATGGATGTGATGCTTGAGCGCGACAACAACGTCGTGGTCTTCGGCCAGGACGTAGGTTACTTCGGCGGTGTATTCCGCTGCACCGAAGGCTTGCAGAGCAAGTACGGCACCTCGCGGGTGTTCGACGCGCCGATCTCCGAAAGCGGCATCGTCGGCGTCGCCGTGGGCATGGGCGCCTACGGTTTGCGGCCGGTGGCCGAGATTCAGTTCGCCGATTACGTCTACCCGGCGTCGGACCAGATCATTTCCGAAGCGGCGCGTCTGCGCTATCGCTCGGCCGGTGAGTTCACCGCGCCGATGACCCTGCGCATGCCATGCGGCGGCGGCATCTACGGCGGCCAGACCCACAGCCAGAGCATTGAGGCAATGTTCACCCAGGTCTGCGGCCTGCGCACCGTCATGCCATCCAACCCCTACGACGCCAAAGGCCTGCTGATCGCCTCCATCGAAAACGATGACCCGGTGATCTTCCTTGAGCCCAAACGCCTCTACAACGGCCCGTTCGACGGCCACCACGACCGCCCGGTAACCCCTTGGTCGAAACACCCGGCCGCGCAAGTGCCGGACGGTTACTACACCGTGCCGCTGGACGTGGCGGCCATCGCCCGTCCGGGCAAGGATGTCACCATCCTCACCTACGGCACCACGGTCTATGTGTCGCAAGTCGCGGCCGAAGAAACCGGTGTCGATGCTGAAGTAATCGACCTGCGCAGCCTGTGGCCGCTGGATCTGGAAACCATCGTCAAGTCGGTGAAGAAAACCGGACGTTGCGTGATCGTTCACGAAGCGACCCGCACCTGCGGTTTCGGCGCCGAACTGGTCGCCCTGGTGCAAGAGCACTGCTTCCACTACCTGGAAGCGCCTATCGAGCGCGTCACTGGCTGGGATACCCCGTATCCGCATGCTCAGGAATGGGCGTACTTCCCTGGTCCGTCCCGTGTGGGCGCGGCTTTGCATCGGGTTATGGAGGTCTGAATGGGCACGCACGTTATCAAGATGCCGGACATTGGCGAAGGCATTGCAGAAGTTGAATTGTCGGTGTGGCACGTCAAGGTCGGCGACATGGTCGTCGAAGATCAGGTGTTGGCCGATGTGATGACCGACAAGGCGATGGTCGACATTCCTTCGCCGGTTCACGGCAAGGTGATTGCGCTGGGCGGTGTACCGGGCGAAGTCATGGCGGTTGGCAGCATACTGATCAGCATTGAAGTCGAAGGCGCGGGCAACGTTAAAGAGTCGGCTCAGCCTGCGGCAGTGAAAGAAACACCTGCGCCGATCGAAGCACCCAAGGTTGAAGCAGTGGTTGAAAACAAACCGGTTGCGGCCCCGCGCCCAGCCGTGTGCCAAGGCCCGATGGTTGCTCGCGAGGCCGATGAGCGTCCGCTGGCCTCCCCGGCCGTGCGCAAACGTGCACTCGACGCCGGCATTCAGTTGCGTCTGGTTCAGGGCACTGGCCCTGCCGGGCGGATTCTGCATGAAGACCTCGACGCGTATCTCGCCCACGGTCCATCCGTTCAGTCGACCGCTGGCGCTGCTTACACCGCACGCCATGACGAACAGCAGATCCCGGTGATCGGCATGCGGCGCAAGATTGCCCAGCGCATGCAGGAAGCCACCCAGCGCGCTGCACACTTCAGTTATGTCGAAGAAATCGACGTGACCGCCGTGGAAGAACTGCGCGCACATCTGAATGAAAAACACGGCGCCAGCCGCGGCAAGCTGACCCTGCTGCCATTCCTGGTACGGGCCATAGTCGTTGCCCTGCGCGACTTCCCGCAGATCAACGCCCGTTACGACGACGAAGCCCAGGTCATCACCCGCCTCGGCGCGGTGCATGTTGGCGTCGCCACCCAAAGTGCCATCGGCTTGATGGTGCCGGTTGTGCGTCACGCCGAAGCTCGCAGCTTGTGGGACAGCGCCGCAGAAATCTCCCGCCTGGCGACTGCCGCGCGCAATGGCAAGGCCAGCCGCGATGAATTGTCCGGCTCAAGCATTACCCTGACCAGCCTCGGCGCTCTTGGCGGCATCGTCAGCACCCCGGTGTTGAACCTGCCGGAAGTGGCGATCATCGGCGTCAACAAAATCGTCGAACGGCCAATGGTGATCAAAGGCCAGATCGTGATTCGCAAGATGATGAACCTCTCCAGTTCCTTCGACCATCGCGTGGTCGATGGCATGGACGCGGCGCAATTCATCCAGGCCATGCGTGGCTTGCTCGAACAACCCGCCACGCTGTTTGTGGAATAAGCATTTGTGGAGCAAGGCATGCAACAGACTCTAAACACCACGCTGCTGATCATCGGCGGCGGCCCTGGCGGTTATGTGGCGGCAATTCGCGCTGGCCAGCTGGGCATCAACACTATTCTGGTCGAAGGCCAGGCACTGGGCGGCACCTGCCTGAACATCGGCTGCATTCCGTCGAAAGCGCTGATTCATGTAGCCGAGCAGTTCCACCAGACCCAGCATCACAGCCAGCACTCGGCCCTCGGGATCAACGTCTCGGCGCCAACCCTGGACATCGGTAAAAGCGTCGAGTGGAAGGATGGCATCGTCGATCGCCTGACCACCGGCGTCGCGGCGTTGCTGAAGAAGAACAAGGTCCAGGTCATACAGGGCTGGGCCAAGGTCATTGACGGCAAGACCGTCGAAGTTGGCGATACCCGCATCCAGTGCGAGCACCTGTTGCTGGCCACCGGCTCGAAAAGCGTCAACCTGCCGATGCTGCCAATCGGCGGGCCAATCATCTCCTCCACCGAAGCCCTGGCGCCGAAAAGCGTGCCAAAACGGCTGATCGTGGTCGGTGGCGGCTACATCGGGCTGGAACTGGGCATTGCCTATCGCAAGCTCGGCGCTGAGGTCAGTGTGGTCGAGGCACAGGATCGGATTCTGCCGGCCTACGATCAGGAACTGACTCAACCGGTTGCTGACGCGCTGAAACAGCTGGGCGTGAAGCTGCATCTCAAGCACAGCGTCGAAGGCTTCGATGCGCAAGCCAACACCCTGCAAGTGCGCGACGCAAACGGCGAGATCCTTAATCTGGAAACCGATCAGGTGCTGGTCGCCGTGGGCCGTCGCGCCAACACCCAAGGCTGGAACCTCGAAGCCCTGGGCCTGGACATGAACGGTTCGGCGATCAAGATCGACAACCGTTGCCAGACCAGCATGCGCAATGTCTGGGCCATCGGCGACCTGAGCGGCGAACCCATGCTCGCCCACCGCGCCATGGCACAGGGGGAAATGGTCGCCGAGTTGATCTCGGGCAAACACCGCGAGTTCAACCCCACCGCCATTGCTGCCGTGTGCTTTACCGACCCGGAACTGGTAGTGGTAGGCAAGACCCCGGATGAAGCAAAGACCGCAGGTTGGGACTGTATCGTTGCCAACTTCCCGTTTGCCGCCAATGGCCGGGCGATGACCCTGGAGTCGAAAAGCGGCTTCGTACGGGTTGTGGCACGCCGCGACAATCATCTGATCGTCGGCTGGCAAGCGGTCGGGGTCGGTGTTTCGGAGTTGTCCACGGCGTTCGGCCAATCCCTGGAAATGGGCGCACGGCTGGAAGACATCGCCGGCACCATCCACGCCCACCCGACACTGGGTGAAGCGGTGCAGGAAGCGGCGCTGCGCGCTTTGGGCCACGCGCTACACCTGTAACCGCCCCACCATGATCGTTCCCACGCGGAGCATGGGAACGATCAGTAACCGCATTCCGGGCTGCGATTTAGGCCCGGAATGAAGTATTGTTGTCCCCATCCAAAAAAACGTCAGAAGCCTTGAACCGTTCCGACGGTTGTTAAGTGATAGAGGGTGTCATGGGTAACGAAAGCATTAATTGGGACAAGCTGGGTTTTGACTACATCAAGACAGACAAGCGTTTTCTGTCGTACTGGCGTAACGGTGCGTGGGACAAAGGCACCCTGACTGAAGACAACGTGCTGCACATCAGCGAAGGCTCCACTGCCCTTCACTATGGCCAGCAATGCTTCGAAGGCATGAAGGCCTATCGTTGCAAGGACGGCTCGATCAACCTGTTCCGTCCGGACCAGAATGCCCTGCGCATGCAGCGCAGCTGTGCTCGCCTGCTGATGCCGCAGGTCGAAACCGAAGATTTCATCGAAGCCTGTAAGGCCGTAGTTCGTGCCAACGAGCGCTTCATTCCGCCGTACGGCACTGGCGGCGCGCTATACCTGCGTCCGTTCGTGATCGGCGTGGGTGACAACATCGGCGTGCGCACCGCTCCCGAGTTCATCTTCTCGATTTTCTGCATCCCGGTCGGCGCCTACTTCAAGGGCGGCCTGACCCCGCACAACTTCCTGATCTCCAGCTACGACCGCGCCGCACCACAAGGCACCGGCGCAGCCAAGGTCGGCGGCAACTACGCCGCCAGCCTGATGCCCGGTTCCCTGGCCAAGAAGGCGCATTTCGCCGATTGCATCTACCTGGACCCAATGACCCACACGAAAATCGAAGAAGTCGGCTCGGCCAACTTCTTTGGTATCACCCACGACAACAAATTCGTCACGCCCAAATCCCCTTCAGTGTTGCCGGGCATCACCCGCCTGTCGCTGATCGAACTGGCAAAAAGTCGTCTGGGCATGGAAGTCGTTGAAGGCGACGTGTTCATCGACAAAATCAGCGACTTCAAGGAAGCCGGCGCCTGCGGTACTGCCGCCGTGATCACGCCGATTGGCGGCATCGACTACAACGACAGACTGCACGTGTTCTACAGCCAGACGGAAGTCGGCCCGGTCACCCAGAAGCTCTACAAAGAGCTGACCGGTGTGCAGACTGGCGACATCGAAGCGCCAGAGGGTTGGATCGTCAAGGTCTGATCCAGCGCTTGCGGCACTAAAAAGCCCATCCATCGCTTGCGCGGTGGGTGGGCTTTTTGCGGGCGCTCAAGACCTCAATTATCCTGCGATCAACCGACCTACCGCATGGCGTCCTCTTCGATTTTGGCAAACAACCACTCCAGAAACACCTGAGTCTGCGCCGTCATGTCCGGCGAGACACCGTAGTAATAACGCGGCAACGGCATACGCAAGTCAGGCAGCGGACAGATCAGTCGACCGCTCGACAGGTCACTGCCCAGCAAGGAGGCCGGACACAAGGCAATGCCTTGTCCCTCTACAGCGGCCTGAAGCACCGGATGCATGTGATCGAATTGCAGCGCCGACTGAGTCGCTGACTGCGCTTCGCCAAAACGCAGGGCCCAGTTGTGCCAATCCTCGCGGCGTGTCTTGGCGGTCAGCAAGGTATGTCGGCTCAGGGCGTTCAAGTCGTCGAGCGGTAGACGCTTGATCAGCGAAGGCGCCGCGACCAGCAGCAATTCATCTTCGAACAGTACCTGTGCGTGAATGTCGGGGGCCCAGCCGTCGCGGCCACGTCGAATAACAATGTCGAACCCGTCTCGTGCGTGATCGGGCGCCAGTGTGGAAGTGACCACCTCAGGTTTGATGTCCGGGTGCAGCGCCATGAAATCCGCCAGCCTGGGAGTCAGCCAGCGCTGGGCAAAGGTCGGACGGACATTGATTTTCACTGTGCGCAGCGAGGCCTGTTGCTTGAGTGCCGCTGCGGCGTTGGCAATCTGTGACAGTCCAGCGCTGACCTGCTCGAAGAAGCTCTGACCTGCCGGGGTCAGGACCGATTGCCGGATACGCCGCTCGAACAGCAGCACGCCAAGGTGCTCCTCAAGCCGTTTGATGTGACGACTGACAGCACTGTGGCTGACATGCAGCTCCTCGGCCGCGAGGCTGAAGCTCTGATGACGAGCGGCGGCCGCGAAAGCGCGAACAGCATTCAAGGGAGGGAGTTGATTGATCATGCGTCTAATTTAGTCACATATGCCGTGCAATTAAAGCGTTTGTCACGCTCACCTCGTCACGCCAATCTGCGGGCACGCAGCCAGCGCCACCTGATGGAGTGAGAGATGAATAGCTACGGGTTATTTTTACTGTTCGCCGCCTTGACCATTCTGAGTCCTGGGCCTGGCGTGGTCATGACGCTTTCCAACGCGCTGCGCCATGGCTGGCGCGGCGCGCTGCCGGGTATTTTGGGTATCGCCCTGGGGGCCTTTGTCGTTGCCGGTATCAGCGCAACCAGCGTTGGCCTGATACTCGCGACCTCCGCAAGCGCGTTCACCGCGCTGAAATATGCAGGCGCGGCGTACCTCTTGTACCTGGGTTACAAAAGCTGGCGCACCGATCGTTTCATCCCCGAGCGTGAAGTGAGCTCGTCCAGCCCTGGGTATCGCTTCATCGAAGCGGCGTCGATCCAGCTGTTGAACCCCAAAGCCGTGTTCTTCTTTCTTGCGGTGTTTCCACAGTTCATCGACACCTCGGCGCACTACTACAGCCAGTTTTTTACCCTGGTCAGTTCCTACAGCGTGCTGGTGATCGTGATCCATGGCAGCTATGCCCTGCTCGCCAATGCGGCCAAAGGCTGGCTGTCGAGTCAAAAAGGATCCTGGCTGGCCGCGAAGGTGTCAGGCGTCACCTTCGCAGGCTTTGGCGTGCTGATGGCCTCGGCCAGTCGATAGTGAACACCTGGCGCTATGCCTTAAGAAACGACCACTGGGAACGAATCAAGGGCATGCGGCCAAGGCGCCAAGGCCATAATAACGCCACCATCGGGCTCATTTTGTTGCGCTATGCTTTATAGCCAGTTCCCCACTCCCTGATTTTTTTGACATCTCGGTTTGGATTCCCGACGTCACTTGCCGAAATGGAGAAAGGTATGAAGCTCTACTACTCCTCTGGTGCCTGCTCACTTTCGCCACACATCGTCCTCTGCGAACTGGGCCTGGCCCACGAAACGGAGAAGGTTGATCTCAAGTCCCACACCACCGCCAGTGGCGTGGATTTCTATACGATCAACCCCAAGGGCTACGTCCCGGTGTTGCAGCTGGACAACGGTGAACTGCTCACTGAAGGGACGGCCATCGTCCAGTACCTGGCCGACCAGAAGCCGACCGCCGGCCTTCTGCCACCCACCGGGTCCATGGCTCGCATCCGCGTGCAGGAATGGCTGAATTTCATCGCAACCGAGCTGCACAAAAGCTTTGCACCGCTGTTCAACCCCACCAGCCCGGATGAACTCAAAGACAGCGCTCGTGCCTCTATTGCCCGTCGCCTGGGTCTGATCGACAAGGCCCTGACTGGCCAGGACTATCTCGCTGGCGACCAGTTCAGCGTGGCCGACGCTTACCTGTTCACCATCGTCAATTGGGCTGGCTACATGGCCATCGACCTGACACCCTGGCCAGCCATCTCGGCCTTCCAGAAGCGAGTTGGCGCTCGCCCCGCCGTGCAACAGGCACTGAAAGTAGAAGGCTTGATCTGATCATTGTTCGCAAGCTACGGCCGAGGAACCTGGAACAGGGCTTTCAGGTCGATCGCCTCGGCCATTGCCTGATTGCCCAGATCCCCTGGGTGCAGGTGGTCTCCAGAGTCGAATGCCGGCAACAGCCGCGCAGGATGCTGCGGATCACGGACGATGTTATCGAAGTCGATCACTGCATCAAACGCTCCACTGCTACGGATCCACCGGTTGAGCTCTTGACGCAGTTGTTCTTTCTTCGCGCTGTGGTAATGCGCGATGATGCTTCCCTCCAGAGCGCCTTCGAAAGGCAACAACGTCGCCCCGACGATGCGAATCTTGTGTTGTCGGGCTTGCCCGATCAGCTGCTGGTAGCCGGTGACCAGCGTTTCGATTGATGGCAGCGGCGCATTCGGGGCGAAGGTGCTGCCCGGCCAGCTGATGTCATTGATCCCCAGCATCAGCACCACGCTGGATACGCCGGGTTGGCTCAACACATCACGTTCAAAGCGCTTCGACGCACTGACGCCCATGCCATCGTCAAGCAAACGAGCGCCGGAGATCCCGGCGTTGAGCACGGCGACAGGCTGGGCGCTCAAGCGTTGCGCGAGAAAGTCAGTCCAGCGCCGATTGCCGTTCAGCGCCGAGCCACGACCGTCGGTGATCGAATCCCCCAGCACCACCACGCCACGGGTTTCAGGCGCTGCGTCGACCAGTACTTCGCTGAGGAACAGCCGCGCTTCGACCTCACTGTTGCCCTTTAGCTGTATGGCCTGGGTCTGGTTACCCGGGCTGATAACGGCTGTTTGCTTGCCGTCCCAATGGAAGGTGGTCAGCGGCGTGCGTTGCGGCAGGTACAGCGAGACCAGCAATTCCGCGAGGGCCGGGACATGGAGGTCAATCGGGTCGCTGGTGCGTTTTTCGCCGGGGGCGATGCGCAATTGCGTCTGGCCATTGAAGGTCAGCGGTTTCCCAGCATTGCTCTCCTCGACCCGCTTCAGCCGTGCAGCGCCGATCACCAGAGGCTGCTGACCGTACTCGTTGGAAATCACCACGCGCACCCGGTCCCCCGCGCTGCTGATCCGCAACTGCTGATGCACGGTGCTGTCGGTGAGGGTTTCGGGAATGCGTGTGGGCAGTGGCAGTTCATGGCCCCAGATCGGTTGAGGGCTGGCGGTCCAGGTGCTGACCCAATGCTCCTGGGCGTTGACCGGAGCCATGGCGAACAAGGCGCTCAAAGACAGAATCAATGGCAATGCACTGTGAAGGCTTTTCATGCTGAATCTCCCTGAGGAAGCGTTTCGAGGAGGCCAGCGTGTTCCATTCAAAAAAGACGTGGTAGAAGGTTAATTCGAATACAGCCCATTCCAGAATTGAATGTAATGAATGATCTGAAAGCCATGCAGTGCTTTGTCCGTGCACTAGAGCTCGGCAGTTTGTCCGCTGCAGCTCGTGAGCTTGCGACTACTCAACCCAGCGTCAGCAAGCTGATCGCCGCACTGGAAAAACAATTGGGTGCCCGCCTGCTGACCCGTGGCAGCAGTGGATTGACGCCGACCGAGCCGGGCAAGCGTTTCTACGAACGCACGAAACGAATTCTTGAGGAATACGACGAAGCACTCGCCGACGTTAGAGGTCTGACCGAACGCCCCCAAGGATTACTGCGTATCAACGCGCCGGTCAGCCTCGGCGTGTTGCGCCTGAATGCCTTGCTGCTGGAGTTTATGGCGCAGTACCCGGAGATCGAGGTCGAGCTGATCCTCAATGACCGCTTTGTCGACTTGACCGAGGAAAACGTCGACCTGGCACTGCGTCTGGGAGGCGTACTACCGCCGAATGTCATTGCCCGCCGTGTCGCAACATCGCCACGGATTCTGGTGGCTGCGCCTGCGTACCTGAGCAAGCATCCGCCATTGAAGCACCCGACAGATCTGGCCCCACACAACTTCCTGCGCTTCGCCTGGCTGACCACCGGCGATCAACTGGAACTGAGCGGCCCCGAGGGTGAACGCGTAACCGTCATTGCTCAAGGACGCTATCGAGCCAACAGCTCATTGGCGATCCGTGACGGCCTGCTGCTCGGTGCAGGGCTGTGCATCACGCCGGCCTGGCTGGTCAGCGACTTGCTGGAAAACGGCCAACTGGTACGGGTGCTGCCACAGTGGAACGGCCCGGCCAACGAAGCGTTCCTGCTCTACCCGGAACGCCGCTACCGACCGTTGCGCGCACGGTTGCTCACGGAGTTTCTCAGCGCGCGAATCGGCCAGTTACCGGGGTTCGAGGCGTAACAGCGTCAGTCGTCGCGCGTCAGCACTTCCAGTAATTCAATCTCGAAAATCAGATTGGAATTGGGCGTGATGGCGCCCATCGAACGCTCGCCATACGCCAGATGCGCCGGCACCAGCAACTTGCGCTTACCGCCAACCTTCATCCCCATCAAGCCCTGATCCCACCCCTTGATCACTCGACCAGTGCCAATCACGCACTGAAAAGGTTTGCCGCGATCCCAGGAAGAATCGAACTGTGTGCCGTCCTCCAGAAAGCCGCGGTATTGGGTGGTAATCAAGGCGCCTTTGACGGCCGCTTTGCCGTCACCCAATTCAAGGTCGATGACCTGCAATTCTTCGTTCATTACTGCTCTCTCGTTAGCGATGACCCTAAACACGGACCGCGTTTTCTCAGATTTTACGTTGCAGGGCAATCCTGTTGGAGTGATAACCTTGACGCATCAATAGATGCTAAATATGCACTTATCATATCGATCGACCTGCTCCAGTATTGCGCCCTAATAAGATCCATGCGCCACGTTGCGCATGTCATAAAAAGCGCGGGAGACAAAACATGCAAGCTACTACCCATCCGCCAGCGACATCCGCTCGCAGCAAGGCCAGTGCAATTTTCCGGGTCACCTCGGGCAACTTCCTGGAACAGTTCGACTTCTTCCTCTTCGGTTTTTACGCCACCTATATCGCGGCGGCGTTCTTCCCTGCCAGCAGCGAATTCGCCTCTCTGATGATGACCTTCGCGGTGTTTGGCGCAGGTTTTTTGATGCGCCCGTTGGGCGCAGTGATTCTCGGTGCCTACATCGATGATGTCGGCCGCCGCAAAGGTTTGATCGTCACCCTGTCGATCATGGCCAGCGGCACGATTCTGATTGTGCTGGTGCCCGGCTACGAGACCATCGGCCTGTTTGCCCCGGCGCTGGTGTTGATCGGCCGGCTGCTTCAAGGGTTTTCCGCAGGTGCTGAGTTGGGTGGCGTGTCGGTGTACCTGGCGGAAATCGCCACACCGGGCCGCAAGGGCTTTTTCACCAGTTGGCAATCGGCCAGCCAGCAAGTGGCGATCGTCATTGCCGCCGCGCTGGGCTATGGGCTGAACCAATGGATGCCGGCGACGATAATTGCCGACTGGGGCTGGCGCATTCCGTTTTTCGTCGGTTGCATGATTGTGCCGTTCATCTTTTTACTGCGGCGCAATCTCGAAGAAACCGCAGAGTTCACTGCTCGCCGCCACCGCCCTAGCATGCGCCAGGTGTTCGGCACACTGCTGCAGAACTGGCAGATCGTAATCGCCGGGATGCTGATGGTGGCGCTGACCACCACCGCGTTTTACCTGATCACCGTGTACGCACCGACCTTCGGCAAAACCGTGCTGCACCTGAGCACCGCCGATGCGTTGCTGGTGACCTTGCTGGTCGGTGTGTCGAACTTCTGCTGGCTGCCACTGGGTGGCGCGCTGTCTGACCGCATCGGCCGACGTCCGGTGTTGCTCGCCATGACCTTGCTGACCCTGGCCACAGCCTATCCGGCGTTGTCGTACCTGGTGCAGGCACCGAGCTTCATCAACATGTTGCTGGTGCTGTTGTGGCTGTCGTTCATCTACGGTTTGTACAACGGCGCAATGGTTGCAGCACTGACCGAAATCATGCCGGTGGAAGTCCGCGTGGCCGGATTTTCCCTGGCCTACAGCCTGGCAACTGCGGTATTCGGCGGCTTTACCCCGGCAATTTCGACCTTCTTGATCCAGTATTCCGGCGACAAGGCCGCCCCCGGTTACTGGATGAGCTTCGCCGCCCTGTGTGCGTTGTGCGCAACGCTTTACCTGTACCGGCGCTCGACCGGTCGTTTGCAAGCCGCCGTGCAATAAGCCAACCCCTGACAGAGATGTGTCGATGAAAAAATTACTGAACCTCGCGGCGCTGACATTGCTCGGTGCTATGGGCCTGAGCACCGTTGTGCAAGCCGAAGAGCTGCGTGTGATGACCTCCGGTGGTTTTACCGCCGCCTACAAAGTACTTGGCCCGAAGTTCGCCGCCGCCACCAGCAACACCCTCGACACCGCGCTCGGTCCGTCCATGGGCAAGTCGCCTGAGGCAATCCCCAATCGCCTGGCCCGTGGTGAGCACGCAGATGTGGTGATCATGGTTGGCTACGCCCTGGATGAGTTGATCAAACAAGGCAAGGTCTTGCCCGAGTCGCGGGTTGAACTGGCCGATTCGAGGATTGGCCTGGTGGTGCGCGAGGGTGCGGCGAAGCCGGACATCAGCTCGGTCGAGGCGCTGAAGGCGACATTGTTGAACGCCAAGTCCGTAGCCTACTCCGACAGCGCCAGCGGTGTGTACATACAGGACCAGATGTTCAAGCGCCTGGGCATCGAACCGCAGCTCAAAGCCAAATCAACCATGGTGCCCAAAGTCCCGGTGGGCTCCGTGGTTGCCACTGGCGACTACCAACTGGGATTCCAACAGGTCAGTGAATTACTTCCGGTGCCCGGCGTGACATTCGTCGGCAAGATCCCGGAATCCGTGCAGTCGGTGACACGCTTCGCCGCTGGCATTCCGGTCGACGCGCAACACCCGGCGCAAGCCAAGGCGTTGCTCGACTACCTCGCCTCCCCGGCCGCCCAGCCAGATGTCACGGCAACCGGACTGGACTCGGTCAGCCACTAAGCCTGGCGCCGACCTCAGCCGATCTGCGCTGAGGCCGGTGCTGGCGGTTGGCTGACCTTCATTTCGACGATCAATCGCTCCAGCTCCAACGCCGCAGGCGTCAAGGTCCGTCCCCTGCGTTTGAGCAGGCCAACGCTGCGCATCACTTGCGGGTCGGTCAGCGTTACATGAGTCAGAATCGGATGGTCACTGCCGGGCATCGCCATCAACGGCACCGCGGCAATACCCAACCCGGCTTCGACCAGGCCGATCATCGTGGTGACATGACGGGTTTCGCAGATGCTCTGACGCGCCGGTACTATCCCGCTCAGCGCCTGATCCAGCAGAAAACGATTGCCCGAGGTCTTGTCGAGGGAAATGTAATCCTGCTGGTACAGCTCGCTCCAGCTCACGCTTGCGCGACTGGCCAAGGGATGATCGCGTCGACAGGCGACCACATAGCGCTCCTGCACCAGTGGTTCGAACTCGACCTCGGCCTCCAGTGTGCCCATGAAACTCAAGCCGAAATCCGCCTCGCCATTGACTACCGCACTCAGCACGTCATGGGCGCTCGAGTCGAGCACCTTGACCTTGATTCGTGGAAACCGCTGATGGTATTGGGCGACCACCCGTGGCATGAAGTAGTAGGCCGCCGAAGGCACGCAGGCCACGGTGACGTAACCCAAACGGGTCGACGCGACATCGCTGAGCCCCAGCAGTGCCACATCCAGGTCATCCAGCAAACGGTCGACACTGGGCGCAAACGCTCGCCCTGCCTGCGTCAGGCTAACGCGGCGGGTGGTGCGCTCAAACAGCTTGACGCCCAGTGCGTCTTCGAGCTTTTCAATCCGTCGACTCAGCGCCGGTTGGGAGATGCGCACCGTGTCGGCGGCCTTGCGAAAGCTGCCCTGCTCGACCACGGCGCGAAAAGCCTGCAAGTCATTCAGGTCGAAATTGATGGCCATGGCGCCCACTCAGCGACAAACGAATTGATCAGCTTATCCTATGAATGTAACAAATTGATGCAAATTGTAACGAACTAATCGGTCATCTTCACTGAGAGTTAAATTCTTTTCAGATAAGTTGTAATGGGCAAGCCGGATTACACAGCCACCGAATAAGTTGCCCCCCCTTCCTATTGGGCGACTCATCAATTCGCCGCCGCCACTGTAGGCGCAAGGAACCGGTTTTGGGGGCGGTACGTGCAGAGATTTATGCCAAACGATTGAAGCGATAAAACTTGGTTCAGGGGCAGAAATACCAGCGGACTGGCCGAGATTGGGAGGCTAGCCAGCTGCAAAGGACCTACTTCATTCAATATTGACCGGCAGAAATCGGCTGGCAAGCGCCCTTTTAGAGTGGCTTCGGGCCGGCGCAAGCCCCCTGTTGTGGCAGACTGGAGTTGCCTCGAATGCGATGTTTGAGCGTGCATAGACAAGCTTGCAGACTCACGTTTTAGACAGGAAGCCGCCATCCACGTTAAGCGTCACACCCGTGGTGTAGCTGGACGCATCGCTGGCCAGGTACAACACAGTACCGGCCAATTCGCTCGGAGCGGCCACACGTTTGAGTGGGATCCGGGACAGGGCCTGGGTCAGGATCGTGTCGTTTTTCACCAGTGCCGAAGCGAACCTTGTGTCGGTCAGGCCTGGCAACAGAGCGTTGCAGCGGATGCCAAATTGCGCGCATTCCTTGGCGAAAACCTTGGTCATGTTTATCACTGCAGCCTTGGTCACTGAGTAGATGCCCTGGAATGGGCCCGGCGATATACCGCTGATCGAAGCCACGTTGATGATGCTGCCGCCACCGTTTTCGCGCATCAGCTTGCCGGCTTCCACCGAGATGAAGAAGTACCCGCGAATGTTCACATCCACGGTTTTCTGGAAGGCGCTGAGGTCGGTGTCCAGCACGTTACAGAACTGCGGGTTGGTGGGCGCCTTGCTGGGCCAGCAGTTTGGCGATGGCTTCACCGATGCCACGGCTGGCGCCGGAAACGAAAGCGATCTTGCCTTCGAGGTCGAACAACTGAGTCTTGGACATGGTTTACTCTTGTTTTGGGCCGGCCGTTGCGGGCGATCAGAGGCTGGATTTCTGGATGACTTGCAGGCTCATTTGTTCCAGCAGTTTGTTCATGTGAATGAACTGTGCGAAGCGTTTGTCCTGGGTCTGGCGACGGAAGAAGCGGTAGTAGATCTGCTGCACGATACCCGCCAGTCGGAACAGCCCATAGGTGTAGTAGAAGTCGAAGTTGTCGATCTGCAGCCCCGCGCGTTCGGCGTAGTAATCGACGAACTGGCGGCGGGTCAACATGCCGGGCGCATGGCTGGGCTGGCGGCGCATCAGTTGTACCGGCGCAGGGTCGCCCGCTTCGATCCAGTAGGCCAGGGTGTTGCCCAGATCCATCAATGGGTCGCCGAGGGTAGTCAGCTCCCAATCCAGCACGCCGATGATTTGCATCGGGTTGTTCAGGTCCAGAATCACGTTATCGAAGCGATAGTCGTTGTGCACGATGCTGGACGTCGGGTGGTCGGCCGGCATCTTGTCGTTGAGCCAGGCTTTGACTAATTCCCACTGCGGAGCGTCCGGGGTCAGCGCTTTCTCATAGCGGTCGCTCCAACCTTTGATCTGCCGCGCCACATAACCTTCAGGTCTGCCCAGATCGGCCAGGCCGCAAGCGGCGTAGTCTACTTTGTGCAGTTCGACGAACTTGTCGATGAAGCTTTTGCACAGGGCTTCGGTCTTCGTTGCGTTGAAGTTCAATTCACTGGGCAGTTCAGAACGAAGGATGATGCCGTTGACCCGCTCCATCACGTAGAACTCGGCGCCGATCACCGACTCGTCGGTGCAGTGCACGTAGGCTTTCGGGCAATACGGGAAGCCGTCTTTGAGCTGATTGAGAATGCGGTATTCACGGCCCATGTCGTGGGCCGATTTGGCCTTGTGACCAAACGGCGGACGGCGCAGGACGAATTCCTGTTGCGGGTATTTGATCAGGTAGGTCAGGTTCGATGCGCCACCCGGAAACTGGCTGATCTGCGGCAAACCGCTCAAGCCCGGAATGTGGGCCTTGAGGTATGGATCAATCAGGTTGGCATCGAGTTCTTCGCCAGAGCGGATCTTGGTGGATTGGTCAGTAAGCGCCATGTCTATCTCCTCTGCTTATTATGAGGGGCAGATACTATTGACGAACTTAATGCGGAAAATGCCTGCTCACAAGGCAGAGACGGCCTTATAAGTGAGCGTAATGCGGGTATATCTTTTAAAAATATGTCCTTTCTTCACGCCCACGTCCAAACCGGCAGAGGCTTGCCGGTTTGGTGAAACGCCAGGCTTTTAGCCGATTAGAGTGGCGCCTGTCGTCAGGACAATTTTTCCAAAGTGCGTGCCGGAATCGATCAGCTCGTGAGCGCCGCGAGCGTCAGTGAGCGCAAAGGTCCTGTAGATAACCGGCTTGATCTTGCCGCTCTCGATGTGCGGCCAGACCTGCTGTTCGAGTTCACTCATGATGGTCGCCTTTTCCGCGGATGTGCGCGAACGCAAGGTTGAGCCCATATGCGTTAGACGTTTCATCATCATCGGTATGACGTTGAGGTCCTTCGCCGGGCCCTTGATCACACCCACCTGAAGAATCCGGCCGTCCATTGCGGCGACGTCATAGTTTTTCTGCACATAGTCGCCGGCAATGATGTCGAGGATCACATCGACGCCTTTGCCATCGGTGGACTGCTTCGTTTCGGTGACGAAATCGGCCTCGAGGTAATTAACTGCGATGTCCGCACCTAGCGCCAGGCTGGCCTCCTGATGCGCCTGCGATCCGACTGTCGTGATGATTTTCGAAGCGCCAAATGCCTTCGCCAGCATGATCGCGGTGGTACCGATACCTGACGCGCCGCCATGGACCAACACCGACTCACCAGCAACCAGCTTGCCGCGCTGAAAAACGTTCAGCCATACCGTCATAAACGTTTCTGGCATGGCTCCCGCTTCCAACAACGACAGGCCTTTGGGGATATGCATTGTGTTGCAGGCATCCGCGACTGCAAATTCTGCGTAACCACCGCCGGGAATCAGCGCACACACCAGTTCACCGATCTGGAAGTTGGACACGTTGGAGCCAACGGCGACGACCTGACCTGACACTTCCAGGCCTGGAATGTCAGTCACTCCAGCGGGTGGATCGTACAGCCCTTTGCGCTGGAACACGTCTGGGCCGTTCACGGCAGCCGCGTGGATGCGGATCAGCACCTGATCGACGGTTGGCGTCGGTACCGAACGCGTAGTCGGCACCAGGACCTCAGGACCGCCGGGCTGTTGAATTTCAATGGCCGTCATGTGGGACGGTACGCGATAAGTTGGAACAGACATAGCTATCACTCCTTCAAAAGATGATGCTCGATTGATCCGTGCGGATCATTGAGCGTGGGCCCCGAGTCAGCGCAGTATAGGTATCGACTCTGATGCTGGCGTGCAGCATTATTCATGTCGTGAGATGCAAATCTGCATCACCAGGAGGGCACGATGAATTGGGATGATGCGAGAGTGTTTCTAGCGGTGGAGCGTGAAAAAACGCTCCGTGGAGCAGGCAGAGCACTTAATCTCGATCAGGCGACGGTCGGCAGGCGGATTGCGGCACTGGAGCACGCTCTACGTGCAACGCTCTTTCTCCGCACATCTGAGGGTTACGCGTTGACCACCGCTGGCGAGGTCGCGCTGAGATCAGCGGAGAAAATGGAGCACTTCGCACACGAACTCGTCAGGCAAACTCAAGGTACGGATACACGGCTTGCGGGGGACGTACGGGTCACCAGTACCGACTTGATCGCGCTCGAGTTCCTGCTTCCGGCCATCGAACGATTGCATGCCTTGCATCCCGAAGTGCGCGTCCTGCTGGACACTTCGACACGCATGCTAAACCTGGCAAAGCGCGAAGCGGATATCGCGGTCCGGTCAGTCCGACCGGATAATCCCGATCTTGTCGCGCGACGCATTGCTCGGTGGCCCATGGCGCTCTTTGCATCGAGTGCTTATCTTGAGCGAAACGGCAAGCCCGTCGCTGGCTCCGCATTCGCGGGCCACGATCTTGTCCTTTGGGCCGCTAATCGATCACCAACGCTCGCTGGCGAACCGATACACGCGGGGCGCATCGTATCAACCTTCAATTCCAGCCTCATGCTGCGCACTGCGGTAAAGGCCGGCATCGGCATCGGCGAGCTTCCGATACATCTGGCTGAACACGACGGCCTCGTGCAGATATGGCCGGAACCCGCACGTGGGGCGGTCTATGAAGTCTGGCTCGTCACGCATCAGGACCTTCGGCATACCGCGCGCATCGCCGCAATGATTGATGGCATCGTCACCGCGTTCGAAGATCACGCAACTCACACAAAATAGTTAGGCTCACCGGCGCCAGGCCTGCTGCTCATCATCGGGGCGCTTTGCCCGGCCACACGAGGCGGAGCCCATGCGAGGTTGCATGGCCTGCCGCTACCGTTAGGCTTCGTCCATCACCGAATTGACCAGTTTGCCGATACCTTCGATTGAGACCTCAACCACGTCACCGGGCTTGAGGTAGACCTTGGGGTCATGCCGAAGCCGACGCCAGCCGGAGTGCCGCTCACTATTACGTCGCCGGCCTCCAGGGTGAGCGCTTCGCTGAGGGTGGAGATGATGGTCGCTACATCAAAGATCATGTCCTTGGTATTGACCCACTGAACGAGTGTTCCATTAACGCGGGGTTCCAGCCGCAAGCCCTTGCCGCCGGAGGGCGGACACGTAACGACGCGACAACTACCTTGAAAAACGCCGCTGGGCGCGTACATGACGGTGAGCGCACCGCCGTCATGTACTCGCTGATCGTCAGCCCAAGTTCAATGGATATATCCCCACGCCGATCTGCGCCATGTGCTACCGAACATTGCCGACTATCCACGAACTTCGAAGTTTTGCTCTCCCCGAAATGTTGAAACACTCCGCCAAATGGCAATCCGAAATGGCGCTATTAGTACAGTGGGGAAAGTTTCGACATAAAGTCCATCTCCAGCTCACCTTCATAAGTTTCAGCACCAACCTTCAATGCCTCCGCCACACGCGCTTGCGCCACGTCGTGAGCGACACTCAAATCTGACTCATGGGCTTCAACCAGCAGTCCCTCTGCCAAGGAGCCAAATGCTCCAATATCCACGGCCGCCTTGGTATGAGCAATGGCATGCGCAGGGAATGAGGCGATTCGGTGAGCGAGTTCCTCGACAAAAGGTGTCAACTCCTGCGCCGGTAACGCTCGATTGATAAAGCCATAACGTTCAGCCTGCTCCGCCGAAAAATCGTTGCAACCCAAAAGCACCTCCAAGGCGCGTCCCCTCCCGACGAGCCGTGGCAATCTTTGCGTACTGCCACCGCCCGGAACAAGCCCAACGGCGACCTCTGGCTGGGAGAAAACCGCTTTGCCTTGGGCAGCAAAGCACATGTCCATAGCCAGTGCGATCTCACTCCCTCCTCCCCGAGCCCGTCCTTCGATTTTTGCAATGGTTACCTTAGGCATGTTCTTGAACCGTTCGCCAATCATCTGTGTAAGGCGAAAGCTGCGGGTATGGGAAACAGTTTTGGGAGCGGCTCCAACCCTCCCCAATCCAGAGTGAGCTATAAAGAAATCAGGAAGTTCGCTCTGTAGGACCACGACTCGGACACTCTCATCGACCTCGAGTTCTTTGCCAAGTTTGTCGAACTCCAACGACAGCACTTCATCAAGAAGATTTATCGGTGGGTGATTGATGCTGACGAATGCAACTCCAGAATCAAACCTGAACCGGAAGCATTTGTAATCAGAATATCGCATGATACTGGCTCCATTTTGGTGATCGCTTCGGTAAACCATTTCGGCATGGTTTATGTTCTCGTTCTCGTGACATTACGCAGATATGCCAACTCGCCAGATTCGAAATCAATGCCAAAAAACCGTGCGATGCGGAAATCGTCTGCGCACTCGCCAGCGTAAAAAAAGTTGACCGTTTCCAGTACAGACGGCACCCCACCAAACATGAGGGCGTTAAAAGCACTGGGTTCAATTACTCATCCACAATAGGGTTTACCAAGCTACCCAGACCTTCCGAAGTTACGACACAGGTGTCACCTGGCTTCATCCAAAGCGGCGGCGTACGTGCCATACCGATACCGGAGGGGGTACCTGAAACAATCAGGTCGCCTGGGGCTAGTGTCATCACTTCGCTGACAGTTTCGATGAGCGTCGCCACATCAAAAACCATGTCGTTGGTATTACCTTCCTGAACGACCTGGCCGTTCAGCAGTGTTTGCAGTTTCAGCCCCTTCACACCGGCAGGCAGTTCATCTGCCGTCACGATGTAAGGACCAAATGAGCCCGTACCGTCGAAGTTCTTGCCCATTGTCCACTGGGGCGTACGCATCTGATAATCGCGTAAGGTCGCGTCGTTGAACAAAGAGTATCCAAAGACATGTGTTAACGCCGAGGTCTTCGCAATTGCCCGTCCACCCTTACCGATAACGATGACGATCTCCCCCTCGTAGTCGAGTTTTTGGGACACTTTGGGCCGGACGATTGGTTGGCGGTGTCCGATGAGGCTCGATGAGAAACGCGAGAAAATGGTTGGGTAATCTGGTTGTGCCAATCCCGCCTCGCTCGTGTGGTCAAGATAGTTCAATCCGATACACACGATTTTTTCGGGTGAACTGAGCGGGGGAAGTTGGTCGCAGGTTGCGAAGTCCACGGGTTCCCCTTGCAAAAGTCGTGCGCCAAGCGAAGCGACTGCCTCCTCGCCCGCAAGTAGAGCGTTACCAAGGTCGCCAAATTCCGGAATGTCAGCGAGAAAGAATCCATAGAACTCTTCTCCTTTTGCCGCTGCAGCTAGCCCGACACGACCATCTTTGGCAAAGCGCATAAATTTCATGATCGGCCCTTCAATTTAAAGTGAGATCGGTTAACGAGGGAGCGGCGCACTCAGATATCTCGGGTGCATTGCTCCAGACTAAAGACGAAAGACTCATAGGGTTTACCCGTAACATGCCGCAGCCCCATTTCGCATGTACGGTTTGCCGACACGTAGGCGTCTGCTGTCGTCGCATCCACATAGGCATGCTCTTCTCGCGTAGCTGACGCTACCAACTCTGGATGCAAGAGGCCTCGGTCGCCCGCGGTGCCACAGCAAGTCGCGCCAATCGGGACGACGACTTCCTGCGCCATGTGCTGAGCCACCTGCTTGAGTTGGCCCGACAGATTGAGGTGCAACATCGCGCAGGTAGGATGCAAGATAATGCACTTCAATGGCGTGCTTACCTTGAGGTTGGGTAGGAGGCTGGCACACCAGGTTACTGAATCGATAATGCTCAGGCGCGAATAGCGCTCGCGCAGTTCAGGGGTAAGATGCTCAGCTATCCCGCTCACCAGGCCGTGAGTACAAGATGCCGCGTCGACCACAACTGGCAAGCGAGCTTCATCGGTCCACCGCAAAAGTGCCTGCGCAATCGCATTGGCCATGAAGTCATGCGCAGCAACGAAACCCTTTGAACTGAACGGCGTCGCACAGCAGAGTCCACCGATGTCCGGCGGAATCCACAGCTTTTTCCCGCCACGATGCGAGACCCGAACGAGGGCCTCCTGAATCGATATCGCGTCGCGAGCGGTGTCGGGGTCACGGCCAAACATTCGATTGACGCACGCGGTGAAGTAGACCGCATCAGCGCCTTCGCGGACGGTCTCTGGCATACGGCTTGCGGCCGGCTTCGGCATCGGTCCCGGCACGGTAGGGAGGATATCGGCGCTAACAAATATTCGCGCCGTGTCTGCAATCGCTTTCACTGGCCACCAACCAAAAGTATTGCCCAGAATTTTCACACCAGTGAGTGCGACGGTGCTAACGCGCTCGACAGCGCTCCATTTTTTGGCAACGGACAGGGCCACGTTCTCGGAGGTCTCGCTCTGTGAACGCCGGCGAAACTCGCGCATCAATTCGCCCGTGTTGATTCCAATGGGACAAGGCACCGAACAAGACCCGTCACCGGCGCAGGTTTGAATGGCGTCGTATTGATATTGTTCCTGGAGCCGTCGCAAGATCGGAGAATCCTCCCTCTGTCGGGCCATTTCCCGGCGCACAACGATACGCTGTCGCGGTGTCATGGAAACGTTTCGGCTCGGGCACACTGGCTCGCAAAAACCGCATTCGATGCACTGATTGGCATTGGAAACGCCTTCTATCGGCGGGAGCGACTTGAAGGATTTCAGATGAATATCCTGGTCCCGGGAGAGGATGACGTTGGGTGCGAGAGTGCCATGCGGGTCAGCTAGGCTCTTGACTCGCCACATGATGTTTGTCGCCCGCTCCCCCCATTCGTGGGTGATAAACGGTGCCATATTTAACCCGGTTCCATGCTCTGCTTTCAGGGAACCGTCGTATTTGCGCACCACGAGGTCGACAAGTTCCTCCATAAACTTTGCATAGGTAGCTCTGCCCTCTTCCTCATCAAATCGCGCGATCAGGGTGAAGTGAAGATTGCCATGGGCCGCGTGCCCTGCAACTCCAGGCATAAACCCGTGTTTGCGCAATAGGTCTTGCAGGTCATGGGCTGCGCTAGCCAGTAGTAGCGGGGGGAAACACACGTCTTCGGTGATAAGCAAGGAACCCAGTGGTCGCTGCTTGCCAATCAGGCCCAGCAGCCCCTCCCTTACATGCCAAGCGAGCTCGATTGCCTCCGCGTGACTGGTAAAGGTTAAATCTCCCAGCAGCGTGACTTGGTCAGTCAGGTGCATGACGAGAGCTTGCTTTTCGGTCAGGCTGTCCTCGTCGCTGGCCCCGATCTCGATCAGCAGGGCAGCTGCCTCCAAGTCGAGCGATTTCCAGTATTCAGGCGTGCCGGGGAACGCTGCAGCCGCAGCCCGTAAGGCCGGTGCGATCATCAATTCGACTGCGCTGGCCCCGAGCGCAACCAGTTCCGGCACGAGCGCAATTGCGTCATTAATGGAAGGAACGGCAATCCATGCGACGCTGGTGACCGCCGGAAGCTCAACAGTACTAAATGTCACATCCGAGATGAATCCAAGCGTCCCTTCCGAGCCCACCAGGAGGCGACGGAATATCTCCAGGGGAGAGCGACCATCCAGGAATGCGTCAAGGCGGTAGCCATGGGTATTTCTGATGGAGTATTTCCGACGAATTCGTCCGACAAGTTCGTCGTCCGCAAGGATCTCCGCTTGTAGCGCCATCAGCCCATTCGCCAGCTCGGGCTCGCTTGCCAGGAAGCGTTGCTCCGCATCTGGGTCCGACGTGTCGATTTTCGTTCCGGATACCAGCACGAACGTTAGCGCGCTAACGGTTTGATAGGCATTTTGAGCAATGGTGCAGCGCATGCCGCCTGAATTGTTTGAAACCACGCCACCAAGCGTACACGCTGCGGAACTTGCCGGGTCCGGCCCAATCTTGCGACCGTACGGTGCAAGATGCGCGTTTGCATGCGATAGGATGGTTCCGACACCAGCCTTTACGCTGAGCCCCCCCTCTCCGATGCCCTTGATGCCGCCGAAAAACTTCCGCACGTCGATGAGGATTTCATCTGACAATGCTTGCCCGTTCAGACTGGTTCCCGCAGCGCGAAAAGTGGCGTGTCGACCTGTTTCTGAACAGAATCGAAGGACTTTCGCTACATCGTCCTCATCGTGCGCGACGACCACGACTTGCGGCACTAGCCGATATGGGCTGGCATCTGAGGCATAGCGGACCAGATCAACCAGTCGATGCAGTACGCGGTCGGGTCCAAGTAGCTGCTCCAGAGCTTGCCTCAACGGCGCGGGCGTTCCATCACACAGCTCGTCCGGAACAGCATCCGGCGAGCCCGAACCCGGCGGCCTGCCAATTTTCGCAGGGTCTACGGAAAGAAGCTTTTTCATTTTTGAGCTCATGAATGATGATGTGGGAACTAAATGATGGGGAGGTCAGATGGCCTCTCCGTCAAACCCGCAGCTATTCAACTCGAATTTGTAGCAAGTTTTAGCCTAGCCATAATTGTTACGTCATGTTACGAGGGCCTACCTCCTTCGACGAAGGGTATAGGCCACCTTCTGAGCACACAAAACACATACCAATGAGTGTTGATCGGCAAACGTTCTACCGTTGAGACACCGAGGCCGGGACGCCTACCTTGATTGCCAGTTCCTTGGCATGGGTCACATTGACCCACCAGCCGAAGGTTGCAGCGGTGAAGAACATTAGGACGCTGTAAATGGCTGCCGGAATGGCCATGGTCGGGTTGTTCAGCAACGTAGGGCTGAGCGCCAGGGCGATAGCCAGAGCGCCATTGTGAATACCAATTTCCATGCCTATGGCCACTGCCTGGCGCTGCGGCAACTGGAACAGGCGTGGCACCCAGTAGCCGATGCCGAGGCTGAGCAAATTGAACAGCAATGCGGCCATACCTACTACAGGGGCGTAGTCCAATACCGTCTGCCAATCTTTGACTAAGGCGAGCACTACGGTGACTACAAGGAACAGCGCGGAAATGATCTTCATCGGGCGCTCCATGAGTACGGCAAAGCGTACCGCCAGTTTGCGTACCAGCATGCCCACCGCTACCGGCACCAAGACGACGGCGAATACCTGCACGACTTTTGTAAATTGCAATGGAATGGCCTGACCATCTGCCATGAAATACATCAGTGACCAATTGACGAGCAATGGCATGGTCAGAATCGCGACCACCGAGTTCACTGCCGTCAGGGTGACATTCAGTGCCACATCACCGTGCGCCAAGTGGCTGTAGAGGTTGGCAGAGGTACCGCCTGGGGAGGCAGCCAGAAGCATCAGGCCCACGGCCAGTACCGGTGCCAGAGCAAAACACTCAGCAATGAGGAAGCAGAAAAACGGAAGCAGGATTAACTGGCAGACCAAACCGATCAGGACAGGCTTGGGAAACTTCACGACTCGGACAAAATCCGCCGGGGTGAGCGACAACCCCAGTCCAAGCATGATGAAGCCTAGGGCAATGGGGAGGAATGTAGTCAGCAAGGGCGATGCCATCATTATTGTTGTACTCGCAGCAAGGCAAGCCCGGCGGTTAACCGGGATGCAAAGGGCCTGGTGGGCTGGCCGGACAAACCGAAGCTTGTACCTTGGCCGGTACGTTACTGGTTGTAACCTTTGCGTTGATTGGGCTGCCAAGGAGTCTAGTGATGGGCGGAGACGGACGAAATTCTCCTTGCCAGCCAGACCGATTGCCTTGCCGGCCAAATAAAGACCTTATGAAGCATCAATATCATTGGAGGGCCGGTACTTCGGCGTTCCTGGATACCGCAAAGGTCCCGCCTATGTACCCTTGTGGCGCTAGCGCGCGGTGCTGAACGACCGCCGGGGGGCGAGACAGGTCAACCCCTTCAGGCGCTGTTGCCCCCGCGTCACAAGCTGTTGTCTCGAGTGTTGGTGCTGGTGTAAAACTGCTGCGCCTGAATCGAGTAGGAGCCTGCAGATGAGTCAGCGTACTACTTCCTCCAGTTGGGCTAGCGCCATTGTCCGATCCCTGGAAATCGGCGGTGTCGACTGCCGCAGTCTGTTCGAACGTCTTGGGATGGATTATTCCGCTCTGAGCGACTCCGAAGCACGCTTCCCACAGGATTGCATGACGGGCCTATGGCATCTGGCGGTAGAAACTTCTGGAAATCCGGTCATTGCCCTGAACATGGCCCAGGTGGTGCGACCATCCTCCTTCCATGTGGTCGGCTATGCATTGATGTCCAGCCGCAACTTGCATGAGGGCATTTCTAGTCTGGTCCGCTATCAGCGCATCATTGGCGAGAGTGCAGATCTCAGCTTTCACCCTACGTCGGACGGCTATGAGTTGACTCTGGCAATTCATGGCGATCGCTTGCCTTCTGCCAGGGAAAGCGCGGAGGGGTCGCTGGCCTATATTCTGGCCTTTTGCCGCTGGCTAGCGTGTCGCCCATTGACTCCTCGCCTTGTCAGCTTTAGCGGACCTGCGCCGGCTAATCTGAAGCCATATTGCGAGGTGTTTCAAGCACCACTGAAGTTCAATGCCGAGCACTATGCATTGTTGTTCGACCGCACCGATCTGGATGCCCCGCTGCATTCTGCTAACGAGGCCTTGGCGCAATTGCACGAACGCTTCGCTGGCGAGTATCTGGCGCGCTTTTCGGACGGTCAGATCACCCACCAGGTGCGTCAGTTGCTCTGTCGTTTGCTACCCCAAGGTGAGCCCAAACGTGAAGTGGTGGCCCAGACAATATTAATGTCTGAGCGTACCTTGCAGCGCCGCCTGCTAGCGGAGGGAACCGGTTTTCATCAACTGCTCGATGGTACTCGCCGAGAGCTGGCCAGCCAGTACCTGGTCCAGCCCAATCTAACCCTGCAGGAAATTTCCTATCTGCTGGGCTTCGCCGCTCCAAGCAATTTCTTCCGCGCCTTCCGCCGCTGGTTCAATACCACACCTAATGAGTACCGGGCAGGTCTGTAGAGAGTTGAGCGATACGCTCGTTAAGCGCCTGAGCAGCGGACAGCGACTCCCCCTGATGGAATGCCGGAGCGAGGTGCCGGACGCTTGGGGCGAAGCCTTTTGCTTACTTTTCGGCGTCTGGAAAAGTGAGGCGCCGTAAGGGCAAAACCCTAAGTGGCCGTTACCGCAGCAACGGATATGTACACCTGCGAGAGCCAGGCCGGCTGTCAGGCCGCCATCGCGAGCAATCGAGCGTCGACCGGCTGCTCCCACAATGGATTGGTGTACATCTGTGAGAGACAGGCCGGCTGTCAGGCCGCCTTCGCGAGCAAGCTCGGCTCCTACAAAAACGGCAGAAAGGTAGAGCGGCATACACCGCCCCACCACTCAACAGGCCGAGCGTTGCAACAGATACACCTGCAACAGATTGGTTGGCTGTCAGGCCTATATCGCGGGCAAGCCTTGCTCCTACGGTTGAGAGATAGGTCCCAGCAACAACCCCTGCTCCCGATCGCACAACTGCACCACGTAATCCCACAACACCCGTAGCCGCACCGATTTGTGCAATTCGCGCCGGGTGCTGATCCAGTAGCTGCGCTGGATACTTTCGGCCGGCAGCAGCGGCACCAGCTCCGGGTCGTTGCTGGCCATGTAGCACGGCAACACGGCAATCCCCAGGCCGGCGCGTGCAGCCTGTTGCTGGGCGATCACGCTGGTGCTGTGGAAGACCACCTGCGGGCTGCGGCAGAAGCTGTTGAGGAACATCAGTTCCTGGCTGAACAACAGATCATCGACGTAGCCGATCCAGGCGTGCTGCGCCAGGTCTTCGCGGCTACGCAGCGGCGGCGAACGGTCCAGGTAGGCGCGACTGGCATACAGTGCCAGGCGGTAGTCGGTCAGTTTGCGGGTGACCAGCATGTCGGCGGCCGGACGCTCCAGGTGGATGCTGATCTCCGCTTCGCGGTTGAGGATGCTGACGAAGCGTGGCACGGCCACCAGTTCCACTTCCAATCCCGGATAGCGTTCGAACAAACCATTCATGCGGCTGGCAAGGAACATGATGCCCAGGCCTTCGGTTACTCCCACGCGGATCTTGCCCAGCGGCGCACTGGACTGGGTGATTTCTTCCTGGGCCAGCAAGGCGACGTTTTCCATGGCTTCAGCATGCTTGAGCAACGCTTCACCGGCCGGCGTCAGTTGGTAGCCCTGGGCGTGCTGGACGAACAGCGCGGTGCCGAGGCTTTTCTCGATGGCCTCGATATGCCGGGCCACGGTGGCGTGGGTGGTTTTCAGCCGCCGCGCCGCCGTCAGCAAACGGCCGCTACGCTGTAACTCGAGAAAAAACCGCAGGTCATTCCAATCGAACATGAGTCTTCCTTGAATGTGCCAGAGAATGCAGCTGTCTGAAAACGCACAGCTACTGAGCAAAAACTAACATTCTTTCAACGAAAGCTAACAACTAGGATGACTGGCAAAGAACAACAACAGCAGAGGTCATGGATGCAGCCTGACGTTGATGAATACGACTACGTGGTAGTGGGCGCCGGGCCGGCCGGCTGTTTACTGGCCAATCGACTTTCCGCCAACCCGGAACACCGTGTGCTGCTGCTCGAAGCCGGCGGCCGCGACAACTACCCATGGATTCATATCCCCGTGGGTTATCTGTTCTGCATCGGCAACCCGCGCACCGACTGGTGCTACAAGACACAAGCGCAACCTGGCCTGCAAGGTCGCAGCCTGAGTTACCCACGCGGCAAGGTACTGGGCGGCTCTTCGTCGATCAACGGCATGATCTACATGCGCGGCCAGGCCAGTGACTACGACGGTTGGGCCGCCGACGGCAATCCGGGCTGGGCCTGGAAAGATGTACTGCCACTGTTCAAACAGAGCGAAAACCATTTTGCCGGCGACTCGGAATTCCACAGTGCTGCCGGGCAATGGCGGGTCGAGCGTCAGCGGCTGTCGTGGCCGATCCTCGATGCCTTCCGCGAGGCCGCCGAACAACGTGGCATTGCCAGCATCGATGACTTCAACCGTGGCGACAACGAAGGCTGCGGTTACTTCCAGGTCAACCAGAAGGCCGGGGTACGCTGGAACGCCGCCAAGGCCTTTCTCAAACCGATCCGCAACCGACCTAACCTGACCGTGCTGACGGATGTCGAAGTAGACCGCGTGCTCCTGAAAAACGCCCGCGCTTCGGCTGTCAGCGCCCACTGGCAGGGGCAGCAGAAAACCTGGAAAGCACGGCGGGAAATCGTCCTCTGCGCCGGCTCCGTCGGCTCGCCGAGCATCCTGCAACGTTCCGGGATTGGCCCGGGCAGCGTGTTGCAACGCTTGGGTATTGGCGTCGCCCATGAACTGGCTGGCGTGGGCGGCAACCTGCAGGATCACTTACAGCTGCGGTTGATCTACAAGCTGCAAAACGCCCGTACCCTGAACCAGATCGCCGGCAGCGTGTGGGGCAAGATGGGTATGGGCCTGCGTTACCTGTATGACCGCAGCGGCCCGCTGTCCATGGCCCCGAGCCAACTCGGTGCTTTCGCCCGTTCGGGGCCGGAACAGACGTCGGCCAACCTTCAATACCATGTGCAGCCGCTGTCGCTGGAGCGTTTCGGCGAGCCGTTACATACGTTCCCGGCGTTCACCGCATCAGTCTGTGACCTGCGTCCGCAGAGCCGTGGCCGAGTAGAAATCCGCTCCGCCGATCCGCAGCAGGCGCCGCTCATTGAACCCAACTACCTGAGCCATCCTGAAGACCTGCGAGTGGCCGCCGACGCCATTCGCCTGACCCGACGCATCGTCGCGGCGCCGGCCTTGCAACCATTCAACCCCACCGAATACCTGCCCGGCGACGCCTTGCAGACTGACGAGCAACTGTACGAAGCGGCGGCGCGGATCGGCACGACGATTTTCCATCCGGTCGGCACCTGCCGCATGGGCAACGACTCAGACGCCGTGGTCGACGCACAGTTGCGGGTCCACGGCATTCCCGGGCTGCGCATCGCCGACGCCTCGATCATGCCGCGTATCACCTCGGGCAATACCTGTTCACCGACCCTGATGATCGCCGAGAAAGCCGCCCAGCTGATACTCGCCCCCAACTCAAGGAGCCTCACCCCGGAAACAGAACTGGTCACCGAACCGCACTTGTAACCTGTAGGAGCCGAGCTTGCTCGCGATGGACGTTAACGATAACGCGTGTTTTCTGAGTAAACGCGTCGCCCTTGAGACCATCGTCAGAGCGCCGCCCGGACCAATCGAGCGTCGACCGGCGGCTCCTGCAAGGACCGCGCTGCACCGACATCGCGCCAAACATGGCGGCGACAGTGGAACAACAAAAACAATCACTGTGAGGGAAAACGATATGTCAGAACATGCTCAGACCCTGGACGCGACGCTTAGCGCGAGCACCAGCAAAGACACCCAGAAAGTCATCTTCGCCTCGTCCCTGGGGACGGTGTTCGAGTGGTATGACTTTTTCCTCTATGGCGCCCTTGCGGCGGTGATCAGCAAGCAGTTTTTCGCCGGGGTCAACGACACCACCGCGTTTATCTTTGCCTTGATGGCGTTCGCCGCCGGATTTATCGTGCGGCCGTTCGGCGCGCTGGTGTTCGGCCGTCTGGGCGACATGATCGGACGCAAATACACCTTCCTCGCAACCATCATCCTTATGGGCCTGGCGACCTTTTGCGTCGGCCTGCTGCCGACCTATTCGAGCATCGGCATCGCCGCACCAATCATCCTGGTGATGCTGCGCATGCTTCAGGGCCTGGCCTTGGGCGGTGAATACGGTGGCGCCGCTACCTATGTCGCGGAGCACGCTCCGCTCGGTAAACGCGGTTTCCATACCAGCTGGATTCAATCCACCGCCACCCTCGGTTTGCTGCTGTCGCTGCTGGTGGTACTCGGTTGCCGTTACTTCACCGGCGATCAATTTGAAGTCTGGGGCTGGCGTCTGCCGTTCCTGCTGTCAATCGTGCTGCTGGGGATTTCCACCTGGATTCGCCTGAGCCTGCACGAGTCTCCGGCCTTCGTGAAAATGAAGGAGGAAGGCAAGGTCTGCAAGGCGCCGATCCGCGAGTCCTTCGGCAAATGGGAAAATCTCAAAGTGGTGCTGATCGCGCTGTTCAGCATCAACGCAGGGCAAGCGGTGACCTTCTATGCCGCGCAGTTTTATGTGTTGTTCTTCCTCACTCAGTTCCTGAAAATGGACCCGGCCCTGGCCAACGGTCTGCTGATCGTCAGCGTGGTGATTGGAGCACCGTTCTTCATCTTCTTTGGCTGGCTGTCGGACAAGGTCGGACGTAAACCGATCCTGATGCTCGGCCTGTTGCTGGCGACGCTGCTGTACTTTCCAATCTTCAAAACCCTGGCCCACTATGCCAATCCGGCAATCGACCAGGCCAGCCAACAGGCACCGATCACCGTGCTGGCCGACCCGGCCACCTGCACCTTCCAGTTCGACCCGGTGGGCAAGGCGCGTTTCGACAGCCCGTGCGACAAGGTCAAGACCTTCCTGGTCAAACAGGGCTTGCCGTATAGCAGCGCAGCAGCGCCTGCCGGCAGCGAAGTGCAAGTGAGCATCGGTGAGGTGCGCATCGACGGTTACAACGAAGCAGCGCTGCGTGGCGCAGTGACGTTGGCTGGCTACCCGCAACAGGCGGACACCCAGCACATCAACAAACCGATGATCGTCGCATTGATCGTCGCGCTGATCCTGATCTCTGCCATGTGCTACGGCCCGCTGGCGGCGCTGATGGTCGAGCTGTTCCCGACGCGCATCCGCTACACCTCCATGTCCCTGCCCTACCACATCGGCAACGGCTGGTTCGGTGGTTTCCTGCCAACCGTGTCCTTTGCGTTGGTGGTGTACACCGGCGATATCTTCTACGGGCTGTGGTACCCCGTAGTGATCACTGGCGTGAGTCTGATCGTGGGCATGATTTGTCTGCGCGAGACCAAAAACGTGAACATCGATAAGAACTGAGGGTTGAAGGTCCGCCCGCTCGCCATGTTGCTGGTGGTGGGCGGATCCTGTTGGCCCCCGTGGCGCGAGGTGCCGGCTCTTGGCCCGGACAAAGTCCGGATTGATCCAGCTCCCGGATCCCTCTATTGGGCGGCTTGGCGGGCGGATCTGCTCACAGGCGAGATTTATGTAGTGTTAAAAAATATTCACTACAAATCTATTGACGGCTCCATTGCCTGCTTGCATTATCCATCTCGTCTCCCCGATCGGGAGAGTTGGCTTGAGTATTCTGAATACGCTCGACAGACCGCCGAGCTGTTCCCCTGATGTGTACTGCCCACAAGGCAGATTGATGAAGCGAACTGGCTGGACCGTCCGGTACAAGGACGAGAAGCGCTGGCGAAACGTCCTCATGATGCTTGTGGCTGAGCGCTTTATTGTCAGCATCGGCATCCTGGTTTGCACTGTTTCTCCTCGTTGAGCCCCAGCTGCGTAGTCGCTTTTCATCAATGCTACATACATCAAACTCAGGGCCCGTTCTGCACCTGACGGACGCCCGTGTCGTCCCGATTGTGCTTCAGGAAACGATTGGCTGATTCGGCTACATGTTTCAGCTAACCAACTAAACAGTGGTCAAGGGGCTTGCACATGAATTTGAACAATCAACCAACTATTGATGAACTGGCTCGACTGTTCGCATCGCACAAGGACAGCCACGACAGCCACGTATTGTGGATATGCAAGTCGGGCGAAGTCCGTATCGATTGCCTCGCGCCCCACTCGCACGAAAGTGAATTCGAGCAGGCTCATCACAGCATGCGTGCCAGGCTCAGAATGTATCGCCGAGGCCAAGGGTATGTCGGAAAGAAAGCGGCAGCTGACAAAGACTTCATGGGCCGCGTCCTTCAAACCCTGAGCCATGAATGGAAGCAGATGCAAAATCAGTCCGGGATTTGTCGGGTAGACAAATACTGCTGAGTTCGGCTGCGGTGTCGCTGGTAACTTGAACCTCAGGCTTGCCAGCGACACCAATGCTTCAAGACTTTTCCCATCCAGCAACAATCTGTGCACTGATGCTGACGCCACCACAGACAACGATCACCACATCATGGGCATCGGCAATCGCCGGATGATCCAGATACGCGACGGCAAGAGAAACGCCGCAAGCGGGCTCCACCAACTGACGCATATCATCGGCATACCGAACGACGCCCATGATTGCCTCGGCATCCGACAACACCACACTCTCGTGCGGAAAGTTCCGGATATGCTCGACCGGCCACAGCGCAACTTGCGAAGCACCCAGTGAACTGGCAACGGTCTTGATCTCGGGAAGCTTGACGGGATGTCCGGCCTTGAGGGCTGCCGCGAACGAAGCGGCGCCAAGGGTTTCACAGGCGATGATCCGGCAGTCCATCCTTGCATGACGCTCCAGCCCCGTGAGCACACCAGCCAGCAAGCCACCGCCCCCGACCGAGGTCACAATCGTGTCGACCTGAGGGCAATCCTCCAGAATTTCATCCACCATCGTGCTGTGCCCCTCCCACAACGTCGGATGGTCGAAAGCAGGTACGTACTCGGTATCCGCATCTTGCGCGAGTTCAAGCGCCCGCTGATTGGCTTCGTCCCACACCTTGCCGTGCACAATCACCTCTGCACCCGTTTTGGCAATGCGTGCGCGGGTGATTTCAGGGGTGGTTTGCGGCACGACGATGCGCGCCTTCAGACCCAGCGCGGTCGCCGCCACCGCCGTAGCCAATCCAGCATTGCCTCCGGAAGGACAGACGACTGTCTTCTTGCCCTGCCCGGCTGCGAACGTGCAGAGCAGGCCCATGCCGCGCAACTTGAACGACCCGCTCGGCTGCAGGTTCTCCAGCTTGAGCCAGATACGCCGCTCTGGCGTCGATAGCCCGGGATGCAAGACCAACGGTGTTCTTATATGAAGCATCACAGCCCCCCTTATAAAAACCGGATAAACAGAAATTCAGGCGCCGGCCGCCAGGACAAGGATCTGAACGCCTGAATGGTTGAGCAATCATCCTGTTGGAGGTGGTTCATTTGTTGATCCCCAGTATTCGCAGCCAATCGGTGGGGAAGCGAACATTCAACGGCAGTTGATCGATTCTCCAGCGCGCCGGTAGTGGTTGATCAAATCTGGCCACGACCTGCAATCCCATTTCGCTTGCGGCAAACGGTCCACGCAGAACTGTTGGCGTGCGACCGGCGCTGTCGACAGCCTGCACAACGTGAGCAGCCAGCCATTCGCCATCCGGCATGCGCACTCGCAGTGATTGACCTACGGCAGCGTAGTTGATGTTCATAGGCTCCAGATAAATCCACAACAACGGATCCTCCTGCTGCTCCAAACGCATCAGCAGAGTGCCCGGGCCGACGTTTTCGCCCGGCGTAACAAGCACCTCGGCTATTCGACCGCCCTGCGACGCCGTCACTGACAACGCTGCCAAACGCGTCTTCAGCCATTGCTGCTCAGCGTTTTGCTGGATGATCTCTCGATCGACTCCTTGAGGTGACTGACGAGCTATCTGCTCACGACGCTCGAAAGCCAGCAAATCCGATCGAAATCCATCAAGTTCGCTTTGCGCGGCCAGCACTTCCCCTCGGGTGGCAGCACCTTGTTGCACGAGCCCCTCCAACTGCCGGACTCGTTGTTCTGCACGACCTGCCCTGGCGCTGAGCAATTCACGCTCTCTTACGCCCAAATCGGAATCGCTGAGGCGCGGGATCTCAGCGGGCATCGCTGCAAGTTGCAATAAACGGGCGTGCCATTCCGGGTTATCGAGGGTGACCAATAGTTGGCCAGCACGCACCTGCTCACCAGTCGTGACGAAGAGTTGCTCGACCCGACCGGCATCTCGTGCACGCACTTCCTGAATAGGCAGGCGTAACTGTGCCGGCGCATCAATCAGCAGCACGCCGTACAGCAACTTTGCGACCAGCCAGAGTAACGGGCTGGCGACCAGGAACAGGATCAGGTACCAGCGCAGGCGAAATGCCATGCGTTTGCCCGGGGCGTAGAGCACATTCAGACCCTGCTCCTGTGTGGGATTGTGCTCTTTGTGACTGTCGAAACGAATCTTCATGAGCGGCTCACCGTTTTGGGAAGTCTCGCCAGGCTTGCCAATCAATGCCGGCAATACCCTGAGGTTGCAATTGCTCGCGCCACACAGCGACCTGGCGTTGCAATTGTTCAGCGGATACTCCCGCCCAGCTTTCGGTGGAAGGCAACTGCGGCTCTGCGCTCTGGGCCAGGCGAAATTGCAGATCGGGCCAACGCTTTGCGATCTGCCCGGCCAGTTGCGCACTGCGCTGCGGGTTACGGATGTAAATCATCAGGCTGACCTGACGCACGCCGATTGCCGGAAGTGCACAAGGCACGCAAGGATGTCCGGCCGTGGCCGCAACGAACCAGCGATGGTGGCTGGATATTTCCACCGGCCAACGGCTGACTGCTGACACCGCCCGCAACGTGTCGAGCCAGTCTTGCAAACGTTGATCGGGTACCGGCCAACCGAGTTGTTCAACTTCAAGATCCAGATGAAGACTGGAAAACGACAACCCCTGAAGTTTGATGAGCAAATCGGTCAGTTGCCCGCGCTGCTGCGGTTCGATCCAGCCGGGGTCGCCGAGCAACAGGCTCACTTGCAGACCGCTGCGCGCGGCGTCTTGAAGCAATTGCTCAAGCGCCTGGCGGGTCGCGGACAGGTTGCTCACCTGGACGGCGTTGAGTCCGAGGTAGATTTTCTCCATACCGGCCTTTCGCAATGCTTGCAGTTCCGCCGGACGACGCCTGGGGTCCAACAAGGCTTCGCTGTTCCAGACATAACTGGCCTGGAGCCATTTTGCCGGCTCGAGCGGTACATTGCTGCGCGGTGCCGCTGGAGTTGAGGCGGAAATTATCGAAGAGGCTTGCGGCTTGATCAAAGGTGACCATTCCTGACGCTCGCCACCCAGCAGTGCAGCAAATTGCGGAGCATCTTCAGTGAACAGATTCAAGTCGGCCTGGCGCAACCAGGCGGCATGCCACGCCGCGATCAAGTCAAAACCCGATTGAAAATAAGCCCGCTCGGTGGCCAGCTGGGCTAGCAGGTTGCTGTCCCCGCCAAGGTTGCCTCGAGCCTTTTCCTCATCGCGTGCCAACGCCGCATGACGCCATTGTTGGCTACGCTGTTTGATCGTCGCTTGCGCCGTGTTTTGCGCGCGCAATGCCCTGCTCAGCTCCAGCCCCAAAGAACGTTGTTCGGCTGCTACACGGTCGGCTGCCGCTTCGTAGTGTGCTTCGGCGACTTGCTGTCGAGCACGAGTATTGCCGACCAGGTCGAAAGGCACAGAGAACACGAGGCTGGCCACCAGGCCGCTACCCGCTTTATCTGTACCGCTGCGGTATTCCCGGGTGCCGGTCAGGATGACGTCGGAGTCAATGGCTGAATACCAGGGATTATCGCGCTCTCTGTCGGCCTGATCGCGCAGGTTTTGCTTTTCTGTCACCCGTGGATGCTGATTCAACAGAGTCTGCCATTGAACCAGTGGTTGCGGTTGTTGCGCCAGAGGCTCGGCAACCGCCTGAGCCCCTATGGGTAACTCACTCATATTGATGCTGGCCAGATCTTCGCGGACGTCGGCTTCTATTTGGGTGAGCGCCTCGCAACGCGTTGAAAGCCCCTTCCACTCATCCAGCTGCAACTGAGCTTCGGAAGTGCGCAACCAGCCTTTTTGCAAACGCAGGCGAATCACCTGATCGGCCTTGCGGGCAACAGGCAGGAGCGCACCGCAAAAAGAGACTTCCTGTTGCGCGCGCCACCAATCAGCGTACGCACTGCGTAGTGCCAGGCGCTGGCTTGCCCTCTGTAAAGCCAGGCGCAACTGCTGTCGTTGGCGCTCGTACTGATTGGTTTGCAGAAGATCCAGTTGGCGCTTGAGGCTGCCCAACAGAGGATGACGTATACCAAGATCAAAATTGTGACCGTAATAATCATTGCGAATGTCTTGGGTGACCAACTCTCGGAAGCGCCCGGCACCGGCGCCAGCGAACACTTGCCATCCAGCCCGGTCTTCATGAAGCTTCGCTTCTGCCTCGAGGGCTCGAAGGTCGGCCTGACCTGCACGAAACAGAGGATCGGAGGATTGCTTGTCGAACAACTCTTGAAGTGTCAGCGGCTGAGCCAGCAATGTAGTGGATGACAGCGATAGAGTTAGAGCCAGAAGCACCGATCGCATGTCAAAACCTCGTGGCCTTTTTCAGGACCCACCATGGCGCCATGCTGCTTTCCTCATGGCCACGACGGAAAACCTCGTTGAGCATGGCTACAGCACTCCAGCAACGCATGATCAACATGAACAGCGGGAAAATCGGCACCAGAAAAACCAGGCGCAGGTCCTGTCGTGGTCGATCGGAAACCATCAGCAACATAGCCCCGAACATCATCACAGTGATCATCAGATAAAGCAGATAGATCATCAAAAACAGTATCAACAAGGTCGACCCTGGCAGGATGAATAACGCCAGCAAGGTGTAGCCAAAAATGATGAAGGGCAGCACCAACTGAAAAAAGAATCCGCTGACGAGGATCATCAAGAAATTCGACCAGCCCAGCAGGCTCGGGTTGATGCTGTGGCTATGCTTGCGTACGTAGAGGAAAAACAGGTCACCGTCCCAGCGCAACCGCTGCATGAGAAACTGCTTGAAGGTCACCGGAGCATCGGTATGGCCGATGGCTTGCGGTTCGAATGGAATCCGTAAATTGTGGCGCCCGAAGTAACTTTTTATGCGCAGAGTCAAATCAAGGTCTTCTGCCGTGTGGGTATTCCAGCCACCAATTTTCACCAGAAAACTACGGCGGAACGCGCCAAAGGCGCCGGAGACGTTATTCACCAGATTCCACTCGGCCAGTCCGATCTTCGACATATGGATCGATAGCAGGTACTCCAGCGCCTGTATCGCAGTGGTCACGGAACTCCAGACATTACGGACCCGCAAGCTACCGGCCACTGCCGGCACCGTCGGATCCACAAAATGACGCACGATGGCGCTGACCATGTTGTTGTCAAAAGACGTGTCACCATCCAGGGCCATCACGATCTCACCGCTGGCATGCGCCAGACCGGCATTCAACGACGACACTCGGCCACCACGTTGCCATTTGGCAATCGGACGCAGATGTCGGCGTGGATACAAACCCGGATCGACCAGAAAGCCTCGAACGGCATTCAGCGTCGTCTGATTCAGCGTAGCGCCGTCCACCACCGGAATCATCTCGATGTGTCCGGGGTAGATCTGTTCGCACAGGCTTAGCAACGTCTTTTGCACATCCATTCCTTCGCTGTAGCAGGTGATGATGCAAGACACTTTGGGTCGATAAAGACTGATTTGCGGGATGCTGGTTCGCCTGCGCACGAACCAGCGCAAGACGCCCAGCAACACCATGACATTGAGCGGCAGCTCAAAAAGCAGGAATAACGGAAAGAGCATGTAAAACAATCGACTCAAGCCATCCTGGCTCGCCAGCGAGTTGAGCACGTTATAGAGTTGTTCGAGCAATGGGCTCATGACAGCCTCAAGTCAGTTCGCTGGCTAAACGGGCCAGCAACAATTCGCCGTCCTCCTGGTCAAGCAAATCCTGCGGCGCGGTGAAGCTGACGACACGAAGAGAGATGTCACTGACCTCAGGTGCCGAGAACAGTTCGGCGACCTGCCCCAGACGCCGTACAACGCTGAGCAGCCCCTCGGGACCTGTATGCGGGAGCATGAGCCAAAGGAACTCCTCTGTGCTTCGTGAACAACGGTCCGTTTCCCTGACCGTTTCCTGCAAGCGATCGACCAGACTGTCGACGAAGGCATGCCCGCGGTGCTCGCCAAGGCGAAGCATGGTCTCGGTCAAGTTGACGAAGCGCAGACCAATCAGTGAAAAAGGCGGCAGTTGATAGCGGCGTACGATCTGGATCTGCCAAGTGAGCAGGTCGAAAAAATCCTTGCCTCCCAGCAAGTTGAGTCGGCCGAAGTGATCGACCCCGCCCGGCTCGGTGTTAAAACCCTGGCGGCAGCGCAAACGTCCTGATTCAGCCAGTCGGAAGTCTCTGATTTCGCGCACCCGCAGCTTGTCAGTCGCATGCGCCAGGCCACAGTCCAGGCATCGAGCCTGAACATCGGCGTCGACGAAAAATGCCTGACACGACCGGCAGCGGTAGTTCTCCAGTGGTCGGTCATAGTCGCTGCCGATATGCCGCAACCGGTTCAGGCAGTTGGGGCAAAGCAACATTCCATCTTTAAGAAAACTCTCCTGGGCGCCAACATGACCACAGGTAAAGCAGTGCAGCGAAGGCTGGCGTGAAATGTCCAGGGCCTGGCATTCCGGGCACACATCAACGTAGTTCAAACGGCCCGAACCGCAATCTGAACACAGTCGGATTCGATCGACCAGTACGCCCTCTTCCAACCAGCCCTGCTGGGCCATCAATTTAAGCCAGACAAAGGTATTGACCTGCTCATCCTCGGCCAAAACCTCCAGCAATGGATAGCGGTAATGCTGGGGGACCTCTGGATCGCGCAGGGCATGCACTTCTACGCTGGATCGTAGCCACAACCATGAAAGCACCCTGCTCTCAAATCTGTCAGGCGGGGCTCCACGATTAAAAAGGCTGAACCGTGCTTTCCACAATCGCCAGAGCGGCGTTATCTCCTTGAGCTCAACAGGAGGTGCGCCATCGCCCAGCGCTTCACACCAACCGTCCAGATCGCGACAACAGTAAATCAGCTTGAACCGGTAAGAAGGTTCCGTGCGCAGCTTGCGAAGCATTTGCCCGGCAGGTGTACCTGGCAAGTCAAGCAACAACACATCAAACGCGGGAACAGCCAGCAGGCTGCTCAGATCGGTAAAGCGATCCAGTTCCGGGTGGCCAACGTTCGCAACAATGTTGCCCAGCACAGCAATCCGCGGATTTGAAGTCGGCATGACGTATTTCTCTGAGAGTCAGACAGATAGCTGGGGCCAGCAGAACTTCAGAACAGAGCAGATCGTCAAAAATCCGGCTGATTTTTTAAAGCTATTAATCGACACTGTCCTGGACAACAAATTGACGAACACCGCGTATACGACCTTTGTCAGCATTGCGTATACGTCCGTAATGCTTGCCGCTGACACCTCTATCCCTAACAGTTTTTTTGAGTATGGTCGCTACTTGGCCCGTTGCCCACTTCATTGGCGCCCGATCCACCGCCATTACCGGCGCCCCTGCCCCTTTTGACCACAAATGCGCCTTTCACCGCTGACGAAGCAATCAACGGCAACCTTTATCTGTATATCCATACAGATAAAGGTTGCCCAAATGCGCGGTACTGCGCATTCTGTGCACCTTCCAGACCCGTACGAAATGATGGTGGTTATGCGGTTGTTCCTGTGTGAAAAGCCATCCCAGGCCAAAGATATCGCCGCGGTGCTCGGTGCCAACCGCCGTGGCGACGGCTGCTGGCTGGGGCCGAATGTCACAGTGACCTGGTGCATCGGCCACCTGCTGGAAACCGCACCGCCGGATGCCTACGACCCCCGCTACAAGCGCTGGGTGCTGGCCGATCTGCCAATCGTCCCCGAGAAGTGGAAGATGCTGGTAAAGCCCAAGACTGCCAGCCAGTTCAAAGCGGTCAAACGCTTGCTCGGTGAGGCCCATGAGTTGGTCATCGCCACCGATGCCGACCGTGAGGGCGAGATGATTGCCCGCGAGTTGGTCGAGCACTGTCGCTATCGTGGACCGATTCAACGGCTTTGGCTGTCGGCCCTGGACGACGCGTCGATCCGCAAGGCATTGGCAGTGCTCAAGCCCGGAGCCGAGACCTTCAGCCTCTACCATTCGGCGCTGGGACGCTCGCGTGCCGACTGGTTGATCGGTATGAACATGAGCCGGCTGTTCACCCTGCTTGGTCGCCAGTCCGGCTATCAGGGTGTCCTTCCTGTGGGCCGCGTACAAACGCCGACGCTTCGGCTGGTGGTCGATCGCGACCGCAGCATTGCCGACTTCGTACCGGTCCCGTATTGGGCCATCGAGGTGCAGCTGTTACAGGACGACACCTCTTTCACCGCCCATTGGCGCGCAGCGCAAGACGTTTGCGACGAGCACGATCGTTGCTTGAACCAGGCGCTGGCCCAGGAAGCTGCAACAGCCATGCGCAATGCCACCAGCGCCCGGGTGATAAAGCTGCGTACCGAGCGCGTGCGCGAAGCAGCGCCACTGCCCTTCGACCTGGGCACGCTGCAGGAAGTGTGTTCAAAGAAGCTGGGGCTGGGTGCTCAAGAGACCCTGGATATCGCTCAGGCGCTGTACGAAACCCATAAAGTCATCACCTACCCACGCAGCGATTGCGGTTACCTGCCGCTTAGTCAGCACAGCGAAGCACCGACCATTCTGGCGGCCCTGGGGCGGGCCGATCCAGGGCTTGGCGAGCTGTTCAAGTACATCGAACCGCAGCGCCGCTCGCGCGCCTGGAACGACGCGAAGGTCAGTGCCCACCACGGTATTATTCCGACTGGCGCAGCCAAGGACCTCGACCGCCTGGTGGGCAAACAACGCGCCGTCTACACCTTGATTCGAGCGCGTTATCTGGCGCAGTTTCTGCCCAATCACGAATACGATAGGACCCAGGCCGATTTCGACTGCGCCGGGCAGGCCTTGCGTGCCGTGGGCAAGCTGATTGTCGAACCTGGCTGGAAGCGTGCACTTCCCGAAGCCCTCGCGCCCGCCAAAGGGCGCGAAGCGCCGGCCCCGCAAACACTGCCGGCGCTGGTCGAAGGCCGCGATTGCGCAGTTGCCAACGTGACGTTGAAAGACCTCTGGACCCAACCGCCCAAACCCTTTACCGAGGGCGATCTGATCAAGGCGATGAAAAACGTCGCCAAACTGGTGGAGGATCCCCTGCTCAAGCAGAAACTCAAGGACACCACCGGAATCGGCACCGAGGCAACGCGCGCCGGAATCATCCAGGGATTACTGGATCGCGGCTATCTGATCAAACACGGCAAGGCATTGGCTGCCACCCCGGCGGCCTTTAGCCTGATCGATGCGGTTCCCCGAGCCATCGCCGATCCCGGCACCACGGCCATTTGGGAACAAGCGCTGGATATGGTGCAGAGCGGCGAAATGAGCCTTGAAGAGTTCGTTGCCAAGCAGGCCGCCTGGATGAGTAAACAGGTAGGCCGTTGCGTCGGCCTGCACCTGACCATCAGCGGACCGGCGAGCCCGGCCGGTCGTGGCGGCGTTCCCTGGAAAAACAAGCGCAAGCCCACCAAACGCAAAGCCTCGACCCCGGTCAAGCGCGCCGCAAAACCAGGCCGCGGTCCTTAGGGGCTTGTTTGAAATCAATCCTGGCAAATGGCGGGTGCGAAAGCCGGAACCTCAGCGAGTGAACGGTAGATTTGCAGGCCAAGCCGCTCTCCAATGGAGACCATTGCGTCGGCGCCATCAGATGGGCCACCGATTCGCAAAACTGCGTCGCAGCGCTCAAGAAGGCGTTGCGCGTGTGCATGAAACAGCGCGTCGTATACCGCGTCACCGACTTTTGTCGAACCTGACAGGCGCACCATAGGTAGCGCGACCCATTCACCGAGTACGGGGAAATGGCCCACCTCAAGCAAAGCAGAGGCGCAGCTTTCCATGGCTGCCACGTTCCGGGCGAGCAGCGCCGGGTCGTCTGCGGTACCCGAACGGTAAGGACCGGCCACTAGGATCATGAGGCTGCGCGGCGTCATCAGCCGCAGCTCCAGATACTGCAACAGCATAATGGTCTTGCCATCGACAATCTCGCCGCTGCCGACCATCGCGATGGCCTGTTCGAAGCCGAGTTCCATCACCTCGATGTCTTCACCCTCTTCGATCAGGCCACCTCCCTCGCTGATGCGATCACCTGGCTCATATTCCCCGATAAAGAAATGGATGCACTCGGTGACCGAGCCTGGGCTCATGAACGCCTCATAAATCTTCTCGACCGACTCGACGCGGTAGCCGGTTTCCTCCTCGGCTTCTTTACGAACACGCTGCTCGGGACTGGCATTGTCCAGCAGGCCGGCTGCGGACTCGATGAGAAAGCCGCTATGGCCGTTGACGAACGCGGGCATGCGGAACTGGCGTGTGAGCAACACCGTGCGACGCACACGATTGTAGAGAAGGATGGTCGCCCCGTTGCCGCGGTCGTAGACCTCGCGCGTCTGCGCCTGCCATGTACCATCGCGTCGACGCAGGTCAAAGCTGAATTTCTTTAACAGATACCAATTATCAGACAGGGTTTCCTGCGCGGTGATGCGTACGGGTCCGGATTCCATTGCATATCCTTTTTCAGGCTTGTGTTATTGAGCTTCTCGTGCAAAATCGCGCACAGTCAAGAAAATTCGTGCAAAAGAGTCCTCCATGCTGACCAGCAAACGCAAGCAATATCTGATGGACTTACTGCGCCGCGATGGCCAGCTCGTCGCCAAGGCTCTTTGCAAGGAGTTGGCGGTTTCCGAGGACACCATCCGGCGCGACCTGCGCGAGATGGCCAGGGACGGCCTCCTGCTCCGGGTGCATGGCGGAGCTCTGCCGGCATCGCCGGCGATGGGCGATGTTGCGGCGCGCGAGCAGATTGCACCGATGGAAAAAATGGCGATCGGGCGCGCCGCCGCTCAGTTGGTGCAAACAGGCCAGGTGGTCTTCATCGATGGCGGCACCACGTCCACACAGCTGGTGCGCCATCTTGCGCCCTCCTTGAAGGCGACGGTCATCACACACAGCCCGTCGATCGCCATAGAACTGGCCGCCCATCCCGGCATTGAAGTCATCATGCTGGGCGGGCGTCTGTTCAGGCATTCGCTGGTTGGTGTGGGCACGGCCACCCTTGAGGCGATAAGCAGGGTGCGCGCGGATCTGTATTTCATGGGTGTGTGTAGCGTGCACCCGAGCGCAGGTCTGTCGACCGGTGACTTCGAGGAAGCCGGCGTAAAACGAGCACTGTGCCACGCTGCGGCCGAGACGATAGTCCTGGCCTCTTCGGAAAAACTGGCAACCGCTTCTCCCTACAAAATTGTCGAGTTGGCAGAAATCAGCGCAATCGTAGCGCTGGGCTCCACCCCTCGCGCCGTGCTCTCGCCATACAAAAAACTGGGCATCACGCTCTACACTGCATGAACGACGCCGGCGATTAATAGCGCCTCACGAACAAAATGGTTGGCATGCCCGACTTGCCGAGGAGGCCCATGTGTACCGCTGTCGCGCCAATCCATAAAACGCCGGAATAAGATGAGGGCACTGTTCATTGATCTTCAGCTGCCGCATCCTGCGTCCTGGTTGAAACGTTCGCCCCCGGGGGGATCTCACCGCAGTGTTGCTTTCCCGCCCGGGCGCCTGAAAAAATACCCGCTGCGCGTGACTGCGTTCGGTGCTCACCATTTTGATGCAACCGAGCCGCTCTGGCTCGTTGGTATCGCTCACAGGGAACCTAGAATGGGCCAAAGACAAGTAATTAACGCATCGATAAGCCCCAAGGGCAGCCTGGAAACGCTGTCCCAACGTGAAGTGCAGCAACTCAGCGAAGCCGGTTCAGGCAGCCTCTACACGCTGTTCCGCCAGTGCGCCTTGGCCATCCTCAACACTGGCGCCCAAATTGACAACGCCAAGACCATTCTTGAGGCCTACCAGGACTTCGAGGTTCGCATCCACCAGCAGGATCGTGGCGTTCGCCTGGAACTGCTCAATGCGCCAGCAGACGCCTTCGTCGACGGCGAGATGATCGCCAGCACCCGTGAGATGCTGTTCAGCGCCCTGCGCGACATCGTCTATACCCAGAACGAGCTGGACAGTCCACACATCGACCTGAGCAGCTCCCAGGGGATCACCGATTACGTCTTCCACCTGCTGCGCAACGCGCGCACCCTGCGCCCCGGGGTGGAACCGAAAATAGTGGTGTGTTGGGGCGGCCATTCGATCAACACCGAGGAGTACAAGTACACCAAGAAGGTCGGGCACGAACTCGGCTTGCGCCGCCTGGATGTCTGCACCGGTTGCGGGCCTGGCGTGATGAAAGGGCCGATGAAGGGTGCCACTATCGCCCACGCCAAGCAGCGGATGATCGGCGGCCGTTACCTGGGCCTGACGGAACCTGGAATCATCGCTGCCGAAGCGCCTAACCCGATCGTCAACGAACTGGTGATCCTCCCGGACATAGAGAAGCGCCTTGAGGCCTTTGTACGCGTCGGCCACGGCATCATCATTTTCCCCGGTGGCGCCGGCACGGCCGAGGAGTTCCTCTACCTGCTCGGCATCCTGATGCACCCGGACAACCAGGATCTGCCGTTCCCCGTCATCCTGACCGGACCAAAGAGTGCGGCGCCCTACCTGCAGCAGTTGCACGCTTTCGTCGGCGCTACGCTGGGGGAAGCCGCACAGCGCCACTACCAGGTCATCATCGACGATCCGGCTGAAGTGGCAAGGCAAATGACCGAAGGGCTCAAGGCGGTCAAGCTGTTCCGCCGAGAGCGCAATGACGCCTTCCATTTCAACTGGCTGCTAAAGATCGAGGAAGGCTTTCAGCGCCCGTTCGATCCCACCCACGCCAACATGGCCAGCCTGCAGCTCAACTGCGACCTGCCTCCTCACGAGCTGGCGGTTAATCTGCGGCGTGCCTTTTCCGGTATCGTTGCCGGCAACGTGAAAGACAAGGGCATCCGCCTGATCGAAAAGCATGGCCCCTACGAGATCCATGGGGATGCGGCCGTCACGCAGCCTCTGCACCACTTGCTCAAAGCATTCGTCGAGCAGCACCGCATGAAGCTGCCAGGCGGCGCGGCCTATGTCCCCTGCTATCGGGTAGTCACCTGATAACAAGGTCGTGACCTGTTCCATCGCGCTGCCCCAGGCGTTGAGAACAGGTCGCTTTGCTATGGCCGCATTGTGCCAATGCCGCAATCAGGGGCTTATCCGTTTCTGCGGTAACGGCCAATTGGCGGTGTTGCACGGTCCCTGTAGGAGCGAGGCTTGCCCGCGATGGCGGCGGTGCGTTCACTGTTGATTTTTACCGGGTACATATCCGTTCCTGCCGTAACGGCTGCTGGCGGTTTCGCTCTTGCAGCGGTCTTGCACCGGCCCTGTAGGAGCGAGGCTTGCCCGCGATGGCGGCGGCAGATTCACCATTGATTTTGACTGGGTACATATCCGTTCCTGCGGTAACGGCTGCTGGCGGTTTCGCTCTTACAGCGGTCTTGCACCGGCCCTGTAGGAGCGAGGCTTGCCCGCGATGGCGGCGGCAGATTCACCACTGATTTTGACCGGGTACATATCCGTTCCTGCGGTAATGGCTGCTGGCGGTTTCGCTCTTGCAGCGGTCTTGCACCGGCCCTGTAGGAGCGAGGCTTGCCCGCGATGGCGGCGGTGCGTTCACTGTTGATTTTTACCGGGTACATATCCGTTCCTGCGGTAACGGCTGCTGGCGGTTTCGCTCTTACAGCGCTCTTGCACCGGCCCTGTAGGAGCGAGGCTTGCCCGCGATGGCGGCGGTGCGTTTACTGTTGATTTTTACCGGGTACATATCCGTTCCTGCGGTAACGGCTGCTGGCGGTTTCGCTCTTACAGCGGTCTTGCACCGACCCTGTAGGAGCGAGGCTTGCCCGCGATGGCGGCGGTGCGTTCACTGTTGATTTTGACTGGGTACATATCCGTTCCTGCGGTAACGGCTGCTGGCGGTTTCGCTCTTACAGCGCCTCACTTTTCCAGACGCCGAAAAGTAAGCAAAAGGCTTCGCCCCAAGCGTACGGCACCTCGCCTAGGCTCGGTGTTCCCTCGCTCCGGCCTCCCGAAGGGGCGGGCAGATCAAAGGCACGCCGAGGCGGCCTACCGGCCGGCCTGTTTGTTTGCTCGGGGGTACGCTGATCTAGTGTGGGAAGGGGCCAGGCGACGTTCGCTTGCTCGCGAAGGCGGCCTGACAGCCGACCAGTTTCTTGTGGATGTACACGATGTAGATGGGCTCTGCAGAATGCTTTGGCTTTGGCTTTGGCTTTGATCTTGATCTTGATCTACCCGCCCCTTCGGCAGGCCGAGCGTAGGTGTCCATCAGGGGGTAGGCGCGTAGCGCCGTTCGGCGAAGCCGAACACATCGAGAGGAGGTCGAAGCGAAGCCGACCGGAGGCGATGCCCCCTGATGGGCACCGTAGCGAGGGAACGCCGAGCCCCAGCGAGGTGCCGTACGCCGGGGCGAAGCCTTTTGCTTACTTTTCGGCGTCTGGAAAAGTGAGGCGCTGTAAGAGCGAAACCGCCAGCAGCCGTTACCGCAGGAACGGATATGTACACCAGCAAGAGACAGGCCGGCTGTCAGGCCGCCATCGCGGGCAAGCCTCGCTCCTACAGAGACCGTACAAGACCGCTGTAAGAGCGAAACCGCCAGCAGCCATTACCGCAGGAACGGATATGTACACCAGCAAGAGACAGGCCGGCTGTCAGGCCGCCATCGCGGGCAAGCCTCGCTCCCTACAGAATGCGGGAAACCTGACATGAACTTAAACGCATTTTACCGCGTCGCCAGCTTTCCACACGCGCGACCTAACCTTGAATCAGGTTGGAAATCTTCACGTCCGGATCAACGTCAGCCTCATAGTCCACCCCGTCGATCTCGAATCCGAAGAGACGCAAGAACTCCGCCTTGTAGCCGGCAAAGTCGGTGAGCTCGTATAGATTATCGTTGGTGACCTGATCCCAGAGCTGCTTGACGCGATCCTGGACTTCAGGAGCCAGCTCCTTGTAATCGGCGCGCAGACGGCCCTCTGGATCCATGCAAGGAGACTGGCCGTAAAGGCTGTCTTTGTAGAGCCCGTGGACCTGCTCGATGCAACCCTCGTGGGTGCCCTGCTCCTTCATGACCTTGAACAACAGGGACAGGTACAGCGGCATGATCGGGATGGCGGAGCTGGCCTGAGTGACGACCGCTTTCAACACTGAAACCCGCGCATCGCCTCCCAGGTCAGCCAACCGCTCGCGAATACCGAGAACCTTCTGATCCAGGTCTTTCTTGGCCGCGCCAATGGAACCATTCCAGTAGATGTCATGGGTCAGTTTTTCGCCCAGATAGGTGAACGCAGTCGTTTTGGCACCCTCGGACAGGACACCCGCCTCGTGCAAGGCGTCCATCCACATCTGCCAGTCTTCCCCGCCCATCACGGCCACTGTGCCGTCGATCTCGCTTTGTGTGGCCGGCTGCAGGGTGGTGTCTTTGACAACCTCCTTGTCGGTATCAAGGCCTCGCAGGCTGACCGGCTTGTCGAGAGGTTTGAGTGTCGAGCTGAAAACCTCGCCGGTTTTAGGGTGGGTCCGTCTCGGCGCAGCGAGGCTATAGACAACCAGGTCGACCTTGCCGAGATCCCGCTTGATGATTTCGATGGTCTTTTGTTTGATCTCGTCAGAGAAAGCGTCACCGTTGATGCTCTTCGCGTAGAGACCATCCGACTCGGCAAACTTGTGAAAGGCAGCGGTGTTGTACCAGCCGGGCGTGCCGAGTTTGCCGTCGACACTCTCACGTTCGAAAAACACACCCAGCGTATTGGCGCCGCAACCAAAAGCCGCAGTAATCCGTGCAGCAAGCCCGTATCCGGTCGATGCACCGATCACCAGTACGTTCTTTGGCCCTGCGCTGATCGGTCCTTTGTCGGTGACATAGTCGATCTGCTGCTTGACGTTGGCTTCGCAGCCAACTGGGTGGGTCGTCACGCAAATAAAGCCACGAACGCGCGGTTTGATAATCATAAAAGATCCCCCTCTTCCAATATGCCGAGAACCGACATTGACTGTAGTTCTGTCAGCCGTCCAAGTCATAGACGCCCGCAAACCTGAAGCGTCACCGAGCCGCCCTGAATTTCACACCGCCCCCGTGATATCCGCCAGCAATTCAATAGATCTGCCCCCCTCCCCCCGGATTAAAGGTCGAACCACACAAAAAAGGGTGGTAGCCAGCGACAGATGCTGGAGTACCACCCGGGATCAGGGCGAATAGCGAGGTGACAACCCGAACGATCGTCTACGTCGCAGCGCAAAAAACTCCCTTTTATTGAGTAGCACTGACGGTAATCTTTCCAATCATTTGTGGATGCAGAGCACAAAAATACTCAAACGCCCCAGGCGTATTGAACACATAGGAAAAGCTGTCATTGGTGTCGAGCGCGCCCGAGCGAAACACCTTATTGGTTTCCACGACCGTGTGCGGTACTTGATCGTCGTTGACCCATGTCACTTTTGTGCCAACGGCTATCGTCAGATCCTTGGGTCCATACATGAACTCTTTGATGTCGATTTTTACATCTTGTGCCCAAACGGGTATCGAGACCAACAGACAGCCCAGGGTCAGCACCTGCAAGAGCTTTTTCATGTGAGCGCCTCCCTTAAGTGAGTGTTGAGTCGATCAGCGCCAGTGGGTGATCACCTTGTGTCGCCTTGACGTCGGTAATCCCCAGGAAGTTGCGCAGTTGATCGGCGGCCACCGTCATCGGACCCGGTGCAGGCGCGGCTCCAGGAGCCGGTTGCGGGTAGGCGGTGCCGCGCGCGGTGTGAAAGGTGATATTGCCCTCGACCTTTTGGATGACCTGATGGATGTGGCCGTTCAAGATCGTCACCGAGCCATAGTTGCGAAGCATGGCGATGGCCTGATCGCCGTCCTCCGTACCCCAGCCCCACGGCTGATAGATCGTCCACAAGGGAATATGAGTGAAGACGACGACAGGCGTGCTCGTAGACACTGCGCGCAAATCATCGGCCAGCCACGTGAGTTGGTCGGCACCGAGGGTGGCCTCGTGGCCCGCCTGCCAGTTGAAGACATTCACCAGCGCAATGAAATGCACGCCATGATCGTCGAAGCTGTACCAGCCATTGCCTTTCGTGCCTTTGCCGTAACGCTCCAGATAGAGTTTTCCGCCGCCTTCATCGAGGGTGTCGTGCTCGCCCGGCACATAGTGCACGGTTGATGGCAGACCTTTGAGGAGCTGCGCGGCGGTATCGAACTCTTCCGGTTTGGAGAGGTGGGTGATGTCACCTGTGTGGAGAATGAGTGACGGTTTTTTAGGCAGCGCTATGACCTTATCGATGGCCACCTGCAATGTCTTGCGCGTATCAGGGTTGGCCTCCTTGTTGAAGCCGATGTGCGAGTCGCTGATTTGCACGAAGTGGAAATTGCTGGCCAGTGCTGTCGGGTCCGATAACTTACCGGTGTCATCCAGCGCAAAAGCCCGTGGAATACCGCCGCTCAGCGCCCATATGACGCCGGCTCCGGCCCATGCCGAGCACAGGAGCAGGTTTCTGCGGTCAGGGTCCAGCGGGCCGTCGGTGCGCTTATCGTGTGTTGTTGAGTGAATGTCCATGGGAACTCCCTCGGTAGCGGATTACATTGATGAGCTGACACGATGTAAAACCGACCGGGGTGGAGTTTTATTCCAGGCAAAAATACGTTTTATTTCGGGAATAAAACAGGACGTATCCCCGTTATAGGGGTTGGAAGGGGCTGGAGCCACTATGAAGCGATTTGAGGAGCTGTTTGCCCCGCATATGGATGCGGCTTATAACCTCGCGCGCTGGCTCACCGGCAATGAGAGCGCGGCCCAGGATGTCGTGCAGGAAAGTGCATTCAGGGCATTTAAATTTATGCATCGCTACGCAGACGGAAATGCCAAAGCCTGGTTCCTGACGATCGTGCGCAACGAGAGTTATAACTGGCTCAAGGCATCGGCCGGCAATCGATGGGTCGCCATAGGCGATGAGATATCAGCAGACGATCTCGCGTTGGGCCACACCCAGACCCCGGAGCTGTTTGCCATGTATGCCGAGGATGCCGCGCTGGTTCAGCAAGCGCTGCGAGCCCTGGCCCCGGCTTTTCGTGAGGTGATCGTCCTGAAGGAGTTGGAAGGCATGCCCTACAAGGACATAGCAAAGGTGGTCGACATACCTTTAGGAACCGTCATGTCGAGACTGGCCCGGGCGCGCGCGATGCTCAAGCTGGAACTATTGAAGTTGCAAAACCATGAATGACCTGAACTGCACCCACTGCCACGAATTGATTCATGGCTACCTGGACAATGAACTGGATACTGCAACGGCAGCGAATGTTGCCGAACACCTATCGAGTTGCGCCGATTGCCAGCGCCTGCATGACCAAACGAAATTACTGATCGCCAGCGTGAAGGCACAGGCGCCGTATTACGTTGCGCCTGACTCCCTGACTCACAGTGTATTCGCCAACATTCAATCACAGACCTCTTCGGCCAGGAGCGTTTGGGAAGTATTGCGAAACGCATCGCGGAGGTGGCTCGCACCTGTTTTTTCAGCCATAGCGCTGGCCATGGCACTGGTGCTGTATGTGGCAACCCCTTCAAGCGAGCAACCCTGGATGGATGAGGCGGTGTCCAGCCATGTTCGGTCGCTGATGGCCGAGCACCTGAATGATGTGGCCTCCTCCGACAGACACACTGTCAAGCCATGGTTTACCGGCAAGCTCGACTTCTCACCGCCGGTGTATGACTACTCGGCACAAGGCTACCCGCTGCTCGGCGGGCGACTGGACTACCTGCAACACCAGACCACCGCGGCCCTGTCCTATGGCCACGCAAAACACATCATCAACGTGTTCATCCTGCCAACCACCGAAACGGATAAACCCCGACAGAGTCTGTCCATCCGCGGCTATAACATCGTCGCCTGGCAACAGAATCACATGCGCTTTATCGTCGTATCCGACCTCGAAAAAAGTGAGCTCGAAGCCTTTAGCCAGCTGGTTGAAAAAGGGGCTTGAGGGTCAATGCCAGTCAGTTAAGACATTACGCGAACCGTAGCAGCTGGCGAAGCCTGCGTCCGGCTGCGCAGCAGTCGTAAAACAGTCACTGCGGTATTCCAGACAAATCGTGGAAGCAGGATTTGCGACGGCTTCGCCGCCGGACGCAGCCTTCGGCAGCTGCTACGGGGGACAGTGCTGAACCTGAAATTCCTTAACTGACCGGCATTGGGCTTGAGGGTGGTCTGTCATCTCTTCTCATAACGAGAAATGGGCGACCCGTGAGGTCGCCCATCTTCATTACGAGGCCAGAACCTGCGCCTGCAAACGTCGCCCGATGACGTCCAGCAAATCACAGCCGTCGCGCAACGGGATAGCCAACACCCGTGCGAAGTCATGCAGGATGACGGTGTCGCTGCCGACCTCCTCGCGCATGGCGAGGTTCTCCAGCAATTGGGTCACGGCGCTGATGCGGTAAGCGGCGGTATCGTGCAGCACGTCGAGGGGGGCTTCGGTGTCGATCAGCAGCGAGTGGAAATCGTTGTCGATGCCGGTGACAGGCATGTATCTGTCCATGGGGAAAACTCCATTTGATGAAAGAACGTGACCACTTAGTGGCCGGATACCGGAGTGACCGCAGACGCCGTCGAATCGGACGTGTCGAGGTTATCCAGCGCTCTGTTCACCAATAACTCGCCCAGAACGATCAGTTGCTGAATCGCCAGTGCCTTGTTGCGGCGTGAGCCTTCGAGCTCGAAGGCCAGGTCAGTGGTCATCGCACTGAGGGAGGCTAACGTTTCGGAAGCGTGGACCAATAGGGTCTCCGTGTCGACGTGGGGAGCTATGACGAAGATAGTGCTCGGACTCGTGTTGAGCTTCGTTTTATCGAGGGGCGACGCCGGATGGAAATCGAGAGCGCGCTCGGCGGCTTCGCGGAGTTTGGCGGAATCGAGGGAAGCGTCAGCTGAAAGGCTTGGGTTTTCGGGGGGATCGGGGGTGATCTTTTTCATGAGTGCAACTCCTTGATTGGTGGAGTCACCAGACATCGCTGCTAAACGAAAAGGGTGGCGACTGTACGCGGGTTAGCAGACCAGGAATCAAGGAACCCGGCGCACCCGAAGGTGCCCCCCGCACAGCCGCCATAACACAGAACAGCGGACACAAAAAAGTGCCAACTGATCGAATAGCGGCACCTGCGTGCCTTGATATTAACCGAGCTGCTAAACCCGGTCGCTGATTTTGCAGCGACGGATGGAATTTACTTCCGCAGTTCATGACATACAAGTCGGCCTGAGACGGTACGGATTGCAGGAAATATCCGAAGCTTGTGTGCAGAGACGACAGGACGGACTGCGATTTACCCCGCCCTCAATAAAAGCAATCGCCCCCAAAGCCAAGCCCCGTTGATGCCAATGTACTCGTAAGCCAGATACTCAGGGCCAGGCCTGTCTGCAGCCTGATCACACTCAGATTGTGCTGAGGGATTAAACGCAAGTAGCTACGAGCCCACCTATCGGGGCTTGAGGTCTTATCAAGATCTCGAGGTTTTCATCACCCCCATTTCTTTCCGAGCTCCTCCAGACCAGCCTTTTTCAGATCCTGCGGGCTCATCGTGAGGCGGAACTTGCAGTTGGCATTGAAGTTGAGAAAAAAGGGTTCCGCAAAAGCGGGAATGTCGGATGAATTTTGCACGTCGATCACAAGGATCCCGCCACGCATTCCGTCGTTCTCAGTAAAGTACACCGCCTCCGGTTTGATGCTGTCCAGGATACGCTCAATAATCTCGCCCACCTTTGCGGATCTGACGAGGGAATTGAAGGGTTCATGAGGGAACTCGACCGTCAGTAGCATCTTCATAATTCAATCCTCCTTCCAGCTTGCTGCCCTGTAGCCAGAACTTTGCCTCTGGCTCCCATGCCGCCCAAGCCTTCAACAGCCCTGGCGGTCCGTATCCTTAAGCGTAGCGAAGCGTGAGCTAACGCTTATGCAGGGTTACGAGCGGTCATGGGGTCCACCAGAGTGGCATTGCCTCGAATGCACTCATAACGCGGGGAACTCCAAGTGGAAAGCGGTATCAGTTTGTGAAGGTCGAACCAGCCACCCATGCCATTGTTACTTCAGGGGCTTGATCGACACGATGGTGGCCGCCATGCCCTCAGCACGAAATTCAAACGCTACTTTGTCCCCTGCCTGGGCAGAAAGAGACAGTACAACAACAGTGCTTGCAACGGCGATCAGGGCCAGTTTCATACGACTTTTCCTTGAGGGTTGGTGGGTACAACGCAGAGGTGCCGGCGGCGCATCAAGCGGTAGGCTGCCGGAATGACAAACAGGGACAACAAGGGGGCGGTGACCATGCCGCCGACCATGGGCGCTGCGATGCGACTCATCACTTCGCTACCGGTGCCGCTGCCCAAGAGAATCGGCAACAGACCAGCGATGATCACCGCCACGGTCATGGCCTTGGGCCGAACCCGCTGCACTGCACCTTCACGAATCGCGGCGACCAGCCCGCGCTCGGTGCTGTCACCGGTGTCTTCGCGCTCGGCCCAGGCGTTCTTCAGGTAGAGCAGCATGATCACGCCGAATTCGGCCGATACGCCGGCCAGCGCGATAAAGCCGACCCCGGTGGCCACCGACAAGTTGTACCCCAACAGATACAGAAACCATGCGCCACCGGTGAGAGCGAATGGCAGCGTGGCCATGATCAGCAAGGCCTCATCGAAACGGGCGAAGGTCAGGTAGAGCAGCACGAAGATGATCAGCAACGTGGCCGGTACCACCAGTTTGAGCCGGGCGTTGGCCCGTTCGAGAAATTCGAACTGCCCCGAGTAGCTCAAACTCATGCCTGGCTGCAACTTGACCTGCTCACTGACGACCCGGCGCAGGTCGGCGACCACCGAGGCAATATCCCGGCCACGCACGTCGATATACACCCACCCGGAAGGCCGGGCGTTCTCGCTCTTGAGCATCGGCGGACCGTCACTGACCTTGACCTTCGCCACCATGCCGAGGGTGATCTGACTCCCTGGTGGGGTGTAGATCGGTAATTGCTCCAGGGCGCCGAGCGAATCACGCCACTCACGCGGATATCGCACATTGATTGGGAAGCGGGCGAGCCCTTCAATGGTCTCCCCGATGTTTTCACCGCCGATAGCACCGGCGACGATCGACTGCACATCGGTGATATTCAACCCATAGCGAGCAGCGGCCTTGCGGTCGATATCGACGTCGATATAGCGGCCACCGGTCAGGCGCTCGGCCAGGGCCGAACTGACCCCAGGCACGTCCTTGGCTACACGCTCGACGGCCTGAGTGGCGGCATCGATCTCTGTCAGGTTGCTACCGGCAATTTTCACCCCGATCGGGCTCTTGATGCCAGTGGCAAGCATGTCGATGCGATTGCGGATCGGCGGGATCCAGATATTGGTCAGTCCTGGTACACGGACCACCCGATCCAGTTCCTCCACCAACTTCTCCTGGGTCAGGCCGGGTCGCCATTGCTCGTGCGGTTTGAACTGAATGGTGGTTTCGAACATCTCCAGTGGTGCCGGGTCAGTAGCAGTTTCAGCGCGGCCGGCTTTACCAAAGACATGTTCGACCTCTGGCACGGTCTTGATCAGCCGGTCGGTCTGTTGCAGAAGTTGCGCGGCCTTCTGCGCCGATAAACCTGGCAAAGCTGATGGCATATAGAGCAGGTCCCCTTCATCCAGTGGGGGAAGAAATTCACCACCCAACTGTGACATCGGCCATACCGCGCTGAGAAACACCAGCAGTGCGACCAGCATGGTGATTTTTGGCCGACGCAGCACCGCGTCCAAGGCTGGCTGGTAGAGCCTGATCAACCAACGGTTCAGCGGATTCTGTTCCTCATTGGGAATCCGCCCACGAATCCAGTAACCCATCAATACCGGCACCAGGGTCACCGACAGTCCGGCCGCCGCCGCCATGGCATAGGTCTTGGTGAACGCCAGCGGGCCGAACAGCCGGCCCTCTTGCGCCTCCAGAGTGAACACCGGGATGAACGACAGGGTGATGATCAACAGGCAGAAGAACAGTGCCGGACCTACCTCGGCTGCGGCTTCGGTCATCACGTGCCAGTGATGTTCACCCTTGAGCTCCTCCCCTGGATGGGCTGCGTGCCAGGCCTCGATCTTCTTGTGAGCGTTCTCGATCATCACCACCGCGGCGTCGACCATGGCACCGATGGCAATGGCAATCCCGCCCAAGGACATGATGTTGGCGTTGATTCCCTGGTAGCGCATGACGATGAAGGCCATCAGCACCCCGACCGGTAGCGAGATAATGGCCACCAGGGAGGAGCGCAGATGCCAAAGAAATATCCCGCAGACCAGGGCGACGACGATGAACTCTTCGAGCAGCTTGTGGCTGAGGTTTTCCACGGCACGGTCGATCAGCTTGCTGCGATCGTAGGTGGTGACGATTTCCACTCCGGCCGGCAGGCTTTTCTTCAACTCGTCGAGCTTGGTTTTGACTGCTGCGATGGTCTCACGGGCGTTTTTGCCGCTGCGCAGAATCACCACGCCGCCGACGCTTTCACCCTCACCGTCGAGTTCGCTGATGCCACGACGCATCTCCGGCCCCAGTTGGATCGTGGCCACATCTCCCAGGGTGACCGGCACGCCACCCGCACCGAGCCTGAGTGGAATCGCGCGAAAGTCATTCAGGGTCTTCAGGTAACCGGAAGCGCGCACCATGAACTCGGTCTCTGCCATCTCCAGCACCGCACCACCGGTTTCCTGATTGGCCTTGCCAATCGCCTCGGTCACCTGCGCCTGAGTGATACCCAGGCTGGCGAGTTTGAGTGGGTCGAGCTGCACCTGGTACTGCTTGACCATCCCGCCCACGGTGGCCACTTCCGCCACATTGGGCAGAGTCTTGAGTTCAAACTTGAGAAACCAGTCCTGAAGAGCACGCAATTGCGCCAGATCATGCCCACCGGTGCGATCCACCAGGGCGTACTGATAGATCCAGCCCACCCCGGTGGCATCCGGCCCCAAGGCCGGTTTGGCGCCCGCGGGCAGGCGGCTTTGTATCTGGCTCAGGTATTCCAACACCCGCGAGCGAGCCCAATACATATCGGTACCGTTTTCGAACAGCACGTACACGAAACTGTCGCCGAAGAAAGAATAACCGCGCACGGTCTTGGCGCCAGGCACCGACAGCATGGTGGTCGCCAACGGATAGGTCACCTGGTTCTCGACGATTTGCGGCGCTTGACCTGGATACGGCGTGCGGATGATCACCTGCACATCAGAGAGGTCTGGCAGCGCGTCGATGGGCGTGCTCTGCACCGACCAGACGCCCCAGCCGGTGACGAACAGTGTGGCCAGCAATACCAGGAATCGGTTGGCCACTGACCAGCGAATCAGGGACGCGATCATGGCTGGTCCCCTAGTTTTTCCAGACGCTCAACGCGCAAACCATCATCGGTTTGACTGACGGAGATACGAACCTTGTCGCCCGCCTTGAGTCCCTGCATGAGCGCAGGGGCCGCCAATGGGAAAGTCATGGTCATGCCAGGCATGCCCAATGTTTTGAAGGGACCGTGGGCAAGCGTCACATCTTTGCTATTGATCTGCAGGACTTGTCCCTGCGACTCATGAAGGGCGGAGGCGGTGCCTGGAAGTGCTGGCATTTCCAGCGCGCTTGCGACGATGCCCTTGAGGCTGGCCTCGGAGTCGAGCAGGAACTGACCTGAGCTGACCACCTGTTGACCTTCTTGCAAGCCTTTCAATACCGCCGTCTTACCGTCGTTTTCCTGCCCGAGTTGCACCTCCACCGGACGGTAGCGACCCGCGTCTTCGGTGAGCATTACCAGCGTGCGCCGGCCAGTGCGGATGACCGCTTCGCTCGGCACCCATAACACACTTTGCCCGGTCTTCTGGTTCAGGCGCACCTGCGCCGATAATCCGGGTCTGAGACGCCCATCAGGGTTGGGCAGTTCGACGCGTACGCGAACGGTGCGGCTGTCCATATTCGTTTCGGGCAGAATCGCACTGACGGTGCCGTTGAGTACTGTCCCCGGGAAGGCTGGAAGGCGTGCTTCTACCGTCTGGCCGACGACGATCGATCCAGTCTCCGACTCTGGAACGGCCACCGCTAGCCAGACACTGCTCAAGCCATTGACGCGAGCCAGCGTCTCGCCGGCCGACACGGTCATGCCCGTACGGACATCCAACTCTTGCAGCACACCACTGATGGGGTTGGTGAGGGTCAGGTTCGGCTGAATCTTGCCACTGCGTTCTACCTGGGTAATCAGCGCTGCCGGCATCCCCGTCAGGCGCAGCCGTTGGCGGGCCGCTGCCATCAAGTCGGCATCGCCATTACGTTTAAGTGCGAGGAATTCCTCCTGGGCTGCGGCCCATTCCGGTACCAGGATATCCGCCAATGGTGCATTGGCTTTGAGCACATCGCCGGGAGCACGGGCATAAACCCGCTCGACAAAACCGGCAGTGCGCGCCTGGATCACGGCGACATCCCGCTCGTTGAACGTCAGCACGCCGACAACATCCAGGCTGGAAGCGAGGGCTCCACGAGTGACTGTGGCCAGACGCAGGCCGAGGTTCTGGGTCAGACTGGGGTCAATGCTAATAGCCGCGCTGTTTGTTGCCGCGTCGGCGTATTGCGGCACCAGCTGCATATCCATGAAGGGCGACTTGCCCGGTTTGTCGAACTTCTGCTGCGGGTACATCGGGTCGTACCAATACAGCACCTTGCGTTCGCCTTGCATTGTGGAACCTTGTTCGGCTGCTGCCCCGGGCATTGTGCTCATGCGCTGCTGAGCAAACCAGTAACCGCCGGCAACACCCAGGGCCATCGACAAGCCAGTCAACAAAGCCCCTTTCCAGATTCGAGCGCTCATTGGCTGGTTTCCTCGTAATTGAAATACAAACGTGCGTTGGTCAGGGCTCGCTGTTCTTCGACATCGATCTGTTTGAGGCGGGCCTCTATGAGTTCACGTCGGGCAGCAATGACCGGCGCCAGATCACCTTTACCGGCGCGGTAGCTGGCCATGGTCAGCCCTACCTTTTCCTTGGCCAAAGGCACCAGACTTTCCTGACTGCGGCGCACGGCACGATTCAGGCGTTCGTATTCGGCCAGATCCTCCTCCAGTTGTTGGGTATGCTCACGCACCATGGCTTCACGCTCAGCCTCCAATTGATTCAATTCAGCGTGTTTGGCGGCGATTTTGGGATTTTGTCGGGAGCCGGGAAACAGTGGCAGGTCGAACGAGAACTGCACGCTGACCATGTCCCCGAACTGACGGTCACGGTGTTGGTAATCGAGTTCCCAACTCCAGTCGGATTGTTTTTCCGCCTCGGCTTCACGGACTTTGGCTTGCGCCTCGCGGGTCATCGGTTCGAAGGCCGCCAGTGCGGGGTGATGTTGCAGCTTATGGGAGTAGCCTGTGGTCTCGACGGGCCATTGCGGCAAACTGCCGGTTGGCGGGTCGTTGGCCGCCGGGCCAATCCAGCGTTTGAGTGCAGCTCGAGCTTGCGCACGCATACGGATCAGGTCGTCCTGTTGATCCGCTAACTGCGCAGCCTCCTGTTTCGGCGTGACCGCATCCGCAGGCTGAGCCCGACCACCGGCAATCTGTGCCCGAACGGTATCGGTCAACAGACGATTTTCTTTGTAAAAGTCCTGGAACAGCGCCTCTTTACGCTCGACGGAATAGCTGCTGATCCAGGCCAATGCCGTGGCCTGTCGGACATTCAGACGCTCGACTCGACCTTCGGCCGCAGCTCGGTCAACGGCCGCATCGGCCACTTCAATACGTGCTTTGCGTTTGTCGCGGTTGGGCACTTCCTGCATGACCCCAACCATCTGCATGGTCATGGAGTCCTGGTCAATGCTCCAGCGGTCGGGGCCGCCAATGGGATAGTTCTGCACGCCGAGCTTTAACTTCGGGTCAGGCAGTTCGCCAGCTGGAATGGCAGCACTGCTGGCAGCTTGCAGTTTGGCGGCTTGGGCCGTCAGCGACGGCGCATTGTTTTCGGCCAGCCGCAATGCTTCATCGAGTGTCAGTGGGGCTGCGAGGCTCGGCAATGCCAGTACGCTTGCCGCCAGGCCGGCCACGAGGGACCAACCTGTGCAATAGCACTTGGAGTTCATGTTCACGATTCCTGTGATGATCCACTGCGCGCGTCATGAGAGATGCGCACAGATATGCCATCCCGCTAAAGCGGAATGAGGCTCAGTGAGGTACAGGAATCAAGCGCGGGGCGGTCGCCATACCCCTGAAGGGGTTTGCACTGGCAGGAAATCGCTGGAGAAGGAAAGTACGACAGGGCTGGTTAATGTGACCGGGGGCTTGATGATCGAGACTTGCAACATGCCGCCAGTCTTGCACTCCTGGCCTGGCTTGCAGGGCTTGCCGTGATCGGTGGGGCTTTTCATGTCGTGACAGCAGTCCATCCCCATATCGTCCATCATCGCCATGCCCATCGTCTTCATTGGGCAAGGTTCTGTCGGTGCCTGAACGCCCGCCATCCCGCTGAGGGGAAGCGCCAGGCTAATCAGGAATATGAGGCAAAACCGCAGGTAGCGTTTCATGGGCTGGAGTGTAGTCGTTGAGAATGGCTCTTACAATTGGACACGTGTCATCAGCAGCCTGCCGCAAGCCCCTGACCCGGGCGATAACACCGAACCTGAATTAAGCCAGCATTATCAGTACGAAGTAGAAGTTCATAGCGATGGAGGCTTGTTTTGTGTGGAGCAGGACGCTGGACTGGTTTCGGCGGAACCTGGCTTAGGGTTCAAAGCGCCACGCAAAACGCGAACATGCGGCGGTCAATGAGTAGCGGCACCCAGCAGGAACATCTCTACCGCTCGATTGACCCATTCCCTGATCTGCTCGATCTCCAGAGGCTGCGAGGCGGGTTGATAAAGCCGTACTTGTACCTCAGCCGTCAGCAGCGCCAGGAACTGCGCTGCTTTTTACCTCAGGGGCAGACTGGCGTAGCTCACCACGGGCCATGGCGTCGCGCATCCAGCTCGACAATACCGCATTACAATCGCTTGGCCCGGCCTCGTAGAACAGCATGCCGATGATGGAGCGCCCTGCCTCGGCCATGACCATCCGGTAAACCGCCAGTGCGCTGCTCTCGTTGGTCAACACCCATAACATGCGCTCGCCAAAGCGCGTCAGCGCCTGCTTGAGCGTGACGTTATCCCGGTCATGGGCGGACAGTTGCGCCACCGCCTCTGATGAATGCACTGTGGCGACTGATCGAACGACTTCTACAAACAACTCTTCTATCACACCCTGGTTACGCCCCCCCCGTTGGGCCCTCTCGCGGAGTACGGATTGTGCGGAGTAGTCAGTGCCGGGGATTTATTTCAAGAACCTCCCTCAGTCAACCTTATTCGAGGTTCTTTAGCTCAGGTGTGAACGGGTGAAAAGAGTGCAGACATGTCAATCACCAAATAACAAAGACAGCGTGGAGGGGTCAGGACGGCAGCACGAGGCCGTTGCCCGGTTCACCACCAGCGATGTCGGGCTTTGGCCAGATGACGTCCAGGCGAGTGCGGCTGATCAGCCATTGACCATCGACCCGGCGGTACTCGTCGGCATAGATGCCCATGAGTATCAGTGGGTTTACCTCGACGGCTCGTTCGGTCGCCAAGAACTGCATGTGACAGCGTCCCTCGGCGTGGTTTTCGTCCAGTAGTTCAACCCACTGGTTGGAAACCAGGTGAACGAACGGGTAGGCGCCGCGCTGTTCGACGTCGTACTCGGCGAAGGCTATGGACAGGCCGGCGTGGATCTCTTCACGACCTCTCCAGCAGCCTCGATCCACTTGGAGAATGCCATCTTCGGTGAACAGCTTGGTGAGCGAGTCGATCCGGCCACTGTCCAGATGGTGGCAGTAGAGGACTCGTAGATTTCTGATGGCTTCCAGCGAAATCAGTTGGTTCAGTTCGGTGTTCATGGGCGCCTCTGGGAGATAACTCAAGGTGTAGCGCCAGCCTCATGATTGAGTAGGCGCTGCCGCGTCGTTTGCACATCTTTACTGGCGGGTGATCCGTAATCGGCTAAACGCGCATCACCACAGCACCGGTCGTGCGTCGTTCTTCAAGATCCTGGTGCGCTTGCACGACCTGTTCGAACGCATAGACGTGGCTCGGATCGACTTTGAGGATGCCCGATTGAATGGCCCCCAGCAGGTCGGCGGCAGCCATTTTGAAATCCTCCACTGACGAGGTGTAGTGCGGCAGGATCGCCCACGTCAGGTACAGTGCTTTTGGCATCAGCAAGAAAGGGTCGAACGGTTCCGGGAAACCAGACGCCTTGCCAAACTGCACCAGCGTACCGCGTGGTTTGAGTACGGCCAGTGAGCCGAGAAAGGTGTCCTTGCCCACGGAATCGAATACCGCGTTCACACCTACGCCGCCAGTCAGCTCGAGAACACGGGCAACGAAGTCTTCCTTGGTGTAGTTGATGACCTCATCGCAACCCGCATCGCGCGCGACTTGAGCCTTGCTGTCAGTGGACACCGTGCCGAACACGCGCAGCCCCAATGACTTGGCCCACTGCACGAAGATCTGCCCAACGCCGCCAGCGGCCGCGTGGTAAAGAATGGCATCGCCCGGCTTGAGTGCCACGACTTCTTTCACCAGATAACGCGCGGTCAGGCCCTTGAGAAAACTGGCTGCAGCCTGCTCGTCGGTGACGCCTTCGGGGATGAGCATCACCCGATCGGCCAGGTGCAGCTTTTTGCTGGCATAGGCGCCGAAGTTGACATGGCTATCGCCATAAATCACTCGGTCTCCGACCTTGACCGAGGTGACATTGCGGCCAACGGCTTCGACGATCCCAGCGGCCTCGTCACCGACAATCATAGGGAACTGCGGTACAGGCAGCGTGCCACGACGGAAGTAGACGTCAACGAAATTCACGCCGATTACGGTGTTGCGCACCAGTACTTGATCGTCGCCCGGATCGGCAATCTCGATCTCTTCAAACTTCAGGGCTTCTGGAGCACCGTATCCGTGGATAACGGCGGCTTTGGCGGTAACTGGCATGATCATGTTCCTCAGTAGGGTTACGAGCTAACCCGATTTAAAGAGGTACAGTTTCAGCTGTTTTTGGAGGGACGATAAGCCGGTGAAAATCGATATCACCTTTCGCGATTTGCGAGAAATAAAACCAGTTTTGATGGTGAGAAAAAGTACCGAGTAAATGGAAATGGAATCCACGGACTGGAATGAGCCGGGCTACGCAAACCCTGCCAATTCCCGCGCGAGAAAGTCGAGGAACGCGGTGACCCGACGACTCGCCACACCTTCAGCGGTAACGGCATACAGGTTAGCCTCATCGGGAAGAAACCCCTCCAGGGCAGTCGACAGCACACCGGCTTGCAGGTCTTTGCGGATAGTCCATAACGGACTAATGACAATGCCGTAGCCTTTGATGGCCCACTGTCGGAGCACTCCGCCATTGTTGGCCATCCGATTCCCCGACACCTTCACCCTGAGCCGTTTACCGCCCTCGGTAAATGACCAGGTTGAAAATGAGCGGTCTGGCCACGAGATCACCAAGCAGTTGTGATGCGCCAAATCCTGAGGGCAAGTCGGTTTGCCATGAGCGGCCCAATAGGCCGGAGCCGCAGAAATCACTCGACGTCCTGAAACCAGTAGTCGAGCCCTGAGCGAAGAATCGGACAATGGGCCGTGACGTAGCGCAAAGTCCAGATGGTTCTGAACCAGATCAAGCACGCCTTCGGCCAATAGCAGGTCGAAACGAATGCCGGGATGCAACTCCAAAAACCTGTCGATCAAGGGAGCAACCACTTCGCTGCCAAAATCCTGAGTGGTCGTGAAGCGGATGAGTCCTGTCAACGGCCCCTCTTTGACGCCCTCAAGTGTGGAGTCCCACACGGCCAATATCTTTCTTGCCTCAGACAGGAATTGTCGGCCCTCGTGAGTGAAGCTCAGTCGCCGAGTGGACCTCGTGATCAGCCGCACCCCTGCGCTCTGCTCCAACTGCTGCAAGGCAACACTGACTGTCGAGGTTGCCAGCGAATATTGGCGTGCTGCACCACTCAGACTGCCGGCTTCATCGATACTGACAAAGATTCGCAGCGCGTCGATCGTGTCCATATTTCGCGAATCCAGAATAATGGGTGGCCGGAGCGGTTCGCTCTGTTTCGTCGGTGTCGAAAAGTATTTCATCACACGTGGCATCGCGAACGCGACCACTCTCGGCTATGCACGCCGTGGATGAACCTTCATTCAGGGATAAAAACGATGAATCAGAAAGACTCATCGCGGCTCGCCAACTTGCGGGCGCCGCCGCAAGACTCTATCACCACCGTGCAAGCCGGTAATTGAGCCAATGTGCAGAGCAATTGGCCGCGGCTGGTTTTCTTGCGCAATACCTGGTGGCCTTTAGCGTCCTGGCCATGCAGGTGGAAACTGTGTTTGCCGATGTCGATACCGAGAAACGTCACCGCGTTCATGGGAGATCCTCCGTCCGAAAACGAGAAAAGCCCTGCAAGCGTAAACCTGCAGGGCTTCTCAGTCAGGCTGATCATCTCATTTAACCCGGACGGTGCCGGGTTTTATGTGGGCATGGGGACTCAACACTCCCGTTAGGAAAGTGGACGCTCGAAGATCAAGAGCGAACCACTGAACCGGAGACCGGTAGATTTTCCAGCAGCTTGAGTCCCGTGGTCTTCACGAACGTCTCATAGTCCATCGGCTTCTCAATGCGGGTTTCCGCGTTCGGTAGCACATAGGCCCAGGCCCGCTTGGACGAAACGTCGTAGACCAGCTTGAACAGGCGGGTAGGTACCCAGACCTTGTTGTCACCAACAGTGGTATGGCCAGCGTCAAAGAGCGGGCCGGTAAAGACATAGACATCGCCATCGGCTCGCATCGCGAACTTTCTGACATCAGACTCGACCTTGCTCCAGATCTTCCGGTTATTGGTTGGGTCTTGCGGCACCATGTTCGAAAGCGCAAAGGTCTGGGCCATTGCATGCGGATTCGGTGCATCTGCCGCCGGGGACTGATGGCCACGATCCACTGCCGGATGTTGGCCGCGGTAATCGCTCAACTCTGCCCGCCCGCTCTTGGGAATGCGTGGGTCCGGATAGAACTGATTGGTGCGTTCCTCACCCTTGGCATCCTGTAGCTGGGCTGAATTGAGGCGCTCCACCACAACCAGCGGAGTCTTGCTGGTTTGCGAGTACAGCACCGCAAAGTCGTCGGAACACAGCGCCAAGGGCTTCATCGTTGCAGGCACGCTAGCCATGTTGATCGGCCTGGCTGCCGGGAACAGGTCTGCACACCCATCAAACGATGCCTGTTTCTGTTTACTTGAATAGAGGTCAATCGCCGCGTTCTGGCTGATTGAGCCAGAGCGGTACCCTTGCTCCTCATGCTGGCTGGACGGTTTGATGAAGTCCAGCAGGTTGCGAGCTTCAGCCGCACCCGTCGAGAACAAAACAAGGGCCGACAGCCCCACTGCAATTTTGCGTAGGTTCATGCTTAAAATCTTTGAATTGGATTGAGGGGGGATACTTACGGTAAAGCCCCGTATCACGGAGCTTTAGTTGGAGCGGTTTCTGGTTATGCTGCGGCGAGCATGTTTTCAATATCCTTGATCACACCACCGATGCGGGTTCGGTCAGCCCCGAACACGAAGCGCTGTACGTTGATCCCGACCATTCTAAAAATCCGCGCCAGGGTTTCAACTTTAATGATGCTGATGATGGCATGAGCGGGTTTCTACCGTCTGCGAATGGATAATGGCAGAAGAACAACCTATTGCCGTATCCGGAGTTTGTTGACCGCTACACTGAATCAAGGTTCCCCCGCCTCCGCCTCCAGACGCGACCAAACCTGGCCAGCCACTCCATCATCGCAAGCAGCGGGTCAGCTAACTGCGTTATTACATCCCATCTGACCACCTGTTTGCATTCGCGCTGACTAGCCAATTGCATTAGTGCTGACCATCGATTGCGTCCGACTTGACCAATGCATGTCGAAGAGGCGATTGGCAGAAAACGGCCCAATGCCGAACCAAACACAAATACGCCACTTGAACGAATCACGTCAGCCAACGACGAACGGCATGAGATCACGAGATTCATAACCTGCGAAGTGAGATTACTGGAAGGCCGCGCGGGTCAGGATCCAGGCTTATCTATATCGATTCATCAACTTTACGAGGATTTGTCACGTCGATACACATCCAATAGCGCCTCAAGGGGGTGCCTCAAGGTTCGATCAGCCAGACGCTTGCTCTGACTGCGACACGAGTAACCGGTAGCCAGCGGTTCGCCTTCCCCCAGAACAGCCAGCTGTTGCGCCCATGATTGATCAAAGATCATCCGTGAAGTCTGCTGGTTGCGTGATTCATGGCCGTAAGTACCGGACATCCCGCAACATCCGCTGGCCTCGGTGATCAACGTCAGGCCGGCGCGCTGAAAAACCTGCTCCCATTGTTGACTACTGGCGGGCACATTGGTCTTCTCGGTGCAATGCGCCAACAATCGATAAGGCTTACCCCGGATTGCGGGCTTGTCTCTCGAACTGAGCGCGTCGAGTAACCACTCCTGTGGTAACGCTACATCCGGGCATTGCCCCATGCCTGGGACTTTCAGGTACTCCTGACGGTAAACCAGCGTCATTGCAGGATCCAGACCCACCAGTTGCACACCACACTCGCTGAGGGCCCGCAGCGTTGAGGCGTTACGCAACGCAGCCTTGTTGAAGGCCCCGAGAAAGCCCTGAACATGCAAGGGTTTGCCATTGGCGCTGAAAGGCGCGAGGAACACCTGGTAGCCAAGGGTGGATGCCAGCTCGATAAAGCTGGCCAGCAAAGGTGTTTCAAAATAGCGAGTGAAAGCATCCTGCACTAACACCACGCTAAGACGGCGCTGATCGGCGCTTAAGGCGGCCAAACGCCCCGGTGTTGCCAGTCGCACATTAAAGCGTGTGAGCATCTGGTGAAAACCGAAACGACTGATCAAGGGACTGTCGACCATGCCGATGGAGTGAGCCAACCAGCTGCGGACCAACGAAGCCTGCATCAGAGCGTTATAGAGCCCGGGAACCCGCGCAAAATAAGGAATGGTGAACTCGAGCGAACCGATCAGGTAATCACGCAGCGGCCGAAGATAGCGCCCGTGATATAGCTCGAGAAACCGCGAGCGGAACTCCGGCACATTGACCTTGACGGGGCATTGCCCCGCACAGGACTTGCACGCCAGACAACCGGCCATGGCCTCGTAGACTTCGTGGGAAAAATCCGAGGTTCCCCGGCGCTGCGCGCGACTGTTGCGCCAGCGCTGTGGCAACCGGGTAAAGAAGTTGGGCCGACGCAGCTGGGGCGATAGCAAGTCCACCCCAGCGGCGCCCTGCAGGCGCAACCACTCGCGGATCAACGATGCGCGCCCCTTGGGCGAATGCTCGCGCTGACGGGTCGCCTTCCATGACGGACACATGGCGTCGTCCGGGTCGTAGTTGTAACAGGCACCGTTGCCATTGCAATGCACCGCGGTGCCGTAGCTCTGCCACACGCGCTCATCAATCTGCCGATCCAGCTCACCGCGTAACGTGACTTCGTCGATGCGCAGCAACGACTCTGTGCTATCCAGCGGCGTAGCAATCTTGCCGGGGTTAAGCTGATTGTGAGGATCGAACGCCGATTTCAAGGCCTGTAACGAGGGATACAACTCGCCGAAAAACGCCGGCGCATACTCGGATCGAACACCCTTGCCATGCTCGCCCCAGAGCAAGCCGCCGTAACGTTGAGTCAGTTTCGCTACACCATCGGATATCGGTCGTACCAGCGCAGCCTGGACCGGATCCTTCATGTCCAGAGCCGGGCGTACATGCAGGACCCCTGCGTCGACATGACCGAACATCCCGTATTGCAACCCATAACCGTCCAGCAGCGCACGGAACTCAGCGATATAGTCGGCCAAGTGTTCCGGCGGCACCGCCGTATCTTCCACGAACGGTTGTGGTCGCACTTCACCTTGCACATTGCCAAGCAAACCCACCGCGCGCTTGCGCATGGTGTATACCCGCGTGACGGCTTCACGTCCCGCCGCCAGCGTATGCCCCAAGCGTTCGACACTCTTGTCGGCGCGCATATGCTCGACGAAGCCCGCAACACGATTCTCCACATCCTCAACGCTGTCACCGCTGAACTCCACCAGGTTGATTCCCAGGGTCGGGCGCCCGGGACTCTCGGGAAAGTACTCAGCTACGTTGTGCCAGACGATGTCCTTCATCGCCAGCATCAACACCCTGGAGTCGACCGTTTCGATGGACAAAGGCTTGAGTGCGAGCAAGGCACGAGCATCGCGCAGCGCCTGCATGAAACTGGCGTAACGCACATTGACCAGCACCGAGTACTTCGGGACAGGCAGCACATTGAGCCGCGCCTCGACCACAAATCCTAACGAGCCTTCGGCGCCGCACAGGACACTGTTGAGGTTGAAGCGGCCGTCAGGCTCGCGCAAATGAGCCAGGTCATAGCCCGTCAAACACCGATTGAGTTTGGGGAACACTGCCTTAATCAGTTCGGCCTTTTGCACACTGATGTCCCGAGCCACGCGGTAAACCTCTCCCACGCGATCCTGGCGTGAACAGTGGCGCTGCAAGTCCTCTTGCGTCATCGGATGCGTGCGCAAGCGCTCACCCCCTAGAAGAATGCTGTCCAGCTCCAGCACATGATCGCGGGTCTTGCCGTAGGTACAACTGCCCTGACCGCTGGCGTCGGTGTTGATCATCCCGCCAATGGTGGCGCGATTGGAGGTGGAAAGCTCCGGGGCAAAAAACAGCCCATACGGTTTGAGAGCAGCGTTGAGCTGATCCTTGACCACCCCGGCCTGGACGCGAACCCAGCGTCCCTGAACATCGATCTCCAGGATCGTGTTCATGTGCCGCGAAAGGTCAACCACGATGCCGTCAGTCAGCGATTGGCCATTGGTGCCCGTGCCACCGCCACGGGCGGTGAGTTTGATCTGCCGATTACGCGGCTCGGCGATCAGCCGGGCAACACGGACCACGTCATCGGCATCTTTGGGAAACACCACGGCTTGGGGCAATCGCTGATAAATCGAGTTGTCCGTGGCCAGTACCATGCGACTGGCATAGTCCGCACTGATTTCGCCCTTGAAACCGTAGCCCTTGAGTGCTGTGAGAAAGTCCCGATAGTCGTTCTGGGCCTGAGCTGGTTGCAGCGGGGCGATCATGGCGGGTCACTCTCCCAGGTAAGCTTTCTGGACTTGTTCGTTGTGCAGCAACTCTTGTGCCTGGCCTTCCAGAGCAATACGCCCGCCGTCGATCACATAGGCACGCTGGCAGGTCTGCAAGGCCAGCCTGGCGTTCTGCTCTACCAACAACAGGGTCACGCCGCCCTTGACCACCTCGCGGATGGTCTCGAAGATTTTCTGCACGATGATCGGGGCCAGCCCCATGGACGGCTCATCGAGCAGCAGCAGCTTGGGCTTGCCCATCAGCGCGCGCGAGATGGCCAGCATTTGCTGCTCACCGCCGGACATGGTCCCGGCCAACTGGAACGCCCGCTCCTTGAGTCGCGGAAAAATGCCGAACATGCGTTCGATGTCGGCATGGATCGCCGTTTTACCGTCGTTGCGCGAGAACGCCCCCATCTCAAGGTTTTCATAGACCGTCAACTTGGGAAAAATACCCCGCCCTTCCGGCACCAGCGCCAGGCCTTCGCGAATCAGGTCGTAGCTTTTGATCTTCCCGTGAGCCTTGCCATCGAAAGTGATCTGACCGCCCACCGGGGTGAGCAGTCCCGCCAGGGTCTTCAGGGTGGTGGTCTTGCCTGCGCCGTTGGCACCGATCAAGGCAACCATCTCCCCTTCATTTACATGAAAATCCAGGCCCTTGATCGCCTGAATGGCACCATAGGAAACCTTCAGGTCGCTCACTTCAAGAATACGTTTCATGCTCAAGCCACCGTCTCCGTACCCAAATAGGCCTCGATCACTCGAGGGTCTTTCTGCACTTGCGCCGGCAAGCCATCGGCAATTTTTTTGCCAAACTCCAGGACTGTAACGTGGTCACACAAACCCATGACCAGCTTCACATCGTGCTCGATCAACAGCACGGTTTTGCCGTCCGCCTTCATCTTGCACATCAGCTGTCGCAGCCCTTCGGTCTCCGAAGCGTTCATACCGGCAGCCGGCTCGTCGAGTGCCACCAACAAAGGTTCGGTCGCCAATGCACGGGCGATTTCCAAACGGCGCTGATCGCCGTAGGACAGGTTCTTCGCCAGCTCACCGGCAAACCGGCCTATGCCCACATAGTTCAACCAGTAGCGGGCCGCCTCGTGTATCTCGCGTTCTTCCTGAACACAGCGAGAGGTGCGCAAAATCGCACCAAACACGCCACTGCGGGTACGTACATGACGGCCGATCATGACGTTCTCCAACGCCGTCATATTGTGGAACAAGCGAATGTTCTGGAAGGTTCGCGAGATCCCCGCCTCCACCACTTTGTGGGGCTTGCTGATACGCAAAGGCTTGCCGTTGAACTCCACCTTGCCCTCTTCAGCTCGATACAAGCCGGTGAGCACGTTGAACAAGGTGGTCTTGCCAGCACCGTTGGGCCCGAGCAGGCCACGGATTTCGCCGCGTCTGATACTCAAGTCAATGTTGTGCAGGGCCTGCAGGCCGCCGAAGAATTTGCTGACCGAACGCAACTCCAGCAATACGTCGCTCATACCTTGTTCGCCTCTTTTAACTTGAAATCCTGCGGGGCTGTTGTCAGGTGCGTCGCCGTGCTGTCCAGCGCGGTGTCCATCGCCTGCGGCTCAGGGTCGGCATCATGCAGCTCGGCACGACGACGCTGTGAAGGCCACAGCCCCTCGGGACGGAAGCGCATCACCAGAATCAGCGCCAGGCCGAACACCAACATGCGCAGGGTCGAGGCATCGAGAATGTTGCGCAACACGTCACGGCTGATGAAGGTAACGTTGTCCAGGACGAACGGCTGAACCCAGTTGACCAGGTCGCGGAAGACCTCGGGCATGATCGACAGGATCAAAGCCCCCAGCACCACCCCTCGAATCGAGCCCATTCCGCCCAAAACCACCATGGCCAACACCATGATCGATTCCATCAACGTGAAGGATTCGGGACTGACAAACCCCTGGTAGGCGGAAAACAACGCGCCGGAAACGCCGCCGAACGTGGCGCCCATGGCAAATGCGAGCAACTTGAGGTTACGCTTGTTCAGTCCCATGGCCTCGGCGGCCACTTCGTCTTCGCGCAGTGCCATCCAGGCTCGGCCAATCCGCGAAACTTCGAGACGCTTGGACAAAATGATGGACAGGATCACTACCGCCAGGAAGAACAGGTAATAGCTGATCACCGGCGAGACTTGCAGGCCAAAGACGCTCCATTTGGTTTGCAGCGACAGCAGCGTTTGTGGCGTTTCACCTACTGCGTGGGACCAGGTAGCGCCGTCGATATGCAGCGGCGCGATCCCACTGATGCCCTGGGGGCCGTTGGTGATATTCACCGGTTGATCCAGGTTGTTCATGAAGATGCGGATGATCTCGCCGAACCCCAGGGTCACGATCGCCAGGTAGTCTCCGCGCAGCTTGAGCACCGGCGCGCCGATCAACACCCCGCAGATGGCCGCGAGCACCGCGGCCAACGGAATGATGATCCAGATCGGCCAGTTGAGCACGCCCTCGGTCAAGCCCACCAGGTTCAGGTGCGGCGAGGACAGCAACGCGTACAAATAGGCGCCTATGGCATAGAAACCGATGTAGCCCATATCCAGCAGGCCGGCATACCCGATCACGATATTGAGCCCAAGTGCCAGCAGCACATAGAGCATGGCAAAACCCAGGATGCGTACCCAGGTGGGTCCCAGGAACGGCACCGCATCCACCAGAAAGGGCAAGGCGATGAAAGCCAGAATCAGCAAGGCATATTGTGCGTAGTTGTTTTTCATGTTGGCAGCCTCCTAGGCGCGGTCGGCCTGACGCTCGCCCATTAACCCGTTGGGACGGAACAGCAGCACCAGGATGAGCACCATGAAGGCGAAGATGTCTTGATAGTTGGCACCGAGAAAACCGCCAGTCATTTGCCCGGTGTAGCCCGCCGCAAGGGATTCGATCAGTCCCAGCAGGATGCCACCGGCCATGGCGCCGAACAGGTTTCCGATACCTCCCAGCACCGCAGCGGAAAAAGCCTTGAGCCCCAGCAACAAGCCCATGTAGGCATCTGCCTGACCATAGTTGACCGCACGCATGACACCGGCGACAGCTCCCAGGGACGCACCGATCACGAATGTCGCGGAAATAACCCGGTTGATGTTGATCCCCATCAGCCCGGCGACTTCCTGATTCTGGGCCGTGGCGCGCATCGCCTTGCCCAGCCTGGTCTTGTCCACCAACAACCAGAGCGCAAGCATGATCACCACCGAGATAATCATGATGCTCATTTGCACGTTGGTGATGGTGGCGCCGAACACTTCGATGGGCCGGGTTTCGACTACCTCGGGAAAGGTCTTGTAGCCGCGCCCCCAGATCATCATTGCCAGGTTCTGCAGGAAAATCGAAATACCGATGGCCAGGATCAGCGGCGTCAAACGGGGTGCCTTGCGCAGCGGGCGATAGGCAAACTTTTCCATACCCTGGGCCATGAGCATGCACACCAGCGCCGCGATCATGATGGCGAACAACAGCGTCAGCACTCCCGGTGCGAAGCCGAAACCCGCGAGCATGGTCAACACCGAGATGGTCACCATGGCACCCACCATCACGACCTCGCCATGGGCGAAGTTGATCAGGCCGATAATGCCGTAGACCATGGTGTAGCCCAGGGCGACCAAGGCGTAGATACTGCCCAGCACCAGACCGTTGAGGATCTGCTGCAACAAAATATTGAGATTGGCTTCCACTTGCTGAATCCTCAAAGCTGCGTCGTATCCACCAGCGCGCGCCGGGAACAGCGACGCGGTGACATTCATGGCAGATCAGAAAGAGCTTCTTTTTGTAGTCGCGGGCCTTGGCGGCCCGCTTATTGTTTTGGCTGACGCAGTGGCTTAGTCGCGTGCAACAGAAAGGGTTTTCCACTGACCGCCGGTAAACTGGAAGATGGTCGCAGCGGCGTTCTTCAGGTTGCCGTAATCGTCGAAGGCGATGGTGCCGGTCACACCGTCATAGCTGGAACTCTTGAGTACCGGCAGGTACACCGCCGGTTCGACGGACTGGGCCTTGACCATGGCGCTGATCGCCGCCCAGGTAGCGTCGTAAGCGGCCGGCGAAGACTGCACGACGCCCATACCGAACTTGTCCTTGAGTTTTTGCTCGAACGCCGCGCCCTTGGGCATTTCCTGCAACGGCATGCCGTAGTTCCAGGCGTAGGTGCCTTCGGCGGCGCTGCCGGCCATTTTCTTGAACTCGTCGTTAGGCAGATTGCCGATGTTCATGAATTTGGCTTTCAGGCCCAGGTTCTTCATCTGCTTGGCCATGGGCGCCGCTTGATAGTCCAGCGCCGCGAAGAACACCGCATCGGCCTGCTGGGCTTTGGCGGTGGTGAGGATGGCGTTGAAATCCGTAGCTTTGTCATTGGTGTATTCACGCACCACCACATTACCGCCGGCAGCCTTGACGGCCTTGTTCACTTCATCGGCCAGACCCTGACCATAGGCCGTGCGATCGTCGAAGATCGCAATGCGCTTGGCACCTAGCTGATTGACCAGGTAGTTGCCGGCGTAGCGGCCCAGAGTGGCGTCGTCGTTGACCACGCGGAAAACCGACTTGATGCCCTGACGGGTCAAAGCCGGGTTGGTGGCTGACGGCGAGATTTGCGGGATACCGGCATCACCATAGATTTTCGAAGCCGGAATACTGGTGCCGGAGTTGTAGTGACCGATGACCACTGCCACTTTCGCGTCTACCAGACGCTGAGCGACAGCCGTGCCGGTACGGGGGTCGGCCACATCATCTTCCGACACCAGCTTGAACTCCACCACCTTGTCGCCAATCTTCAGCTTTTGCTGATTGGCCTCTTCTATGGCGATGCTGACGCCATGCTCGACATCAAGACCCTGGTGACCGGACGGACCTGTCAACGGACCGGCGAAGCCGATCTTGACCTGCTCAGTATCGGCAGCCGCGGCGGACCCAACACTCAGGATGGCAGCCATAGCTACGGTGAGCGCTGTAAAGCCCAGGTTATGTTTACGCATATTCCCCTCCCAGAAATCATCGGACAAACGAATTAAGCACGTTGGCGTGCAAGTCTTCTTTTCCACATCCGGGCCCTTTCACGGCAACCAGACCTTATTCGGGACATCTCACTGCAAGTGCGTAGGCCATTCGCCGGCGCACTTGTAAGATAACAGTCAGCAGGCAACTGTCAATAGGTGTATGCTTGGGTCGAGTGAAAATGGCGATGACGGCGCAAACAGCGTTGAACAACCCACTGATGCGATGCCGACTCGGCCCGAATTCCTGACCATTCGCACCATCACAGGTCAGTTATTTGATAACCTATAAGAAGTCAGTCTTTGCCTGAATCAAGGCGTATTCAAAACGGCCACGGCCGTGTTTGACTGAACCCCGTGACCTGTTCAACCATCCACGCTTGGGTGAACACCCCCCGTTTTCAGGAGCAACACATATGAACGCGACCCTCGGTACGCGAAGGGCCAATCTGGCGGAGACAGTGATCAAGGAACTGTCCAACCGCATTGATGTAGGCACCTATGGACCGGGCCAGAAGCTGCCGTCCGAACAGGAGCTGTGCAAGGAATTCAACGTCAGCCGCCCGGTAATCCGCGAAGCAGTAGCCTCCCTCCGCTTGGGCGGACGCCTGCTCGCCCGCCAGGGCGTCGGAGTGTTCGTGGTCGAGCAGGATGTGAAGCGCATCGGCTATGCCTTGAGCAGCGCTGTCGATGATGTGCGCGCAGCCGCCCACGTGCTGGAACTGCGCCTGGGCGTCGAAACCGAATCGGTGGCTCGCGCAGCCGAACGCCGCAGTCCGACCAGCATGGCGCAGATCACCGAAGCATTTGACCGATTCAACGCGCTGGACGGAAGCGACCTGGAAGAGGAAGCCAAGGCCGACTTCGAGTTTCACCTGGCGATTGCCCGAGCCACCAACAACCCGCACTTCTCGCAACTGCTCGAAGCCCTGGGGCCGGACATCATTTTCGATTTGCACCTCAAGCACGGCCAATCCACCGGCAAGAGCCGCCTGGCCCACATCAAGAAAATCGGCCGCGAACACGGCGCGATTCTCTCGGCCATTACCATGGGTGATGTCAGCGGCGCGCGCTCGGCACTGCGCAAGCACCTCGAAGAAAGCCTGTCTCGCTACCAGCGATTGGTCGACAGCGGAGAGTAATCTCCGCTTCCTTCCTGCATTAGCCCAGGCCCAGGCAGACGTATTTGATCTCCAGATAGTCCTCGATCCCGTAACGCGACCCTTCGCGCCCCAGACCCGAGGACTTCACACCACCGAACGGAGCGACCTCGGTCGCCAGCACGCCGACATTGACGCCGACCATGCCGTACTCCAGTGCCTCGGACACACGCCAGACCCGCCCCAGATCGCGAGCATAGAGATAGCACGCCAGGCCAAATTCGGTGGCATTGGCCAGGGCGATTACCTCCTCCTCGGTGCTGAAGCGGAAAAGCGGCGCCACCGGGCCAAAAATCTCTTCCTGTGCCACACGCATGTCCGCCGTCACATCCGCCAACAAGGTCGGTTCGAAGAAGGAGCCACCCAAGGCATGGCGCTTGCCGCCCGCCACCACACGCGCTCCGGACTCCCGAGCCTGGGCCACCATGGCCTCAACACCCGCAACAGCCTTGCCATCGATCATCGGGCCGACGGTCGTTTCCGCTTGCGTCCCCTCGCCCACCACCAGCCCGGCGACCTTGGCCGCGAACTTCTCCACAAAGCGATCGTAGACACCCTCCTGGATGTAAAAGCGGTTGGCACACACGCAGGTCTGTCCCGAGTTACGGAACTTGGCGATCAATGCACCTTCGACGGCTGCGTCCAGGTCGGCATCATCGAACACAATGAACGGTGCATTGCCACCCAATTCCAGAGTGACTTTCTTGACCGTGGCTGCGCATTGCTCCAGCAGCTGAATACCTACGGGAGTGGACCCGGTGAAGGACAGCTTGCGCACCACCGCACTGGACGTCAGCTCGCCGCCGATGGCGGCTGAATCGCCGGTCACCACGCTCAGCACACCACGGGGAATCCCCGCCCGCTCGGCCAGCACGCACAACGCCAGGGCACTGTAAGGCGTTTGCGACGCGGGCTTGAGCACCAGCGTGCAACCAGCCGCCAAGGCCGGCGCGGCCTTACGCGTGATCATGGCCGCCGGGAAGTTCCAAGGCGTAATGGCTGCGCATACACCAATCGGCTCCTTGGTCACCAGCAATCGGCGATCGGCATTGGGCGAAGGAATGATGTCTCCGTAAATGCGCTTTCCCTCTTCGGCGTACCACTCCACGTAGGCCGCGGCAAACGCGACTTCGCCGCGCGATTCTGCCAAGGGCTTGCCTTGTTCGGCGGTCATGATCTGCGCCAGGTCCTCCTGGTGCAGCATGATTTCGCGAAACCAGGCCTGCAGGCGTGCCGCCCGCTCTTTCGCCGTCAGTGCACGCCAGGCAGGCAGGGCCGCCTCGGCGGCAGCGATGGCGCGGCGGGTTTCATTCACGCCCATGCGCGGAATACTGCCCAAGCGCTCACCCGTCGCAGGATTGGTGACATCGATTGTCTGGCCGCTATCGGCCGCAATCCAGCTTCCATCGATATAGCAACGTTCACGCAACAGTTGAGGGTCGGCAAGTTTCATGCTGATGGACTCACATAAATCAGGGGCGAAAAAAGACGGGGGGACGGCTGTCCACCCCGCCCGAGGGAAATCAGAGAGAAGCGAGGGCCTTTTCGCGGATCTGGCTCAAGGTCATGCGCGGCGTCAGGGCTTCGGGGTCCACCTGCACCTCGATCAGTGCAGGTTTGCCCGAGGCCACGCAGCGCTCGAAGGCTGCGGCGAACTCTTCGGTCGCCACCACCGTCTCGCCATGAAACCCATAGGAACGGGCCAGAGCGGCGAAATCCGGGTTGTGCAGCTCAGTACCACTGACGCGACCCGGGTAACTGCGCTCCTGGTGCATGCGGATGGTGCCGTACATACCGTTGTTGACCACAATCACGATCAGCCGGGCATCGTAGTTCGCCGCTGTCGCCAACTCCTGCCCGTTCATCAGGAAGCAGCCGTCACCCGCGAAGGCCACCACCATACGATCCGGCGCAGTGATTTTCGCTGCCACCGCAGCCGGCACCCCATAGCCCATAGAACCGTTGGTAGGCCCCAGCAGAGTGCGGAAGGTGCGGTGTTGATAGCCACGATGCAGCCATCCGGTGTAGTTGCCGGCACCACAGGTAAGCACGCTGTCATGAGGCAGACGCTTGTTCAGCCAGGCGATAACCTCGCTCATCTGCACGGGCCCCGGCGACGGCGGACAGTCGAAATTGGCACGATAACCGCGATTGAGCCTGGCCACCCAATCACTGAAAGCCTGGGGTTTGACTGCCGAGAGGCCGGCGGCTTGGGCGGCGAAGATTTTCATCCCGGCATTGATCGCCAGCACCGGCTGATAAACCCGCCCCAGCTCCTCGATACCGGCATGTATATGCACCAGCTTCTGCTTCGGAACCGGAATATCCACCAAGGAGTAGCCGCCGGTGCTCATCTCGCCCAGACGCGCTCCCACCACCAGCAACAGGTCGGCGTTCTTTACCGCCTCCACCAGTTCTGGCCCAGCGGCCAGGCCCAGATCACCGGCGTAGTTAGGCAAGGTGTTGTTGAACAGATCCTGGCAACGGAACGACGCCGCCACCGGCAGATTCTGCGTCTCGATAAAGCTGCGGATATCCTCCACAGCTTCAGCACTCCACCCCCCGCCACCCAGCACCACCAGTGGACGCTGAGCTTCGCCGATCAGGCTTTGCAGTTGCGTCAGCGCTGCGGGCGATGCCGCAGGTTCGATAGACTGGGCAGGCCCGGCATCCGCCACGTCAACCAGATCGGTTAGCATATCTTCGGGCAAGGCCACCACCACCGGCCCCGGCCGGCCGTTGGTGGCGCGATGGAATGCCTGGCTGAGCAGCTCCGGCAGGCGGGCCGCGTCATCCACTTCCACGACCCACTTGGCCATTTGACCGAACATGCGCCGGTAGTCGATTTCCTGGAACGCCTCGCGTTCGACCTGATCGCGAGCCACCTGACCGATAAAAAGGATCATCGGCGTCGAGTCCTGGAACGCGGTGTGCACGCCAACCGAAGCGTTGGTCGCTCCAGGCCCACGAGTCACGAAGCAGATACCCGGCTTGCCGGTCAGCTTGCCATAGGCTTCGGCCATATAGGCCGCGCCACCTTCCTGGCGACACACGATCAGCTCGATATCGTCCTTGGCGTCATGCAACGCATCGAGCACTGCCAGATAACTTTCACCCGGGACACAAAAAGCACGCTCGACACCATTGATCCGCAAGGCATCGACCAACACTTGCCCACCACTGCGCAGCGCCGTGGATGTTTTGTTCATGATCTTATTCTCCATCAGGCTGATCGGTCAGATGACCGAGTCTTCCAAAAAGGGCCGGTTTTCCACGACGCGTTCGTAGGACAAGGCGCTCAGGTCAAGGCTGCGGTAGGCACCGTAGGTGATCAGCTCACTGAGGCCACGCCCGATGGCGGGCGCCTGTTGCAAGCCGTGACCGCTGAAGCCGTTGCAGAATAGAAAGTTGCGCACCTCGCTGTGGGGGCCGACGATGGCGTTGTGGTCCAGCACGCAGAAGTCGTAATGCCCGGCCCAGGAGTTGACGACCTTGATCGCCTCGAACGTCGGCACCCGCTCGGCGAGAATCGGCCACACTTCTTCGTCGAACTCGTCGTGCAGCACGTCGAAGTCGTTGACGTCCACTTCCGGGTCGACTTTCGGATAGGTACCCCCCAGATAAAGATGCCCTTCGGGGCGAAAGAACACGCCCGTCGGGTCGATGGTCAGCGGCACCACACCGGTCAGCGGTGTATGGCAGTCGAAGACGAACAGCGAACGGCGGCGAGCCTCCACCGGAATTTGCAGACCGGCCATACGCGCAACCTTGGGCCCACGGGTGCCCGCCGTGTTGACCAGCGTCTGGCAACCGATGCGCTCACCACTGGCCAGACGCACGCCAGTAATCAGATCGCCCGTACGCAACACTTCGACCACTTCGTTCTCGATGTACTCGATCCCCAGGGAGCGCGCCTTCTTGCGAAAGCCGTTGAGCATGCCGTAGCTGTCGAACCAGCCTTCGCCGGTTTGACCGAAACTGGCGCCGGCCAGACTGTCCGGGTTGATCCAGGGAAAGCGCTCAATCAATTGCTGCGGATCAAGCATGAGCACATCGGCGCCATGCTCCACCTGCGTACCGTGCAAGCGCTCCAGCACTTCGTAGCCGCGCTGGTCCGCCAGGAACAGGTAGCCGTTCTCCCGGAATGCCAGGTCCGGCTTGTCGCCATTGACCTCCATGGTCTCGGGGAAGGCCCGCACAAACTCGGCACCGAATTTGGAAATCTGAATGTTGATCGGGTTGGAAAACTGCTGCCGAATCGAGCTGCTGGACAACGCCGTCGCCGATTGGGCGTAGGTCCAGTCACGCTCGATCACCAATACAGAACCGGTGAAATCCGGGTTAGTAGCGAGAAAATACGCGGTGGCGCTGCCGTTGACGGCGCCGCCCACGATAACCACATCGTAGTGTTGCTGGGTTGCTGTCGAAGCCATGGCTCGGACCTCTGAAAAGGTGGTAAGTAAGCGTTATTTCGGATCTTCAAAATGACCGGCACCGGCGAAGTTACCGCCGTGATAGCGAGCAGCCGGTTCATAGGCGTCCAATGGCGGATGGTTGGCCAGGACCTTCTCGCGGAAGTCGTCGGCGCTGTCCTTCGCCACATAACCCAGGGACGACGCCATACGGTTGTCCCACAGACACTCACGGTTGGCGGACATGCCGTACACGATCATGTGGCCGACTCGCGGCGCATTCAGCGAACGCTCGACCAGTTGGGCGAAGTCGCCAAAGGACAACCAGGTCGCCAGCATGCGGCGGTCCAGTGGCTCCTCGAAGGAGGAACCGATACGCAGGTTCACCGACTCCACGCCAAACTTGTCCCAGTAATAGCGCCCCAGATCCTCGGCAAAGCACTTGCTGACTCCATACAGGCTGTCCGGACGATGGGGAACGCTGGCATCAATGGTTTCGGTGCGGTCGTAGAAACCGATGGCGTGATTGGAGCTGGTGTAGATCACCCGCTTCACGCCATGCTGACGCGCGGCCTCATAAATGTTGTAGGTACCGACGATGTTGCCGTTGAGGATCGACTCGAAGGTGTTCTCCAGCGGCACGCCACCGGCATGAATGATGGCGTCCACGCCTTCGGCCAGCGGCAGGACATCGCAGAAGTTAGCCAGATCGCAACGCACCAGTTCTTCGTGAGCTGCGGCCTCACCCATATCGGCAATATCGGTCAGGCGCAGGACATCGGCGTACTCGCCCAGATGAGCACGCAAGACGCGCCCCAGGCGGCCGGCGGCGCCGGTAATCAACAGTCGTTTGAAGGGCTTGCTCATGATGAAAGTCTCAAATGAGTAAAGGGAGCGGCGCTTACTTCAGCGCCGCCAGTGCCTCGCGCAACTGCACAATGGCCTGCTCAAGTTGTTCACGTGATGTAGCGAAAGACAGACGGATATAGGGCTCCAAACCAAAGGCCGAGCCCGGCACGGTCGCCACCTTGCCCACCCGTAGCAGGTAGCTGGCCAGGTCGGTATCTGTTTCGATCACTTGCCCCTGCGGTGTACGCTTGCCGATAAAGGCGGCACATTTGGGGAACGCGTAGAACGCCCCTTCCGGCATCTGCAGCTCAAGACCTTCGATCGCGGACAGCCCTTTGACTACCAGCGCACCCCGCGCCTGGTACTCACGGTTGGCATCACGCACAAAATCCTGAGGCCCGTCCAACGCAGCGGCCGCCGCCAGTTGCGAGATCGCCGACGGACAGGTCGTGGTCTGCGACTGGGTCTTGTTCATGGCCACGATCAGTTCCTTGGGACCTGCCGCGTAACCCAGGCGGTAGCCGGTCATGGCATAGGCCTTGGATACCCCATTGATCAGCAGCGTGCGCTCACGCAGGCCGGGACAGGCGATAACAAAGGGCACGAAAGGCTTGTCGCCGAGAATAATGTGCTCATAAATTTCGTCGGAAATGACCAGCACCCGCGGGTGCTTTTCCAGTACCGCGCCCAGGGCCGCGAATTCTTCCCGGGTGTAGATCGCGCCGCACGGATTGTTCGGCGAGTTAAGCATCAGCCAGCGGGTTTTAGGGGTAATGGCCGCTTCGAGGCGCGCCGCATCCAGCTTGAAACCGTACTCGGAACCGCAAGGAATAACTTTGGGCACGCCGCCGTTGAGCAACACCATATCGGTGTAAGACACCCAATACGGCGCTGGCGTAATCACTTCGTCGCCGGGTTCCAGTGTCGCGAGAAAGGCATTGAACAGTAGCTGCTTGGCGCCATTGGCCACGCAGATCTCGTCCAGGCCATAAATCAGGTCGTTTTCCCGGGCGAACTTGCCTACGATGGCCTGGCGCAGCTCGTCAAAGCCATTCGGCGCGGTGTAATGGTTGTGCCCGCTGAGCATGGCCTGGTGAGCGGCTTCAATCACGTGGGCCGGGGTATTGAAATCCGGTTCTCCGAGACTGAGGTTGATCACCGGCTCGCCTTGGGCAAGCATTTTCTTGGCAAGGACCGACACCGCCATACTGGGCGAACTTTTGACTGTCCTGACCCGTGAACTCTGAAATTCCATGCCTCAGTTCCCCTGCCCTGGCTCGTAGCCATAATCTTCGCGCGCCTGCTCGGCGCTGATGTAACCGAACCGCAAATCGCGCGCGACCTCTTCACGAGGACGCTGGCGCGGATCGCCGTACCCCCCGCCACCCGGCAAGCTCAGCAGCAATCGGCGTTCAGACGGCACAAATTGCTGGCCTTTGCCTCGCAGCAGAGTGCCATCGTCCAACCCGACATAACCTTTGGCGCCCTCCTTGCCCCCCTCAAGACCGCGGGCCGGATACTGGATACGGTCGAACATGGCGCTGAACCGGAAGGCATAACCCTCGGCTGCCGAGACTTCGATTTCCTGACCAAGCCCACCTCGCAGCAAACCTGCACCGCCCGATCCGTTACGCAGCTCCTTGCGCCAGACAATCACCGGCCCCGCATGCTCAGTCGCCTCCACCGGCATGGTATGCACACCACTGGGGAACGCCGTGGCACTCAGCCCATCTTTCGCGGCCCGAGCGCCCATGCCTCCGCTGTTGAACATCAGCATTTCGGCGTTGCGGCCATCCGGGTTGCTTTCCAGAGGGCGCACGCTCAAGTGCAGGTTCCACAGGGCGCTGGCACCCTCGGCAGGTACCTGGCCTGGCAGGCATTTATGCAGCGCACCCAGCACCAGGTCGGGCACGAAATGCCCTAGAACGTGACGCACCGACACCGGAGCCGGGTGCTTGGCATTGAGAATGCAGCCCTCAGGAGCGACCACATCGAACGGTGCCAGGGAGGCGCTGTTGTTGGGAATTTCCGGAGCCACGATGCACTTGAGGCCGTAGCAGGCGTAGGCCTTGGCATAACCCAAAGGCACGTTGATACCGAACTGGCTCATACCGGAGGTTCCGGTGAAGTCCGTAAGGATGCCGTCCGGCCCCACCGTCAGCGTCACCGCCAGGGTCACCGGCACATCGTAGCCATCCAGCGTCATGCTGTTCTGGTAGGTGCCATGGGGTAACGACTTGAAGCATTCCAGAGTGGCGCGGCGGCTGTGCTCAAGGATAAAGCCGCCGATATGCTCGAGGTTATCGAGTTTGAACTCCTCAAGCATGCTCAACAGCCGCTTGTGACCGGTCTCGTTGCAGGCCGACAAGGCGTAGAAGTCACCAACGACACGGTCGTTCTCACGCACGTTGTTACGCAGGATATTGATGAAATCGCGATTGACCTGGCCGCGCTCGAACAACTTCAGCACCGGAATGAACAGGCCTTCTTCATAGACTTCACGGGCATCGGGACCAAAGCCACGGCCACCGATATCGACCACGTGGGCGGTGCTGGCGAAGTAGCCAATCAACTGACCTTTGTAGAACGACGGCGTGACAATGGTGATGTCGTGCAGGTGCCCGGTGCCCTTCCAGGGATCGTTGGTCACGTACACATCACCCTCGAAGATGTTCTCCGGGCCGATGTCGTTAATGAAATGCACCACTGCCTCAGCCATGGTGTTGACGTGACCGGGGGTGCCCGTCACTGCCTGGGCCAGCATGTTGCCGGCGCGGTCGAACACACCGGCGGACAAGTCGCCAGCCTCACGCACGCTGGTAGAGAATGCCGTGCGGATCAGGGTCAGTGCCTGCTCCTCGACCACGGAGATCAGGCGATTCCACATCACCTGCATCTGAATATCGATCAATGTTTCGCTCATGGGAAATCGCCTTCTTATGCAAGTGACGCTTAGCGTCGAACGACCAGCAGACAGCCGTCAGGCTGGACCGTGGCGGTGAACGAGGACGACACAAAAGTCGAGGTTTCGCGTTCTGCGATGATGGCCGGACCGTCGATCCGCGCACCCGGCTGCAACTCTTCGCGCTGGTAAATACCCGCATCGACAAAGCCGCCGCCAAGCACATCGAACACCTCGCGCCGGGACACTTCATGGGCACGATGAGAGGCTTTGATCTGCTCCACCGGCAAGACATCCATCAGTGGCGAGCTGGCCTTGACCGACCAGCTGACTATTTCCACGTCTGGCCCCTCGATCGGGCGACCGAAAAACATGGTGTAGGCCGCTTCGAAAAGGACTTTGAACTGTGCCGTGTCCTCTTTGCTGAATGCCTTGAATGGCAGGCTCACCGGAATCTCCCAGCCCTGACCGACGTAACGCATGAAGGCAGTGCATTCCAATTCGGGCTCACCCTCGGGCATGCCCTGGCGCAAGAAACCGATGGACTCGGCTTTCATGTCGTCGATCAGCCCATTGACCTGGGCCGCATCGAACTCCGACAGCCGCACAAAGGCGCTGCGAACCGCTTCATAGCCGAACGGCGCGCGCAGGAAGCCGATGGCCGACCCCACACCGGCACCCGCCGGTACCAGGAATCGCGACACCCCCATTTTTTCGCAGAGCCGCGCCGCATGCAGCGGGCCACCGCCACCAAACGTGATCATGGTGTAGTCGGCAATGTCCTTGCCGCTTTCCACTGCATGCACACGCCCGGCGTTTGCCATGTTTTCATCGACCACTTCACAGATGCCGTAAGCGGCAGTGAAGGCATCCATATTCAGCGGAGCACCAATAACCCGATCGACAGCCGATGCGGCATTCTTGGTCGACAGGCGCAACGCACCGCCGGCAAAATTATCCGCATCCAGCCGACCCAGCAGCAGGTTGGCATCGGTAATGGTCGGCTCCAGGCCACCTCGCCCATAACACGCAGGCCCTGGCTCGGATGCCGCGCTGTGCGGGCCAACGCGAATCTGGCGCATGCTGTCGATGCTGGCAATCGAACCGCCGCCGGCACCGATTTCAACCATCTCCACCACCGGAATTGAAATGGGCATGCCACTGCCCTTTTTGAAGCGGTACGTGCGCGCCACTTCGAAGGTCTTGGCGGTTTTCGGGACCTGGTTTTCGATCAGGCAGATCTTTGCAGTGGTGCCGCCCATATCGAAGGAAACAACCGAGTTCAGCGAGTATTTGCGGGCAATATCGGCGGCAAAGATCGCGCCACCTGCCGGTCCCGACTCCACCAGTCGCACTGGAAACTCGGCGGCGCTCTGCACGGAAATGATGCCGCCACCGGAGTGGATCATGAACACAGGGCAATCGGCACCCGCCTGCTTGAGCGTGACCACCAGGCGATCAAGATAGGATTTGATCAGCGGCTTGACATAGGCATTGGCACAGACCGTGTTGAAGCGCTCGAACTCACGCATCTGCGGCGAAACTTCGCTGGAAATCGAGATCAACACCTTAGGCAAGCGGACCTGCAGGGCATCGCGCAACAACCGCTCATGGGCGTCGTTGACATAGCTGTGAATCAAGCCAATCGCCACGCTCTCGTAATCACCTTCTGCGATTCGCTCAACCAGGCAATCAATGTCTTCCCGGGTCGGCGCAATCAGCACCTGCCCATGCACGTCAAGGCGTTCGCGCAAGGTGTAGCGATGCTCACGTTCAATCAACGGCGGCGGCAAGGCGATATTGATGTCGTATTGCTCGAAGCGGTTTTCGGTACGCATTTCCAGCGTGTCGCGAAAACCCTCGGTGGTGATGAACGCGGTCTTGGCGCCCCGCCGCTCGATCAGCGCGTTGGTCGCCAGCGTCGTACCGTGGATCAGCTGATCGATATCGGAAAGCTTCAGGCCCGCCGCTTCAATGACGGCGTGAACACCGCTCAGGATCGCCCGCTCCGGGAGCTCATAGTCAGTCAGAATTTTGGTTGAATGCAGCACACCACCGACATCCAACGCGATATCGGTAAAGGTTCCACCTATGTCCACGCCGACCCGGCATGAAGTAGCAGTCATCGTCGTATCCCCTGAAGTTCTTGAGCTCATGGCAAGAGGCAATCAAGCCGCTTAAATGTAAGTTATATGTTGTCTTACAGGCAGTCAAGGACTAACGCCCTGGTTTACGCCATCTCCGACAAAGATCGAAAAGACCAGCGCCGTTCCAATCCCGGCCAGATCAGTCGAGCGTCTTGACCATCCGCGAACCGCCTACGGCCTGCGCCGTGGGAAATACCTCAAGGCGCGTCACATCCACCTGTTCAGGCAGGCGCAGGGCCGCCAACAGCAGCTGAGCAATGTCTTGTGGCATGATCGATTCATACCCCTCATACAGCTCACTACCCGCCGCCTGCATACCCATGGCCGTGCGATACAGCTGAGTCTGTACCCGCCCCGGTGCAATCTCGGTCACCCGTACGCCACTGCCCAGCAAATCGCAACGCAAGGCGTCACAGAACAGACTGATACCCGCCTTGGACGCACCATAGACAGCCGCCCCTGGATGAGGCGCACGGCCAGCGCTGGAGCCGAGAAAGAACAGATGCCCATGGCCACGTTCGATCATGCCTGGCAACACTTGACGAGTCAGGTTCAGGGGCGCCTTGAGGTTGATATCGAGCATATTGTCGATTTCTGCCGGATCAATTTCCTGGAACGCCGCCCGCGTGGACAAGATACCGGCGTTGTTCACCAGCACATCCACGGGGTACTGCTTCAGGATTTCAACGAAAGCATCGGCTTGACGCACGTCCGCCTGCAACGCCACAACCCCCTCCTCGACCCGCAGTTCATCAAGCGCTTCGCGACTGCGCCCCACTGCAATCACTTGCATACCCGCATCACGCAACGCCAGGACAATCGCCTTGCCGATGCCGCTGGTGGCACCGGTGACCAACGCACAGCGATAGGCCGCCGGCAACGCTGCTGAGTCAGGCATAGATGTAGCCTCCGCTGACGATCACGTTTTCGCCTGTGGCATAGCTGTTGCGACTGCTGCCCATCATCACAATCCACTCGGCGATTTCAGCGGGCTCAGCAGCGCGCCCCAGCGGGTTCGCCGCCGCCAACTCGCCCAAAAAGCCCAGTTGCCGGGCACGCTCGGTCGCGAAACCGGCGGGCGCCACCGAGTTGACCAGGATCTGATCCTTGGCGCAGGCCTGGGCAAAAGACTTGGTCAGGCTGACCACCGCGGCCTTGGTCGCTGCGTAATGGGCATTTTGCGGGTGCGCCTTGAAGGCATCCACAGAGGTCACGTTGACGATGCGACCGGTCACCGCCGGTGCCGCGACATAAGCCTGCATATGGCGAACCGCTGCAACCATCATGTGATAGGTGCCCTTGATATTGACTGCGTTCTCCAGATCCCATTCGTCATCGCTGATCTCGAAAATATCCTGGCGTGGATAAATCGCAGCGCTGTTGACCAGGCAATCCACACGACCGAGCGCATTAACGATCTGCTGGAAAGCGCCGTGAGCGCTTTCCTTGCGGGATATATCACCCGCCGCCGTGGCGACTTCGCAACCCTCTGCACGCAGAATACTTGCGGCCTCGGCCATCAGTTGCTCATTGCGGTCTATCAGACCGATTTTCTGCGCTCCGCGCCTGCGCATCAACTTGGCTGTTTCCAGCCCCAAACCCGATGCCCCACCTACGATTACGACCGTCTGACCATCCATAAGCACCTCCGCGATTTAGTCTTTACGTAAGATGCCTGTTGTCTTACATTTGGTCAAACCAAAATTGTGCGAAAACGGCCCGGCCATCGCCTCGCCACACGCACACAGGACACCAGCATGCCTGCGGCCACTTTCCCCTCCAGCCCTCATTCCGCCATACGTGATCGCCTGCTCGACGCCGCGACCCAGCTGTTTGCCACCCGCGGCTACCAGGCCATTGGCCTGCGTGATCTGGCCGGCCACCTGGGCTTGCATGCTGGCTCGCTGTATCACCACATCGAAAACAAGCAGTGCCTGTTGTTCGAGCTGATCGAATCCACCCTGGCCGATCTATTGTTCGACACAAAACGCCGCATGAAAGGCGCAAAAAATCCCGATGATCGCGTGCGCCGCTTCGTGCAGGCCTTCGTCAGCTTCAGCCTGGCGCAAACACATCGCTTGCAACTGGTGACTCGAGAGTTCGTCAACCTGTCCCAAGAACAACAGCAGCAGATCAATGCCCTGAAAAATAATTATGCCTCGATTCTGAGTAGCATCATTGCCGCCGAATGTGCAAACCAAAGCCGGCAAGAAAGTCAGATCAGCCTGGCAACCCATGCCGTCATCGGCATGCTGTACGGGCACGTGCAATGGCACGGAGTCGAGGTCACCGAACAGCGCCTGACACAAGCGTTGATCACCTTCGTCATGGGCATTATCGAAAGCGCCAAGAACAATTCAAACATGGCCTGAATAGCATGCACCCACAACGACTGGCACTGCACAACGAGCTGCACGCGCGCCCTTCCCTGTATTTCGACGAACCCGCTGACGTCTTTCATATGGCGTTTATCGCTGACGAAGCGCTATGCGACACCTTGCTGAGTCGATGCTGCCCCGACCCCGTCGACCCACAAGCGGTCCAGGGCATCACCGAACTGGACGGCCACGCCTTGAAGTGGGAGCGGCACGCGGAGTTCCTGACCCTGACGCTGGTAATGACCTCCTCCAACCAGGAGCCTTGCTGGAGTCCGCCACCCAAGACATTGATGGACAGGGTCGAACCCTATTTGAAGCACATGATCAATGCCGTGCAGATTATGGTACGTACCGACGCATCCTTTACCGGCGATCTAGCGACTTACGGATTCAAAGACCCTTGTGGCTCTTGCATAGGTGGGGGCGATGCGGTGGCCTGGAGCGATTTTCGTCTGAGCGAGGACGGCACCAACCACTTTCTATTCGTTAACAAGCGCCTGAATGCCTATCGCCAGGGACGGATGATCCGTCGCCTGCTGGAGATCGAAACCTACCGAATGATGGCTTCGCTTTCACTGCCCACCGCGAAAGCGTTGAGCGCTCAACTCAATGCCTTCGACAAGACACTGGTCAATCTCTCGGAGCGCAACGCCGGGTCCGATACTGAAAATGCGAAAGTGTTGCTGACTGACATTGCCAACCTTTCGGCGCAAGTGGTCAGCATCACCGCGAAAACCCGACACCGCTTCAGCGCGACCCAAGCCTACGCTCAGCTGGTGTTCGAACGCCTGGGCGAACTACGGGAAAGTCACGTGGGTGATTGTCAGCGGCTCGGTATTTTTATTGAAAGGCGCTTCAAACCCACAGTCAGGTATTGCTCCGTGACCGAACAGCGCCTGGAGCAGCTAGCCAAAAGCGTCGCTAACCTTGGGGATCTTCTGCAGGCACGCGTTCAGGTCGAGATGGAGGAACAGAACTCGGAAATTCTGAATAGCCTGAACACTCGCGCAGACACCCAAATCAAAATCCAGCGCGCAGTAGAAGGCTTGTCGATTATCGCCATCACTTACTACCTGCTGAACCTGCTCAAGCTGCTCTATTCGGGATTGAACCTGCTGGGAGCGGACGTTTCCGCAAAAGACGCCATGCTGGCCATGACTCCGCTCGCCATCAGCATGCTTGCGCTGGTTTTGATCAGGATCAAAAAAGCCAAAGAGCATTGATACGACAGGGTCCACAGGATCTGAACGCTAGTGGCCTGTACGGTTAGTTCGTCAGTTCAAATTCGGATGCCAGAAGCCCCTGGCCAAGGCGCTGTGACGAGTCATAGCCCGCTATGGCGAGGAACAGCAACGCAGGATAGGGGCTTGTGGCGCCGAAGTTGACTAACAGAACCAACCACACAGGCCACTAGATGCTGGCCTTCAACTCACTCAGCAATGCCCATCGTCCACAGTCTTGTCCGCAGTGATGAGCGGCTCGATGCCCCAGTCACCATGCAGATACCAATCGTCGCCGATCATCTCGGCGGGATGCATCGTCCGATCGGCAAGCACCCTCCCCACAAGGGGGTCACCCATCCGGGGTAAAAATAACCATTAAGTGGGTGTTTTCACCCTAAACCTCATGGTCTTTTTCACCTCACACTCTGACAGCCCCAATAAATAAGGACCTCCGGGCCTGGCCCGGGTTTTGCTCAAGTCTGAGCACCCCCACAGAAACCTTTGATCCCTCCTCGATTACCCGGAGTCGTCATGAGAAAAGTCATCCAGCCACTGGCATGGTTTGTCGTGCTGACCTCAATCGTGGCTTTGGCCAGCGGTGTCTCTCTAAGTCTCGTTTGACTTGCTAGCCATCTCCCTCCCCAGCCATCAGGACGATTTTTTATGGTTGATCGTCTGCGCCTGGAACAGTTCGAGTGAGTGACATGCCCATCTGTCTGTATTGCCAACACGCAAACCCCTCGCATGAATCCCAATGCCACCAATGCGGCATGCCCCTGCTTACGCATTTCGACGCTGGTCTGCCCGACGAACGTGCAACGGACGGCAATGCACACGGCATTGTTACGCCTCGTCCCTCTGATCGACCTTGACGCGGATCAACATCAACGGATTCCTTGAGGTGATAAAGCATCAATTTGCCATCATCCACAAAGCAAAAGTCATGCTTGTGCAAGTGCAATGGCACAATATGCCAATGATCGAACATTCCTGTTTGTCCTGATCCGAAGCAAACCGTGACGATTCGAAACGTTGTAAACAACGAGGTCTGCCGTGTGGTAGTCGGCATCGCTCGTTAATTTCATTGGCTCGGCGCAATGCAGGCTTAAAAATCGAAGAACACCGTTTCACCCTCCCCCTGAATGCGTATATCGAAACGATAAGCCACCTTGCCGTCCACCTCGCAACGCTGCGCTATCAGCGTTTCCCGACGCTGCGGTTGCTCGATCAGATTCAGCACCGGGCACGTCGCGTTGGCGTGTGGCTCATCGGCGAAATACAGCCGGGTCTGCAGGTGAATATTGATCCCGCGAGCAAACAGCGACACATTGATGTGCGGCGCCATCGGCACACCGGCGGCGTTCTTCACCACCCCGGGTTTGATGGTGTTCAGCGTCCACTCACCGGCATCGAAGGTGGTGGCGGTCCGGCCGAAGCTGTTGAAGGCTTTTTCCGAGTCGAAGACCGGGTCATAAACCCCTTCATGGTTGGCCTGCCAGAACTCCAGGAACGAGTCGCGCACCAGGTGGCCATTGCCGTCATAGACATGACCGATCAGCAGAATCTGTTCACCTGGCGCGCCGGGCCTGGCCATCTGGTTCCAGATTTCCTCAGGCCGGGTCGGGTTGCCGGCAGCTTCCAGAGCCAGGCCGATATGCACGTAAGGGCCGGCCGTTTGCGAAGGGGTTTCGGGTAGCAGTTCGATAGGCATGAGCGTCACTCCTCAGCAGTTTTCGAAGTGGGTCTTGCGCTGGCCGCGCAACACGATGTCGAAGCGATAAGCCAGGCAATCCATTGGATTGGCGCTGCCCATATCGAGCCGGGCGATCAGGCTCTGTACCGCCTCTGGGTTGGCGATCGACTTGACGATCGGGCACATCGGGATCAACGGATCGCCTTCGAAATACAGCTGAGTGATCAGCCGCGTGGCAATCGATGGCCCGCTGATGGAAAAGTGAATATGCGCCGGTCGCCAGTCATTCGGGCCATTGCGCCATGGATACGGGCCGGGCTTCACGGTGCGGAAACTGTAATAGCCATCGCGGTCGGTCAGGGCCCGGCCGACACCGCCGAAATTCGGGTCCAGAGGCGCCAGATAGCGATCATTCTTGTGCCGGTAGCGACCGCCGGCGTTGGCCTGCCACATCTCCACCAGGGTATGCGGGATTGGCTTGCCATATTGATCACAGACCCGGCCGGAAACGATGATCCGCTCCCCCACCGGCAAACCACCGTTGTTGAAGTTGAGCAGCAGATCGTTATCGAACCGACCCATTTTCAGGTGGGAGAAATCCGGGCCGCTGGTTTCGCTGGTCGACTGGGGAATGCTCACCAAGGCTTGGCGTGGAGAACGGGCGACAGAGGTTTTGTAATCAGGGGTCAGGGCTTTGGGGTGCCAGTTTCGGTCACGGATGACGAAGCGACTGCTGTCTGCATCAGACATGTCGATCTCCTGTTGTTTGATTGATGGAGGGGGTGCCTCGCAGTTTCAAACAACAGACCCACCGTGAATATTGAAAAACAGCCACTTAAACATAACCATACGGTTATGGATAAAACCCTTCGCGATACGCCTGCCCTACCTCGCGCAGCACCTCGACACACCACTGGGCCGCCAGTGATAACGGCAGACTGGCATTACTGGAAATCCCCACTGAACCACCCGGTTCGCGCTGCCCCGGATTGATCTCGACCAGTTCGCCGCTTGCCAGATCCAGGCGCACTGCATCCAGCGGCGCGATCCAGATCGCCTCGCTGGACAACACATAACGGCGGCTCAGGGTCACGGACAAGGTTTCCAGACGCTGCCGCGACTGGCTGATGCCACATTGCACGAACAGGCTGTCGGCAAACTTGCGAATCGTCGTCCCTGCCAGTGGCAGCACCAGCGGGAAATCTTCCAGGGCGCCACGCTCCAGTGGCCCGGCCAGCAAGGGATGATCGGGGCGCACCACCAGGGTCATGGATTCGCTGTACAGATGCTCGAAAGTCAGCCCCTGAATCTCCGGACTGTCGGTCATACGACCGACCACCAGGTCGACATCACCCACTCGCAACTGCGACAACAAATACGCGCTCGGCCCGGTCACCACACTGACCACCAGCGCCGAATGGCGCTCGTGCAAACGCCGCACAACCTCAGGCACCAGCAAGCTTTCCACCGTCGACAACACCCCAAGTCGCACCCTGCCCGCCGCATATTCGCCACCGCGCAAGGTATTCACCCCATCACGCAGCGCCTGCACCGAAGGTCCGGCATAACGCAAAAAGGCGACCCCGGCCTCGGTCAGGCTCACGCCACTTTTACTGCGCATAAACAGGCTTGTCGCCAGCAGTTCCTCCAGCTCCTTGAGCGTCTTCGACATCGCCGGCTGACTCACTGCCAACACATCCGCCGCCCGCGCCAGGCTGCCCTGACGAGCCATTTCAAGAAAGCATACGAGGTGACGGAATTTGACGCGGGTGTCGATGTTCACTACAGAGCCCTGTGAAGTTGCCTCGACTGCGTCGAAACGTTTGCAGGCGATATTACAGTGCCCTCAATTGCCTGACGACCGGACTGCAAGTCGCCAGTCTTACCGTGCCCCAATCAACGAGCGAAAAGAGTACGTTGCGTTGACCAGCTGAGCGTGTACCGTCATTTTTATGGCGCCATTTGGTTGTTTTTAATGACAATTCTCGAAGTAACGCTTGGACAATTCAAAAAATTGGCGGTATCATTTTGATATCAACCCTGCTGTCGACTTGCTTAGCCGACACGACAAGCAGCGGATAAGCTTCGAAACCTTGGTTGCACCTGCCTGTACGTTGCGCTACTTGCGGCAATCATTGCGTACCGGACCCGGATCAAAATGCACGGACCAGCAGCTTGATTTGCCGTGCACCCGGTTGAACACAGAAGTATTCAGACAAGACACTCGACTGAGTGATTGGAGACGACAGGGCTGGTTCGAGTTGCATGGGACTTGCGCCCCACCAGCGAGGCGCCGCGTTGACAGCGCCCTCGGCCCTGAGCCGCGAAGTTCACCGATAACTGCCGTAAAGCCTTGATAGCCAAGGAAGAATTCGCCGAAAGATGACAAGGACGTTATTCATTACTCGAAACAAACACTTGATGATTGCACGCCGCGAGTCCCGGCTTTACGGGACCCCGAGGCTCTGCCGTGGATGGTTCAAGAAGTCACACGAGCCAGACACCGAGTGCCGGCGAGCGCCGAGGATGGTTGTCGCATCCGATATGGCAACAGGCACATGAACGGGTCTGCCCGTCCAGCAGCAAGGATGATTCAGGTCATGTCAGGCGCCGGGTTCATCCCTGAACGTCCGTGGTTTTTCGAGGTTTCCGGCCAGATGACAGCTCCTTTGCAGCGGCCGTTGCACACCCGGTTCACGGTAAGAAGGCGGTAGAGGATCGATTGTTGCATAGGGCTCTCGGCCCGGTTGGTTTAAGGCATTTTTCGGGTACGGAGAGGTCAGTTTGAGTCATGTCAGCTTAGGCATCCGGCATTTGCAGGATGAGCAAGTGTTATTGCGTCAAGGAGGCCTGTACTGGGTCTCCGTCGACCTGAACAGCGATGCCCAGACGCTTGCGCTTCAGTTCCTGAGCGCCTTGCCGCAAGCCCAGCCAACCACACTGGTGTGCGGCGGATGCGATCCCCGGGCCCTGCTGGAAAACCTCGACGGCGAGTCTGGCCCGGAGCGTCTGCGGCTCTTCGAAGTAGCCGACGATGATCTCGGGATGGCCCTGAAATCCTTGGCGTCCGAGTTGCATCGCGGCGTCAGGACCCCAGGCAGTCAAATCCTCCTGCTATTACCGGCCCTGGCCTGGCGGCGCTTTGACGCCCGGCATCTGCAGCAATGGTGTGAAGAAGTACGCCAGTGGTTGCGCCAGCGTCGCTGTACCCTGGTGGTCCTGTGCCACGGCCAGGAACCGGCGCTGCATGCCGAACTGGTGGGCCTCAACGAAGAGTTGTCGGGGTTGGCGCAGTTGTATCGGCGTGATGGCAGCATCCGCTATCAGCAGCACTTCTGGCACAACGAGCTGGGCGTGTGCACCGCCCGAGAGTTCGAACTGGAGCAGGCCGACGGCGTTCTTGGCCTGAGCCAGGCGCAACGTGGCAGCCCGCAAGCCATCCGCACCGATGACCAGCGCGTCTACCTGACCCAGCGCAGCGTACTCGAAGGCGCACCGCCGCTGTCCCAGCAATGGCGACTGTTCGAGGGGCGCGACGAGCTGCTGCTGCACGCCCTCAAGGCGCGAGCCGCTAGCGTGATCGTGGCCATCGAAGGCAACGACCAGGTCGAAGACCTTGCCCGTCAGTTGCACAAATTGCGCAATCAGTGCGGAACGGCACTGAAAATCATCGTTCGCGAAATGGAGCCCTGCCTGCGCTACCGCGACGAGCGTCTACTGCTGGCCTGCGGCGCCAATCTGATCGTGCCGCTGAAGGCCTCGCTGGCGCACTTTCTAAGCCTGACCGATAGCGTGCAGGGGCAACTCTGGCATTACCGCAGCGACATTGATTTCCAGACTCTGTACGACCGCATGCGCCCCCCTCATGTTCGCGGGCTGCTGACGCCGAGCACGTTCATCGCAACCCTGGACCAGGTGTACCGCGGCGCCTCGGGCGAGATCAGCCACCAGTTGCTGAAACTGCAGTCACGTGGCGGACTCGAGATCGAGCAATACCTGAGTCAGATCAGCCTGCGCCGCTATGGCGACATCGCTTGTGTGCTGGACGGCACCTTCTATCTGTTTCTGTTCGCCTGCCGCGCCGATGGCCTGGAGCCGGCCCTGGGCAATATATGCCGCCTGCCATGGGCCGATATTTTCAGCGCCTGCGAGTCGCTGCCGTCGGTGGATCACTTGCCGCGCAAGGCCTTTATCGAGGCGACCGAATTGCCCGAGACCTTCCGGCTGGCGGATGAGCGGGTCATCGACAATCTGTCGCAGTCCGTCGGGTTGACCGGCTTTACGCCACACCGCATCACCCTTTCGCTCACGGAACCTTGCGCATGATGTATTCCGAGTTGCTGCAGGTGATTGCCGCCAGCAGCCTGCTGACGCTGGCGCTGGCGATGCTGCTGAGCCGTTTCAGTCAGCGTATCAGGCACGGGCTTGAGCGTTACTTGCGCCCGCGTTACCTGAAATCCCGTGGCGTACGTCGGCGTACGCCCCCGCAACCTACCCAGAGTAAGCCCCATGAGCCGTCCTGAAATCCCCGTCATCGCGCAACCTGCGTGGATCTGGCCGGGTCTGGGCCTGTGGAACCTGTACTTTCTGATCAAGTTGCTGTTGTTCTGGGGCGGTTACCTCAATCTGCAGATCCTGCCTAATCTGGTGTTCGCTGCCGTCTTGCTGGTGCCGTTGCGCAATCGCTATGCGAGCCTTCTGCGTTGGCTGATCGCCGTGCCGCTGGGGGTGGCGCTGTTCTATCAGGACTCCTGGCTGCCGCCGTTCAGCCGCCTGCTGGACCAACCCGGCGTACTGAACTTCACCGGTGCATACCTACTGGAGCTGGCCGGTCGCTTCATCGACTGGAACCTTTGCGGGCTGCTGCTGATCGTGGTGGTGGCCTACCTGTTCGTCAGCCAGTGGCTGCGCCTGACCACCCTGACCCTGGGCTGGCTGGCGTTGCTGGGCAGCGCCAACCTGCTGGCGTTGCAAGCGCCCGCGCAACAGGCTGCGAACCCCGGCACGGCTTCTGCCAGCGCCGTGGTCAGCAACGCCGAGCCCGACAGCGCGACGCTGGACGACTACCTGCAGAAGTTCTATGAAACCGAGGCCGGCCGGCGCGTCGAGTTCAAACCCTCGACCTCGGCAGCCCAGCCGTTCGATCTGCTGTTGATCAACATCTGCTCCATGGCCTGGGACGACCTGGACGCCGTGGGCCTGCGGGACAACCCGCTGTTGCAGCAGATGGATGTGGTGTTCGACAACTTCAACTCGGCCACCGCCTACAGCGGCCCGGCGGCGATACGCCTATTGCGCGCCAGCTGTGGCCAGCAACCGCACAACAAGCTCTACGGCGTGGCGCCGGAGCAATGCCTGCTGATGGACGATCTGCGCAAGCTCGGGTTTGCCAGCGAAGTGATGCTCAACCACACCGGTCAGTTCGAAGGTTTCCTCGATGAAGTCCGCAGCCAGGGGGCTCTGCCCAATCCGGCGGTGAACGCCTCAAACCTGTCGCGGGCGCTGGTGGGCTTCGACGGCTCGCCGATCTGGCGCGACCGGGAAGTCCTGGACAAGTGGTGGCAGCACCGCGAGAACAACCAGGATTCACGCGTGGCGCTGTTCTACAACACCACCACGCTGCACGACGGCAACCGAGCGCTGACCGCCGACGGCGGCACCAAGAGCGCCGAGTACAAGCCTCGCGCCCAGGCCCTGATCGACGACCTGACGGCCTTTATCAAGGAACTCGAGCGCAGCGGTCGGCGCGTGGCCGTGGTGATAGTGCCCGAGCACGGCGCGGCGCTGCATGGCGACCGCATGCAGATCTCCGGCATGCGCGAGATTCCGAGCGCCTCGATCACTCACGTGCCAGTGGGCATCAAGCTGATCGGCATGGGTTCCGCGGCGAATTCAGCGCCGCTGCATGTCAGCGCACCCAGCAGTTACCTGGCCTTGTCCGAAATCATCGCCCGCTTGTATGCCGCCGCTCCCCAGGCCGAGGGCCGGGGGCTGGACTGGCAGGCGCTGTTGAGCGATCTGCCGCAGACCCCTGCGGTGTCCGAGAACTCCGGCACCGTGGTGCTCGACTACGCCGGCAAGCCCTATGTCCGGATCAAGGAGAAAGGTGCATGGCTACCTTACCCTCAGCGCTTCAAATGAGTGCCTTGGCGCATGCCCGTAACGGGCGCGCCGATGACATCGCCCGACTGAAGCTTGAGCTGAAGCTGCCGGACCTCGAGTACGTGGACATTTCCGCCGAACTGGAACTGCGCCGCGCCTTGCAGCGCTGGCCGCTATTGGCCGAGCTCGAAGAGGCACTGCCGCTGGAAACACAACTGAAGGCCCCACAGGAGGTGAGGACGTGAGATCGCTGAGTCTGCGCGGGTTGCGTGGAGGCGTCGGCAGCAGTTCCCTGCTGGCGGGGATAGGCTACGCCCTGCACAGCCTGGGCGAGCGGGTGCTGATGGTCGACATGTGCCCGGAAAACCTGCTGCGCCTGTACTTCAACCTGGCGACCGTGGAAAGTTGCGGCTGGGCCCGCGGCATGCTCGATGGCGAGAATTGGTACAACCAGGCCTGGAGCCTGGCGCCAAATTTGAGTTTGCTGCCCTATGGCCGCCTCGACCGTGAAGAACAACTTGAAATGGAACGCCGCCTGGCGAAGGACCACACCCTGTGGGCCAGACGTCAGGCCAGCCTGGCCGAGCACTACGACTGGGTACTGTTCGATGTGCCGCAGCGCCTGGTCGGGCACGGCAACACCGGCCCCTGTCATTTCCCTATCCAGGTCGCCGAAGCAGACGCGGCCTGCCATGTGCTGCTGCAACAGCAAGAGACGGTGAGCGGTCCGCTGCTGGTCAATCGTTTCGATCCCGGTAGCCAGTTGCAGCGCGATCTGATGCTGATCTGGCGCAAGAACCACGCCGATCGGTTGCTGTCCCTGACCGTGCACAACGATGAGGCGATGCGCGAGTCGCTCGCGTTCAAGACCCCGGTCGGGCTGTATGCGCCGGGCAGTCTGGCGGCCCAGGACGTACTGAGCCTGGCGACCTGGTGCCTGGCCCGTCGCCTGGAGGTGGCATGATTGCCCGCTGGTTTCCCTACACCTACCTGCGTCGCGAGTACGATACCCCCCCTCTGACCGGGCTTTGGCTGGCCTCGCTCAATGCTCTGGCCTGGCTGTTCCTGCGCCTGGAGGCGCCGGGCTGGCAGCAGTTGCGCGAGCAGCGCCAGCGCTGGTATCCGCAGTTGGCGAACAAGCCGCCGAGCCTGGGTGATCCGCTGCGTTTGCTGGTGCAAAGCATCTGGTTGCTGCTGGTGCAGCCGCTGCGGCCACGCCGCCCGCTGAGCTGGCGGCGCTGGACGCGCCCCGCGCGACTGCGGCAACGCCTGCTCGGCGTGCGCTTGGGCCACTTGCTTGAAGCCTTGCCGCGCCATGTCCAGCAAAGCCGGCGAGTGCGGCAGAGCCGGATCTGGTGGAAAGGCCTTGAGCCTCGCCGTCAGCGCTGGCTGAACATCGGTGTGGGCGTGGTAGCGGTGGTGCTGATGCTGCTGTGCATCACCGAACCCTTCGGCTACATCGCCCAACTGGTGTTCGTGATTCTGCTCTGGGCGCTGGCCATGCTGGTGCGGCGCATCCCGGGGCGCGTCCCGACGCTGTTGATGATCGTCCTGTCGACCATCGTGTCCTGCCGCTACCTGTGGTGGCGCTATACCTCGACCCTGAACTGGAACAACCCGCTGGACCTGACCGTCGGCCTGTTGCTGCTGGCGGCCGAAACCTATGCCTGGGTGGTGTTGATCCTGGGCTATATCCAGACCTGCTGGCCGCTGGGGCGCCAGCCGGCGCAGATGCCTCGCGATACCCGGCTGTGGCCCACCGTCGATCTGCTGATACCGACCTACAACGAGGACCTCTCGGTGGTCCGCGGTACGGTCTACGCCGCCCTGGGCATCGACTGGCCGCAGGACAAGTTACGCATCTACATTCTCGATGACGGCAAGCGCGAGAACTTCCGCCAGTTCGCTGCCGAAGTCGGCGTCGGCTACATCACTCGCACCGATAACCGGCATGCCAAGGCCGGCAACCTCAACCATGCGTTGGGCCGTATCGATGGCGAGCTGGTGGCGATTTTCGACTGCGACCACATCCCTGTGCGCTCCTTCTTGCAGCTCACTGTGGGCTGGTTCCTGCGCGATCCGAAGCTGGCCCTGGTGCAGACCCCGCACCACTTCCTGTCTCCCGACCCGTTTGAGCGCAACCTGAACATGTTCCGTCGCCGGCCCAACGAGGGCGAACTGTTCTACGGCCTGGTGCAGGACGGCAACGATATGTGGAACGCGGCGTTCTTCTGCGGTTCCTGTGCGGTATTGCGCCGCGCCGCGCTGGAGGACATCGGCGGCTTCGCGGTCGAAACCGTGACAGAGGACGCCCATACCGCGCTGCGCCTGCACCGGCGCGGCTGGAACTCGTCCTACGTGCGCATTCCCCAGGCTGCCGGGCTGGCGACCGAAAGCCTGTCGGCGCATATCGGCCAGCGGATTCGCTGGGCCCGCGGCATGGCGCAGATTTTCCGCACCGACAACCCCTTGCTGGGCAAGGGCCTGACGATCTTCCAGCGAATCTGTTATGCCAACGCGATGCTGCACTTCCTGGCCGGGCTGCCGCGGTTGTTGTTTCTCACCGCGCCGCTGGCCTTCCTGTTTCTGCACGCCTACATCATCTACGCCCCGGCGTTGATGATCCTGTTGTACGTGCTGCCGCACATGATCCATGCCAGCCTGACCAACTCGCGGATGCAGGGCAATTATCGCCAGACGTTCTGGGGTGAGGTCTACGAAACGGTACTGGCCTGGTACATCGCCCGACCCACCACCGTGGCGCTGTTCAACCCCAGGAAAGGCAAGTTCAACGTCACCGCCAAAGGCGGCCTGATGGAGCACAACCAGTTCGACTGGAAGATCGCCCAGCCCTATCTGGTGCTCTCGGCCCTGAACCTGGCGGGCCTGGGATTCGCCTTCTGGCGCTTGCTCACTGGCCCGGCGACCGAGATCGGCACGGTGCTGGTGAGCACTCTCTGGGTGATCTACAACCTGCTGATCACCGGTGCGGCGGTGGCGATTGCCGCTGAAGTGCGACAGGTGCGCCAGACCCACAGGGTGCAGTCCAAGCTGCCAGCGGCCGTGCGTCTGGATAACGGTCGCTTCTACTCCGGCATGCTGGTGGACTACTCCGACGGCGGCGCCGGGTTCCAGGTGGATGTGCCGCTGTCGCTGCCGGTGGGCAGTCGCGTTTCTCTGCTGATGCAGCGTGGGCAGCGCGAGTTCCTGTTTCCCGGCGAGGTCTGCCGTAGCCACAAGAACTTCGTGGGCATCAGCTTCACCAGGCTCACGGAGCAACAAAAGATCGATTTCGTGCAGTGCACCTTCGCCCGGGCCGACGCCTGGATTAACTGGGGCGAAGACTTCGCCCAGGACCGGCCGCTGCACAGCTTCCTGGACATTCTCAAGCTGGGCGCCAAGGGTTACTACCGGCTCTACGAATACCTGCCGGCCTGGACCCAAGTGGTGATCGGTCCGTTCCTTCGCCTGCTGGCCTGGCTGGGCAGTTACCTGCCGCGTATGCCCCTGGCGTCTTCCCCCTCCTCTTCTTCTATAACGGTGAACGCATCATGAGCCGCTATTTCAGCAAATCTCTATTTGCCAGCCTGGCGCTCCTGGCCGTTGCCTGCGCACAGGCCGCCCCGGCGCCTGTCACTCCCCCTCTGGCGCAGGAGCAGAAAGCCCCGAGCTGGGCCACCGCGCGCACCTTCGAACAGCTGGGGCGTTCGGCCGACAGCCTGTTGCTGGGGATCCACAACAGCGATCAAATCGAGTTCACCCTGCGGCGCGACCGTATCGCCAGCGATGCCAGGCTTAAGCTGGAATACACCCCGTCTCCGGCGCTGCTGCCGACGCTCTCGCATATGCGGGTCTACCTCAATGACACCCTGATGAGCGTGGTGCCCATCGAGAAAGAACAACTGGGGCGCAAGACCACGCAGCAGATCGCCCTGGATCCCCGGCTGGTCACCGATTTCAACCGCGTGCGTCTGGAATTCATCGGCCATTACACCGACATGTGCGAAGACCCGGCCAACAGCGCCTTGTGGGTCAACGTCAGCCGCGCCAGCCAGGTTTCCCTGCAGGAACAGGCACTGGCGACCAGGAACGATCTGGCGTACTTCCCGAGGCCATTCTTCGACGCACTGGGCGATGGCAAGCCGGTCATCAACCTGCTGTTTGCCGCCTCCCCGACCATAGGCGAACAGCGCGCCGCCGGCATCCTGGCCTCTTACTTCGGCAGCCTGGCGGGTTGGCGCGGCGCTCAGTTCCCGGTGCTGTTCGATCAGCTGCCGGCGAGCCAGGACCAGGACAACCTCAACCCTTCGGTGGTGTTCGCCACCAACGATCATCGGCCACAGTTCCTCGCAGACCTGGAGAAGTTCCCGCTGGTGCAAGCGCCGGTGGTGCAGCTGATCGACAACCCCAACGACCGCTACAGCAAAGTGCTGCTGGTGATGGGGCGCAATGACGCCGACCTGGCGGTGGCCGCCCGAGCCCTGGCCCTGGGCGGCGACCTGTTCCGCAGCTCGCGGGTGACGGTGGAAAACGTCCAGCAGTTGCAGCCGCGCAAACCCTACGACGCCCCCAACTGGATGCGTACCGATCGCCCGGTGCGCTTCGCCGAACTGCTCAAGTACCCTGAGCAGTTGCAGGTCAGCGGCCTTCTGCCGCGGCCGATCATCCTCGACATCAACCTGCCGCCCGACCTGTTCGTCTGGCGTAACCAGGGCATCCCGCTACAGACCAAGTACCGCTACACGCCGCCGTCGACCAACGACGAGTCGCGCCTGAACATCAGCCTCAACAACCAGTTCATCACCAGCCTGCCGCTGCTGCGTAACACCAACAGCCGTCTGGAAGAACTGCGCCTGGCGGTGCTGTCCAACGAGTCGGCGAACACCAGCGACCACCTCTTGGTACCGGCGCTGAAAATCGGCGATCGCAACAGCATCCGCTTCGATTTCAGTTTCGCCAGCACCTTCGGTAGCTCCCAGCGCGACCGTTGCCAGACCTCCCTGCCGGTGGACACCCGGGCTCTGATCGACGATGAGTCGACCATCGACCTGTCGGGCTATCACCATTACATCGCCATGCCGGACCTGCGCGCTTTCGCCCGCAGCGGCTTCCCGTTCAGCCGCATGGCCGACCTGTCGGAGACCCTGGTGGTGGTGCCGGCCAATCCGACCGCCACCCAGCTCAGCACCTTGTTCGAGGCGGTTGCCAAGATCTCCTCGCAAACCGGCTTCCCGGCGCTGGCGCTGAACCTGAGCGACAACTGGGATGACGCCAGGAAAGCCGACGTCGACCTGCTGGTGCTGGGCGCCCTGCCCGCGGACCTGCGCAATCAGCCGGACCTCAACCTGTGGCTCGACCACACCCTCGACTCCCTGATACAGGCATCGAATGCCGCCGCCGGTCAGGCTTCGGCCCGGGCCGGGCAGATCAACGATGAGCGCAACCTGGGAGCCAACCGGGTCGAAGTGTCGGCCAAGGCCCCGATGGCGGCGATCGTCGGTATGCAGTCGCCCTTCCATAGCCAGCGCAGCATTGTCGCGCTGCTGGCCACCAATACCCCCGACTACCAGATGCTGCGCGAAACCCTGAGCGATAACGGGAAAATCGACGCCGTGTCCGGTTCCGTGGCCATGATCCGGAGCAGCGGCGTGAACAGCCAGCTGGTCGGCGAGCAGTACTTTGTCGGCTACTTGCCATGGTGGCTGATGCTCTGGTTCCAGCTCTCGGAACATCCGGTACTGCTGGCTGGCATGGCGGTCTTGAGTGTACTGCTGGCCGCCTTCCTGCTGTGGCGCGCCTTGCGCTGGGCCGCGCGTCGTCGACTGGCGAACGAGGAGTAAGGGATGAAAGCCGCCATCGCATGGGCGTTGGCCCTGAGCCTGCCGGGTCTGGCGGCTGCCGCCGAGTGCACCTGGCCGGCCTGGGAGAGCTACAAGAAGGCGATGGTGAGCCCCGATGGACGGGTGATCGATCACTCGATGCAGCAGATCACCACCTCGGAAGGCCAGAGCTACGGAATGTTCTTTGCCCTGCTGGGCAACGACCGTGACAGCTTCGCCAAGCTGCTGAAATGGACCCGGGACAACCTCGCCGGCGGCGACCTGAACCGCCAACTGCCCGCCTGGCAGTGGGGCCTGAGCAAGGAGGGTCGCTGGCAGGTGCTGGATCCGAACAACGCCAGCGATGCCGACTTGTGGATGGCCTACAGCCTGCTGGAGGCCGGCCGCCTCTGGAAGCGGCCGGATTATGAAACCCTTGGCCGCAACATGCTCTGGCGCAGCGCCGCGCAAACCCTGCGCCCGCTGCCCGGGCTGGGCCTGATGCTGTTGCCGGGGGATGCCGGCTTCGAATCCGCCGACGGCTGGCGGCTCAACCCCAGCTACCTGCCGCCACAACTGCTGGCGCGTTTTGCCCTGGTCGCACCCGTGTGGCACGACGTGGCGAACAGTACCCGGCGCCTGCTGCTGGAAAGCTCGCCCAAGGGCCAGCCCGCCGACTGGGTGGTCTGGAAAACCGGGCAAGGCTGGGCAGCGGACGCCAAGGGCGCGCTCGGCAGCTATGACGCGATCCGCGTCTACCTCTGGCTGGGCATGCTCGATCCTCAAGTCCCGGGCAGGGCCGAGTTGCTCGCGCAGGTGCAACCCATGGTGGCGCTGACGGCGCGGCTCGGCCATCCGCCGGAGCGTGTGGATGTCGCCCAGGGCACTGCAGAGGGCGTCGGCCCGGTTGGCTTCTCGGCGGCGCTGTTGCCGCTGCTGGCCAGCACAGCCGAAGGCGGTGCGGCGTTGGCGGCCCAACGCGAACGCCTACGCCAGAACCCGCCCCCGGCGGACGCCTATTACAACCAATCACTGCTGATGTTCGGCCAAGGCTGGGACCAACAGCGTTATCGTTTCGACAAGGACGGCCGGCTGCTGCCGGCGTGGACTTCATCATGCAAGTAGTGCTCATGCGCAAAGTCGTGTCGCAATGGACGTTGGTGTTGAGCTGCTTGTCGGGCACCGCGCTGGCTCAGCCGGTTACACCCCAGGAACAGCAACAGTGGCTGCTCGAACAGGTACGCCTGGGCGAAGCGATGTATCGCGAGGACCTGGTGCGCGACTCGCTGGCGCGCCTGGAGTCGATTGCTCCGCAACATCCGCAGGTCTTGGTCGGCGGGATTCGCCAGGCCCTGCTGCAACATAACCAGCCGCTGGTCGAGCAACGCCTGGAGCAATTGCGCCGCCAGGCCCCGGGTTCGCCGGCGCTGCGCCAGGCCCAGGCCCTGATCAAGCTGCAGAGCAAGGACGGTCAGCATCTGTTGCAACAAGCCCGGCTGCTGACAGCTGCCGGACGGGCCGAAGAAGCGGTGGCACAATACCAGGAGTTGTTCGGCAGCGAGCCGCCGGACTTCTCCAGCGCACTGGAATACTGGGGCGTGCGCAGTGGCATCAGCGGCCAGCGCCCCGCGGTGATCCAGCAATTGCAGAGCCTCGACAGCCAGTACCCGGGTAACGCGGGGCTGCGCCAGATGCTCGCCGGCCTGCTGTTCGCCGAACAGCGCGATGCCGAAGCCCTGGCGATTCTGCACCAGCTGGCTGGCGATCCCCAGACCAGCAACCTCGCCTCCGAGCGCGAATACAACTACCTGAGCAAGCTGCCGGTCAGCGGCGAAACCGCTCGCGCCTGGGAAGACTTCCAGCGGTATTACCCCTATTCGACCTTCAAGAACCAGGCAAACAAGCAGCTGCAGCACCAGCGCCAGTTGCTCGGCGATCCGGCCTGGCAGGCCGGCGTCAAAGGCAAGGAGCTGCTGGAGGCCAACGACAATGTCGGCGCCGAAAAGCTCCTGCGCCGCGCTTCACGCAGCTACCCGGACGATGCCAGCCTGATCGGCTTCCTGGGCACCGCATTGATGCACCAGAACAAGCATGACCAGGCCTATGCGGCGTTCACCGAGGCCTTGGGCAAGGAACAGGACACTTCCTGGATCAGCAAGTGGAAAGACCTGCAACTGGCCAACCGCAACTGGATGTTGCTGCAACAGGGCGACGAAGCCCTGGAGCGCAAGGACCTGGCAGCGGCCCGCAAGGCCTATCAACAGGCGCGCCAGGTCAAACCCGACGAAGCCGACTGGCTGGTGGGCCTGGCCAATATCGCCCTGGCCGAAGGCGAAGACATTCAGGCCGAGGCCCTGCTGTTGCAGGCGCGCAAGCTGCAGCCCGACAACGGCAAGGCGGTGCGCGCCCTGGTGCGTCTGTACCAGGCGCAAGCGCCGGAAAAAGCCCAGGCCTACCTCGACACCTTGCCGGCGGCCACCCAGCGCGAATTTGCGGCCTTGCGCCGGAGCCTGGAGCTCGACCGTCTTAACCTCCAGGCCGATGCCGCGACCCGGCGCGCCGACTGGCCGACGGTTTCGCGGGTGCTGCTCAAGGCCCGGCCACTGGCGCCGGACGATCCCTGGCTGACCTATCGCCTGGCCAATGCCCAGCACGCACAGGGGCAAAACAGCGCGGCCGAAGACAGCTTCCGCCAGTTGATCCAGCGCCAGGGCAGCAATGCCCCGGCCCGTTACGCCCACGGCTTGTACCTGGCCTCGATCGGGCGCGACAGCGAGACTCTCGCCACCCTGGCCGCCATTCCCGCGGCGCAGTGGGACGACAATATGCGCGACCTGTCCAGCCGGGTCGAACGCCGCCAACTGTTGGCCCGGGCCCGGGCCCTGCGTGATGCCGGTCACGAGCCGCAGGCGATCGCCCTGCTGCTGCGCGCGCCGAGCACCGACGATCTGGCGACCCTGGCGGACTGGGCCTACCAGCGCGGCGATCAGCTGCAAGCCGAGACCTACTATCGGCAAGTCCTGCAGCGCGAGCCGAGCAACGCCGAGGCGCAGCTGGGCCTGATCGAAACCCTGATTGCCCGCGGCCAGCCTGCGCCGGCGCAGCGCGCCCTGGAAGAACTGGCGGTGCCAGCGAATGCGCCGGCGGCCTACCAGCGACGCCTGGCCAATGCCTGGACCGGGGTGAACCAGCCGGACAAGGCGCGCGCGCTGTACGCCCGCCTGCTCGAGACGCCACAGAGCGATCCGCTGCTGTATCGAGACGCGGCGCGGCTGATGTCCCGCCAGCAGCCCCAGCAGGCGCTGGACAACTATGCCCGCAGCATGGCCGCCGCCGGCTTGATCGATCCCGTACAGGCCACCCCCCGCGACGATCGCGCCATGACCCTGGCCAGCCGGGCGAAGGACGCCGACGAGTGGCTGCCGCGCAGCCTGCGCAGTGACGTGGACACCCTGTACCAGGCGCAGAACCCGACGGTGCACCTCTACCATGACTTCGCCTGGCGTACGGACAACTCGTCGTCGGGGATTTCCGACCTGACCACACAGACCACCATCCTGCGCCTGGATGCGCCGATTGCCGAAGGCCAGGGTTTTCTACAGGCAGAACAGGTCGAGCTGGATGTCGGCAGTTTCGCCACCGAGGCGAACGGCCTGCACCGCCAGCAGTTCGGTACCTGCGCACTGGTCACCAGCGGTTGCCCGGATACCTCCGAAAGCACCAGCGGCACAGGCCTGGCGATGGGCTGGAAAAATGAGCGCTGGGCGCTGGATCTGGGGCACTCGCCAGAAGGCTTCAAGGTGCCGAACTGGCTCGGCGGGGTCACCTACAGCAGTGACTGGCGGTCCCTCGGCTGGTCCCTTACGGCCTCGCGACGGCCGCTGAGCAACTCTCTGGTGTCCTATGCCGGCGCGGTTGACCCGATCACCGGAATTACCTGGGGGGGCGTCACCGCCAATGGCGTCACCCTGGGACTCAGTCATGACGAAGGGGGTGTCGACGGCGTCTGGGCCAGCCTCGGCGCCCACTGGTTGCGGGGCAAGAACGTCGCCGACAACCAGCGCCGGTCGGCCATGGCCGGCTATTACTACCGCCTGATCGACCGCGCCGACGAGCGTCTTCGCACCGGTCTGACCCTCATGTACTGGGGCTATGACAAGGATCTGAGCGAGTACAGCCTGGGCCAGGGCGGTTACTACAGCCCGCAGCAGTACTATTCCATCGGCGTACCGCTCAACTATGCCTGGCGAAATGCCGACTGGTCAGTGCTGCTGGAAAGCTCGGTGGGCTGGTCCTATGCCAAGACCCGCGATAGCGATCTTTACCCCGTTCACGGGGCGGACAAGTTGCGCGAGTTGATCAAGCAAGCCGGCGATGTATTCGCCGAGGATGCCAGCCAGGTCAACGCCGGCAGCAGTAGCAGCGGGGTCAACGTCCGCCTGCAAGGCCTGTTCGAACGCAGGCTATCGGATAACCTGGTCCTGGGCTCCGGCATCACCTGGCAGCACAGCGAGGGCTACGCGCCGAGTCGGGCCTTGCTCTACCTGCGTTACACCTTCGACCCGTGGCAAGGCAACCTGCCGTTGCCGGTCGAACCCATAGCGCCTTACGCCGACAGGCGCTGAGGGTCAGGCCGATGGGTGGCGAGCCGATAACGGAAGGTCCGAGGCCGTTGCAGATTTTCGAGCCCCTGGTTCCTGGGTTCGAAAACGCCGCAGCGGCCCTTGCGGACATCGCTATGAGATTATCCAGCCCCAATAGTGCTCGTGCAGCCAAGCCCCTATGCAGGGGACAATCGCTGCATGATCGATGCGCTCAAGCAATTGGGCAGTGACCGGGCGCGGGCGGTCGCTGTGCTCGATTTACCCGTCTCACCCGAGCGATTGAAAGAAATGCATAAGCTGGGCGTGCGCGGGCTGCGCATCAATTTGGAGGTCTATGGCAAGGCCAGGCCTGAAGAAGTCGCAGTGCATCTCAAAGATGCTTGCCAGGCTGATTGCACCATTGGACGTAGAGTTCGTCTCCCTGCGCCAATTCAGGGTTGCCCGGATTGATTGCAACCCGCAGACAACCGTTTGGTGCTGACTCGCCCCGTACAGCGAAAATATTCTGTCCCATTGCTACTCACTCCTTCCGGATTCGGAAGACTCTACTGAGTGCGATGTATTGCGCTTGGCCACCAGCCTTCCTGCAATCAGAACCAGGATCGCGCCCGTCAACCCGGCTGCGTAATACCGCGCGGAAGATGACGAGGGTAAGCCGATATCGGTGATGGCCATGGTGCCGGCAATCCATCCCACTAATGCGGCGCCAAGCTTGATGACTATCGGGAATCGATCCATGAAATGCAGGACAAGCTTGCTGCCCCAGATGATGATTGGAATGCTGATCACGATCCCAAAGATGACAAGCTCAAGCTTCCCACCCGAAGCTCCCGCCACCGCCACCACGTTATCCAGACTCATGACGGCATCCGCCACAATGATTGTCTTTATGGCGCCGAGCAGCTGCGCACTGGCCGTAAATTTGCTGTGAGCATCTTGCTCTTCGGGAACCAGGAGCTTGATACCAATCCATACCAGCAGTGCTGCTCCAACCAGTTTGAGATAAGGCAGCTCAAGCAGTTGCAGTGCAAAGAAGATCATCGCTATGCGCAGCAAAATCGCACCCAAGGCACCGCCAATGATGGCCCGATTGCGCTGCGCTTCAGGTAGCTTTCGACAAGCCAAAGCGATGACAACCGCATTGTCGCCACCCAAAAGGATGTCGATTGCGATGATCTGAGCGATGGCAAGCCATATGCCTGGCGAGTTAAGAAGCTCTAACAAAATGGCGGCTCCCGAGATAATGTTAGCTGATGGTCAGGTGGTTTTGAAGATCATGCAGACTGGACTGGCGGTCTTGATCGACTGCCCATTGGGAGTGAGTACACCCGACTGCTGATCCACATCGAACGCAACGATGTTGTCGCTCTCCTCGTTAGCCACAAAGAGGCGTTTGCCATCGGGTGTGATGTTCATGAAGCCAGGTGTGCGGCCTTGTGTCGACGTATGTCCTACTGCTTTGAAGGAACCGCTTTGCTCAAGGCTGAAGGTGGCGACCCTGTCGTGCCCCGGTTGGACGCGTACAAATGCCTACCGGAGGGGGCCATCACAATAGCTGCTGCGCGGCTGTTACCAGTGAACTGCGCAGCGGCAAACGTGCAGCCGCGATCATGAGTTTGATCCAATCGGCACGGCTCAACGGGCATGATCCGTATGCTTATTTGAAGGACGTCCTCACACGCCTGCCAACGCAGCGTGCGAGTGCGATTGCCGAACTGCTGCCACATAGATGGCAACTGGCTTAATTTTGTAAGGAATGATTAATTCCTCTGTTTATCACGATATAGCAGCTATAAAACCTGTAATAAGCTATCCGTGATTGTTCCCGAAAAAGTTGTCTCTACCGGCCCGATGAGAAAGACAGGTCCTACGCCATCCCATTGAACCGTTACGGTTCCGCCATCACATTCAACCTCAACGGAATTGTCTAACAAGCCACGACGAATTCCGCTAACAGCGGCGCCACAAGAGCAGGAACCTGAACCGAGCGGAATACCACCCCAGCGCTCCCAAATGCGCAACCGAATGTGCTTTCGGTTAATGATCTGGACGAAATGCACGTTCGTCCTGAGGGGAAATAGTGGGTTGGTTTCAATTGTCGGTCCGATTGTCGCTATATCAACGACTGTTAGATCATCCACAAAATAGGTGCAGTGCGGATTTCCCATGCTGCACGCTGTTGGGCCACCAGCAAGTGGCAAAACAGCAGTATCCAGTTCCAGAGCCAGGGGAATATCCGACCAGCCGAAAAGCGGCTCCCCCATGTTGACAGAAATTGCGCCGGTTGAGGTTCGTTCGCAAGTTAGTAGACCACGGTTGGTTCGGAGCGCTACCGAAGTAATATTTGATTCGCGCATCAGCATATCCGCGGCACCCCGCGTTGCGCTGCCACAAGCATCCAGCGTGGAGCCATCGGCATTCCAAAACATCAAGCGCGCAACTGCATCATCGCAATCGAGCACCACCGCGAGTTGATTGAATCCGACTCCTCGGTTCCGATCACCCATTCGCCGAGCCATGGTACTTGTCATCGGATTGGCGGAGTTTCGCGAGTCTACAATAACGAAGTCATCGCCATTTGCGTGCATTTTATGAAAACTCAGCGACATAAATAGATCCTGGCGACGAGGCATGTGGTGAATTGACGTTTAAAGGCGATCTAGCCCCATTCGCATAACATTTGCAAGCCGTGTGAAAGCTCGAGAGGCCGATGTGTTTGGCAGACACTTACCTTAAGCGGCGGTGTCAATAAGGTGTGTTGGCCGGACGCATACCGAAGGAGTTCGCCGAACAGTACCTGTCGCCCCCCAACAGACACGCCAGGAGTGCTTCAGATGTAAGGAATAGTTTTGGCCATGCCCGATCCCCTTGCAACGTATGGGTGTTCCTCTACCTACAGAGCCAGCACGCCAACGAAGTTGATGTCGATCAAGAACCATCGATTACCAGTATGCACCCACTGAATCGTAACGCTGGTGCTCATGGCATCTCCTGGTGGGCCTCACTTCAAGGCTTGGAGGTGCCTACAAAACCAGGGGCGATTCAAACGTCTATGCAGAGCTCATTTCCATCTCCGGGCTCAAAGTCCCCAGCCATGCAACAAGGCACACTATGACCACAGCCATTGAAAATTCAAAGGTCATGCTACGCCGCAAAGCGTTGACCGCGACTGAATACTCTCCATTTCGAACTGATCGTTCTAATAGCGGACTTAGATGAAAACGGTTGAGAATGGCCAGTACGATCATTCCGGAAAATAGTAGAATTTTCAAAAACAGCAATATGCCATAAGTGGTCAGCATCACCTCATCGAGGGCTGGACCTACGATAAAAAGGTAATTCACTACACCGGTGATGCTTAGGATCACTACGATCACCGCGCCAGCCGATTCAAATCCTGTCAGTACCCGAGCAAGAATTCGTGCCTCTTGCTCGCCCTTCAGTGATTTCAAACGCAGCAGCAGAGCGAACGCCGCGAGAGCCCCCAACCAGCCACCTGCGGCTAAAAGATGGAAGATATCGCTAATGAAATGCCAATAGCGACGGCTACCTTCATCCATGGCACCGTGTCCTGTCCATGCTAGGGTGGCCAGTGCAATGGCTCCACATGCGGTGACCATCCAGAGACTGAGTGTCGGAAAGCGCTTATTCAATGTGACGGCGATAATTGCCCATAGCAGAGCAGCTATTCGGACCATCCAGGTCAAACCGACATCAGTCCCCATAAGGACCATTTGAAAGATATGGTGATGAAGCTCCATAAACCCTGAAACGCCGCTCATTGCTTTTGCCAGCAGCAACATAGCAGCAAGGGATAGAAGTACGCCGATAATGGATGTACCAAAAAGGAGCGACTCGAAGTTCAAGACCGTGCCAGATACTCGCTCTTTTCCCCTGAGGCTGTACACACCAAAAATTGCCAATCCGAACAGCAGCATCAGGTCCAAATAAAGAGCAAAGCGAATCACGATGTTAATTGAGTCGCTCATGAATCATTTCACTTTGAAAGAGAAGTTGCCGGTGATGGGATGAGTGTCCGAAGAGACAGCACGCCATTCAACCTTGTAGGTACCAGTGGTCAGCGGAGAAGCAGGCGTGATAACCATCATTTTTGGATCGGCGCCGCCGGAAACACCGGCTTTAACACCCATTGGAGAGTTCGGCATGCCTGGCATATCGGTCATGATCAGTTTTGCACCAGAGAACTGAGTCGTGAGATTCTCAGAAAAGTGCAGTTCAATTTTTGAAGGTGCCGCAGAGTCCGAACCTTCAGCAGGCGTGGAAGAAAGGAGTTTGGGATGTGCTTGAGCGACTGCACTAATCAGCAAACCAGCGGTAAGCGCAACGGCTACGGTGGTAGTTTTAAAGAATGACATGCAAGACTCCTCACAGCATGAGCTGTTGATTCGAGGTTTGGTTGGGGGGAGATCTGGTTTTTACTTTCCGATTCTTGTTATAACCACAGACGAATACCCGGCGTATTCCGCGTCCTGGTACATACTGAACATGGGGGCGTTGGCCAAGACTCCAGCGTCACAGTGCAGATACACGATGCCACATGAACGCGGACCGTTCGATTACATTTCAGTCAGCTTGGGACTGGCTCTATGCCCAGAATAAGGGGCCTCACGGGGCATAACGCGCTGCCCCATCCGCCCCGACTTCAAGACTTTCTGGACACTTCAAAGCGCTCAGTCCATCTGAGAGCAAGGTCGCAAACCATGGTTATCAATTCGGTGCTTGATCACTCATGAGGAGCGAATTGCGACTCCGAGTCTGGTGCGTCGAGCATGTACCCCATGCCCCGCGAGGTATGGATCAGCTTGACCTCAAAGTCGTCGTCGATCTTCGCTCTCAGCCTCCTCACCGCGACCTCGATAACATTGGTATCGCTGTCGAAGTTCATGTCCCAGACCTGGGAGGCGATAAGTGACTTTGGCAGCACCTCGCCCCGGCGGCGCAGCAACAGCTCGAGCAACGCAAATTCCTTCGCCGTGAGGTCTATGCGTTTGCCTCCACGAATGGCCCTGCGCTTGAGCAGGTCCACCTCCAGATCGGCCAGTTTCATATGGGTTTGCGAAGGCGCACTGTTACCCCGACGCAGTAGCGTTCGAACGCGGGCCAACAATTCAGAAAACGCGAAGGGTTTGATCAGGTAATCATCGGCTCCAAGCTCAAGCCCCTTTACTCGATCTTCAACGCGGTCTCGCGCAGTCAGGAAGAGGACGGGAACATCGTTCCCGGATGCACGCACCTTCTGAAGTACTTCCCAGCCATCCAGGCCGGGCATCATGACATCGAGAATCAGCAGGTCATACGCCTCGCTCAAGGCGTGCTGAAGCGCCTGCGTACCATCGGTAAAGCGATCGACATTGAACCCCGACTCTGTGAGGCCCTGCTGCAAATAGATACCTGTTTTTGGTTCGTCTTCAGCAACCAGAAGTCTCATGAGGGTGGATCTCAAAGTGATGACGGACTGAGTTTGCAATGAATGGGTCCAGCCAAGCAGAAACTGACAGAAAAGTAATCCTGGCCTCAGATAGATGTCAGCAAGCGCTACTCAAATATGGCCATGTGCGCACTCATTATGGGTATGGGCATCATGTCTTGAACCTGCGCTGCGCTTACGCATCTGTTCAAGAAGGAAGTCGCAACCTGACACAACGGTAATGCTCACTTAAGGCTTCTGACAGGGAACGGGTTTTAAAGTTGTATCGAGCCTGAAGCTCAGCCCCAAGAATCATCATCCTGATGTGGATTCAAAGGGGAAAACAAAACTCATCCGAGGATACCCAAATGAAATCCGTCAAAACCCTGCTTGTCATCGCTGCCTTGACCGTCTCTTCTCTCGCTATGGCCGAAGGTGGTGGTGACCGGACATTCGCACGGATGGACGCGGCCAGGAAGGATTCAATGGAATCGTACCGAGTAGCCCAAACCCAAGGCACTCAACCTCCCGTCGCAGAAAGTAAAACCAAAGCACTCGAGCACACTGATTGCTGAATAGCTGAGCGCACTCTCAAGCTGACAGAAATGTAATCACTGTGGTGGTTCAAATGTGGCAATTTCTGAGCTCGCTTGCCGTATCAATTCGTCTTTAGTGACGGCGGGCGAAGCTCATCCGGGACCAATACGAACTCCTGAGAGAGTGCCTTCAACCTGTATGGGCAACTCACTGGTTGTTTCGCACAGCTCCCCTTTTGATTGATTGGACATATACGGCATGCATTCCAAAACCTCTAGGCGGACCTTCGTCAAAGGCCTGGCCGCTGGTGGCATTCTTGGCGGCCTTGGTCTGTGGCGCACCCCTGTATGGGCAGTGACCAGTGCTGGTCTGCCGAGCGTACTGACTGGCAACGAGTTTGATCTGTTTATTGGTGAAACCCCGGTAAACATCACCGGTTCGCCGCGCACAGCCATGACCATCAATGGCACTCTGCCGGGGCCTCTGCTGCGCTGGCGCGAAGGAGAAACGGTCACACTGCGTGTGAAAAACCGTCTGGACCAGGACACCTCGATCCATTGGCACGGGATCATCCTGCCGGCCAATATGGACGGTGTACCTGGTTTGAGTTTCCATGGCATCGCACCCGATGGCATGTACGAGTACAAGTTCAAAGTTCACCAGAACGGTACGTACTGGTACCACAGCCACTCTGGTTTACAGGAACAGGTAGGCGTCTACGGTCCAATCGTGATCGACTCAAAAGAGCCTGAACCTTTTCAATACAACCGCGATTACGTGGTGATGCTGACCGACTGGACCGATGAAGATCCTGGTCGCGTCATGGCCAAGTTGAAGAAACAATCGGACTACTACAACCACCACAAACGTACTGTTGGCGACTTCATCGACGATGTCAGCAAGCAAGGCTGGTCCGCAGCCGTGGCCGATCGGAAGATGTGGGCCGAAATGAAAATGAACCCCACCGATCTCGCAGACGTCAGTGGCGATACCTACACCTACCTCATGAATGGCCAGGCCCCCAATGGCAACTGGACCGGCATTTTCAAACCGGGTGAGAAGCTGCGCCTGCGCTTTATCAACGGCTCGGCCATGAGCTACTTCGACGTTCGTATCCCTGGTTTGAAAATGACTGTTGTGGCCGCCGATGGCCAGCACGTCAACCCGGTCAGCGTCGACGAATTCCGAATCGCCGTAGCAGAAACCTATGACGTGATCGTGGAGCCTGTCAGCGAAGAGGCTTACACCATCTTCGCCCAATCCATGGATCGAACCGGTTATGCACGCGGAACCCTGGCGGTACGCGAAGGGTTGAAGGCGCCGGTACCGGCGATTGATCCCCGCCCTCTTTTGACCATGGATGACATGGGGATGGGCGGTATGGCCGGGATGGACCATGGCAGCATGGCGGGCATGGGCGGCGGCGATATGAAGCAAGGTGACATGTCCGGCATGGCCGGGATGGATCACAGCAAGATGACTGGCATGGATCAAGGCGATATGACCGGCATGGACCAAGGCGACATGTCCAACATGGCCGGCATGGATCACAGCAAGATGGCTGGGATGGACCATGGCGATATGTCGGGAATGGCTGGCATGAGTGGTATGGGGGGAGAAATGCAGACTCACCCCGCTTCCGAAACCAACAACCCCTTGGTTGACATGCAGGCCATGAGCCCAACGCCAAAGCTAAACGATCCCGGCATTGGCTTACGAAACAATGGTCGTCGCGTGCTCACCTACTCTGACCTGAAAAGTACTTTCCAGGATCCTGATGGCCGCGAACCCAATCGCACCATCGAGCTGCACCTGACCGGTCACATGGAGAAGTTCTCGTGGTCGTTCAACGGCATCAAGTTCTCTGACGCCGAACCGTTGCGCCTCAAATATGGCGAGCGCCTGCGCATCACGCTGGTGAACGACACCATGATGACCCACCCCATCCACCTCCACGGCATGTGGAGCGACCTTGAAGATGAGAACGGCAAATTCATGGTGCGCAAACACACGATTGACATGCCGCCCGGAACCAAACGCAGCTATAGAGTCACCGCCGATGCTCTGGGTCGCTGGGCCTATCACTGTCACCTGCTGTTCCATATGGAAATGGGCATGTTCCGTGAAGTACGGGTTGATGAGTAAATGAGACGGGTTATGAGCACTTACCTAAATCGTCAATCGCTGATGGGCGAGTCCAAACCTGAACACGGGGCAGTGGACCACAACACGATGAGCCATGAGTCGATGGATCATGACCCAAAAACCAAACAGGCAGATTGAGATCATGACCAGTATGCTTTTACGCCCAGCCTTGATTGCACTGGCAGTCTCCGTCAGTCCTGCTTTCTCTGCCTTGGCCAACGCCGCTGAAGAGATGGATCACGGTTCGATGGGAACCATGGACCATAGCAAGATGGGGGCCATGGATCACGGCAAGATGAACATGGACCAAGGCCAATTGGACGGCATGGAGAGCATGGACCACAGCAACATGAGTATGGATTCAGGAGCGACCACCACCAGTCGTACCCCCATTCCCGTACTGACCGACGCTGATCGTGCCGCCGCCTTTCCATCCGTGGCTGGTCATGGCGTGCACGACAAAAAACTCAACGCCTTCATCCTGCTTGATAAGTTCGAGTACCAGGATGCTGACAACGGCAGCGCACTGAGCTGGGATGCAAAGGGATGGATTGGTGGAGACATTGATCGCCTGTGGTTGCGCTCGGAAGGTGAACGTACCAACGGCGTAACCGAGAGCGCCGAACTCCAGGCGCTTTGGGGGCATTCGATCGGTCCGTGGTGGGATGTCGTCACCGGTGTACGCCAAGACTTCAAACCCGGCTCACCACAGACTTGGGGGGCTCTTGGTATTCAGGGGATGGCCCTCTACAACTTCGAAACCGAAGCGACTGCTTACATCGGCGAGAACGGCCAGAGCGCCGCTCGGTTCGAGGGTGACTACGACATTCTGCTCACCAATCGCCTGATCTTGCAGCCCACCGCCGAGATGAACCTTTACGGGAAAAACGATCCTCAGCGCGGCATTGGCTCGGGCTTGGCAAATACCGAAGTGGGCTTGCGTTTGCGCTATGAAATTGTCCGCGAATTTGCGCCCTATATCGGGGTGACCTGGAATCGCTCCTACGGCAAAACCGCCGACCTGGCCGAAGACGAAGGACAAAAGACCAACGAGGCTCGATTTGTGGCTGGTATTCGGATGTGGTTCTGAGTCATTTGCCTGAGCAACACCATCAAGCACTTTGAGTGATCGGGGAGACTTCTCCCCCGCTCAAGGTAGAAACATCAAGCACACCCATGCAGCGGGTGTCGAAACTTCAAAGGTTCACGCCGCTGCCAAGGCAAGGATATTACCCATGCACAATAACTTTCGTCTGCGAGCATTACGCATCGCGACATTCGCGGCACTGTTCATTGGTTCAACTGCTCACGCGGCACAGGCCCTGACAATCGATGTTCATCGAGATGCAAACTGCGGGTGCTGCAAGAAGTGGATTCAGCACCTTGAGGCCAACGGCTTCACCGTCATTGACCATGTAGAAACCAACATGAGTGCGGTTAAACAGGACTTCGGTGTCGTTCCACGACTCTCGTCGTGCCACACCGCGGTGATCAACGGGAAGTTCGTTGAGGGCCACGTACCCGCTGAGCAAATAATTGCGATGAGCGAACGCGATGACCTGGTCGGGATCGCTGCGCCCGGTATGCCGGCAGGCTCGCCAGGGATGGAAGTCGATGGAAAGCACGACGCTTATCAGATTGTCGGCCTGACTAAAGCAGGCACCGATCAGATCATCGCGCAATATCCTGGAACCTGATCTGGATTCAGGTACTGGGGGGCTGCAACCGGTTCGATGCGGTCGATCTCATCCGTCAGCAAAACCAGGGGCGATTTATCCGCCCCTGTTCGATTGGAATTCGAGATCCAATACTGCTGGCTACACGCAGGAGTAGCCAAGCGTATAGATGTCCAGTAGCAGAGTGAGCGTAGCCAGTCATCCAGCACTCCTCCGCCCACAGGTCGCCTCTGGCCGTCCCCGGTTGGATCTCCCGCTCCCTCTGGATTCAGGGGGCAATAATGATGCTCAGCAGAGTTCAACGGTCTTATCGAGTTCATCTGCTGCTGACGCTTTACCTCTCATACGGGAAATCATATATTCGATAACCCGCAGCGCAATGCCTGTCTCTACCTGGTGCCGGCGAGGCATTGGCCTGGAGCTTTGAGAATCCGGCCACCAACACCAAACCCGACGCATTCCGTCACACCCATCACGAAATTCATGAGCGCATCAAATGGGTGACCGTCCTGAACGGGCAGCCGCTTGCTGCGAAAGCAAAATCGCCTGATTGCGCCCTCGACTATGAGATCGCTCGATGAAAATCCTGTTTCTCTGCACCGCTAATAGCTGCCACGCCATTCAGCATCCAGCCCATATCGAACACATCGGCCAGTTCGACGCCCAGTCGAACTCCCACTGACAACAGATACAGAGCACAACAACATGACTATCAAAGTTGGCATCAATGGTTTTGGCCGGATCGGTCGCCTCGCTCTGCGAGCAGCCTGGAGCTGGCCAGAGTTTGAGTTCGTGCAGATCAACGATCCAGCAGGTGACGCGGCGACTCACGCGCACCTGCTGAACTTCGACTCGGTGCATGGCCGCTGGAATTACCAGGCCGACTCCGAGGGCGACAGCATTGTCATCGATGGCAAACGAATCAAGGTAACTGCCAACAAGGCGATTGCCGACACCGATTGGTCTGGCTGCGACCTGGTGATTGAAGCCAGCGGCAAGATGAAGACCGTCGCTGTGCTTCAGGCTTACCTCGAGCAAGGTGTGAAGCGCGTGGTGGTCAGCGCCCCAGTGAAGGAAAAAGGTGCGTTGAACATCGTCATGGGCGTCAATCATCAGCTGTTCAATGCCGCCGAACATCGCATCGTCACGGCGGCCTCATGCACCACCAACTGCCTGGCTCCAGTGGTCAAAGTGATCCACGAGAAACTGGGCATTCGCCACGGTTCGATCACCACCATCCACGACCTGACCAACACCCAAAGCATCCTCGACCAACCCCACAAGGATCTGCGTCGGGCACGTGCTTCGGGCATGAGCCTGATCCCGACCAGCACCGGCTCGGCAACCGCCATCGCCGAGATTTTCCCGGAGCTGCGCGGACGTCTGAATGGTCACGCGGTACGTGTGCCGCTGGCCAACGCTTCGCTGACCGACTGTGTCTTCGAAGTCGAGCGCGCCACGACCATCGAGGAAGTGAACCAGTTCCTCAAGGATGCTTCGGAAAACGAGCTGAAGGACATCCTCGGTTTCGAGGAACGCCCGCTGGTGTCCATCGACTACCGCACCGACCCTCGTTCGTCGATCATTGATGCACTGTCGACCATGGTCATCAATGGCACCCAGGTCAAACTCTACGCTTGGTACGACAATGAATGGGGCTATGCCAACCGCACCGTCGAACTGGCCAGAATGGTCGGGCTGGCAGTCTAAGGAGCGGTCATGAAAGCGTTGTCAGCCCTCGCTCCAGAAGTGCGGCAGTACCTGCTCGTCACCGGTAATTACTGGGCCTTCACCCTCACCGACGGTGCCTTGCGCATGTTGGTGGTGCTGCACTTTCACGCGTTGGGCTACAGCCCGCTGCAAATCGCGGCGTTGTTTCTTTTCTACGAATTCTTTGGTGTGATCACCAACCTTGTGGGCGGCTATCTCGGCGCCCGGCTGGGTCTGAACCGGACCATGAACATCGGGCTGGGCATCCAGGTCGCGGCGCTGTTGATGCTGACGGTGCCCTTAGCCTTGTTGACCATCCCCTGGGTGATGGGCGCTCAGGCGTTGTCCGGGATCGCCAAAGACCTGAACAAGATGAGTGCCAAAAGCTCCATCAAACTTCTGGTGCCCGATGGGCAACAGGGCAAGCTTTACCAATGGATAGCCATCCTCACCGGCTCGAAGAATGCACTCAAGGGCGTCGGTTTCTTTCTCGGTGGGGCATTGCTCGCCCTGATGGGTTTCAAGGGTGCGTTGTTGGCCATGGCGAGCGTCCTGGCGCTGATCTGGATCAGCAGCCTGATTCTGCTGAAGAAGGACCTGGGCAAAGCCAAGGCCAAGCCCAGGTTTCGTGAAGTCCTTTCCAAGAGCCGGGCGATCAACATTCTCTCAGCAGCGCGGATGTTTCTATTCGGTGCTCGTGATGTCTGGTTCGTGGTGGCCTTGCCGGTTTACCTGAGCAGCGTCTTTGGTTGGGATTTCTGGAAGGTCGGCGGATTCCTCGCGGCCTGGGTGATTGGCTACGGCATCGTGCAATCGTTCGCCCCGCGCATCACTGGCAAGAAACGTGGACATGTCCCTGATGGCCGCGCCGCATTCCTTTGGGCGCTGGCTCTGGCGGGGCTTCCTGTGGCAATCGCCCTCGGGTTGAACACCGGGCTGTCGCAACAGGTGGTGCTGTTAGGGGGATTGATGGTCTTTGGTGCGCTGTTCGCGGTGAACTCCTCACTTCACAGCTACCTGATCGTGTCCTATGCCAAGGAAGACGGCGTGTCGCTGGATGTGGGTTTTTATTACATGTCGAACGCCATGGGACGGCTGATAGGCACTGTGCTCTCCGGCTGGGTTTATCAGGCGCATGGACTGGGTGCGTGCTTATGGATATCGAGCGCATTCGTGCTGCTCGCAGCCTTAATTTCCATAGGCCTGCCCAGGCATTCTGCGTCGCTACTTAACGACGTCGGGAAGAAAGGCCCATGCGCATGACCGCATCGGAAAAACCTTCCCCGCAAATGAGATCTCAAACTGCAGATGGCTTTCATGGAAAGACGTGGTCGACCGCGAGCTGACCGAACGTGAAGATGAGCGTGGAACGGGTGTCCGGATGTTGGTGGGCTGAGTGTCCGGATGGCGTGGAATCCGCACCTAAACGGTGACAAATAATGCCTCGACCATTACAATTTGATTATCATCGACCGTTTTAGGGTACTGGCAACTCCATGGAAAACAAGACCGCACGACTGACTGTGCTCATTGATCCCGTCAAGAAAAAAGCCCTTGAGGAGCTCTGTGCATCTCAGGATCTGACCCCTTCACAGGTCGTCCGTCAGCTTATTCGAGACTACCTGGAGACACATGGCGTGTCCTACTCGACCAAGAGCAAAATTGTGGCTAATGGTAAGTGATTCACTTGCCAATGGGCTGGCACGATGGGAGCCAGATCATCGCTCTGCCTGTAACGCCCACTCAGCTGTCACCTGGCAACTTGTCAAACTCGAAACGGCCCAATGCACCATTGAAGTCAGCATGATAATGCTCTGAGCCAAGCGCTTGGAGTATCCCTGCCCTGTCCAGCTTGCCAAGGACTTTCTCGTTGGCTTCGCACAGTTTTACGACAATGCTGCGCTTACGTAAGTGCTCAATGACTTCGAGCAGCGTTTGTAAGCCCGTTATATCCATGAATGGCACTCGCTTTAGACGAATAATCAATGTCCCTGGATCCGTGTGCGTTTGAGCCAGAACGCGCTCAAAGGTTTCTGCTGCGCCAAAGAAAAGCGGTCCCTCAATGGTATAAACCAAAACACCAGGCGGAAGATGAACATGGCCATTGATCCGTAACTCAACCTCAAGCTCTTTTTCGACCATTTGCTGCACCTTGACTGAAGACGCCATCCGACGCATGAATTGCAGCATGGCGAGAATGACACCGATGTTCACGGCGATCGTCAAGTCACTGAAAACGGTCAGACTGAAGGTTATGAGAAGTATAGCGACGTCGGCTTTTGGGGCACGCTCGACCATACGTTTGAAGTGCTTCAACTCACTCATGTTGTAAGCAACGATAAATAAGATCGCAGCCAAGGTACACAGCGGAATATCCGAGGCCAGAGGCGCCAGGAAAGAGATCAATAAAACCAATGTGAGAGCGTGGGTAAAACCCGCAATTGGACTGGTCCCGCCATTGCGGATGTTGGTAGCTGTTCGAGCGATCGCGCCTGTCGCAGCAAAGCCACCAAACAAGGGAGTGACCAGGTTAGCGATGCCTTGGCCGATTAACTCCTGATTGGAGTCATGCTTGGTACCCGCCATACCGTCGGCGACAACAGCAGACAGTAATGACTCGATGGCCCCCAGCATCGCGATCGCGAACGCCGGGCCGATCAACTCAATCACCTGCGTTATGGTTATATCAGGCAGGCCAATCGCAGGCAGTCCTTGGGGAATTCCCCCAAAAGCACTGCCAATCGTTGCAACACCTGCAAACTGAAAATAAGACTGTATTACCGTCACAACAACCATGGCGACCAAGGGACCCGGTACACGTCTTATGCCAGGTATTTTGGGAGCTGTAATTACCAGCACCAGACTCAAAAGCGCTAACAGTGTCGTGGCCACATGAAGGTTGGGCAGCACCTGGAGCAGATGCCAGAACCGATCATGGAAATGCTCACCGCCGATTTTCGGCAAGCCGAAAAAGTCTTTCCATTGCCCCACCCAAATGATCACACCAATGCCGGCAGTGAATCCGACAATCACAGGGTCGGGAATGAACTTGATGATGACCCCAAGCTTGGTGATACCAAGCAATAACAAAATCACCCCGGCCATCATCGTTGCTACCTGCAGGCCGTCAACGCCGTACTTAGCGGTCACGCCAGCCAGAATGACGATAAATGCCCCTGTCGGGCCAGCGATCTGAAGACGGCTCCCTCCGAAGAGAGAAACCAGGATGCCACCGATAATGGCCGTGTAAATCCCTTGCTCAGGCTTGACGCCTGAGGCGATGGCAAACGCCATGGCCAAGGGCAGCGCCACGACGCCGACGATGACCCCAGAGACGATATTTCGAAGCCAGTGCTCAGGCCTTAACAGGCCTGCTTTCCAAGCTTCTCGTATCGCAATCATGACTAGCCTCTCTCTGTTGGCATGTGCATAATATTCACATGCAGTGATAATAGTAAAGCCATTGAGCTACCCTTGGCACAGCACCCGAGCGCACTGAAAATCCAGTGCTGAAAGGTCCAAAATCATGCTCGTGGACACAATGAGTCCACGCTCGGAGATCCGCATGAAACGCGAAGACGTCAAAACCAAACACGGGGAAGGCATGCACTTCGACACGCATGTGATAGCCAACCCGGCCAACACGAACGAGTGGATCATCCTTTTCAAGAAAGAGGCGGGAAGAAGTTACTTTCTGGTCAATGACAACGAAGAAATCGAGTCATTCGGGCACCTGGATGACCTGATCCATGAGCTTCGGGACATTGGCATCAAGTCCGCCGAAGTTCACTTCTGATTGTTCCTCTCCTGGAGTTTGATCATGTCAGTAAAGGTTGAGCGTCTGTCTAACCAAAGCGAAGAGCTTTGGTCTGTTTGCTTCGGTGACCGGAGTGTTGAGTTTTGCAATGAGCAGGGGGCCAGGGATTATGCGGCCACACTCAAAGAAAGAATCGAAGCGCCACATGTCTTCCCGCGAAATCTCGAGAAATCCGCTCCGGTACGGTAAGCTCTGGTGGCCACGCCTCGGCGCAGGCTGTGGTTACTCATTTCTGAGACATACAACAGTCCCGCGGCTTCGGCACATGCCGCCAGGATGGTATTGACGCTACGTAACGAGTCGGGTGGGCAGCGACCTCTTGATAGGCTCTTCAAGGCCGCCAAGAAGAGGGTATAGATGACTCACATATTGGCCTGTATCGATAGCTCAAATACTTCTCCGGCCGTCTGCGACTACGCCGCGTGGGCCAGCCTCAACTTCGTCCTTCCGTTGACCCTCCTGAATGTTGTAGATCGTCCCCCTTGCGTGGAGACTCGACCCGGTAGCCTGGCGCACGTGTTAGAGGCTATGACGCTGGACGAACAGCGTCACGAAAGAGCCCTGAAACAAGGCTACCTGATGCTTCAAAACGCTCGGGAACGAGCGATCGCTGATGGCGTGATGAAACCAGAACTCCGTCAAAGAAGCGGAGAACTGTTGGGTCGATTCCGGAACATCCAAGAACCTGGGGCGACTCGATGCGGCGGGAGCCATTCTGGAGATGACCGGGTGCGATGTCCGGACCGCTATCCGCGGCGGAAAAGTGGAACTCGCCTTACAGGCTTATCAAGCCGAGCACGACAGGCTCGGCACTTCCCCGCCGTCGTCAGCGCACCACCTCCAGCGCGTCTTCAGACTCAGTGCCTTATGAAACCCCACACAAGACGCCTTCGTGGCTGAGCCAGGCCAACTTCCCGTTAACCTGGCGCAGGCGATACGCTAGGTTGGATCAAACCCTGACGTTGCGTCCCGGCAGCGATGTTCGTTGGCTGGTTTCCCAATCTTTGGCGAGACCGACGGCTGCATCGGACGCAGGCAGCATCTTGCGCCCGCGAACCAGATCAGATGCCCGCTCGGCAAGCATAATGGTCGGCGCATTGAGGTTGCCATTGGGCTCCGTTGGAAACACCGATGAGTCGATCACACGCAATCCCGCGATACCCCGCACACGGAGTTCGGAATCGACCACCGCCATGTCGTCCTCGCCCATGCGACACGAACCGCAAGGGTGGTAGGTGCTCTCCAGATTCTCGCGCACGAAGGCGTCGATCTCTTCATCACTGTTCACCTGCGGCCCAGGCGCGATCTCAACATCGCGGAAACGGTCCATCGCAGGCTGACCGATGATCTCCCGAGTCAGGCGTATGCAGCGGCGGAAACCTTCCCGGTCCTGCTCGCTTTGCAGGTAGTTGAATTGAATCTGCGGATGCTCGTAAGGGTCAGCGGAACGGACTCGCACATAGCCGCGGCTTTTGGGTTTGTTCGGCCCGGTGAGCACCATGAAGCCATGGCCCTTGATCGGTTTATTGCCGTCGTAACGCATTGCCGCGGGCAGAAAGTGAAACTGGATGTCCGGCCAGCGCAGGCCCTTCTCGGAGCGGATGAAACCACCGGCCTCGAAATGATTGGTGGCGCCAAGCCCGTCCTTGAACAACAGCCAGCGCAGGCCGATCAACAGCTTGCTCAGGGGATCCATTTTGCTATTGAGCGTCACCGGTTCCTTGCACCCGAACTGGATGTAGACCTCTGCGTGATCCTGCAGATTCTCCCCTACCCCCGGCAGGTCATGCCGGACCTCGACCCCGGCTTTGCGCAGAACTTCAGCCGGACCGATACCGGAACGTTGCAGCAGGTGCGGCGAACCGATGGGACCTGCCGACACGAGGATTTCCCGATTGCAATAGACCTGGTGGGTCTGGCCTTGGTGGTCATAGCTGATCCCGACGGCTTTTTTGCCTTCAAGGATGATCTGCCGCGTCATCGCGTGAGTGACCACGGTCAGGTTCGGGCGCCCCATGGCCGGCCGCAGATAAGCGTTGGCCGTGGAACAGCGCACACCATTTTTCACTGTCATGTGCATGGCACCGAAACCTTCCTGCATGAAGCCGTTGCAGTCGTCGGTCTTGATGTAGCCCGCTTCGGCACCGGCTTCAACCCAGGCGCCGTACAGCGGGTTTTTCATGTTATTGCCGTTGGTGGTGTGCAACGGCCCGGTTTGCCCACGGTAGCTGTCGCCACCTGCCTCGTAGCTTTCTGCCCGCTTGAAGTAAGGCAGGCAATTGCGGTAACCCCAGCCCTGAGCTCCAAGCGATGCCCATTCGTCAAAGTCATAAGCGTGGCCACGGATGTAGACCAGGCCATTGATCGACGATGAACCGCCCAGAACCTTGCCTCTTGGACAGTGGATGCGACGTCCATTGAGGTAAGGCTCCGGCTCGGTCTCGTAGCGCCAATTGTACTTCTTGGTGTTCATCGGGATCGAAAACGCGCTTGGCATCTGGATCACCACACTGCGGTCACTGCCGCCGAACTCCAGCACCAGCACTGAGGTGTCGGGGTCTTCGCTCAGACGGTTCGCCAGTACACAACCTGCCGAGCCTGCACCGATGATGATGTAATCGTATTTTTGGATAGTCATGGTTATCTCCCGACTGTCGATCCGTTGAAAACCGGCAATGCCTGCTTGGTCAGCTTGTCGCCAGTGGTGTATTGCGGAGATGTTTTTTCGATGTGCTGGATGACGGCTTCTTCACGCGCAAGGTCAATCGAGCGGCTGAGCCAGTAGTACGCCAACCCCGACACGATCAACCCGACGAGCCAGGCGATATCGATGCTGCCGAGTGCTTTTGCGAGTGGGCCGACATAGACCTCACGCTGTTCAACGCCGTCGAAGATGTAAAAGAACGGGATCATGGATATGAAGCCGATCGCGTACGCGGCGATGCCGCGCAGGCCCCAACTGCCGTAGATGTTGCCGTGCGGCATGAAGAAGTGCGGAATGGCGTAGCGGCCCTTGCGGACGAAGAAATAGTCGGTGAGGTTGACCGAGGTCCACGGCACCAGGAAGTACAGCATCACCACCAGGTAGATACCCAGCACCGACAGTCCTTTACCCGAACTCTGGATGCTCAGGGCCACGCCCAGTTGCAGCAGGATCACGAAACCGATGGCCAGAACACGCGCCTTGCGTGTCGGCTCGATGTGCTTGATCGAATCGACACAGGTCAGTGTGGTCAGCTTCGCGCTGTAAATGTTCATCGCGATGACCGGCAGGAAGGCCAGGATCGTGACGACCACCACTGCGGTACCGATGAGCGGCGACACCGTGTTGCCCACTTGCCCGAGGGCTACCAGCACGTCAGTGGAATGCAGGTGATCGGCCAGCCAGCCACCCACGGATATCATCCACGCGCCGGACAACGAGGCCCCGAGAAACACCACCGCAATCAGTTTCCCGCTCGAGGTGTTCTTGGGCAGGTAGCGTGAATAGTCGGAAACATAAGGCGCGTAAGCGATGTTGTAACTCGCCGCCGCCGCGAACTGGGCGATGAAACCGGTCCAGTTGAAGCCCAACGGTGGCGAAGCAATTTCACCGGCTGCAAGCACCGGTATCGGCGCATCGGGAACCCAGCCCATCAGCACTGCCAGCGTCACCAGACCGTAAAGTGGAATCGACAGATACAACGCCCATTTGAAACTGCGGTGCATCCAGTCATGGCCGAGGATGGCCAATATGGCGGCCGGCACCGTCACGGCCACCGCCACCACTGCGGGGTTGAAGCCGAATAGCGTGTGCAGGCCTTGCATCATCAACACGAGATTGACGATGTTGAAACCGGCAAACACAAACAGCGTCGCCAGCAGCACGAGAATAACGCCACGATAGCCGAACTGCGCACGCGACTGGATCATCTGTGGCAGCCCCAGGTGCGGCCCCTGCGAGCCATGAAAGGCCATGAACAGCGTGCCGAACATGATGCCCAGCGTACCGGCCAGCGTGGTCCATAAGGCGGTCAGTCCGACACTGGGACCGACGAAGCCGATGGTCATGGTAAAGAACGTGAAGTTGCCGAGGAACCAGAACGGACCCTGACTCGACAGTTTGTCGGTGCGCTCGTTCTCGGGGATGAAGTCAATCGAATGCCCCTCGACGACGGACTTGTCGTCAAGGCTGGACACGCTCGGGGCGGACTTGGCGTTAGTGTTCATGACGTACTCTTATTGTTGGAAGATCATGACGAGATAACCGCATTCTTTCGGGTGAACGAAGCCCGGGCGCGTCCTTGCCGTTCCCGATTTCTGAAGGCGCCACTGGCGCCGGGTAAAGATGAGCGTCAGCCGAGACTCAGGGCAGCGTGATCCAGACCGCCTTGGTCTCCAGCAAGTAATCGAGCTGTTCCGGCCCCAGATCCTTGCCGAATCCAGATTGCTTGTAACCACCGAACGGCATAGACGGGTCGATGGTGCTGTGGGCATTGACGTAGACCGAACCCGCCCGCAACCGTGGAATCAGACTGTGCACACGTCCAAGGTCATTGGAATAGAGTGCGGCCGCCAACCCGTAAGGTGAGTCATTGGCCAGCGCCAACGCCTCCTCTTCATCGTCGAAAGGCGCGGTCACCAGAACCGGACCAAAAATCTCCTCCTGGACGATGCGCATATCATTGCGGCAATGGGCAAAAATCGTCGGCTCGACGAAAAACCCCGGGCCGTCGACAGGCTGACCGCCGTAGACCAGTTCGGCGCCCTCGCGCTTGCCGGTTTCGATGTAATCGGTCACTCGCTCCTTCTGCAACGCTGATACCAACGGGCTGATGAAGCAGTCTGGATCCAGACCCGGTGCAGTCTTCAACGTCCGTGTGTAGGCGATCAGCTCGCGCAGGAATTCGTCGTAGATGCTGCGATGAATATAAGCGCGTGTGCCGGCATCGCATACCTGCCCCGAGTTGAAGAACACCCCGTTGGCGATGGCTTGGGCGGTGGCCTTAAGGTCCGCATCGGCCAGCACGATTACCGGTGATTTTCCTCCGAGTTCGAGGGTGAGTCGCTTCATTTCGTCCAGCGCAGCGCGTCCGACGGTGCGGCCTACTGGCGTCGAGCCGGTAAAGGTGAGCTTGTCGATGCCTGGGTGCGTGGCCATGGCCGCACCGACCACGCTACCGCGTCCGGTCACGATGTTGATCACCCCATCTGGTATCCCGGCTTCCTGAACCAGTTCGGCGAAACGCAAGGCCGACAGCGAGGTCAGCTCGGCGGGTTTGACCACCACGGTGCAACCGGTTGCCAGGGCGGCACCGAGCTTCCAGGCCATGGTTTGCAGCGGGAAGTTCCAGGGCACGATGGCACCGACGACACCCACTGGTTCCTTACGCGTATAAGCCAGATAGTTGCCGGGTAACGACGGCTCGACGGTACGCCCATGGAGCTTCGTCGCCCAGCCGGCGAAATAACGCAGGGTATCGACCGTACCCTGAATATCGACATCCCGTGCCTGGACAGCGGACTTACCCATGTCGATCGATTCGATTTCGGCCAGTTCAGCGGCGTTGTTTTCAATCAGGTCAGCCAAGCGGTGCATCATCCGCTCGCGTTCCGCCGGCTTGGCCTGACGCCAGGCGCCACCATCAAACTGTGCACGGGCGGCTTGCACGGCGCGATCCAGATCCTGCGTGGTACCCATCGGAATACGGGTGATCAGCCCCTCGGTCGACGGCTCGATGACATCGCTAGTCTGCCCGTCGCTGGCCTCGACCCAGGCGCCACCGATGAACATCTTCTGAGCCTTGCCGAGGAAGGTTTGGGTGGCTTCGGATACTCCGAATTTTTGCAGGTAGTGCTTGACGATCGTGTCCATTTTTATTCTCTCTGCCCGGCGGCCAGGTCACGCCGGGTCACTGTGGTTCGATGATCGATCCGGACAATCAGGCCGGGGTGGTTTCGCTCATTAAGTGCCGCGCTTGAGCCCGCTCGTGGAAGATGAAGCCGATGCTGTTGAGCAACAGTTGCGCAGCCAGAATCGAGGTAATGCCGGAAGGGTCATAGACCGGTGCCACCTCGACCAGATCCATACCAACGATGTTGCCTTTACTGCGCTTGGCCAAGGCCTGGATGATTTCCAGCACTTCGTAATACAGGAAGCCGCCATGGCTGGGCGTGCCTGTACCGGGGGCGATGGACGGGTCGAAACCATCGATGTCGATGGTGATGTAGTAGTTGATGTTTTGCGGGATCAACTCCAGCACGCCCTCAGTGCCAAGGCGGCGGACATCGCGTACCGAGAGAATCTTCGAGCCGGCGGCATGGGCCGCTTCATAGTCATCGCGATTGGAAGAAGACACGTTACGGATGCCCATCTGGGTCATGCCGACGATGTGGTTCATTTCCGAAGCACGACGCAGCGGGTTGCCATGTCCATAGCGCACGCCATGGCGCTCGTCGACGAAGTCCAGGTGCGCATCGAAATGGATGATGTGGATCGGACCGCGGCCCTCGAACGCCTTGATCACCGGAGCGTGAACTGAATGATCGCCACCGAGCACAACGGGCATGACACCGGCATCAAGAATTTTGCGGACGGCATACTCGGTGTTCTCGTTGCTCGTAACCATGTCGGTATGCACGATATCGGCGTCCCCCACATCCACCATGCGCACGTCCGATGCGGTCAGGTACATGACGTCATCTTCGTGGTCATAGGCACCGGCGTGGCCGAAGGAGAACAGCGTCGATGCCTCGCGAATCCCGCGTGGTCCGAAGCGTGCGCCGGAACGCCACTGAGTCCCCATATCGTTAGGGACGCCAAGGACCGCCACGTCGGCATCGAGCGCATCCCAATCGGTGCACACCGCGGATTTTGCAAAGGTGCAGTGCCCCACGAACGGTAAGTTCAGGCGACCGGATTCATAACCATTCTTCGACATTTCAGGTATCTCCAATTCTTGTTATTGGCTAAGCGGGCTTGCTGGACGACCGCCGTTGGAATGACTATGAGCGCAGGTTTTCGTGGTAAAAATGCTAAACATCAGATACTCATATCGGTATTTCCGATGCATCCACAGATGGGAGGTCCAAGGTGATTCAGCTGCACGATGTCGATCTGAAGCTGCTCAGGGTGTTTGCCGCGATTGTCAGGTGCGGGGGTTTTTCTGCCGCGCAGGCGGCGTTGAACGCCGGCCAGTCGACCATCAGCGAACAGATGACCCATCTGGAAACCCGACTTGGGGTCAAACTCTGCCAACGCGGTCGCAGCGGCTTTCGCCTGACCGAGCAAGGCGTGGCAATCCATGAGGCCACTCAGCGCCTGCTCTCGGCGGTGGAAAATTTCTGCATGGACGCCGACGTGCTCAAGCAGCACATCAGTGGCAAGCTCAACCTGGGGATCATCGACACGACCATTACCGACCCCGGTTCACCGATACCGCGAACCACCCAGCGCTTCGTGTCCAGGGGGCATGATGTGCATCTGAACGTGTATGTGGGCACCCCCGCAGAACTGGAGGAACGCGTACTGGACGGCCGACTGCACCTGGCCATCGGGCACTTCCCGATCCACGTTCCAGGCCTGCTGCACTCACCGCTGTATCAGGAAGCATTGGGGCTGTATTGCGGGCGGCGTCACCCGCTCTATGGCAGCAAGGCCGAGGGTAGCGAACTGCTCGAAGAAATTGGCGCCAGCCGAATTGTCGCCAGGGGCTACATGCAGCAATACGACCTGGAGCATCTGGGCGTCAACAAGGCTGCGGCTACCGTGGATAACATCGAAGCCCTGGCCATTTTGCTGATCTCAGGAGCCTACCTGGGCTTTCTGCCCATGCACTTTGCCGCCCAGTGGATCAAGACCGGCGAAATGCACCAACTGGCACCCACCAGCTTGCAGCTAATGTCACCCTTCGATGTGATCACCCGGCGTGGCATTGCCCCGCCGCCGATACTTCAGGCCTTCCTCGAGGATCTGGCAGCCTGTTCGAGCAAGGCACGCAGCACCTGATACGAGCGTCACGCTCGCCACAAACGAACGGAGCCCGGCATACTCATTGACGCAGCGATCCCGTTCGCAACCCTTGCAGGCCACCTATGCGTATCCACGTCACATTCATCGACCGCGTCGGCATCACCCAGGAAGTGCTCGCGCTGCTGGGTCGACGCAGTTTCAATCTGGATGCCGTCGAGATGGCGCCCCCAAACGTCTACATCGATGCCCCGACCCTTGAAGCCGATGTCCTGGAGGAGCTGCGCGAAGCCTTTCTCGGTGTGCAAGGCGTGCAATCGGTGACGATGGTCGACATCCTCCCGGGACAACGCCGACGCCTGCAACTGGATGCCTTGCTGGCGGCCAGCACCGACCCGGTCCTGGCGGTGGATGGTCGCGGCCATGTGCTGCTGGCCAACCCGGCGCTGATCGCACTGTGTGGCCGTGAACCGGCGGGTGAGCAGCTGACCGCGCTATTCGATGACCCTAGTTTGCAACTCACATTGATCGAGCACGGTTACCGCCTGTCCATGCGTGAGGTCACGCTCGGCGGCCATACCCTGCTGCTCGATGCCCTGCCGATCACCGACGCTGGCGCCCTGCTGACCCTGTATCAACCGAACCGTATCGGCGAACGACTGTCGGCCTTGCACCACGACCACGCCGAAGGTTTCGATGCACTGCTCGGTGAGTCCCCGGCGATTCGCACCCTCAAGGCCCGTGCACAACGGGTGGCGGCGCTCGACGCACCGCTGCTGATTCAGGGTGAAACCGGGACTGGTAAAGAACTGGTGGCCCGCGCCTGCCACGCGATCAGCGCAAGACATAACTCGCCATTTCTGGCCCTGAACTGCGCAGCGCTGCCCGAGAGCCTCGCCGAAAGCGAGCTGTTCGGTTACGCCTCTGGTGCCTTCACCGGTGCCCAGCGTGGCGGCAAACTCGGCCTCCTTGAACTGGCCGACCAGGGCACGGTGTTCCTCGACGAAGTCGGTGAAATGTCGCCCTACCTTCAGGCCAAACTGCTGCGTTTTTTAAGCGATGGCTGCTTCCGCCGGGTCGGTGGCGATCGTGAGGTCAAGGTCAATGTACGGGTCCTCAGCGCGACCCATCGCGATCTGGAAAAGATGGTCAGCGAAGGCAGTTTTCGCGAAGACCTGTTCTACCGCCTGAATGTGCTCAATCTGCAAGTGCCACCATTGCGTGAACGCGGCCATGACATCCTGTTGATGGCTAAACACTTCATGCAACAAGCCTGCGCACAGATTCAGCGCCCGGTCTGCCGCCTGGCGCCCGGCACCTATCCGGCGCTGCTCGGCAATCGCTGGCCGGGCAATGTGCGGCAACTGCAGAACGTGATCTTTCGCGCCGCCGCCATTTGCGAGAGCCCGTTGGTGGACATCGAAGACCTGGATATCGCCAGGACGGCCGTGGCGCGGCAGAACGATGGCGAGGTTGGAAGTCTGGAGGATGCCGTCGAAGGTTTTGAAAAGAACCTGCTGGAACAGCTCTACAGCAGTTATCCCTCCAGCCGTTTACTGGCCGCACGCTTGCAATCTTCGCACAGCGCCATCGCCATCCGTCTGCGCAAATACGGTATTGCGGGCAAGGCCTGAACCCACCGTTGTCTGAAAATCGATACAGCGTATCGAATACAAGACATAACGCCGCAACTCCCGCGTTTCCCCCGCCAGGCCTCCCCTTCGTCCACTCACCCCCCGCCACCTGTATTGATTTCAATACGAAAGGGCCCTTCGCAGAACACCAAAAACACATTAAGCAATTGATTTATAAAGAATAAATAATATTGGCACCACACTTGCTCTCAACCCTCAGGCAACGCTCGCTGCCCGTCACGAGCCTGCAAACATCGTCATCCGCCACAGCAGCGGGTACGCCTGACCTTTGAGGAGTTGATATGAGCGAATTGCGTTTTACCGTCGATCACGAATGGCTACGTCTTGAGAGTAATGGCCTGGTCACCGTTGGCATCACCCCTTATGCCCAGGCGGCGCTGGGTGACGTGGTCTTCGTTCAGGTGCCCGAGTTGCGTACCTACCGCGCCGGCGATGAAGTGGCAGTTCTGGAATCGGTGAAAGCGGCCAGCAACATCAGCATGCCGCTGGACGGTGAAGTAGTCGACGTGAATTCGACGCTGGAAGACTCCCCTGAGCGGGTCAACGAAGACCCACTGGGTACGGGTTGGTTCTTCCGCTTGCGCCCCAGCGACACCGGTGCAATGGACAACCTGCTCGACCAGAACGCTTACGACCTGCTGATCAAAGACCACGCCGACGCTTGAGGAACATGTATGACTACCCTCCTCGACACCCACAACGAATTCATCGCGCGCCACATCGGCCCGCGTTCGGGCGATGAGCAAGCCATGCTCAACAGCCTGGGCTTCGACTCCCTGGAAGCCCTGAGCGCCAGCGTCATCCCCGACAGCATCAAGGGCACCAGCGTGCTCGACCTGGGCGCCGGCCTCAGCGAAGCCGACGCCCTGGCCTCGATCAAGGCCATCGCCGCCAAAAACCAGCTGTTCAAGACCTACATCGGCCAGGGCTACTACAACTGCCATACGCCATCGCCGATCCTGCGCAACCTGCTGGAAAACCCGGCCTGGTACACCGCCTACACCCCGTATCAACCAGAGATTTCCCAGGGTCGCCTGGAAGCGCTGCTGAACTTCCAGACGCTGATCAGCGACCTCAGCGGCCTGCCGATCGCCAACGCCTCGCTGCTCGATGAAGCCACCGCCGCTGCCGAAGCCATGACCTTCTGCAAACGCTTGAGCAAGAACAAAGGCAGCCACGCCTTCTTCGCCTCCCGCCACTGCCACCCGCAGACCCTCGACGTCTTGCGCACCCGCGCCGAGCCGTTGGGCATCGAGGTGGTGGTCGGCGACGAACGCGAGCTGACCGACGTCAGTGCGTTCTTTGGCGCCCTGCTGCAATACCCGGCCAGCAACGGCGACCTGTTCGACTACCGCGAACTGACCGAACGCTTCCACGCGGCCAACGCCCTGGTCGCGGTGGCCGCTGACCTGCTGGCCCTGACCGTACTGACGCCGCCAGGCGAATTCGGCGCCGACGTGGCCATCGGCAGCGCCCAACGCTTCGGCGTGCCGCTGGGCTTCGGCGGCCCGCACGCGGCGTACTTTTCTACCCGCGATGCGTTCAAACGCGACATGCCCGGCCGTCTGGTCGGCGTGTCCGTAGACCGTTTCGGCAAGCCAGCCCTGCGCCTGGCCATGCAGACCCGCGAGCAACACATCCGCCGCGAGAAAGCCACCAGCAACATCTGCACCGCCCAGGTGCTGCTGGCCAACATCGCCAGCATGTACGCCGTGTACCATGGCCCTAAAGGCCTGACACAGATCGCCCAGCGCATCCATCAGCTGACCGCGATCCTTGCCCAAGGCTTGAGCGATCTGGGACTGAGCGTCGAGCAGGAACACTTCTTCGACACCCTGACCCTGGCCACCGGCGCCAACACCGCCGCCCTGCACGACCAGGCCCGCGCCCAGCGCATCAACCTGCGGGTGGTGGATGGCGAGCGTCTGGGTCTGTCGCTGGACGAAACCACCAGCCAGGCTGACGTTGAAACCCTGTGGAGCGTGCTGGCCGACGGCAAGGCCCTGCCGGACTTCGCCGCCCTCGCCGCCTCGGTCGAAAGCCGCATCCCGGCTGCACTGGTGCGCCAATCGCCGATCCTCAGCCACCCGGTGTTCAACCGTTATCACTCGGAAACCGAGCTGATGCGCTACCTGCGCAAACTCGCCGACAAGGACCTGGCCCTGGATCGCACCATGATCCCGCTGGGTTCCTGCACCATGAAACTCAACGCCGCCAGCGAAATGATCCCGGTGACCTGGGCCGAATTCGGTGCCCTGCACCCGTTCGCCCCGGCCGAGCAAAGCGCCGGCTATCAGCAGCTGACCGATGAACTGGAAGCGATGCTCTGCGCCGCCACCGGTTACGACGCCATCTCCCTGCAACCCAACGCCGGTTCCCAGGGTGAATACGCCGGTCTGCTGGCGATCCGCGCCTATCACCAGAGCCGTGGTGAAGACCGTCGCGACATCTGCCTGATCCCCTCGTCCGCCCACGGCACCAACCCGGCCACCGCCAACATGGCCGGTATGCGCGTGGTGGTCACCGCGTGCGACGCCCGCGGCAACGTCGACATCGAAGACCTGCGCGCCAAGGCCATCGAGCACCGCGAACACCTCGCCGCGCTGATGATCACCTACCCCTCGACCCACGGCGTGTTCGAAGAAGGCATCCGCGAAATCTGCGGGATCATCCATGACCACGGCGGCCAGGTGTACATCGACGGCGCCAACATGAACGCCATGGTTGGCCTCTGCGCACCGGGCAAGTTCGGCGGCGACGTGTCCCACCTGAACCTGCACAAGACTTTCTGCATCCCCCACGGCGGTGGCGGCCCGGGCGTCGGCCCGATTGGCGTGAAATCCCACCTGACGCCGTTCCTGCCGGGTCACGCGGCCATGGAGCGCAAGGAAGGCGCGGTCTGCGCGGCACCGTTCGGCAGCGCGAGTATTCTGCCGATCACCTGGATGTACATTCGGATGATGGGTGGCGCGGGCCTCAAGCGTGCCTCGCAGCTGGCGATCCTCAACGCCAACTACATTTCCCGGCGCCTCGAAGAGCACTACCCGGTGCTGTACACCGGCAGCAACGGCCTGGTGGCCCACGAATGCATCCTCGACCTGCGCCCATTGAAAGACAGCAGCGGCATCAGCGTCGATGACGTCGCCAAACGCCTGATCGACTTCGGCTTCCACGCCCCGACCATGTCCTTCCCGGTGGCCGGCACGCTGATGATCGAGCCGACCGAAAGCGAATCCAAGGAAGAACTGGACCGCTTCTGCGACGCCATGATCCGCATCCGCGAAGAAATCCGCGCGGTGGAAAACGGCACCCTGGACCAGGACGACAACCCGCTGAAAAACGCCCCGCACACCGCGGCGGAAATCGTCGGTGAGTGGACGCATCCGTACAGCCGTGAACAGGCGGTGTACCCGGTTGCATCGTTGATCGAAGGCAAGTACTGGCCACCGGTCGGTCGGGTCGACAACGTGTTCGGCGATCGCAACCTGATCTGCGCTTGCCCGTCGATTGCAGATTATCAAGACGCCTGACCGTCAGCCCCCAACACTCATCAAGAACAACAGAGGATTTCACTATGTTCAGCAAGCAGGACCAGATCAAAGGCTACGACGACGAACTGCTGGCAGCGATGAATGCCGAAGATGCACGGCAAGAGCACCACATCGAGTTGATCGCCTCGGAAAACTACACCAGCCAACGGGTGATGGAGGCGCAAGGCAGCGGCCTGACCAACAAGTACGCCGAAGGCTATCCAGGCAAGCGCTATTACGGCGGCTGCGAACACGTCGACGTGGTCGAGCAACTGGCCATTGATCGAGCCAAACAGTTGTTCGGCGCCGATTACGCCAACGTCCAGCCGCACTCCGGTAGCCAGGCCAACGCAGCGGTCTATCTGGCCCTGCTGCAGGCCGGTGACACCGTGCTGGGCATGAGCCTGGCCCACGGCGGCCACCTGACCCACGGCGCCAAAGTCAGCTTTTCCGGAAAACTGTATAACGCGGTGCAGTACGGCATCGACACCACGACCGGGCTGATCGACTACGACGAAGTCGAACGCCTGGCCGTCGAGCACAAACCGAAGATGATCATTGCCGGCTTCTCCGCCTACTCGAAAACCCTGGATTTCCCACGCTTCCGTCAGATCGCGGACAAAGTCGGCGCTTATCTGTTCGTCGACATGGCTCACGTCGCCGGTCTGGTCGCTGCCGGTCTGTACCCGAACCCGCTGCCGTACGCTGACGTGGTCACCACCACCACTCACAAAACCCTGCGCGGTCCACGTGGCGGACTGATCCTGGCCAAGGCCAATCCGGAACTGGAGAAAAAGCTCAACGCCGCGGTGTTCCCCGGAGGGCAAGGCGGCCCGCTGATGCATGTGATCGCCGCCAAGGCCGTGTGCTTTAAAGAAGCGCTGGAACCAGGCTTCAAGGCCTATCAGGCACAAGTGATCCGCAACGCCCAGGCGATGGCTGAAGTCTTTATCCAGCGTGGCTACGATGTAGTGTCCGGCGGCACCGACAACCACTTGTTCCTGGTCAGCCTGATTCGTCAGGGCCTGACCGGCAAAGACGCCGACGCCGCCCTCGGTCGTGCCGGCATCACCGTCAACAAGAATGCCGTACCGAACGACCCACAATCGCCGTTCGTGACATCAGGCCTGCGCATTGGCACGCCAGCGATCACCAGCCGTGGTTTCAAGGAAGCTCAGAGCATTGAGCTGGCTGGCTGGATTTGCGACATCCTCGATCATCTCGGCGATGCCGATGTCGAGGCCCATATCGCCAGACAGGCCGCCGCCATGTGCAGTGATTTCCCTGTTTACCGCGACTGATTCGCCTCGCGCTACAAGGTGATCAGGAGCGAGCTTGCTCGCTCTTGCGGATCGTACTTTTCAGTTTGGAGTTTGTTGCATGACCACCGAAACCCTCGCGAAAACATCCTTGCACGCACTGCACCTTGAACTTGGCGCCCGCATGGTGCCGTTCGCAGGCTACCAAATGCCGGTGCAGTACCCCTTGGGCGTTATGAAAGAACATCAGCACACCCGCGAACAGGCTGGCCTGTTCGATGTTTCACACATGGGCCAGATCCGACTTCACGGTGCCGGTGCGGCCAAGGCCCTGGAGGCGCTGGTGCCAGTGGATATCATCGATCTACCAGTAGGCATGCAACGGTATGCGCTGTTCACCAATGAAGATGGTGGCATCCTCGATGACCTGATGGTGGCCAATGCCGGGGATCATTTGTTTCTGGTGGTCAACGCCGCCTGCAAGGACCAGGATCTGGCTCATTTGACCCAGCACCTGGGAGGGCACTGCGAGGTTGAATCGCTATTCGACAGCCGCGCCTTGCTCGCTCTCCAGGGGCCGCGTGCGGCCGAGGTCTTGGGTCGTCTGGCACCCGAGGTGAAGGCCATGACGTTCATGCAGTTCGCTCGCGTGCGCTTGCTCGGGGTCGATTGTTATGTCAGCCGTTCCGGCTACACCGGCGAGGATGGTTACGAAATTTCTGTTCCTGTGGAGCAGGCGATGGTCCTGGCCCGCTCGCTGTTGGCCGAGCCAGAGGTCAAGGCCATCGGCCTGGGAGCCCGCGACTCGTTGCGCCTGGAAGCCGGTCTTTGCCTGTACGGGCACGATATGGAACAGCGTACTACGCCGATTGAAGCCAGCCTGGCCTGGGCCATTTCCAAGTCTCGCCGGGCAGACGGTGTACGTGCCGGTGGCTTCCCGGGCGCCGAGCAAATCCTGGCTCAGCAGCGTGATGGAGTCGTCAGCAAGCGCGTCGGCCTGCTACCCAAGGAGCGTACGCCGGTGCGTGAAGGCACGCAGATCGTCAATGCGAATCAGCAAGTGATCGGTCGGGTCACCAGCGGCGGCTTCGGTCCCAGTCTGGGCGGGCCTCTCGCCATGGGGTATGTGGAGAATGCATACAGCCAGCAGGAGACTGAGGTGTACGCCCTGGTGCGAGGCAAGGTCGTGCCTATGCAAGTGGTCAGAACACCATTCATTGAGCAGCGTTACTACCGTGGTTGAACAGGTGCGCGCTCCATAGCAGAGCGCGACCTTTTGGAGCAGGGATATGACACAAATCCAGATAAGCGACAGGCGCCCCCAACCACTACAGTCCGGCGTAAAACTGCGCGGTGCCGATAAAGTGGCACGCATTCCGGTAAAAATTCTCCCCACTGAAGAGGTCCCGCGCAAACCCGATTGGATACGCGTACCGCTATCGACGTCACCCGAAGTGGCGCGGATCAAGGCGTTGCTGCGCAAGCACAAGCTGCACAGTGTCTGCGAGGAAGCTTCCTGTCCAAACCTGGGTGAGTGTTTTTCCGGCGGCACCGCGACCTTCATGATCATGGGCGATATCTGCACCCGTCGTTGCCCTTTTTGCGACGTCGGTCACGGTCGACCCAAGCCATTGGACGCAGAGGAGCCCGGCAATCTGGCGACCGCCATTGCCGATCTGCGTCTGAACTATGTGGTGATCACTTCGGTAGACCGCGATGACCTGCGCGACGGCGGTGCCCAGCACTTTGCTGACTGTCTACGTGAGATTCGCAAGTTGTCGCCGGACGTCATGCTGGAAACGCTGGTCCCGGATTATCGCGGGCGCATGGATGTGGCTCTGGCGATCACCGGGCAGGAGCCACCCGACGTGTTCAACCATAACCTGGAAACGGTGCCGCGCCTGTACAAGGCTGCGCGCCCGGGCTCGGATTTCCAGTGGTCGCTGGCGTTGCTGCAGAACTTCAAAGAGCGCGTACCCAAAGTGCCGACCAAGTCCGGCCTGATGCTCGGGTTGGGCGAAACGGACGACGAGGTGATTGAGGTGATGCAGCGTATGCGTGAACATCAAGTCGACATGCTGACACTTGGTCAGTACCTGCAACCCTCTCGCAGCCACTTGCCGGTGCAGCGCTTCGTGCATCCGGACACCTTCGCCTGGTTCGCCGAAATGGGGTTGGGAATGGGATTCAGGAATGTCGCCTCCGGGCCATTAGTGAGATCGTCCTACCATGCCGATCAGCAAGTACACGACAGCCGCAGTCGCTAACCTTGAGTGGGCTCGAATCTGAATGTCTTCAGCGGGCGCTGGCCAGTCATTGGGTTGTCGATTTGCTCATTTGCTTACTTCGGCAACTCAGATACAAGCATCTGTGATTGTGGATGTTAGGTATTTTTGGCCCGTTCTTATAATGCCCCACTCCCGCTCAGCGTCTAGACGATGCCAGCACATTCGGGTGGTTGCCAGGGAGCAGGCAAAAACAAGAATAATGTAGCCAGTATCGATAGGTAGACCATGAATAACTCTGTGAACGCGACCCCGGCTGTCCCAGGTGTCCAGCTCCCCCGATCCAGAATGAACGATTGTCATTTTACTTGCTCAGTCCAAAATTCAACTGTTTGCAGACATGGCGCACGTTGCGCGCATTGATGTGGGCAACTGAAAGTAAACCTGAATAAAATTTATTCCTGGCCGAAGATTTTTTCGGGACAACGAGATAAACGAACACAAAAAACAACACAAACCAAGTCGGGGTAAACCGCCATAATTAGACCTGTTCGGACTTTCAATATCTGCATTCTGCTTAGCTGGATAATAAAAGCGACGCCCAAGTAACTAACCACTATTTGGCGTTATAACACCTTCTATAGCTATTAATCAGAGCCTGAAAAATGAACCTCTATGAAATAATCGGGTATGACCGTAACGGCACTGTCCGTGAGCTGGATACGGCGCTTAACAAAGCAACGCTCAATACCAGGGATGTCACTTTTTCGGCGCTTGGCTTCAATGCGCCAGGCTGGATCGCTGCCTCTTCGATGTCGATACTTTACTCAATATCAGGCCACCATGCGCCGCTGGCCATTTTGATTGCGTACTTCTTTCCGATGTTGGTGATGGCGTTCTGCATGATCTCGCTCACTCGACAGGCGCCGTCAGCAGGTGGAATTTTCACATTCACTACGCGATTTCTGCATCCCAGTATAGGGACGGTGCTCGGCTGGGCGTATGCGGTTGCATGCACTGCGGTGATGGCCATGTGCGCAATCATCGGTACTGAATACATACAGGCGCTGATCCCGGCAGTGGCTGGACTGCTGAGCGCTAAAGTGATCGGGACGAGCCTGATCCTGATCTTCCTGGTCATTTCCTGCAATGGAGTCAATGCCACAGCCAAAGTCGCCAGCGTCTTTCTGATTTTCGAAATCAGCGTTGTCGCTGGACTCGGGTTGCTGGGGCTGATCAATCCTCAGGTCAAAGACTTGTCGATCACCTCCATGTATTCATTGCAGGGCGCTGGTGGTTGGTCCGCGATTGGACCGGGTGTGCTGTTCGGCGTCTGGATGCTCGCCAACTTCGACTCAGCGATCAACTATATAGAAGAGTCGCGAATTCCGGTTCGGACGGTTCAACGCTCAATGCTGCTCGTGCTGACTTCAGCCTTTCTCATTTACAGCCTCGCGGCTATCGGCTGGCAGTTCGCGGTGCCGGTAGAGAAATTGGCGGCAATCATTGAAGACGGTAATGGTGGACCTATCGCTGCTGTCGCTAACGTCTACTTGCCACCCGCCATGGCCTGGATCGCATTGTTCGTGGTGATCACATCAGCCTGCGCCGGACTGCAAATTTCCTCTAGCGCGGCGGCTCGTACGCTCTACCGGATGAGTGAAGAAGGGCATCTGCCAGTAGCGTTGCGCTCAGTCAACAAAACGAAGTCCCCCTGGCTGGCCAGCGTCCTCGTTTCGGCCGTCGCCATCGCGCTGCTCTGGTGGAAACCGCTGGATAAGATCTCGTGGTACTACGACGTAGTGACCATCACGCTGGTCATGTCTTACATGGCCGCTATCGCAGCGTTCATTGCGATGAGCTGGCGCCGTCACAGTTTCTGGATGTGGTCGGCACTGTCGATCCCGGCGTCTCTGGCAATCCTTGTGCTGGGATACATCGGCTATACCGCTGGGGCAAATCCGGTTTCTCCGGAAGACATGTACACCGCCTGGTACTTGGGAGTGCTGACAATAGTGTCCGGGGTAATGATCTTGGTATGGCGCTCGTATACCTCCAAGCGAACTGTGCTTTCTAAAGTATCCGTTCAATCATGATGCCGAGGGTAAGGCAGAACTTCACGATGAAGGCCTGCTTTAGCCGAATCTATTGCCGAGCCTGAATATCACTCTAATTAAAACTATAGGTGAACGTATGAAGCGCGTTGTCGTTATCACTGGGGCTGGAAAGGGTATTGGGCTGGCGACCGCCAAGCGCTTTGCTGCCAATGGCGATCATTTGGTACTGAACTACTTCGACTGCAGCGATGAACTGGAAGCGGTGATAGGTCTCGCCGAAGAAAACGGTGGCGATGGCATCACAGTTCAAGCGGATGTCAGTGATCCTGAAGCGGCAGCCGGAATCATCCGGGAGGCAGAGCGTCGCTATGGGCGGGTCGACATCCTTGTCAATAATGCCGGACGGCTGGTTTCTGCCACCGTTGCACAGACGACCTGGGCTCAGTGGGAGCAGATGATCAGCACCAATCTCGGGGGGACGTGGGCCTGTATGCAGGCCGTATTGCCGGGCATGCTGGCTCGCGGTCAAGGGAGGATCATCAATATCAGCTCCGAGTTGGGGCTGATTGGATTTGCGACCTACGCGGCGTACTGCGCCTCCAAGGGTGGGGTGATCGCGCTGACAAAAGCGGTTGCAAAGGAGGTTGCCTCGTCAGGTGTCCTGGTGAACACGGTGGCACCGGGCCCGATCGAGACGGACATGCTGATCAAGGACACCATCGAATACAACGATGAGACGCGCGAGACGATTCCATTGAAGCGCTTCGGCAAGCCGGATGAGATTGCGTCCATGGTCGAAGCCCTGGCCGGCCCCGCGGGAGATTACATGGTTGGCCAGGTAATCAGCCCTAATGGCGGAACCGCAATCTGATTGGCTGGTTGAACTTGAATTTCAGTGAGCCCGGATTTCTCCATATTAAATAAGTGGCTCGAGCGTAATTATAATAAGAGGAATACAAAATGAGCGCTGTAATGATTACCGGTGGTCTGGGTTATGTGGGTCGATACCTAACCAAGAAGCTCAGTGAGCAAGGTGTTCACGTGGTGAGTTACAATCGTGACTACTCAGAGGCCAAGTCCGAATTCATGACTGCCGTACAGGGTGAGTTGTTCGATATTCCGAAAATTGTCAGGACCCTCCAGGAGTTTGGGGTTGATCGCGTCATTCATACAGCGGCCATGTCGCACCCTGACTTGTCCATAGAGCTCCCGATTACCACGGTGGCGGCCAATATCGATGGCACCATTCATTTACTTGAAGCCATGCGCATGGCAGGCGTTAAAAAGCTCGTCAATTTCTCTTCCGAGGCGGTCTATGGGCATGTCGAGGGCGTGGTTAATGAACAAGCGCCGGTCAACCCAACCACGCCTTACGGTGTAACCAAGCTGGCCACTGAACACTTTGGTCGGGTCTATAACGAACTCTATGGCATGGAAGTCATCTCGCTGAGAATTGCGGAAGTCTATGGCCCTGAAAATAAAATGCCACAAATTCTCAGGGATATACTTAAAGCCGTTCATCGTGGTGAAAAGTTCACACTGCCTTCCGGTGGCGACCATCGATTCCATTATATTCATGTGCAAGACGTTGTCCGTGCGGTGCTGATAGCGACGGAAGCTAAAGACATCAAAGGCAGTGTGTTTAATATTGCGGGCGATCGTCCCTGGAGGCTGCATGAGGCCGTCGATATCATCAGGAAGCTGATGCCTGCTGCCCAGATCGAAATCGGTGGTGGTTACTGGCATCTGGATCGACAGGGAGAGTGGGATCTTAGTGCTGCGGAGCGGGAATTGGGGTATCGAGCGCAGTGGAGCCTTGAACAAGGCATAGCACATTATTCTGACTGGCTAATTGATCACGAATATTGATATCAGTTCTCGGCAGCTGTTACAGACGTATTTTTGGTAATTATTGCAGTCAGGAGCAAGCATGATTAACAACCCTATTATTTGGCCAAATGGCGCACGCTGTGCCGTAGCCTTTACCTTTGATATGGATGCAGACAGCATTCTGCATGTGGCACACCCCAAAGACTCAGCGACACGGGTTGCCAGTATTTCAATGCTGCAATACGGTCCTGATGTGGCGGTGCCAAGGATTCTGGAGACGTATCGACGTTTCCAGATCAAACAGACATTTTTTATCCCGGCCTGGTGCATCGAGCACTATCCCAAAGCCATTGAGGCGATTGTCGAAGGTGGTCACGAGATTGCCCATCATGGCTACATACATGAGCATCCAAACGAGCTGAGTCGAGACGAGGAAGCTTACTGGCTCGATCGCGGCTGCGACACTATCAAGCGCTTTACCGGCCAGGCACCGCGCGGATGGCGGGCACCGCTCTACAACATGTCAGAGCACTCTGCTGACTTGTTGATCGAGCGCGGCTTCAGTTATGACGCATCATTGATGGGAGATGATATTCCTTATTTATTACGGACCTCTGCTGGCGAACTGGTGGAGCTGCCTTCAAGCTGGGCCCTGGATGACTGGCCTCAGTATATGCACAGTATCGACCTTGATTTTCAGATGCCGATTCAATCGCCTCAAAGAGCAGTTGAGGTGTTCAAGGCCGAGTTTGATGCCGCGTGGGAATACGGAGGTCTGTTCATACCGGTTTGGCACCCGTTCCTTTCTGGTCGTCTGGCGCGGTGGCATGAGGTCACCAAACTGATCGACTATATGATGTCTAAAGGCGATGTCTGGTTCGCTCGTATGGACGAGATCGCGGCGCATGTTCAGAACAGCGTGGCGAGTGGCGCCTACACGCCACGGATTGATAACCTGCCTTACTATCAAGGGCCAGTGAAAGCCAATAAATAGTCTGCTCTGGTGGAAGGCTGATTGAGAGCGGCCATCTGTGGATGGCCGCTTTTTTACTGCTTGTAGTCATCAAACGGTATTGAGTATGGACCGCGACCCAAGTATGAGTTTTACGATTTTGAAGGAATGATGGATGAACTCTTTCCTCCTGGCAGGGACCCCTCCCGCTGAAGCGCAAGTTCTGCCAGCAATCTGAACTCTTGCAGCAGACCGCGGACATAAGCAATCTGGTTGATTGCCCAACGCTCCTCCTCGGCCATCATCTGCTCCAGCGTAAAACCTTCGGGCAATGAGGTTTGACTCATCTCTCGGTAAGGAATAATGGGGTCTTCGCCCTCGTCCACTTGACGGTATGCGGGGGCGATATAGTGGTTTTCCTGCTCCAGGATAAAAGCGATGACCTGGGATCCATTCTCTCCGAGCATCAACAGCTCGAACAACATACGGGCATTGGGCAGGTCATCCTCGGCACTGCCCTGTAGTACGCCATAGTGACCGACTCCATTTTCCTCGGGAACGACACGCACACCTTTCATGTGCACTTGCCGGATATGCGAAGCCAGGGGTTTCAGCGCCGCTAACGGTTGTTCGGCGGCATTGATCATATTGCCGAAATCGAACAGCGCGTGCAGCCGTGGATGATTGATGCGCTCAAGCAGTGTGACAATCTCGCTACTTTTCAGCTCTTCATGCTGTTCAAAGTCAATGTAGAGGTCATACCGTTCGGCTTGTCTGGCGAGGTAGTGCAAGTCCGATTCGATGGTGTTTAAAACCTCGGAAAGCCGTCCTCCATAGCGCGAATAGACGCGGATGTTCTGCACCCCCATAACACGCGCCACCTCAACCACCCGATCCACGTCCGCCTTTTGGGTACTACTGATTTCCAGGTGGATGTCCAACCCCAGCGCCTCGGCCCTTTGGCTGACAATGCGCAGTTGATCGTCGCTCATCTGCTGAAGACTGCGCTCTTCGCCATCCAGCAGATGAATGCTGATGCCGTCGAGTGCATGACGATAGGCGAAATCCAGCAGGTCAATCGGCCGGTATGTTCCATAGGTCAGCTTCATCAGCTGGGGGTAAGCATGGGCGAACAAGCGCATGCCATCGAGTCGTTCAAGCAGCTTGGTCGCCAGCGCCGGGGTTAGCTGAGGTACCGGCAGGCCCGCTGCTTTGTGGCGCAATAATGCATCGAAACGCAACTGGATCAACGGCATGCTACCCCTTGGGTCTGACCCGTAACGCTGGGCTCATGTGGCGCCAACTGCCAGTCATACTGTCGCCATTGATGCTGGTCGGATACCTGTTTGAGCGCTGGCGCGGGGTTGACGACGCACGCGTGCTGGACCGCGTGCAATAGCGGCAAATCATTCACCGAGTCACTGTAGCCATAGCTGCCCTGCAAACTGTTGCCATGGTTCTGCAGCCACGCCTGCAAGCGCTCTACCTTGCCTTCCCGAAAACTGAGCACCCCTTTAGTCGCACCGGTAAAGTTGCCAGCTACCTGTTCAAGCTCGATGGCGATCACCTCGCTCACGTCCAGCATGGCCGCGATACGGCGGACGATAAAGTCAGCCGTAGCCGAGATGATTAATAGCGTGTTTCCCTGTTGGCGATGCCACTCAATTTGCCGACGCGCGGCTGGAAATATGCGCGTGGAAATCATGCTGGAGACAAAGTCATCAGCCCATCGTTCCACTTCGCTGACGGCCACTCCGGACAACGGTTGGAGCGTAAAGTCCATGTACTGAGCCATGGATAGTTCGCCCAGATGATAGGCTTGCATCATCGCCTGCTCGGTGACCAGCATGTCGGCTGCTGCCACACCGCGCTGCACCAGATAGCGCAGCCAGAGACTGGAACTATCGCAATCGATAATGGTGTCGTCCATGTCAAAAATAGCCAAAATCGTCATGCGACCTCCTGCAGTTCTTCACGATTGAACAGCAGGTCGAGCCGCGCGCCTGCCGGCAGCAAGGATTGCGAACTGCGATTGAGCATATCGACCATCAACGAGCAGCCTTGCGCATCGACGTGGTAACGAATGACATTACCAAGCAGTTGATGGTGACGTACCGTGGCGCGGCACGGCGCGCCCAGATGTGGGCCATAGCTGCGGCCGGCTTGCGCCACATGGATCGCTTCCGGCCGGATTGCCAGTTGCCCTTGTATGTGCAGGCCAAGCAGTTGTTCCGCCTGGCTGGCATCCAGCAGGTTGTAGCTGCCCATGAAGCGCGCTACAAAACCATTGGCTGGACGGGTGTAGATGGTCTCCGCGCTCCCTTCCTGCACGATGCGACCGCCATCCATGACAATGATGCGGTCGGACAGCATCAGCGCTTCTTCCTGATCGTGGGTCACGAAAATGGTCGTCAGTTTCAGCTGCGACTGGATCCGTCTGATCTCTTCCTGCAAGTTCTTGCGGATGCGCGCATCCAGTGCCGACAGTGGTTCATCCAGCAACAGGATGCGCGGCCGCACCACCAATGCCCGCGCCAGGGCGACACGCTGACGCTGGCCGCCGGAGAGCTGACTCACGAATTTATTCTCGTGCCCCTGCAATTCAACCAGACGTACCGCGTCGGTCACTCGTTGGAAGGTTTCATCGACACAGACGCCCTGCATTTTCAGGCCGAAGGCAATATTGCCCATCACCGTCAGATTCGGAAACAACGCATAACTCTGGAATACCATGCCTATGCCGCGTTTTTGCGGAGCAACATGGGTAATGTTATTTCCCGCCACATGAATCTGGCCGCTATCGACTTCAGTTAAACCGGCGACGCAGCGCAATAAGGTCGACTTGCCGCAGCCACTGGGGCCGAGCAGGGTCACCAGTTCGCCTTCCTTGATATTGAAATTGATGTCGTCAAACACGCGGGTCTTGCCCGAGCCTTTGCCGAAGTATTTCGACAAGTTGGATACTTCAAGATAATTCATCGCACAGTCCTATCGACTCAAGCGGGTGGCAATCCAGGTCACGCCCAGCGTAAATATGAAATAGCTCATCACCACGGCACTCATAAAATGGCCGCTGGTGGAGCGCACGGAATAGAGATAGACGTTCAAGGTTTCGTAACGGCTGCCAACCAGTATGTTGGCAAATACAAACTCGCCCAGCAGGAAGGAGAACGAGAGAAACAACGATGCCATCAGGCCCTTGCGGATATTGGGCAAGATCACCCGCAAAAAAGCCGCGGAAGTGCTTGCCCCTAGCAGATGCGCCGCATCCATCAGGTCACGCACGTTCAGCCCTTGCAGACCGTTGGCGAGTGCCCGGTACATGAACGGCAGGACAATCGTGAAATAGCACCCTATCAGTACCCACGGCGTACCGATCAGCGGTAACGGGCCGTCGGCATAAATCTGCAACAAGCCCACTGACGAGACCACAGGCGGCACCGCGAACTGGATCAAAATCAGGATGTTCATCCAACGATCCAAGTGCGGAAAATAATAGAACACAACAAATGCGGCAGGCACGATGACCACTGTGCTGAAAACCAATGTGCCCAGTGCAATCAACAGGGAGTGGCTAAATGCGGTCAAGAAGCGCGGCTCTTGCCACAACTTTAGATACCAGTCGAACGTCAGCCCCTCGGGTAATATCGTTGCACTCCAGTGCTGGGAAAATGAATAAACCAGGGTCGCCAGAACAGGGATACTGAGTAGAGCCATCAAGCCAAACAGCACCAACTGGTGATAACGGTTAGTGTGCATGGTAGCTTCTCTTCATTAAGAACTGGTTGACCATCGCCACGAACACCAGCATCGCCACCAGAAGCACGGACAGTGCTGCCGCCAGATTCGGTTCCAGAGAAATGTCCCCAGCTACCAGGCTGGAAATGCGGATGGTGACCAGGTTGTAGTTAGAGGTCATCAGTGCGTATGCACTGGCATACGCCCCCATGGCATTAGCCAACAACAATATGAAAGTGCCGAATATCGCTGGCAGCAGCACCGGTAACGCAACCAGGCGCCAGTAACTGGCACGGCTGGCACCCAGCAAGGAGGCGGCCTCTTGCCAATCGTCTTGCAGCGCATCAAAGGCTGGGTAGAGCAACAGTACCGCTAGTGGTATCTGGAAATAGCTGTAAATCAGCGTCAGCCCAGTCTGCGTGTATAGATTAAAGTCAGCCAGCCAACCCCATCGCCGCAAGAGCAATGTCACGGCGCCATTGGTTCCCATCACGATAATGAAGGCGAATGCCAATGACACGCCACTCAGATTGCTGGCCATATTGGTGAATGCCACCGTCATGTCGCGGACAACGCAATCCACCCGTTTCAACGAAGCGGCGGCCACCAGCGCGATGGCTAATCCAATCAGGCTGGAGCAGACGCAAACCCAAAGGCTGTTGCCAAAGGCCTGCCGGTAAAACGGCGAATGCAGGATCTCGCTGAAGTTGGCCAGCGACCATGCGCCATCAACCTGCACGCTGTTGATCAGCAGCCATGCTGTCGGTGCCAGTGAAAACAGCACCAATACACATAACAAGGGCAGCAGAACCAACGCCGCCCGCCAGTGGCGAAAGCGCGGGTAATGCGGGGTGTCGATAGTCGCTGGGATTGCCAGCGGATTCGATGCAGATGTCATACAGCTAGCAATTCCGTATTACATGGTTTTTGATAAGTGAGCGCGAGATACGGCCGCAGCAAAACCTTAGTGCGACCATTGCCCTGCTCTCTGTTCTAATGCTCGCCTCTAAAAACCATAGCGAACGACCCAAGTCGCGCAGCAGGTTTTTAGAAGCGAACTAACGCGGGTGGAATTACTTGTTATAAATCATGACTTGTTCTTGCCACTGTCGTGGTATGGCCTTGGTGGTCGTCTCCCAAGCTGCAAAATCCTGGATCGGTTTGGCGTTACGATATTGCTCAGCCGACAGCATCTTGTCTGTTACGTCCTGTGGCAGGACGACGTTGCTGCGAATCGGGCGCGCATAACCACGCGCCAGGTTAATCTGGCCGGCATCGCTGAAGATGTATTCACGCGCCAGTTTGGCGGCGTTCGGATGCTGTGCGTATTTGTTGATGAGGGTTGAATAGCCGGCACTCACGCTACCGTCCACGGGAATGGATACCGTGAACTGCGATGGATCGATCTTGTCGCGGTAGCTTAATGATGTGAAGTCCCATAACAGCGCAACTTCCACCTCACCTTTTTCCATGTTGGCGATATTCGCATCGGTCATGGAAAGCCGCCCTTGTTTAGCCAGCTCGGCAAATAACTTATACGCAGGTTGCAGATTCTTTTCGTTGCCGCCATTGGCAATCGCCGCTGCCAGCAGAGCGCTATTGGCTTGCGCCGAGACGCCCACTTCGCCTACGGTGACCTTATAGTTGCCTTTGAGCAAATCGCCCCAGGTCTTGGGCGGATCCTTGACCAGCTTGTTGTTGCTGATGAAGGAAATGGTCCCGCTGTAGGCCACCATCCAATGACCGTCTGCGTCCTTGGCCCAAGCCGGAATATCGTCCCAGGTGGTCGGCTTGTAGGCCTGGGTAACGCCCTTTCTGACTGCAATCGGGCCGAAAGATTGGCCAACGTCGCCGATATCGCCTGACGCGTTTGATTTTTCAGCTTCGAATTTTGCGACTTCCTGTCCCGAACTCATGTCGGTGTCCTGATGTACCAGGCCGTATTTTTGCGTGATCTGGGCCCACGTATCTTTCCAGTTCGCCCAGTTATCCGGCATGCCCAAGCTATTGACCGCGCCTTCTTTTTTGGCGGCGGCGACTAAAACATCCAGGTCCGGCTGCGCGTACGCACTAGAAACTGCAATCGACAAGGCACTTGCAAGCAAACTCGTAATCAGCATTTTTTTCATGGGGTAGCCGTGTGGTATAGACCAGATTGAGGCGGAAACTGGATGCTACCCATAAAAAATGACCGAAATGTGACAGTTGGGACGCGTTAAGCACCTGATCGAGATGGAACAGGTGCTGCCCTGGAACAACCTGCTGGCGTTGATCGAGGCGCACTGAGGGCAGTCGTTGCAGCACATTCACGTGTCGGGCTCGACCAGGAACAAGGAAGGTAAACGCGATCCCAAGATGCACCTGAGCGCAAACGCGGACGAAGGTCGAGCACCCGCTTCGGGTGATCAAACGTCAGAGGGGTAGTGGGCGAGGTGTGCCCGAAGAGAGTCAGTTGAATGTCATAAAGGTAATGAAATCATGAACTGGGATAATATCAGCGCTCTAAAATCATCCAGACCAACACCGTGACAGAAAAAATCACTACCCAAGCTGCCACCATCTATCACGCATTGGCAACGCAAATCATCAATGGCACGCTGGCGTCCGGTAGCAAGCTTCCTTCCGAGCGAGAGCTGAGCGACCTGTTTTCCACAACCCGCATCACGCTCAGAGAAGCCCTGCAAAGAATGGAGGCGGAAGGATCGATCTATCGGGAAAGCAGGCGCGGCTGGTTTGTTACCCCACCTCGACTGGTGTACAACCCCTTCACAAATTCGCTGTTCCACCAGATGGTCGAAAGTCAGGGGCGCAAGGCGCTCACACAGGTCATTTCGACCAGTACGGAATTGGCGAGCCCGGAGTTATGCCTGAAGTTGGCGCTGCCACCGTCAAGCATGCTGCACTGCATACGTCGCCTACGTTATGTCGATGGGCGCGTCGTCATGTTTGTAGAACATTATCTGAAACCAGAATTTGTCCCGGATATATTGAAGCTTGATCTGACTCAGTCGCTGACATCCATTTACCGAAAGCATTATGACATCCAATGCGGCCGCGCCACTTTTGATATCTATCCCACTGCGGCGCAGGCTAGCGTGGCGAATTATCTCAACCTGCCAGAAGGTAGCCCGCTGTTAATGATCATTCGCGTCAACTATGACCAACATGGACAGATTCTTGATTGCGATCGCGAGTTTTGGCGTCATGACGCAGTCCGAATTTCTATGGATAGCCAAACACTGCATTCTGACAAGATAGCTTAACCATCTTCATGGTTGAGCGGATGATACACGGCCTCTGCTGACTTCTCGCTCCGGCTAGCGCCGTCGCCCTTTCAGGCACAAGGCGAGATCTCCCCAGGTAAGAACGCAATCCTTCACCACACAACCGCCGGATTTACGCCGCCTGACCCTTGACCACAAGAGCTTCGCGATTTTGTGCCCGCTCGCCCTGGTCGGCTTCGCCTTGTATCCGGTTCTTGTACATCGGCTCATGGCTTCGATTCACGCTTCCTCCCCACACTCGGTCGCCCTCATGCAGTTGCGCTTCACTTCGTTCGCTGTGGTCAGCTTACGGCGGGACTTTCACCCACAAGATTGCGCCCATGCTGGGCGCACACAAAAACGCCACTCTATTGAGTGGCGTTTTTGTAAATCCTGGAGTGGGAAACGAGACTCGCATCTGGCGTCCGACCTATTGAAATATAAAGGTTTTTTAATATCCCCTCAGTGGGAATGGACTCATTTTTGGACTTGTTCGGAGGGCATGTCAAGAACGAGAAGAACATAAGTCCGAGTCGCGCTACCGAGTGCTTTCTACAGCCACGTGGAGAAGCAGCTATCAGGCCGTGGGTATCATTTTCCACAGGATTGCCGCGATGGTCGGAGGTGCGTCGATCAGATGTGTTCTCTCGCTTATCGTGGCGACTCAAAAACGACATCGCCCGATCGAACACCACTCCAAATATCGAACGCGGCAAAAGCGGCCTCGCCGTCGATGGACTCTTGATGACCATGGTATCGGAGCTCCCCGCACCTAACTGACAGTCAATAACTGAAATCATGCCCCAACTCTTTCTGCATCCATTCCAGGAATCGTCTGACCCGAGGAAAGTTTGAGTGGGCCCTTGGGAAAACCAAATGGTGTGCAGTAATCGAAGCGCTCAGCTCCGGTGCTACCTCTACCAAAGCACCGCGTGCGAGATAATCCTGTGCCAGCAACGTGCTTTCCAAAGCAAAGCCAAGCCCGTGGCTGGCAGCCTCGAGCGTCATGTAAGACCGGTCGAAACTCAGAGAATACGGCTTTTCAGGACGTGACAAGCCATGTTGTGCAAACAACTGTGGCCATTTGATCAGCGTGGCTTCCGACAGGATCAGATTGCTGTCCAGCAAATCCGCAACAACTCGGATGGGGCGCTTTTCCAATAGCTTCGGGGAAGCCATCACCGCAATCTTTTCATTGCGCATCGTCCGCACTTCGTAGCTGGGCCAATTGGGCATCCCATGGCGGATGTCGACATCGATCTTGTCTCGACTGAAGTGCAGTGATTCGTAGGAACACGAGAGGTTGAGCTGAATATCGGGATGGCTCTGGCGAAACTGCTCCAGACGCGGCATCAGCCATAACAGGCCAAAACTGGGCGACGAGTGCAATCGCAGACAATCAAGGCTGACATCACTGGCGGCGCGCTCGGTCGCCACGGCGAGACTGTGCAGGATGCCGGAAACCTCAGTGAGGTATTGCTCGCCGATCGGGGTCAGCGTCACGCCTCTGGCCGTTCTGAAAAATAACTGTCGACCGATCATCGCCTCCAGTTTGGCCAACTGGTGGCTGACCGCCGAGGGTGTCAGGTCGAGCAGCTCAGCCGCGCGCGCTACATTGCCAAAGCGGGCGGTCTGTTCAAAGGCCTGAATGGCTTTCAGGGGTGGCAGTATCGCAGGTGCATCGCCGGGTGAACGCATGATTATTGTTATTCCGCTGCAAGTGGCATAGGCCGGGCGTTCACCTATTCAACCATCCGATCATTTCATTGGCGAGTGCTGAATTTTTTTCAGCATCCAGTGAAGTTCACGTTATTGCTCAAGGCGGGCCTGGGGAACAAGCTGAGTCATCGATTCGATTCGGATCGACCCAATAACAACAATCAGAGGTACCCTCCCATGCTTCTTCAAGGCAAGGTCGCGATCATCACCGGTGCAGCTTCAGCACGTGGCATTGGCCGGGCAACAGCGATCACTTTCGCGCAACAAGGCGCCCACGTCGTGATACTGGATCTGGATGAATCCGCCGCACGTGATGCCGCAACTTCCCTGGGCGAAGGCCATCTCGGGCTCGCAGCCAACGTCGCTGACGAATCGCAAGTTCAACAGGCAGTCGCCAAAATCATCGAGCATTTCGGCCGCATCGATATTCTCGTCAACAACGCCGGCATCACCCAACCACTCAAGACCCTGGACATCCGCCCTGCCGATTACGACAAGGTGCTGGACGTCAGCCTGCGCGGCACCCTGCTCATGTCACAGGCAGTGATTCCAACCATGCGTCAACAGTCCTCCGGCAGCATCGTGTGCATGTCGTCCGTTTCCGCTCAACGGGGCGGTGGCATTTTCGGTGGCCCTCATTACAGTGCCGCCAAAGCGGGCGTGCTGGGTCTGGCCAAAGCCATGGCGCGCGAACTCGGGCCGGACAAGGTACGCGTCAACTCGATTGCTCCCGGGTTGATTCACACCGACATCACCGGCGGCCTCATGCAGGACGAGCGCCGGCACGCGATCATCGACGGCATCCCCCTGGGACGTTTGGGTGAAGCTCAGGATGTCGCCAACGCGGCGCTGTTTCTGGCCAGCGACCTGTCCTCCTACCTGACCGGCATCACTCTGGATGTGAACGGCGGAATGCTGATTCACTGAGCACACCTGGCGGGCCTCGCGGCCCGTGCGGTTCTGGATCGACGATGCAGCCGGGCCTTATGGCTTGGCGATCAATAAAAACAAGAGATCAGACCTCATGACAACCCTGTCGCTCGAAGCGGTTTCGACCGTGCGCTCCAACGCCTACCGTAAAACCGCGTGGCGCTTGATGCCTTTTCTGATGCTGTGCTACCTGTGCGCTTACCTTGATCGGGTCAACGTCGGCTTTGCGAAGTTGCAGATGATGAACGATCTGTCGCTCAGCGAAACGGTCTACGGACTGGGCGCGGGCATGTTCTTCATTGGGTATTTCCTGTGCGAAGTGCCGAGCAACATCATTCTGCATCGGGTGGGTGCGCGCATCTGGATTGCGCGGATCATGATCACCTGGGGCATCGTGTCTGCCCTGTTCGCCTTCGTCGAAACCGCCTGGCAATTCTATGCACTGCGCTTTCTGCTCGGCATTGCCGAAGCTGGTCTGGCGCCTGGACTGTTGCTGTATTTGACCTACTGGTTTCCGTCCTACCGTCGCGCCCGTATGACCGTGCTGTGGTTTATCGCCATTCCGCTCTCCGGGATGGTGGGCGGGCCCCTCTCCGGCTGGATCATGAACCATTTCGCCGGTATGCATGGCTGGGCTGGATGGCAGTGGATGTTTGCCCTGGAAGCCGTTCCCACTGTCGTGGTCGGATTGCTGGTGCTGAGCTACCTCAAAGACGGCGTGCATCAAGCCACCTGGCTCGACGACGAAGAGAAAGCACTCATCAGCCGGGAGCTGGCCGAGGATGAGGGCAAGAAGGTTACCCACGCCTCCCCTGGTGCATTCATCCGTGATCGGCGTCTCTGGTTGCTCGCCGCCATCTACTTCTGCGTGGTGATGGGGCAATACGCAATCACCTTCTGGCTGCCGACCCTGGTGCGTAACGCAGGGGTTTCCGATCCGCTGAAAATCGGCCTGCTGACCAGCCTGCCCTACCTCTGCGCGATTGTGGCCATGCTGTATGCCGGACGCAGTGGTGACAAACATCGCGAGCGCCGTTGGCATCTCATTGTACCGATGATCGTAGGTGCTATCGGGCTGAGCCTGGCGGCTCTAATGGGGGGAAATGTGACGCTCTCCATTCTCAGCCTTTGCCTGGCCGCTTCCGGAATTCTGTCCGCCACGTCGCTGTTCTGGATGCTACCCACCACGTTGCTGGGTGGCGTATCCGCTGCCGCGGGCATCGCGGCCGTCAACAGCTTTGCCAACCTCGCGGGCTTCTGTTCGCCCTATCTGATTGGCTGGATCACCACACTGACCGGCTCCAGCGCCATTGGCATGTATCTGATCACCGGCGTACTGGTCGGCGGCGCCTTGTTGGTGCTGCGCGTTCCCGCCGCCCTGGTCAATCGTTGAGTTAACGGAGTTTTCACCATGACGACTAATCCTTCATACGTTTCATCCAAAACCCTGGTGGAGCGCGCCCACAATATTCGCCGCCACGCGCTGCGAATGGGTCAAGTCCAGGGACAAGGCTATGTCGGCCAAGCCCTGGGGGCCGCTGACCTGCTGGCAGTGTCCTACTTCCACGCGCTGAGCTATCGGCCCGAAGACCCCGAATGGGAAGAGCGCGATCGCTTCTACCTCTCGATCGGCCACTACGCGATTGCCCTGTATGCGGCCTTGATCGAAGCGCAAATCATCCCGCTCGACGAGCTTGAAACCTACGGATCGGACGACAGCCGCCTACCCATGTCGGGCATGGCCACCTACACCCCGGGAATGGAAATCACCGGAGGCTCACTCGGCCAGGGCTTGGGCATCGCGGTAGGTGCCTGCCTGGGCCTGAAGCGGAAAGGATCGCCCTCCTTCGTCTACAACCTGCTATCGGACGGCGAACTGAATGAAGGTTCGACCTGGGAAGCGGTGATGTCGGCGTCTCACTGGAAGCTCGACAACCTGATCGCGATTGTCGACGTCAACAACCAGCAAGCCGATGGTTACTCAAGTGAAATCCTGTCGTTCGAGCCGATCGTGGATCGCTGGCAGGCATTCGGTTGGTTCACCCAGCGCGTCGATGGCAATGACCTTGATGCATTGGTCAGCGCATTCGACGCCGCCCGCAGCCACCCTGGAACCCAACCACGCGTCATCATCTGCGATACCCGCATGGGCAAGGGCGTGCCGTTTCTGGAAACCCGCGAAAAGACACATTTCATCCGCGTGGAAGAACACGAATGGGATCTGGCGCTGAACAACCTTGAAGAAGGAAAAAACCAATGAGTAACGCAGCCAACACTCCGACCTCGACGGGCGAACCGGCAAAAAAACGCCTCACCACCTCGGCGATGATCGCCTCGATCGCCTCCGAAGGCCAAGCCACCAAGTCGGCACCTTTCGGGTATGCGTTAGCCGCGCTGGCGGATCAGCGTCCGGATATCGTCGGCATGTCCGCCGACTTGTCCAAGTACACCGACCTGCACATCTTCGCCAAGGCGCATCCAGATCGCTTCTATCAAATGGGCATGGCTGAGCAACTGCTGATGAGTGCGGCGGCGGGGATGGCTCGGGAGGGCTTCGTTCCCTTCGCCACAACCTACGCGGTTTTCGCCTCCCGTCGCGCCTACGACTTCATCTGCATGGCGATTGCCGAGGAAAACCTCAACGTCAAAATCGTCTGTGGATTGCCTGGCCTCACGACCGGCTACGGCCCAAGCCACCAAGCCACAGACGACTTGGCGATCTTCCGTGCCATGCCCAACCTGATGATCGTCGATCCGTGCGATGCACTGGAAATCGAACAGGCAGTGCCCGCCATTGCAGCGCATCAAGGGCCCGTCTACATGCGTTTGTTACGCGGGAATGTGCCGCTGGTGCTGGATGAATACGGCTACAAATTCGAGATCGGCAAGGCCAAGACCCTTCGCACCGGCAACGATGTTTTGATCATATCCACGGGCTTGATGACGATGCGCGCACTGGAAGCTGCCAAGCAGCTGCAGGCCGACGGAATTGATGTCGCCGTGTTGCACGTGCCGACAATCAAACCACTGGATGAACAGACCATTCTTGCCGAAGCGAGAAAAACCGGTCGATTGGTAGTGACCGCAGAGAACCACTCCATTATCGGTGGGCTAGGTGAAGCCGTTGCCGGGGTATTACTGCGCAATGGGGTGACACCAACCTTCAGGCAAATCGCCTTGCCCGATGCGTTTCTGGATGCGGGTGCATTACCGACGCTGCATGATCGCTACGGCATTTCGACTCAGGCTGTCAGCGCCCAAATCAAAGCCTGGCTTTGACCGCAGACACCGGCAGCACCCACAACATAAGACTCAATCGAACAGTTTGAAAACCTGAATCTGCCCCCAGATAGCGGCCTATGGAGACAGCGGTCGCTATTCATATACGTGCAAGTCCCCTGCCCCGCGAGCATCGACACCGCAGCATCGGTTCCGAGGCCAAGCCTTTAACGGCTGGTAGCGCCATGCAGAAAAAACTGCATAACCTGCGTCGCCATACCCACCCGGGCAACCCGCCCACGCCGTTCTGCATCGACAAATCCGTAAATGATCGAGGCAAACATCTCCGTCAGCACCTGGGCACTGATGTCGATGCGAAACACCCCTTCGTGCTGACCGCGCAGGAAGAAATTGTCCAGCGCGTCCGAATAAGGCTTCCAGCGACTGCCGCCTGCGCATTCATCCAGCGAATCAGGCCGCCACTGGAAGGCCAGGAAAGTCAGTAGTTCACGATGGGTCAAATGATTTTCGATAAGGCGCTGGAGGGCCTCAAGAGGCGGTGCCTCCTGCAGGTTCGCGTTATCCATGACCTGATTGATCACAATAGAGCCGTAATTGAACAGCATCTCAATGAGATTGTTACGCGTGCCACAGAAGCGATTCAACGTGGCCTTGCTCACGCCTGCGGCTTCGGCGATGTCTTTGAACGTCCCTGCCGGGTGATCGACCATGGCAATCGCCAGGGCCTTCAACAGTTTCTCGTTCGCTGCGGATAAATCCATTAGGTGTTTCTTCGATTATCAGAATGACGTGCGGGCCATTGTCCAGAAATAGCCCAGCTTCTCAAGCACAACGACGAATCCGCTCACAAAAGAACCAAATGAGTCAATATTGACTCATTTGACAAAACAAACAATCATTTGCATCTTTAGCAGCTAACGGGCCTGGCCCAGGTGAAAGATGAGTACGTCGCGCAGATGGCAAGTGGTTCCGGTACTCCCTTTATTGGCCGCATTGAGCCTGGCAGGTTGTGAACAGCCGCCGCAGGGTTGGGGCGGACCCGGGGGGCCGCGTGAAGTCGAAGCCATGACAGTTAGCAGCGAACCACTGACCCTGATCGCACAATTGCCGGGACGTGTAGAGCCGGTGCGCGTTGCTGAAGTGCGCGCACGGGTAGCGGGCATCGTGCTGGCTCGGCATTTCGAGGAAGGCGCGGATGTAAAAGCCGGTGATCTGCTGTTTCAGATCGACCCGGCGCCGTTCAAGGCAGCGCTTTCGCGGGCTCAGGGCGAGCTGGCCAAGACCGATGCAGCGCTGTTCCAAGCCCAGACGACCGTCAAGCGTTACGAACCGCTGGTCAAGATCGAGGCCGTAAGCCAGCAGGACTTCGATACCGCCAAAGCGGCCCTGCAAAGCGCCCTGGCAGCCAAGCGCTCGGCCCAGGCCGATATCGAAACAGCCAGGCTGAATCTGAGCTACTCCACAGTCAAAGCCCCGATCGCCGGGCGCATCGGCCGAGCCCTGGTCACCGAGGGTGCATTGGTCGGTCAAGGCGACGCGACCATGATGGCGCGCATCCAGCAGCTGGACCCGATCTACGTCGACTTCACCCAACCCGTGGCCGATGCCTTGCGCATGCGCGCCGCCATCGAACAGGGACGCCTTACCGGCAACGCTGAAACCCCGCTGACCCTGAGTGTCGAAGGCTCAGAGCACCAGAGCCAGGGCGAACTGTTGTTCTCCGATGTCGCCGTGGACCGCACCACCGGCCAGATCTCCCTGCGCGGGCGCTTCGCCAACCCGGGAACGGTGCTGCTGCCAGGCATGTACGTGCGCGTCAGTGCGCCACAAGGCCTGGACAAGGCCGCCATCCTGATACCGCAACGCGCCGTGCAGCGCTCCGCGGATGGTCAGGCACGGGTGCTGGTCATCGGCCAAGACCAGACAGTCGAAGCCAAACCGGTGAGCACCGGCGCCATGCAGGGCTCCCGCTGGCAGATCACAGAGGGATTGGCCGTGGGCGACCAGATCATCACCGGCGCAATGACCGGCATCAATCCTGGCGACAAAGTCATTGCCAAATCGCTGACCACCCAACAGGCCAAGATCCAGTAAGGGCCCGGCACTCGAGGAAACGACATGTCTCAGTTTTTTATCCGACGCCCGAATTTTGCCTGGGTCGTCGCGTTGTTCATCATGCTCGCCGGTCTGCTGGTCATCCCTTTGCTTCCGGTGGCCCAGTACCCGGTCGTCGCGCCACCGCAGATCACCATTACCGCCAACTACCCGGGCGCCTCGGCGAAAGTCCTGGTGGATTCGGTCACCAGCGTCATCGAGGAAGAACTCAATGGCGCCAAGGGCCTGCTCTACTACGAGTCCACCAGCAACTCCAACGGTACCGGCGAGATCGTCGTGACCTTCGAGCCCGGAACCAGCCCACCTCTGGCGCAGGTCGACGTCCAGAACCGAATCAAGAAAGCCGAGGCGCGCCTGCCCAAGGCCGTGCTTGATCTGGGCCTGCAAGTCGAGCAGGCCAGTTCCGGCTTCCTGATGATTTACACTCTGAGCTACAAGGGCGACAGTGCAGGCAAAGATACCGTCGCCCTGGCTGACTATGCCGCGCGCAACGTCAACAATGAAATCAGTCGAGTCAAGGGTGTCGGCCGACTGCAGTTTTTCGCCGCGGAAGCCGCCATGCGGGTCTGGATCGATCCGCAGAAACTGATCGGTTATGGGCTGTCCATCGACGATGTGAATGCAGCGATCCGCACGCAGAACGTGCAGGTACCGGCTGGCAGTTTCGGCAGCACTCCCGGCTCATCGCAGCAGGAACTGACCGCGACCCTGGCAGTCAAGGGTACGCTGGACAATCCGGAGGAGTTCGGCCATATCGTCCTGCGCGCCAAACAGGACGGCTCGACTGTGCGCCTGGCCGATGTGGCACGCATCGCCGTGGGCAGTCAAAGCTACAACTTCGAGTCGCGCCTCAACGGCAAGCCTGCCGTTGCCGCCGCGGTGCAACTCGCCCCCGGCGCCAATGCCATTGCAACCGTGGCGGCAGTCAAACAACGCCTGAACGAACTGTCAGTCAACCTGCCCAGCGATGCCGAGTTCTCCGTTCCCTACGACACCTCGCGCTTCGTCGACGTGGCCATCGAAAAAGTGATCTACACCCTGATCGAAGCCATGGTCCTGGTGTTTCTGGTGATGTTCCTGTTTCTGCAGAACATCCGCTACACGTTGATCCCGGGCATCGTGGTGCCGGTCTGTCTGCTGGGCACGCTGACCTTCATGTACTTGCTGGGTTTCTCGGTGAACATGATGACCATGTTCGGCATGGTGCTGGCCATCGGCATCCTGGTGGACGACGCCATAGTGGTCGTAGAGAACGTCGAGCGGATCATGGCCGAGGAAGGACTCAGCCCCGCTGCGGCGACAGTCAAGGCGATGGGCCAGGTGTCGGGCGCAATCATCGGTATCACCCTGGTCCTGTCGGCGGTGTTCATGCCGCTGGCCTTCATGTCCGGCTCGGTGGGCGTGATCTACCAGCAGTTTTCATTGTCGCTGGCGGTGTCCATTCTGTTTTCAGGCTTCCTGGCCCTCACCTTCACCCCTGCGCTGTGCGCCACTTTGCTCAAACCCGTTCCGACTGGTCATCACGAAAAGCGCGGTTTCTTCGGCGCGTTCAACCGTGGCTTCAATCGCCTCACGCAGCGCTATGAGCGGCTCAACACCACGCTGGTCAAACGCACCGGGCGCTACATGTTGATCTATGCGGGCATCGTCGCCCTGCTGGGCTTTTTCTACCTGCGCCTGCCGGAATCCTTCGTTCCGGTGGAGGATCAGGGCTACCTGATCATTGATGTCCAGCTCCCTCCTGGCGCCACTCGAAACCGCACCGACCTGACGGCCCGAGAACTGGAACGCTACACGATGTCCCGGGACACCACAGCCTCGATGACCATGTTGCTGGGTTTCAGCTTTTCCGGTCAGGGCGAAAACGCCGGCATCGCCTTCCCGACGTTGAAGGATTGGTCGGAACGCGGAAAGGGGCAGTCAGCAGCGGATGAGGCGGCAGCCTTCAACCAACGGTTTGCCAGCCTGAATGACGGCACCGTCATGGCCGTGAGCCCGCCGCCGATCGAGGGTATGGGCACTTCCGGCGGATTCGCCCTGCGCCTGCAGGATCGCGCCGGACTCGGCCGAGAAGCCCTGCTGGCAGCGCGTGACCAGTTGCTGGGCAAGGCCAACGGCAATCCGAAGATTCTCTACACGATTATGGAAGGCCTGGCAGAAGCACCGCAGTTGCGCCTGGATATCGATCGGGAGAAGGCCCGAGCGCTAGGAGTGAGTTTCGATTCGATCAACAACGCTCTGTCAACGGCATTCGGCTCCACGGTGATCAATGACTTCGCCAATGCCGGCCGCCTGCAGCGCGTTGTGGTGCAAGCCAAACAGGCCGCCCGCATGACACCCGAAAGCGTGCTCAAGCTGCATGTCCCCAACGACAGCAACGCCTTGGTGCCGCTGAGCTCGTTTGTTTCTACCCGTTGGGAGGAAGGCGCGGTACAGATCGCCCGCTACAACGGCTACCCGGCCATCAAAATCGCCGGAGATGCGGCGCACGGCGTCAGCACCGGCGAAGCCATGGTCGAGCTGGAACGCCTGGCCGCCGAACTTCCACCGGGTATAGGTTACGAATGGACCGGCCTGTCCTATCAGGAGAAGGTCGCCAGCGGCCAGGCCTTGACGGTCTTCGCCTTGGCCTTTCTGGTGGTGTTTCTGTTACTGGTCGCGCTCTATGAGAGTTGGGCCATCCCGTTGACGGTGATGCTGATCGTACCGGTAGGCGCTCTGGGCGCCGTGCTGGCCGTCACTGCCGCCGGCATGCCCAATGACGTCTACTTCAAGGTCGGCCTGATCACCATCATCGGCCTGGCGGCGAAAAACGCGATCTTGATTGTCGAGTTTGCCAAAGAACTGTGGGAGCAAGGCATGCCCGTACGCGAGGCGGCGATTCAGGCCGCGCGCCTGCGCTTTCGCCCCATCGTGATGACCTCCATGGCCTTTATCCTCGGCGTCGTGCCGCTGACCCTGGCCACCGGAGCCGGCGCTGCCAGTCAGCGGGCCATTGGCACCGGGGTGATTGGCGGCATGCTCAGCGCCACCTTGCTGGGGGTGATTTTCGTGCCGGTGTTTTTCGTCTGGGTGCTGTCCTGGCTGCAACGCAAACCCCAACCATCAGTCTCTGGCGAAACCCGGACCACGGAGTAACCCCATGCAGTCGAATAACTTCCGCTGGTCCACCGTAGCGACACTGAGCGTCGTACTGGGGGGCTGCTCGCTGGCCCCTGATTACCAACGGCCCGAATCACCGGTTGCGGTGCAATGGAGCGACGCCGCGGCGCAAACGCCCGGCACCGCCGCCGTCGATGCCGACACCCTGAACTGGCAAGCCTTTATCGTCGACCCACAGCTGCGCCGGGCCGTGACGGCCGCCCTGGATAACAATCGCAGCCTGCGCCAGGCGCTGCTGGACATCGACGCGGCGCGCGCCCAGTACCGGATCCAGCGCGCCGACCGAGTACCGTCGCTCAACGCGATCGCCAGCGGCAATCGCCAGCGCCTGCCCGGTGACCTTTCAACCACAGGCAACCCGCAGGTCAACAGCACTTATCAGGTCGGCCTTGGGCTGAGCGAGTTCGAGCTCGATCTGTTCGGTCGAGTGCGCAACCTGTCCGACGCGGCGCTGGAACAGTACCTCGCGACCGCAGAAGCAACACGTGGCACACAGATCGCCCTGGTGGCCGAAGTCACCCAGGCCTACTTGACCCGTGACGGCGCACAACGGCGCCTGGCACTTACCCGACAGACCCTGGAGACGCGCATGGCCTCGCTGGAACTGGTGACCCAGCGACGCAAGGCCGGCACCGCCACTGCACTGGATTATCAAGAGGCCCTGGGGCTGACCGAACAGGCCCGGGCCGAACTGGAGAGCACCGATCGAGAGCTGCGCCAGGCCGGGCATGCCCTGCAACTGTTGATCGGGACCCAGGATGCAGCGAGTTACCTTCCCGCCAGACCGCAGGATGAGCTGTTGGTGGTGCAGGACATTGAACCCGGCACCTCGTCGACGCTGATCGAACGGCGCCCGGATATCCTCGCCAGCGAACACCAACTCAGGGCGCGCAATGCCGATATCGGTGCCGCCAGGGCAGCCTTCTTCCCGCGCCTGTCACTGACTGGCTCGGTCGGCAGTTCCAGCAAGGAGTTGTCCGGCCTGTTCGACGGCGGCTCGAACGCCTGGACCTTTGCCCCGAGCCTGTCGCTGCCGATTTTCGTCGGTGGGCGTAACCGCGCCAGTCTGGACCTGGCCAAGGTGCGCAAGGATTCGGCAGTGGCCAACTACGAAGGCACTATCCAGAACGCTTTCCGCGAGGTCGCCGACAGCCTCGCCGCCACCGACACGCTGCGCCGCGAGGAAGTCGCCCGCCGGGCCTTGGCCGACTCCAGCCAGGAAGCGCTGAAACTGGCCAGGGCCCGTTACGAAGGTGGCCTGGACACCCACCTGCGTTACCTGGATGCCCAGCGCAGCGCCTTCAGCGATCAGTCCACGCTGATTCAGGTCAGCACCGAACGGCAGATCGCACTGACTAACCTGTTCAAAAGCCTGGGCGGTGGATGGCGCGTCGATGCAGCCGAAAATCGCAATAACTGAGCCCAGCCGCTTATCGTCGACCACCCCAGGAGGGTCAATGCACACTGAAAGTGATTATCTGAAGATCGGTCCCAGCGAGCTCGACGCAACTTCTCTAGCGGCGTTGGTCCAGGGGCAGCCCCTGCCCCTCTGGTTCAGCGGTGTCGACTTCAATGGACAGGAGCTGTCTCGGGTCAACCTGCAAGGTGCACGCTTCGAACGCTGCTTCTTCCCGGGCAGCAATCTGACCGCTGCGAAACTTGATAATACCGAGTGGTTGAATTGCCGAGCAGCACACGCGATATTTCGTTCGGCAACCTTGGTCGATGCAAAATTCGTTAGCTCCGATCTGAACAATACCCAGTGGCAGCGCAGCAAGCTGGCTCACGCATCCTTTGACGGCTGCAAGCTGACAGGCGCCAATTTCATTGATACCTCTACCCTGGGTTTGAGTTTTTCCGATTCAGTGCTGCGCAGCGCCTGCCTGTCTGGCCTTTCATTCTACAAATCGCAGTTGCGTGGCCTCGACTTTGCCGACGCCGACCTGAGTGACTGCGACTTTCGTCATGCCGTCTTTCTTGAGGGGGGAAGCTTGTCGTTGGCTCGGGTCAATAATGCTCGCTTTGACCAGGCTGATTTGCGGGAGGCGAGTCTGGATGGACTGCGCCTTGTCGATGCGAAGATGTTCAAGGGCGCGATTATCTCGAAAAGCCAGGCGGCGATGCTGCTATCAGGGTTAGGCCTGACAGTGTTGTAGCGCGGCTCTGTCGTTTACATTACTCATGGGAATTGAGCCGCTGGCAACCCACAGTCAAGCGGCGATCGAATTGTTCGAGCGTCAGGGTTTCCAAAACACCAAAGAACGGATCGCCAACCAGACTGGGGTCTTGGTGTCCGAGGTCTTCAAGTACTTCGGCAACAAGCAGGAAATCATGCTGGACATCCTGCGCGATGCCGACAAACTTGCACTCCAAGACCTTCGAAACCCTATCCAGTCAATGGACAATTCTAGTTATTAGTTAGCCGTTGAAATTCCGCAACATTCTCGGCTGTGATAAGGCGATAGGGAATAAACAAACTCTGTTCAACTGTTTTTTTATCAATCATTTTTATGGCGGCCTCCAGAGCACCTTCTGATTGACCTCTAGCATCCTGGAATACGGATACCGTCATAAGGCCTCGTTGAATCGCGGCCAACCCGTCGGGAGTACCGTCAACCCCTCCAACAAAAACTTCCTTTATGCCTGATTGACGTAGTGCCATAGCCGCCCCAATCGCCATTTCATCGTTATTTGATAAAATCGCGTCAATTTTTTTACCGGCCACCAACCAATTATTTGTAATATCCATACCCTTTTCACGGAGCCAGGAACCACTCTGCTCCTCGACTAAATTAATATTCGGATACTTGGCCAGGACCTCCTTAAAACCAGCCGTACGACTGTGAGTCGCATTGTTGGCCAAGTCCCCCAACAAAATGGCCACTCGACCTTTGCCATCCAGCTTCTGAGCCAAGAATTGCGCTTGCATTCTCCCAGACTCCTTGTCATCAGAGGTCACTGTTACTACGCCGTCAGGCAGCTGAGGCTTATCGGGTCTCCGGTTAAGGTAAACCAACGGAATTCCTGCTTTGACGGCCGATTCAGTAATGGCGTCCGTGGCACCGGTATCCACCGGATTGACTATGACGGCATCGACTTTCTGGCTAATGAAGCTCTGAACCTGGTTTAATTGTTTGACTACGTCATTCCGTGCATCTTCAAACTGTAGATCCACCCCTTCCTTTTTGGCCCGACTGCTTAAATAATTTCGCAAGGCCGTTAGATAAGTATCATCAAATGTCGGCATACTGACACCGATTCTGAGCTCAGCCAGCACAGAAGTACTCATCAGCAGCAACATCGCAGAAGCCAGCACGCGAGACTTGATATGCATATTTACAACTCCTATTTTTATTGTTGGTGTTTGTACGTTATCAAAACAATTAGAGCGCAATAAAAAAGAGGCTATCGGGGGTATTTATCAGATCGCAGTGTCGCGCAAACCCGGGCCATCACGGCGCCGCATCAGTTCCTTGAGGCGTTTGCGCAGTAGCGCCGATTGATACCAGTGGGCCGATACCAGGCTTTTTTCCGCCGCTCGGGCGGCTTCGGGACCGGTCAATCGGTAGTCACGGGATAAAGGCTGGATGACATGTACAAAAGCCAGACCGGGTTCGGACATGTTCTTATTCTCCGCAAGCTTGATGGTTTCAGGCGCTTGCATGGATGTGGAATCACATCGCTGGAGAAAATATAGGGGACCGGGAAATTGCACTCAATCCCTTGCACCGATTCCCTATCAAGCTTTCATCCGGCCCCTATAGAGCTTGATAGTTTTCTATCAAGGCACTCCTGGGGCTCGCCATGAACAGGCGCACACGTCCCACCATCACGACCGTCGCCGAGCAGGCCGGCCTGAGTGTCGCGACCGTCGACCGGGTGTTCAACACCCGTGCCCCGGTCAATCCGCAAACCGCCGAGCGAGTGTTCCAGGCAACCAAGGCAGTTGCGAGAGCGTGCTCCGGCGGCCTTCCTTCAGGCTCAGCCTGCGGAACTCGACCCACTGATTGAACACCGCTTCGAAGGTATGCTCTGCCGCGCTACGAACAGCACGGCGTTGCTGTTTACGGTGCTCATAGGGATTGATGCCTTGGGCAACCAAGGCACGTGCCTCATCACGACGGATACGCGCTTCTTTGAGGCTGATTTGGGGCTTGCAGGTGTCTTGTAGCCGCTGCCGAAGGCTGCGCCAAGGTCCGAAGGACCTTCTTGCGAGAGCTCCGAAGGATCTTTCGCAGCCAAAAGCACGACCGCTTCGCGCTCGAGCGCAGCCTGTCGGCAGCGGCTACAGGATTTGCGCAGTCATCTGGTTTTCATGACTGACTAGTATTAGGCCAAAGCCTCTTTTCTCAATGCCAGACACAAATCATGCGCACACAAAAACGCCACTCTATTGAGTGGCGTTTTTGTAAATCCTGGAGTGGGAAACGAGACTCGCATCTGGCGTCCGGCCCATTGAAATCCAAGGGGTTTCTGTTATTCCTGAAGCAGGAAAAGACTCAATTCTGGACTTGTTTTTTGGGTGTATCAAGAACAAAAAAGGAGTGATCCCAAGCCACGCTATTGGATTCTACCCATAGCCACCCGGACGCCCGATTATCAACCTGGCGGTGTCAATTGCACAGAATCAACAGGAGATGAGTCCTCACCAAAAATACATTTCACGTCCACCGCAAGGGTCTTACGTCATTTAAAACACGATAACGACACGGGCTCCTGGACAAATATCCAAACAAAACTCAATAGAAACCCTAGGCGTCGGCAAAGCATTCGGTCCGGCTGACAAGCAAACTTCCGGTAATGAGTAGCGCCACATTGTCGCCTGCGGACCTCCCTGCTACCGGAGCGCCCTTGGCCAGGCCCTCGAAACGCCCCATGGCAGGTCTCGCTGGCATTTTCCTCGCGGCCATGATGGCGGGGTTGAACAGCCGCGTCGGCGCATTAGCGCTGGCAGATGTGCGCGGTGCACTCGGTTTTGGCCTCGACGACGCCTCCTGGCTGACCACGGTGTACAGCGCCGGGGAATTGATTGCCATGCCATTTTCGGCGTGGTTTGCCATTACGCTCTCGGTCCGTCGCTTCGAACTGTGGATGCTCGGTACTTGCACGCTGCTGGCGGTGATCCTGCCCTTCATCGTGGAATATGGGTTGGCCCTTGTAGGAAAAGCGGCTGGTACCGTCAGGCATCAGCCCTTTGCCCTGAGTCGCACGAATTTTCTGGCAGAGATTGGTCTTCCCGGACATGCAGGATTTGCACTTGCCGCATTCCGGGGTGTAGAGCGGGATCACGTGATCGCCCACCGCTACGGAGGTAACGTCCTCGCCAATGGCCTCGACGACACCGCCGCCCTCGTGACCGAGGATAGCCGGAAAGATACCATCCGGATCGGCGCCGGACAGGGTAAAGGCGTCGGTATGGCAGACACCGGTTGCGATAATGCGGACCAGCACCTCACCGGCTTGCGGAGGCGCCAAATTGACTTCAACGATTTGCAGAGGCTGGTTGGCCGCGAAGGCTACGGCGGCTCGCGATTTGATTATTATCTTTATTCCTGGGTGCCAAGGGGCACTTCGCAATTGGGCGAAGAAAGAACATGAATGGGATTGTGCTGACGGGGATCACGCAAAGTGATGCTGCAACGATGGTAAGAGACAGGGCATCCATGCCCCTATAGCGAGCTAGAGCGTTGCGTCGATTTTTTTCGCAGCAGCTTCACTTACCCAGGTGTGCCAGATTTCCGGGTGCTCTTTGAAGAAAATTTTGGCCAGCTTGGGAGAATCAATGTGCTCCTTGGTCATCCGAGCCAAGTTCTGATTTAACAGGTCGATCGGCAGATTGACCTTCTCCAGCACCGTAACCAGTTCTGGCGCCTGCTGATGGAAGACGCTGGACAGACCCACTTTGATGCTGATCTTTTTGTCGATGCCTGGCTTCTCTTCCAGCTTGACCAGATCAACTTGCCCCATCAGCGGCGTCGGCGACCAGTAGTAGAACAGAATAGGCTCGCCACGCTTGTAGCTCGACAGGACTGCGGCATCCAGGGCCGGGCCGGTACCTGGGCGGAAGTTGGTGTAGCTCGCTTCGAGGCCGTAACTTTTAAGCATTTCACTGTTTTCCAGTTCGCAGGTCCAGCCGGCCGGGCAGTTGTAAAAACGGCCCTTGTTCGGCTCTTCCTGATCCTTGAAGAGTCCAGCGTATTGGGTCAAATCGGCGATTTTTTTCAGGTCGGGTGCCTTGGGCTTGAGGTTGCGTTTAACATCACCCTCGACCACATAACGCGGCACATACCAGCCTTCGGCTGCACCGATAATCGGTGCGCCGACACCCACTACCTTTCCGGTATTGGCTGCCTTGTTCCAGACCTCACTTCGACCGACCCACTCTTCAGCTAACACTTGAATGTCGTTGCTGCTCAAGGCGTTCTCCATGGTGATGGAATTGCCCGGCAACGTATCGATATCACAGCCGTAGCCATCCTTGAGCACTATCTGCAACACGTCGGTGAGCAACATGCCGCTTTCCCAATTGAGCCCGGCGAATTTCACCGGTTTACCCGACTCGCACCAACTGGCGGCCTGGCTCGCAGCACTACCAGCCAACAGACCAACGGAAAGCAAAGGGACTACCAGACTTTTTTTGATTTTCACAATCGCACGCTCCAACACAGTGAACAGGGTTATGGCAGTGCAAGTGTTCGCCACGTCAGTGGCAAACATCTGTCATCAACGTGAAACTCAAGCTCCTTGATGTATCGTCGGGAACCAATCTTCGCGCAGTCTCTGACCGGTCTGCATCGCATGCCCTGGATACGGTGGAGAGGTCCGTCCTGGACGCTCGATGTAACGTATATCGTCGCCCAGCCAGCGAAGCGACAACACACGTCGACGCTGCGCTGACGCATTGCCTCTGGCGCCATGTACCGTCCGAAAATCGAACAGCACCGCATCGCCAGGTTGCATCTCCCACTCCAGTACGTGCATGCCCTCTTCCGTGTCGGGATTGGGCGCGTCCCGGAATCCGTCTGCGTCCCTGTAAAAATCGCTTTGATCGGCCCAGTGGACGGGTTTTATCCCTTTCTCCCACCGATGTGAGCCTGCAAGAAGTCGCAGCGTCGACTCGCGTACCGGGTCCACAGGTATCCAGAAACTGACGTTCTGGTTGCCTTCGACGAAGTAGTAGGGGATGTCTTGATGCCAAGGCGTGGCTTTCTGCGCACCCGGCTCCTTAACCAACACATGATCATGGAAGAACTGCGCCGAACGCGAACGCATGACCGCCGCAGCGACGGAGGCGGCAGGTGACTGCTCCACCATTGCACGAAACTCTGGAACACGCTGCCAGTTGCAATAGTCATCGAAAAAGCCGCCCGGCTTGTCATCCTTCTCGACGTATTTACTGGCATAAACGCCCGGCTCGGCGAGGTTACGTTCAATACCGGCGGCGATGGTCTCGATCCAGCCACTGAAAATGCCGCGCAGGCAGACCGCTCCATCGCGCTGAAAGGCCTCGATGTCTTTTTCATTAATGGTGTATGAGCTGTGTGTCATGACCTGAAACTCCCAGAAGCAAAAAATAAAGGTGGGCGCGGGACAAATATTTCATGACACTCAACAATGATAAAATAATATGTATTGATTTATCACCCAAGAAAATCTTATGAAGTTCAGCCTGCGACAACTCCGTTACGCACTCGCTGCAGCCAAACACAGCAATCTCACGCTGGCTGCCGAAGAGTTGCACGTTTCCCAGCCATCGATATCCACGGCCATTACCGAATTGGAGACCCTTTTCGGCCAACCACTCTTTGTTCGCCAGCGCGGGCTTGGCGTGTCCCTGACGCCCTTCGGCCGCACGGTGATGGCTCAGGCAAAACGCGTCTTGGCCGAGGCTCGGACCTTTTCGGATATCGGGAGCAATAGCAGCGAGTTTGCCGGGGAACTGGTACTGGGGTGCTACGAGGACCTGGCTCCATATTGCCTGCCGCAGATTCTGAGACGCCTCCAACAAGACTATCCTCAGGTCACTGTCGATATGCGCGAAGGCGGGTTCGAATATCTGGGCAAGCGTCTCGCTGAGGGCACTTTGGAGCTGGCGTTGACGTACGATCTGGGGTTGCCGGCAAATATGGAATGCATAGAGCTATGCCAGCTGACCGCCCATGCCCTACTGTCTGCTGATCACCCGCTGGCAAACGAGACCCGTGTCAGTCTGGCAGCGCTAAGCGAATGCAATCTGGTGGTGACTGATCAAATTCATAGCTGGCAGCACGTGCTGGACCTGTTCAACTTCTATGGACTCGCGCCCGACAGAGTCCAGCGCACACACAGCTTCGAGTTTCAACGCAGCCTTGTTGCAAACGGATTCGGTGTGGCGCTGACCTATACCAGACCCTTCGGCGACCATAGCTACGATGGTCAGCCTCTGGTCTGTCGCCCCATACGGGAAGAGCTGCCCGCTCAGCGCATCGTCTTAGCCTATGATCAGCGCTACCCTTTAACGCCACCTGCTGAAGCGTTCAAAATGCAAGCCGTGACCTGGTTCAAGGAACGACTGCCGTTTGCGTCAAATTGAATATTCCGCAGGGGCCATCCGCATCCAGCACTGCTCGTCCGGATGAAAACCGGACGAGCCATTGGTTCAATGCCTCGTCTTGCGCTCCAGTAAACGCACGCCGAGTGACAGCGGATAACACAGCGCAAAGTAGATCGCGCCCACGAGGATGTAGATCTCCAGCGGCATGAAGTACACGCTACTCAAGTCCTGAGCCCGCAGCATTAAATCCGGCGCCGCGATCAGCGAGGCAACCGAGGTATCTTTCAACAGCGAGATCGCCACATTGCCAATCGGCGCCAGCACAATACGAATGGCTTGGGGCAACACAACCCAGCGCAACACCTTGAGATGAGGCATACCAATCGCTTTCGCCGCCTCCACCTGCCCCTTGGGCACCGCCTCCAGACCCGAACGGTAAATCTCCGACAGGTAGGCGGCAGCATTCAGCCCCAACCCGATCATCGCTGCCTGGAACGAGCTGAACTGAACGCCGATTTCGGTCAGGCTGAAGTAGACGATGAACAACTGCACCAGCGCCGGAGTACCGCGAAACACTTCGATGTAGATCAGCGCCGCGCGCCGCAATGCCCGATTGCTCGAGAGTCGCGCCAGCGCCACCAGCAGACCGACGATCAAGCCAATGACCAGCGCACCGAATGCCAATTGAAGAGTGGCCCAGGCCGCTGCAAGAAGTTCGACATGGGTTGCTTCCCACAGGTCGCCATAGCCCATATCAATTCTCCTTGACGACTTTGAGCCGCCGTTCGGTCCGCGCTGCCCAGTGGGAAAGTACCAGGCTTAACACCAGGTAGATGATCGCCAACAGGAAGTAGATCAGGTTGGTCTGGTAGGTTTCGCTGACCAGCATCCGCGCCTTGAAGGTCAGCTCCGGCACCGCCGCCGCTGACGCCAGAGACGTGTCCTTGAGCAGACCAATGGCGAAATTGGCCATCCCTGGAATGGCGACCTTGAACGCTTGGGGCAGCACGATGATGCGCATCGCCAGGGAGCGGGTCATGCCGATGGAAAACGCCGCTTCGCTTTGCCCACGATCGATGGTGCGGATGCTCGAACGGAACACTTCCGAAAGAATCGCCGCACCGTTGAGACCAAAACCAATGATCGCCGCACCAATCGCCGGCAACGTGATTCCGATGTAGGTGAGCCCGAAGTACAGAATGAACAGCTGGGTCAGGATCGGTACGTTGCGAAACACCTCCAGGTACACGCTGGCGATCAAGCTCAGCACCCGGCTGCGCGAGAGCCGCATCAGCGCCAGGCAAAACCCCAACAGCGCAGCCACAACGAACGCAGCGGCAGTCAGACCGACGGTGGTCAGCGCCCCGATGCCCAGCACATTCAAAAAGTACGGCAGCATCTCGATGGCTTTGTTCAGTGCGGTGGAATCGAACATCAATCAGTGCTCCTGCACGGCGCGGATGAAGGAGCGGGTACGTTCGATCTGGCTCTCACGGAAAATCTGCCGGGGCGGGCCTTGCTCGACAATGTTGCCGTCGGCCATAAAGATCACCTGATCGGAGACGCTTTCGGCGAAATGCATTTCATGGGTCACGATAATCATCGTCATGCCCTCCTCCGCCAGCTTGCGCATGACGGTCAGCACTTCGCCCACCAGTTCCGGATCCAGCGCCGAAGTGGCCTCGTCGAACAACATCAGCTTGGGTCGCATCGCCAGCGCCCGGGCGATGGCGATGCGCTGCTGTTGCCCACCCGAGAGCTGTTCCGGGTACACGTCACGCTTGGCGAACATGCCCACCTTGTTCAGCAGATCCTCGGCAAGTTCCACCGCTTCGGCGCGACTGCGTTGTTGCACCTTGAGCGGGCCGAGGATGATGTTTTCCAGTACCGAGAGGTGAGGAAACAGGTTGAAACGCTGGAACACCATGCCGATCTCGGTGCGCATCCGCGCCAGCTCCTTATCGCTCATGGGCACTTTTCGTGTGCCCACCAAACGCTGGCCGATCAGTTCGTTATCGATGTAAATGTCACCTTTGGTCGGCTCTTCGAGGTAGTTGACGCAGCGCAGCAAGGTGGTCTTGCCCGACCCGCTGGGCCCGATGAGCGAGATCTTCTGGCCCTGCTGTACGTTGAGGTCGATGCCTTTGAGAACGTCCAGGCTACCGAAGGACTTGTAGAGCCCCTCGATCCGCACCAGTGGAGTTGATTCAGCCATGAGCAATGTCCGTAAGTGGATGACGCAAACTATGATCGCGACGTCGACTCAGGCGAAGGCCTGACTGAAATCTCGCGGCGTATGCTCGAACGGCCCGATGAGGTTGCCCTTCTCGTCCCGATCCACGCCGATGCGCGGGTCCTTGGCTGGAGGCACGAGGTAGTCGGGGTTCTTGATCCCGTACTTGGCGAGGATCGGTTTGATCTGATCGGTACTCTTGAGCCAGCGCAGGCCCTGGTTCACGCCATCGAACAAGTCCTGGTTCTGCGGATGAACGCCCCAGATCGCCTCGAACTTGGCGGTCAGGCTGGGGAATTTTTCATCGTAGGACATGGGGATTTGTTTGAGCTTGAGGCTGGGGTCCTGAAGGATCATGTAGTCGATGGTCGGGGCATCCAGCACGGCAAAATCCAGCCGTCCGGCGCGCACGTCTCGAAGGCAGGAGTCGGTATTGTCGTAGAGTTTGACCTCCTTCACGCCCTCGATTTTCTTCATGTCCGGGATGGTGAAATAGCCGGTAATGGCGCCGATGGTGCGACCCTTCACATCGTTCACGGTGATCGAGGTTTCGAACGGCTCGCTGTCGCGCATGATCACGTAGGCACCGGTGTAGAACACCGGGTCGGTCAACAGCAGGATCTTCGAACGCATCGGGTTCCAGGCGAAGTTGCCGCCGAACCAGTCGGCGCGTCCCGACCTCACCGCTTCCACCACCGCTGGAAAACCCATGGTCAGGACATCGAGCTTGAGTTCGAGGCGGTCGGCGATGAGCTTGATAAGTTCCAGATCGGTGCCCACGGGTGTACCTTCGCGCAGCGCCCCCAGAGGCATGTCGCCCAGGCAGGCCGCGGTCAGATAGCCGGGGCGCACGGTTTTGATCGGTTGCCCGGCAGCGAATGCGAGCGGCATCGGGCCTATCACGCTACCCAACAGGGCCGCCAATGAACCATAGCCAGCGGCTTTGAGGAGCCCGCGTCGGGAGAAACCTTGAGTATCAAACTTGAAATCGGACATAGATCACCTATTGGCAAATTATTGTTTTGGACCATTACAAGCCATACAACTCAACCGCCGTCCGTGGCTCGATCTCCCTGGGTTTCATGATCGTGTCGGCAAGCCCGCCAGAATGTCGATGGCATTGACGTGGGGCTTGCCAGCTTGCTGCCGGCGACGCTTGAGCAGCAGGTAAGCCGCGGATACCACGCCAAGACTGACCAGGCTGGCGAGGAACTGCGTACGCAAGGATTCTTGAAAAGCCATGGCTACCAAAACCCCCGCAATCACTGCCACCACAGCATAGGACAACCACGGAAACAGCCACATCTTGAGGGTCAGTCGCGCGGGCGCCGTGGCTTCTACCTGGCGTCGAACCTTGATCTGCGCCAGCGCCACTGCCAGATAAACGAACAACATCACCGCACCGGAAGCGTTGACCAGAAACAGGAACACACCCTCTGGAGAAATGATCGCGGCCATGATTGCGATGTAGCCGATCACACTGCTCAGCAGCACCGCCGCTCTTGGTACTTTGCGACCGGTGAGGGTCGACAGTTTCGCCGGTGCATCACCGCGCTGACTGAGGCCGAAGAGAATCCGCGAAGACACGTACAACCCGGAGTTCAGCGCCGAGAGCACGGCTACCAGCACCACCGCTTGCATGATCATCGCGGCGCCGGGAATGCGCATGACCTCCAGCGCCGCCACGAACGGCGAATGGCCGGCGACGATCTGCCCCCAGGGCACCACGCAGACAATCAGGAAGATCGAACCGACATAAAAGGTGATGACCCGGAAGATTACCGAACGGGTCATGTTCGCCACGTTCTTCGATGGATCGTCCGACTCAGCGGCGGCAATGGTCGCGATCTCGGCGCCGCCTACCGCAAAAATAACTGTGGGTACACCGGCCAGAATCGCACTCACGCCGTAAGGCATGAAGCCGCGGTCATTCACCAGATTGCCCAGCAGCGCGCTGGTGCTTGGGGCGAAACCGAAGAGGTAAGCGCCAACCACAAAGATGAAGACGATGATCGCGAAGACTTTCAATGAAGCGAACCAGTACTCGAATTCACCATAGGACTTCACCGACAGACAGTTGATGGCGGTCATGATCGCCAACAGACTCAGACCGATCATCCACGCCGGCAGCGGTATCCATTGCTGGAGGATATTGGCACCGACCACCGCTTCAACCGCCACCACGATCACCCAGAAGTACCAGTACAACCAGCCACTGGTGAACCCGACCCAATTGCCCAGGCCGATTCGGGCGTATTCGGTAAAGGAGCCGACACCGGGCAAGGCCACGGCCATTTCACCGAGCATGCGCATGACCAGCATCACCACGATGCCGGCAGCGAGATAACTGAGAAATGCCGCCGGGCCAATGGCCTGAATCGTTGCGCTACTGCCGACAAACAGGCCTGCGCCGATGATCCCGCCGAGCGAAATCATCGTGATATGGCGTTGGCGCAGAGCCCCGCTCAGCCGCTGTTCGCCTGATTTTTTAACGGATTGCCGGGCGTTGTTCATTGGATGACCTCCGCGTTGTTGGGTGAGGTCGATCGACCGGATAAATTCATCGAAGACTTTGCGCGAGGGGGACAACACACCGGATACTCTGTGCCGCCCGCTGACGGGCTGCAGAGTAGGTGGTGCCGGAGCGCGAAGGGCGAACCCGGCTGGAACGTTTTGATAGTCATGTGCGTACCCATTGGGCTGAGCATGGCAGCCATTTTCTTATTGTGTTGCATGACAAGCATTACAACTCACACACTAATCACGGTTTTTTAGCTTGTCAATGGGCTTTGTATCAGATAAAAAGCAATACAAATTTGCTTATTGTCTTGCTACAAGCATGACAAGCAGGGATAAAGCACCATGAGTCAATTCGAACAACTGCTGGACGAGCTGAAAGCCAATGCGGCTTTGCAGCGCGACAAAGCCGAAACCCTTTACGCCCAATTGGCCGACTCACTGGCTGAGGCGATCGGCAACGGCAAGCTCAAGCCGGGCGAGCGTTTGCCGCCCCATCGCGAGTTCGCCAGCGCACTGGGGGTGAACATCACCACAGTGACCAAGGCCATGGCCGTGTTGCAGCAGAAAGGATTGGTCGAAAGCCGTCCGGGTCGCGGTACGCAAGTCGCCCTGCCTCGGCATCCAGCCGCGCAGTTCCAGTCGGCGCCGAGCAATGACCCGGGCACTGTCGACCTGAGCGTCAATCGTCCGGCAACCGATGGTTTTAATCGGGTGCTGGCGCAGTTGCTGCCGCGTCTTTCCAGCGACCCGCGCTTTGGTGACATGAAGGACTATCACCCGTCCGAAGGTCCGCTTTGGGCTCGTGAAGCCGCAGCGCAGTGGTTGCGCCACACCGGCGTACAGGCCGAAGCCTCGCAGATGCTGATCGTCGAAGGCGCCCAGCATGGCATCGCCAATACCCTGCGCAGCCTGACCAATAGCGGCGATACCGTGCTGGCCGACAGTGTGACCTATCAGGGCATCAACGCTTTGTGTCGCTCGCTGGGTCTGATCCTGATCGGGGTCGACGCCGATGCCCGCGGCATTTCACCCGAAGCCTTGCGCCTGGCCTGCGCCGAACATCAGCCACGACTGTTGTTTCTGGTGCCCTCGATCCATAACCCGACCGCCATCACTCTGGACGCCGAGCGCCGCGAAGAACTGGCAGCAGTGATTCGGAAAACCAACCTGCTGGTCATTGAAGACGATGTGTATCGGCCGCTACTGGATCAATCGCCCCCGGCCTTCGCGGCGTTGATGCCGGAGCGGACGATTTACATTTCGGCACTGTCCAAATGCATCGCCCCGGGGTTGCGCATGGGCTTCGTCATGGCTCCTCAGCCGCTGGTGCAAGACATCGCCGCCATGCAGCGCATCGACTGCTGGAGTACTTCGCCGCTGACAGCGCTGATTGCCACCCGGCTGATCGAGGACGGTCATGCCGACCACCTGGTCTCGGAACAACGCGAAGAACTGCGCATCCGCCAGGCGCTGCTCGCCACTCACCTTGAAGGTCTGGAATTCCAGCACAGCGCCACCGGCACCCATGCCTGGCTGGTCCTGCCGGAACCCTGGACCGGTTCGCGCTTCGCACGCCTGTGCCAGGACCACGGCGTGGTGCTGCTCGCTGGTGGGGCCTTCACCTTGCGCCCGGAGCTCTCGCCACAAGCAGTGCGGATCAACATTTCAGCTGCCCTGTCACGCGAGCAGCTGATCAAAGCCTTGAGCGTCATCAGCCAACTGGCACGCCAGGGTCATCTCCATATGCACAACCGGATCTGAGGACATGACACAGCCAGTTCATTGTGAAATTGCCGTTATCGGCGCAGGCGTTATCGGGGTTGCCACCGCACTCTGGCTGCGCCGCCAGGGTTATCAGGTGCTGTTGCTCGAGCGCGACGCAATTGCCTGCGGCGCGTCTTACGGCAATGCCGGTACCCTCGCGCCTTACGGCGTGATGCCTATTGCCCAGCCATCGCTGCTGAAGGCGATTCCGTCCCTGCTGTTTTCACCGGACTCGCCCTTCGTCATTAACTGGGCACGCCTGCCCCGGCTGATGCCCTGGCTGTTACGGTTTCTCAATGAATGTCGCGCTTCGCGTTGCGAAGCCAATACCCTGGCCCTGACAAAAATACTCCAGCACACCTACAGCGGTTATGCGCCGTTGCTGGCCGACTGCCCGCAGGCTGATCAGCATTTACGTCACAACGGTTGCATTTATGCCTACGGCACCGAGCAAAGTTTCGCCGGCGCGCAGTCAGCCATCGAGCTGCGCCGTTCTCTGGGTATTGCGCAGCAGGTATTGAGCGCGGCCGATGTCGAACAACTGGAGCCAGCCCTTGCTGGCAAATCGGTGGCCGGCATTCTGTTTCCCGAGTCGTCCCATATGGATGATCCGCAAGCCTTCATTGAAGCGCTGGCGGCGCCGCTGATCGCCGAGGGGGCGCTGCATCAGGCGACGATCACTGACGTGCAACGGCAGAGTAACGCCCTGCATCTGCTCAGTGCCGAAGGCCAGACCTACCGCGCCGACCGGGTGGTGCTGTGCGGCGGCGCCTGGTCCGCGGCGCTGGCACGCCAGGTCGGGGATCGCATCCCGCTAGATACCGAGCGCGGCTATCACATCGAATTCGACCTGCAAGACACCCTGCTCAACCGCCCCTGCTGCCCAGTGGAAAGTGCGTTCTACATGACGCCCATGGCCGGCCGCCTGAGGGTGGCGGGCACAGTGGAGCTCGGCTCGATCAATGACCCGGCCAATCCCAAGCGTTTCGATTACCTGGAGCGACACGTGCGCCGAGTTATGGGTCTGACCGAACCGGTGGCCCGCAAGTGGCTCGGGTTCCGCCCGTCCCTGCCCGACTCGTTGCCAGTGATCGGCCCATCGCCGAACGAACCACGACTGATCTATGCCTTCGGCCATCAACACCTGGGCCTGACCCTCGCCGGGGCGACCGGCCAGTTGGTCGCGGACTGCATCGCCGGCAAGGCACCTGGCTGGCTGGACAGTTTTTCCGTGCAACGCTTCTAAACCGCGCCATTCCACAGGAGAGCAATTGATGCCAACCATCGAACGCAAACACACCAATCAGCGCATGAGCCAAATTGTCATTCACGGCAACACCGTGTTCCTCGCCGGTCAGGTCGGCGAAACCCACCACAACGTCGCCGACCAGACCCGCGATGCCTTGGCACAGGTTGATGCCTTGCTCAAAGAGGCTGGCTCGACGCGGGAGCATTTGCTGCAAACCACCATCTGGCTGGCCGACATGGCGGACTTCGACGCAATGAACGCAGTATGGGACGCCTGGGTACCGAAGGGGCATGCCCCGGCTCGTGCCTGTGGCGAGGCGAAACTGGCTGACCCACGGTTGTTGGTGGAAGTCATCGTCTGCGCGTCGAGGAAGTGAACTCTCAGGACGTTCTCATACGTTTCAAATGTCAAGTACAGCCGATAGATGCCTTTAGTGACGGGCAGCAACCGGCCCAGGTTGTCAAAAGCTCGAAACCTGGTAGCACTCTGTGGTTGCGAATCACTTCTTGCTAGTGGGCTGCGCAGCTATCAAGGAGTCAGTAATTTCCTCTTGTGCTCTCCCTCGGCCAATCAGCCAGCGTTGAAATGCCCGACATTGCGCTTTCTGCAGAGTGTTAGGGTGCCAACTCAGGTAATACGGAGAGGGAAGAGGCATGGCTCGCTGCCAGGGAATGATCAAGCGCCCTTCATCGATGTCACGGGCAATCATCGAAAACTGCGCCAGCACTATTCCTTGGTGATCGATGGCGGCTTGAATAGCCATGCTGGACGAAGAAAAGCTACGACGTATGGCAATCGTCTGCTCGACGGCAGCGCCTCCCAGCTCAAACCATTCGGCCCATGAGGGGGGTGAGTCAAATTTCGGCCGCGAATCGATACGGATAAGTGGGTATTGGAGCAGGTCACCGGCATGCTCCACATTGCCTGGATGGCCTAAAAGCGTCGGTGAGCATGCCGGTACCACACAATCGCGGAACAGTACGACGCTATGCCCGGCATATTGGCCGGGTTCGCCATAGCCGATACGAAAATCTGCGTTTTCCTCCTCCGAAGTATCCGCCAGCGTGCCATCCAGATAGATGTCGAGATCACCATCCTCATGCTGCCATTCGTAGGTGAGAGGCGCCAGCCACTTGGTCATGAGAGAAGGCAGGCCACTGACATACAAATTGTTGGGGTTTTTCGAACGCTCTACTTCGGAAACAGCGGCTCTCAATTCTTCAAATGCTATAGAACACCGCGCATGAAAACGCTGGCCAATGGCGTTCAGCCGCAAGCGCTGTCCCTCCTTGACCGTCAAGCTCATGCCCAGCGCTTCATCAAGCAACTTCATCTGCTGACTCACCGCGCCCACGGAGATGTTCAAACGCTTTGCGGCTTGGGATATACCGCCGCAGTGACCGACGGTTTCAAATATTTGAAGTGCTCGTAAGGGAGGTAAGCGACTCATGGCGATGCGAAAGTCTCGAAAGCATTTTATGTTTAGAAATTCTATTAAAACTGACAGAAATTACCATATTTTCTTCATATCAAAACCGCTTTAGCCTTCTCCCACGCTCAATCGAGCGATGGCCTGGCCGGTCCAGCCCCCCCTCAATCATTTCGTTTCTCGGGAGTTCGCAATGAAAGCTCATCCTCAACAGATCACTCAGGTAGTCCTCGGCGATAGGGAGCCCTCCATCGAAGAGTTTGTCGCGGTAGCCCGTTATTCGGCCAAAGTGTCGTTTTCCGAGACCTACAAGAACCGCGTGAAAAAGTCCCGTGGCCTGGTGGAGCGTTTCCTCGATGAAAATCGCCTGGTCTATGGGGTGACCACCGGGTTCGGCGATAACGTTCGGCATGTGATTTCTCCGCAGAATGCCAAGGAGCTCCAGGTCAATATCGTGCGCTCCCATGCCGTCGCCGTGGGCGAGCCGCTCAAGCGTGAGCAGGTTCGTGCGATCCAGTTGATGGTTCTGATCAGCCTTGGCAAAGGTTTTTCGGGGGTGCGCCTGGAGTTGCTGGAGCTGATTGCCGCTCTGCTCAACAACGAAGTCGTGCCGTTTGCGCCTGGCGAGGGTTCGGTGGGCTATCTGGCCGTCGAGGGGCACCTGGCCTTGGTCCTGCTGGGCGAAGGCAAAGCCAGGGTCAATGGCGGCGAATGGGTGGATGGCGCCACCGCGCTTGAACAGGTCGGCCTGCAACCGACAGACCTGCAGTGCAAAGAAGGATTAGCCCTGCTCAATGGCACCACGTCAGTTACCGCCATCGCTATTCTGGCGCTCTACAATGCCATGCAGACAGCATCTCTTGCCGATGTCGCCGCAGCACTTTCACTTGAAGCGTTGAAGGGCACGATTCGCGCATTCGACCCTCGCTATCATTCGGTCAAAGCACACAAAGAACAGGCGCAAACCGCCAGGGATATAAAGGCGATGCTGCATGATAGCCAACTGGTCGCCGAAAACATCGATTACCGGCTTCAGGATGCCTACAGCCTGCGTGCCATTCCCCAGGTGCATGGCGCTTCGAAAAAATTCATTGATCACGCACGCGAAAATATCGAGAACGAAATTCACTCCTCGGGCGACAACCCGGTCATCTACCCTCTTGACGACGGCGACGGCATTGCCATTTCAGGCGCCAACTTCGACGGCACCTACATCGGCATGTCAGCGGATACGTTGTGCGTGGCGCTGGCCAACCTGGCGAAGATTTCCGAGCGCCGTATCGACCGGATGGTCAATTCACACTTCAGTGAAATGCCGGCGTTCCTGGTGCGCAACCCGGGCCTTAACAGCGGGTACATGATCCTTCAATACACGGCGGCTGGCCTGTACGCGGAAATGAAGACGCTGTCGTTCCCCTCCTCTGTCGACAGTTTCTCGACCTGCGGCAACCAGGAGGATCTGGTCAGCCTCGCCTACAACGCCGTCATCAAGGCTTACAAGGTTTCCGAAAAACTGGAGTCGGTGCTGGCGATTGAACTGCTGGTGGGTTGCCAGGCCTTGGACTTCCATGATGTGCACAAGGCCTCCAGCGTCACCAAGGCAGTTTATGATCTGGTGCGTAGCCGAGTACCGGTCGCCGACAATGATCGTGCATTCTATTCGGACATGATGAGTGTCACCGAACAGGTACGTAGCGGTGAAGTACTTGCCACGGTGCTGAAAAACCTGAAGTAAATTTGTTGTACTCCAAGGCTGTCCATTGGTTGTCAAGGGTATGCGTTTCTCTGCATTTCGACGACTGATGGATTGCCTTGGGGCCGAGCCTGGATCTGTATCAGCGTTTTCGGAAGCGATGTGGGGCACCTCCTCAACATGGTCATCAATCAGCAAATCCGGGAAGTCGATAACCTCACCTGCTTTGCCCCCATCTGATAAACATAGCTACGGTGTCCGTGCCAATCCTGGACATGATGACCGCCTCGAACCGCTCACTGGCCATAAACCAAAGTACTCGCGATTGCTGAATGTGAGCGGCCCGGAAATCCAGTCTGAAAGAGCTGATTCGGCCCTGGCTTGAAGCCGTTTCCAAAGCGCACCAACTTGTTACCGAACGCCCCAACGTAGCGCAAAACCATATTCAAGTTACAACCACCACGCCTTCGCAAAAACCCTCTGAAAAAATTCGATACCCGGCAAACCTTTGCCCCAAGGGCTTTTCAGCCAGATCCAACACTTTATTGAACGACTATCCAATAAGTTGGCCGCTTGATTGCATAGTCTTGTATGTACAAGTAAAGACGTATGAGTATGAGTCACGAAGACTCGACCATCGTCCATTGATTCGCTTGTGGCGCAACGATGCGCACAGGCTGGCTTACCCACTGCCTGGGTTAGTTTGGATTGATCGCTGAGGAGTTTTTTTCGTGACCGAGAATAAGCCTACTAAATACCGTGACGTCGAAATCCGCGCTGCTCGCGGCAACAAGTTGACCGCCAAGAGCTGGTTGACCGAAGCGCCGCTGCGGATGCTGATGAACAACCTCGACCCGGAAGTGGCCGAGAACCCCAAGGAGCTGGTGGTTTACGGTGGTATCGGTCGTGCGGCACGTAACTGGGAGTGCTACGACAAGATCGTCGAAAGCCTGACCAATCTGAATGACGACGAAACCCTGCTGGTGCAATCCGGCAAGCCGGTCGGCGTATTCAAGACCCACAGCAACGCCCCGCGCGTACTGATCGCCAACTCCAACCTGGTGCCGCACTGGGCGAACTGGGAACACTTCAACGAACTGGACGCCAAAGGCCTGGCCATGTACGGCCAGATGACTGCCGGCAGCTGGATCTACATCGGCAGCCAGGGCATCGTTCAGGGCACCTACGAAACTTTCGTCGAAGCCGGTCGCCAACACTACAACGACAACCTCACCGGTCGTTGGGTCCTGACCGCAGGTCTGGGCGGCATGGGCGGCGCTCAACCGCTGGCCGCTACCCTGGCCGGCGCGTGCTCGCTGAACATCGAATGCCAACAAGTGAGCATCGATTTCCGTTTGAACAGCCGTTATGTCGACGAGCAAGCCACCGACCTCGACGACGCGCTGGCCCGCATCGCCAAATACACCAGGGAAGGCAAGGCGATTTCCATCGCCCTGCTGGGTAACGCGGCTGAAATTCTGCCGGAACTGGTCAAGCGCGGCGTGCGCCCGGACATGGTCACCGACCAGACCAGCGCCCACGACCCGCTCAATGGCTACCTGCCGGCTGGCTGGACCTGGGACGAATACCGCGCTCGCGCCAAGACCGAGCCGGCTGCCGTGGTCAAAGCCGCCAAGCAATCGATGGCCGTGCACGTCAAAGCGATGCTCGACTTCCAGAAAATGGGCATTCCGACCTTCGACTACGGCAACAACATCCGTCAGATGGCGCAAGAAGAAGGCGTCGAGAACGCCTTCGACTTCCCGGGCTTCGTACCGGCTTACATCCGTCCGCTGTTCTGCCGCGGTATCGGCCCGTTCCGTTGGGCGGCACTGTCGGGCAATGCTGAAGACATCTACAAAACCGACGCCAAGGTCAAAGAGCTGATCCCGGACGACGCCCACCTGCACAACTGGCTGGACATGGCGCGCGAGCGCATCAGCTTCCAGGGTCTGCCGGCACGTATCTGCTGGGTGGGCCTGGGTCTGCGCGCCAAGCTCGGTCTGGCGTTCAACGAAATGGTTCGCAGCGGCGAGCTGTCGGCACCGATCGTGATCGGCCGCGACCACCTGGACTCCGGTTCGGTGGCCAGCCCGAACCGCGAAACCGAATCGATGCAGGATGGCTCCGACGCCGTGTCCGACTGGCCACTGCTCAACGCCCTGCTCAACACCGCGAGCGGCGCGACCTGGGTGTCCCTGCACCACGGCGGCGGCGTCGGCATGGGCTTCTCCCAGCACTCGGGCATGGTGATTGTCTGCGACGGTACGGACGAAGCGGCCGAGCGTATCGCTCGCGTGCTGCACAACGACCCGGCCACCGGGGTCATGCGTCACGCCGATGCCGGTTACCAGATCGCGATCGACTGCGCCAACGAGCAGGGCCTGAACCTGCCGATGATCACCGGTTGATCTGTCGGTCAGGGGCACATGGAGATGGGGAAGCTGTCCAGGCTGAAACCATTATGGGTGCGAATTAACCGGCTTAACTGACGGTGGCTTTTATGGTTTTGTCTTGTGTGCACAAAAATAGTTGTGCGCACAGACATTGGAGATTCGGCCTGAGCCGGATCAGTTCGCAACACTCCATTGATTAGGCAGGAAGTATCAAGATGTCGAAGAAATCAAGCTGGTTGGGTTCTGTAGCGCTCAGTGCAATGGTTCTGGCCTGTGCTCCGGCACTGCAGGCCAAAGAGTGGACCTCGGTGAATATTGCAACAGAGGGCGCCTATGAGCCCTGGAACCTGACGCTGCCGGGTGGAAAAATCGGCGGCTTCGAACCGGAGCTGATGGATGTCATCTGTCCGCGCATGAAGCTCAAGTGCAACATCGTCGTACAAAACTGGGACGGCATGATCGCCAGCCTCAACGCCGGTAAATTCGACGTGCTGATGGACGCCATTGTCATCAACGACGAACGCCAGAAGGTCATGGCCTTCTCGACGCCTTACGCCCAGACACCGGCCAGTTTCGTCGCGCTCAAAGCCGATCTGTTGCCGGGCAAAACCGGCGCCGACGCCGCCATCACGCTGGGTACTGATGCCAAGGAAGTACGTGCCGGCGTTGAAGAGCAGCGCAAGGCGCTCAAGGGCAAGACCATTGGCATCGCCTCTGGCACCATTTACACGTCATTCATTGATCAGAACTTCAAGGATGTGGCGACCATTCGTGAGTACGGCAGCTCGGCCGAAGCCATTCTCGATCTGCTGGCCGGCCGTATCGACGTAGCGTTCGATGACGTGACCTTCTTCAATTCGGTCATGGACAAGCCTGAGAACAAACCACTGGTCTTTACCGGTCCGGTCATCAAAGGCCCGATCTGGGGTGCAGGCGAAGCGCTGGGCTTCCGTCAGAAAGACCCGGAACTCAAAGCCCAGTTCGACGCAGCCCTCAAGGAAGCCATGGCTGACGGCACAATCAAGAAACTGAGCGAGAAGTGGTTCAAGGCAGACCTCACCCCTCAGCATTGATTCTGAATGGCCCGACACCGTGAAGGTTGCCGGGCTGCTTAAACCTTCTCATAAGTAGGACCCTCTATGAACCTCTTGCAGCTACTCAGTTTCGGTGACTCAGGCTGGGGAATGGCGCTGCTCAAGGCAGCGGGCATGACCGTGATATTGACCCTGGCAGCCCTGCTGGTGGGTGCGGTATTTGGCAGCCTGGTCGCTGCTGCCAAGCTATCCCGTCGACGCAGCTTGCGCTGGCTGGGGGATCTGTATTCGATACTGTTCAGGGGGATCCCTGAGTTGCTGGTGATCTACCTGTTCTACTTCGGCGGTGCCAGTGTGGTTACGGCGGTTGGCCACTGGTTCGGTGGTGAAGGCTATATCGACGTACCGCCTTTTCTGGTCGGCGCGTTGGCGGTCGGGCTGATTTCCGGCTCCTATCAGGCTGAAGTCTACCGTGGCGCTTTTCTTGCGGTATCGCGCGGCGAACTGGAAGCAGGACTGGCCATCGGTATGACCCGCGCGATGCGCTTCAAACGTATTCTGGTCCCCCAGGTGCTGCGATTTGCGCTGCCCGGGCTGGGAAATGTCTGGCAAATGAGTCTGAAAGACTCCGCGCTGATTTCAGTCATCGGCTTGGTGGAATTGATGCGTGCCAGCCAGGTCGCGGCCGGTTCCACTCGTCAATATTTCACGTTCTACATCATCGGGGGCATCGTGTACCTCATTCTCACTGGCCTGTCTGGTCGGCTTTTCCACATGGCTGAGGCTCGCGTGCGTCGCACGCGGCAACGCAGCCCAGTCTAGTTCGAGTCGGGAGCGCCACTTATGATCGATTTTCCGTTTCTCGCTGACACCATGCTCAAGCTTTTGGCAGCGTTACCCACAACGCTGACGCTATTTTTCAGCTCATTGGTGATCGGCCTTACCCTGTCCGTAGGCATTGTCAGCCTGCGGGTCAGCCGCTGGTGGTTTTTCAGCTATCCGGCGCGGTTCTACATCATGTTGTTTCGCGGTACGCCGCTGCTGATTCAAATGTTCCTGATTTACTACGGATTGGGCCAGTTCCCGGCCATTCGCGACAGCTTCGCCTGGGTACTGCTCAAATCGCCCTATGGCTGCGCGGTGGTTTCACTGGCCTTGTGTACCGCCGGTTACACCGCCGAAATCATTCGCGGCGGGCTGCTTAGCGTGCCACAGGGGCAGATCGAGGCGGGCAAGGCCGTGGGCATGTCGCCCTGGGAACTGCTACGCCGGATCATTGCGCCGGTTACCCTGCGCCAGGCCCTGCCGGCCTACTCCACCGAAGCCATTTTGCTGGTCAAGTCCACGGCGCTGGCCAGCCTGGTGACTGTCTGGGACGTCACTGGCGTCGCGCAACAGATCATCCAGCGCACCTATCGCACGATGGAAGTGTTCATTTGCGCGGCCTTGATCTACCTGGTGCTGAATTTCCTGGTCGTCCGTGCTGTCGCCTGGCTCGAGCATCGCCTCTCGCCGCACTTGCGTGAGCGGCCAGTTGACACCATCAAAAAAGCCAGCCCTCCGCTGACTACCCATTCCTGATTTGATACGGAGCATGCCATGAGCACTCAGCCCGCTTCAGCCTTGTCGGTAACCAATATCCAGAAGTCCTTCGGCAGCGCACATGTCCTCAAGGGCATTTCCCTGGAAGCCCACAAGGGCGACGTGATCTCGATCCTCGGTGCCAGTGGATCCGGTAAAAGTACCTTCCTGCGTTGCATCAACCTTCTGGAAACGCCCGATCAAGGCATCATCAGCGTCAATGGTGAAGTGATCGAAATGAAGCAGCATGCCGACGGCCGCCAGACCCCGAGCAACAGCCGCCAGGTCGAGCGCATGCGCAGTTGCCTGGGTATGGTGTTCCAAAGCTTCAACCTCTGGTCGCACATGACGGTGCTGCAAAACATCATTGAGGGCCCGATGCGGGTGCTCAAACGCTCCCGTGCCGAATGTATCGAGGAAGCTGAGGCCCTGTTGCACAAGGTCGGCCTGTACGATCGCCGCGACTATTACCCCGCGCATCTGTCCGGCGGACAGCAGCAGCGGGTAGCGATAGCGCGCGCGCTGGCGATGAATCCACAAGTCATGTTGTTCGACGAACCGACCTCGGCACTTGACCCTGAACTCGTTGGAGAGGTGTTGCGGGTGATGCGCTCTCTGGCCGAGGAAGGCCGCACCATGCTTGTAGTCACGCACGAGATGGGCTTTGCCCGGCACGTGTCAAACCGGGTGGTGTTCATGCACGGTGGCCTGATCGATGCCCAGGGCACGCCAGCAGAACTATTCGAAGGTTTGCCCACCGAACGCTTTCGGCAATTCGTCTCAAGCCATCATGAGAGAAGTACCGAATAAGCATCACCCAGGGTGCGCGCCTTGGCGCGCACCCTGCCAGTCCGCTTCAGACTGGGTGAGAAGCGAAAGAGCACAGCCGGCAAAAGCAACTCACTTACTCATACGTTCCAATGAAGCGATCACGTTGGATTTCGCGGATACATCCGCGCCTACGGGCCCGCCTCAACTTTCGAAAGCTGCAACAACCCAATCAGCCTCTGCACATCCACCCGCCCCCGCTTGGCCGCTGGCACAAACGCACAATAAGCATGCCCCAACTTCAACGACGCAGTAGAAAGCGCAATCAAACGCCCCGCCTCCAAATCCCGCTTCGCAATTACCTTCTGCCCCAAAGCAATCCCCATCCCCAGCTTCGCAAGGGTCACCGACAGGCTCGACAACCCCGAGCGGCGGCCATGTGCGGGGTCCGGTGAGTCCCCTACTTCGCTGGTGAACCAATCACTCCACGTAGGATGCGACGCATAGTTGGGCCCCCATTGGGTATGGATAAACAAACTTTCGTGAATCTGTGTGAGATCGAAGTCCTTGTTACCGTGCCGATACCAAAGCTCCGGCGCGCAAACCGGCAGCACTTCGTCATGGAACAAGGGGATGGCCTCAAACGAGGGGTAGTGATAATCCCCATAGCTGACGCGAAGATCCACGTCATGCCGGGCGAGGTCGACCGGGTCATCTTCCACGCGAACATCCACCGACAGTTGTGGGTAGATCTCCAGCAGCTCTGACAACTTCGGGGCCAGCCAGCATTCGGCCAGGGAAAACGGCACGCTGACAATAAGCCGTGTGCGCATTTCACCTTCGAGTATGCGCACGGTCATCGCGGCAATGTCACCCAGCGCCCGAGAGGTTTGCGGATAGATCGCCAGGCCGGCGTCGGTGAGGGCCAGGCGGTTGCCGTTGCGTACGAAGAGTTTCTTGCCGAAGTAGTCTTCCAAATGGCGAATCTGCTGGCTGACGGCCGCCGATGACACGCCCAGTTCTGCCCCCGCCAGCACAAAGCTGCCCAGCCGTGCTGCGACTTCGAAGGTCCGAACGGCATTGAGGGGTGGTAACCGTTGCATGAGCGCGTCTCCCATAAGTTTTACTAGGGGGATCCTAACAATTTATGCCGTTGTTACGAAGATTTTCATGGGGTACGTTGGAGCCATCTACAACGAGAGGGGCATCATGAACAACGTCATAGATCTTGAGCGCTATCCACTCGACCGTGAAGGCAGCGAAGAGTGGAACCGCCTGGTTGAGAAGTCCCGCAACGAGCTGAACCTGAACGGCATGTTCAATCTGGAAGGCTTTATCGCAGAGGACAAAGTGCGCCTGGCGACCAAGCAAATTCAGCCGACCATGAACAGCGAATCCCATACCCACAGCCGCACGCACAATATTTACTTCAAACCGCAGATCGAGGGCTTGGCGGCGGATCATCCGGCATTACGCAACGTCGAGACGGTCAGCCATACCCTGTGCGCAGACCAACTCAAGGGCAGCCTTGTCAGTGACGTCTACGAGTACCCGCCCCTGGTGGCCTTTCTGGCCGCCGTCATGGAGAAGCCGCACTTGCACGTGATGGCCGACCCCTTGGCGCGCGTCAACGTGATGAGCTATCGCCAGGGCGAGACCTTGAATTGGCACTTCGATCGCTCCGAATTCACCACCACACTGATGCTGCAGGCCCCCGAAGAAGGTGGCGAATTCCAGTACCGCAGCGACTTGCGCACCAGTGATGATCCCAACTACGCCGGCGTGGCCGAACTGCTTGAGGGGCGTGATCCCCAGGTGCAGACACTCAAGCTGCGCGCCGGCACGCTCAATGTGTTTCGCGGTAAAAACACGGCGCACCGCGTCACCCCGGTCAAGGGTAACCGCGAACGGATGGTGGCAGTTTTCTCGTACTACGAAAAACCCGGTGTGCTGTTCAGCGCTGAGGAACAACTGGGCTTTTACGGCCGAACTGCCTGACTCGTACGCAACACTCTAATAAAAAGGCCCTAGCCTCGCCTTATGGCGGTCATTGCTTGCCCCTGCCGATCCTTTTCGAACTCTTTGGGGAAACACATGCATTCCATCACTCGCTTTACCCGAAAGCTGCTCGCCTGTACCGCCCTGGGCAGCAGCCTGCTGTTTACTGGCATGGCCGCTGCGAAGGACTGGACAACGGTTCGTGTGGCCACCGAAGGGGCTTACGAACCCTGGAACACCACACTACCCAACGGCGAGATTGCCGGTTTCGAACCTGAACTGCTGAAGGACCTATGCGCGAGGATCCAGCTTGAGTGCAAGCTTCAAGCCCAGGACTGGGACGGGATGATCGCGGGGCTTAACGCCAACAAATTCGACATGCTGATGGATGCCATCGTGATTACCCCGGAGCGTGAGGCCATCGTCGCTTTCTCACAGCCGTATGCGGCCACGCAGGGTGTGTTTGTCAGCTCAACACCAGCGGCGACTTCAAGCGCCCCGAGCGATGAAGTGGTCAAGCTCAGCGGTGATCAGAACAACGACCAGGCCACCATCGATCAACTGCGCTCGCTGGTCAAAGGTAAGGTCATTGGTATTCAGTCCGGCACGGCTTACACGGACTTTGTGGAGAAAAACTTTAAAAGTGTCGCGACCATCCGGGTCTACAAAAAGTCCGGCGAGCACATGATGGACCTGAACGCAGGCCGCATTGATTTTGCTTTCGATGACGTGACGTTTTTCTCCTCCGTGCTGCAAAACCCGGAAAACCAGGCGGTGCACATGGTCGGCCCCAAGATAGGTGGGCCCATCTGGGGCCCGGGCGAGGCCCTGGCGTTCAGGAAGGGTGATACTGACTTGAAGGAAGAATTCAACCATGCCCTGAGCGCAGCCCTGGCGGATGGGACTGTCAAACAGCTTTCGCAGAAGTGGTTCAAGGCTGACATAGCGCCTTAGGGAAGGCTGTTCGCCACGGCCTGACGAGCCGTGGCGCGCTAATGGTCACCGCGACCTCAGGGCGTCAAGATGATAGTCAGGCGCCTGGCATTTCGCTCCAGCCGCCGAAGGGTACGCGGATCGATCCCCCTGGCAATCAGAGCCCTGGCAGCATCACGCAACGCGCGCGTCCCGTAAACCAATTTCAGGATAGGTACCGAGGGAAATACGGGGTAGCTTAGGCGCAGCGACCGAAGATTGCCTTCGGCCGCCGCGCCAGCAGTGGGCAAAGCCCGCTGTGGATCAGTAGGTTTCCAGCTTAAACGGCGCGTCCGCAGTGGCGGCGTTGCCGGTGCTGAGCAGACTTGCCGCATTTGGCCGCTTCAGGACCGTGTCACGGGTCTGTATTTCCACCTCGATACTGTCATCGTCAATCGCCGAGTTATCGGCGTTGAGCGGCAGCTTGAAGGTGGCCTTGGCTTCCAGGTGCGTCTGGCAGTTCATGCAACCTTCGACGTGCCAACGGCTGAGGATCGGCCGGGTACCCAGGTACTCGCGCTTGCCGTCGACCTTGGCGTAGGCCGAGATCAGGAACGAACCACGGATTTTCGCTCGGTTGATACGGCTGACCCGCAGGGTCTTGCCGGTTGGCTGCGGTGCCTCGGCCTTGAACAACAACTGCTTGGCGGGTTGGGCATAGGCATCCAGGGAACCGGCGCCATAGATGTAGCCCAGTTGCTTCTCGATGTTGATGCAGTCACGGGTGGTGAAGGGGTTGCCGTCGGCCTTGACGAAGGGGTCCAGGGTGGTGTCCAGGCTCAGTATGGCGTTCGGGTCCAGGCCCGCGCCGCCCGCAGGGGGCTGCACGCCGTCGGGTTTATAGTAAGTGGCTCCGGGATCCCTGGAGTCGATGCTGAATTCATCGGTGGCCCCTTGCCGGCGCTGCCAAGTCCAGAAAACATAGTCGATAAAGCAGTGGTGGAAGAAGAAAACCGGGTCCAGGCCGGCGGTTTCATTCTCGCCCATATCGCCATTGGCCCCGGGAATCGCCGAACTGTCGCCCTGGCCCGGGTAGTCGAAACCGCCGACCGCCAGGTGCATGAAGTTGTGGGGCTCCTCCAGCGGCACATGGTGAGGGCCCTCCGGGACGGCGTCGTTCTTCGCGCCGGCGGAGGTGGTATTGGAGAACAGCGTGTAGCTCGGAGAGTCGAGGCAGGCTTCGAAGCGACTGAACACCTCGCCGCGCCACTTGCCACCGATCTTGATCTTGCCGCTCAGCCAGGTGCTGACGTTCTCATTGAGGTAGGTGATGTTCTTCGCCGGGTCCTTGAACTGCGCGTTGTGTGCCGCCGTGGCTACGCGGTCCGGTTCGGTGCCCAACAACCCGGACAGCGGATAGCGCACGGTCTCGTAGCCTTCGGGCTTGCTGTAGATGATCGGTGTGCCCGTGACCTCATCGGCGATGGCTTGCGGGAACACGAAAGAGCGCAGCGGGTTTTCGATCTTCTGACCGTCGATCACGAAGGATTCCTGGGTCAGGGCTGAAGGCAGGCCATTTTCTCGTGACTCGTCGCTACATTCATCCCAGAACGGCAGGGTGACGTTTTCACATTTGGGAATGCTGCGCAGCGCCTCTTCCAGGCGCCAGAGATAGGCGCGGTGCCAGCTCGGAAAGAGCACCGTGCCGTGCTGGCAGTAGCCGCCCCACCAGTTGGGGTCGGTCTTGCCTTCACCACGGAACGGCTCGCCATGCAGGCCACCGATGGAGAAGAAGGAGTTGGGGTGGCTGGCGGGAAGATCCTTGATGCCTTTCCAGGCACGGATCAGTGCTTCAAGTTCATCTTTCTTGCCGTGGTCATAGTCGTACTGAACATCACTGAGAGAACGGCGTACACGAGGGGCGGATGACATGGTGACCTCCTTGTTGCCAGAAGTCCCGAAAGGCTCGGGGGGGTACTGCGCCATCGTCAGCATATATGGGATCTAGCAACGTGCCAGTACGAACGCCAATACAGCACAGACCAGCGGCTCATATTGGTCGAAAACAGATGAGCGGCACCTGACGATTTCAGCCTTCGGGTCGGAAACCTCCGGTTACCCGTATAGGTTTTCGGCCTGAAACGGTCCTGCCGCGACCGCGAAAAACACCGCCCGAAATCCCCTCCTCGCTAATCACTACCTCCCCCCCATAGATACCGCCAGCGTCGATCAGTACCACTCAGCACATGCCAACGAAAACGCCTTGCAGGTGGGCTGGCGTCAACTACGCTCCCCAGAAGCTGCCCTTGGGCATTGGTTTCAGGCAGCAGGACCTCCGGTTTTTCCGTCCGGGCATCGCAACGCTGATTAGCAGGACGCTATACACCTGACGACGCAAGCGCGTTCGCCGCGGTGTTCTCCAGGAGGGAGCCATGCCCGCACCAGGACAGTACTTGATTGCAATCCCGGTCTACGATGGCGTGGACTTGCTCGACGTCAGTGCCCCGTACGAGCTGTTCAACTGGATGGCCCGGATCGAACCGCAGCACAACCCCGCAGCACCACCCCGGGCAGTTCGGCTGATATCCCTTGATGGGCCGTCCATCACCACCCGGGACGGCCTGACGCTCGGCGGCGATTTACCGATTTTCGATCAACACTCTGAATACATCAGCCTGCTGTGGATTCCCGGCGGCGAACCTGACGACTTACAACGCCTGATGGGCGATCCCCTGCGTATGAACTGGCTGTTGCGACAAGGCGAGGCCGCGAAATTTTCCGCCTCCGTCTGCGAGGGTGCATTGCTGGCTGCCGCGGCCGGCTTGCTGGACGGTTACAATGCGACGACTCATTGGGCCTTCATCGCCTGCCTGAAACTCTTCAGCCGCGTCAATGTGGTGGAAGGCTATCCGCGCTTCATCGTCGACAAACAACGCATCACCGGTGGCGGCATTTCGTCAGGGCTGGATGAGGCATTGGAAATTATCGCCATGATCTCCAGCGATATCGTTGCCCAAAAGGTGCAGTTGACCATCCAGTACAATCCCGACCCTCCTTTCACCAGCGGTGATCCTTCCGTCGCCCAGCCTCCGGTCTACACCCCTGGCGCCGGCAGCACCTGCGACTTTTCCGGCATGGCCGCGACCATCGCCAATGTGCTCAAGCGCAAAGGTTCTTCCTAGGAGTCGCGCAGCCACCGGAAGGTCGATGCCGGTTCCCATGTAAGTCAGTTGATCAAAGGACACACAGCCGTCGAGGCTGTCGCTCACATTCGCGCAATGGCGCAGGGAGAACAACATGACTTCGCTTCGTATAGTCCTGGCCGGGTTGATGGCCTGTACAACCTCCTCGGCAGCGCTCGCCGAACTCGCGGCCCAGCCTTTCCTCGCACCGCCCAGACTCCTTGAAAAGGGACCACCGGGCACACTGAAGGCGACCGAACTGGCCCTTCCGGAAACAGGTTGCAACCCGGCGGGCGACATCACCCGCGACGGTCAAACCGTCGAACTCAACCTGCAAGTGCAGAAACGCGAAAATTATATCTACAACCCGGGCAATCCCGACGGCGCCAAGGACAAGGTCAAGCTGCGTTCCTATGGCGGTTGCCTGTCGGGGCCGCTCATTGATGTGCAGCCAGGCAACACCCTGCGGGTGCACCTGGACAACCAGCTGGATAAAAACGATCCCAGTTGTCCGGGGGGAAGCGATCCGGCGAATGGTGGGGCGGGTTGCTTCAATACAATCAATCTGCATTACCACGGGATGCACGTCTCACCGTCGGGCAACAGCGACAACGTGCTGTTGAACATCGCCCCGCAAACCAAATTCGAATACGAAATCAACATCCCCACCGACCATCCTTCGGGCACCTTCTGGTACCACGCGCACCGGCATGGTTCCACGGCTCTGCAGGTCGCCAGCGGCGCCGCAGGCGCACTGATTGTGCGCGGCAGCCGCCCCTACGCCGGTGGCAAGCCAGGAGACATCGACACCATTCTCAAGGACGCTGCCGGGAAGCCCATTACCGAACAAGTCTTTCTGTTCCAGCAAATCCCGTATGCCTGTTTCGACGACAAGGGCGCCATCATTACGCAAAAGGATGGCACCTGGACGTGTCCCAGCGGCAAAACAGGTGTTGTAGAAAACTTCGATGCGCAACTCTCCTCGGCCACTGTCTGGGACGAGAGCGGTCGGTTCACCAGCATCAATGGCGTGGTGCAACCGACCCTCCAAGGCATTGCCGCGGGAGAAATCCAACGCTGGCGCTTCATTCACGGGGGTATCCACGACACCGTGAACCTGCAAATCGTGCCCATGAACACAACCAGCCCCAAAGCCAGTCTCGCGCTCAAAGGCGTGCTCAGCGGTACACCGAAGGAACAGGCTGCACTGATCGCCGACCTGTGCCCGGTGACCGTGCCCGATTCCAGCAAACCGGTCGAGCTTGTCCCTCAATTCGAGATCGCCGCCGACGGACTCACGCGCACCACTATTCGCCCCATCGGAGTGAACAAAAAGAGCGTCAGCGGTGGCATCGGCAGCAACTTCCTGCAACCCGGTTATCGCAGTGATGTGTTGCTGATGTTCCCCCGCGACGGCACCTACTGTGTGCTGAACCAGGCGGCCACGCCCGCAGAACGCGCCAATGCCGGCCCCAATGGAGGCCCGGGCGGCCAGGGCCCGAACGAAACCCAATTGTTGGCGACGGTGATCGTCTCGGGCGGCAAGGTCGTGACCGACGATCCACAACGCTATATCCAGCAGGCGCTCTACGACGCCAACAAAACGGACCCATCGCTGCCCGCCGCCGCCCTCGAAGGATTGCGCAGCGGCAATCTGAACCCTTGGCGCGGGATGGACAACCTCAAGGATGCGGTGGTCAACAACGACATCCAGAAGGTTGACTTCTTCATCGGCAACCCGCCATTCCCGCCCTCACCTCCTGCCACCCCGCCGACAAAACCGGGAGATCCGTGGACAGGCGCGTTCGGCTTTTACATCAACTACAAGTCCTATGACCCGGACCGCATCGACTTCACTCGCCAGGTCAACACCACCGACGACTGGGTGCTGAGCTCGCAGGGCGAACCCCACATCTTTCACATTCACGTCAACCCGTTCCAAGTGATGGACGTGCTCTACGCCAAGCCCGGCGAGAAACCCAAAAGTATCTTCGGCCCCAATGGCGAGTGCCTGGTTCCGGCCGACGAACTGGGCCTGCAAAACCAATACTGCGGGATGTGGCACGAATTCAAGGACACGATCTTTGTGCAGAACGATTACCAGGTACTGGTGCGCACGCACTACGACCGTTACATCGGCGAGTTCGTCATCCACTGCCACATCCTCGACCACGAAGACGGCGGCATGATGACCAATATCCAGATCGTTCCAGACCTCAATGCCGCTGGCGGCGGCATTGGTATGGCAGGTATGAAGCACGCATCGAATCAACACTCAGATTCCAAGCAACACTGATAAGGAGATGTCAGTAATGAACAATCCCTTTGCAGGAAAATGGACTTATAGGAGCTTTCTCAACAACCCTGCGTTGACAGACGGTGACCCGGAAAAACTGGCGAACCTGTTGTTCGCGGAAGGCGTGTGGACAGTGGAGGACACCTTCAACGGGACATTCATCGGCGAACTCGGTTTCGGGTCGAACGCCGTCATGGACTTGAAGGGGGTCATCACCCCCGCCCACAACGGTGTTCCAGACCACGTACACATTGAGGGCAGCGGACGGCCCGGGACCTCGACACAAGACTACTTCTACGATTATGACGGATCGCTGACGGAGCGCTGGCCGAACGGCGTGAATCAGGTTCCGGCCATCACCGGATCGGTCATCCGCATGAAGCCTCACAACGGCGCGCCAGCTGGACTGGTCGCCTCGTTCATCGCCATCAAGGCAACCTAGGCGCTGCTGGTCGGGATACTACCGAGTCGCCAGGGCCTTTCGAGCAAGGTGCATGCGTTGAGCACGAGCATGCTGGCGACCAGGATCCGGTCCACTGGAACTTTTGTTTGTTATTGACGACAAGGAGTCGGGCATGACAATGACCTCCACCACAGCGCCTATCACCAACCCTGCCTGGTATGGGCAGATCCGCGATATGTTCACTTCCGAAGACCGGGAGCACATGGCCAGGCAAGGCCTCGACCTGGCCAGCTACGACGCAGTGATGAACCTCGCCGGCAACATCTACCAACAAGTGGCGGCGGGCAACATGCCGCTGCGACCCTGGTCCCCTGACTGGGTGGGTAAACGTTCTCACGCGAAGTGGTGTCGTGAGTTGAGAGCGACATCATGCGGCTAAGCCCAGTTCTACGCAGTTTTACTTACGACCCCTGGCCGTTGCTTTTAGCCACGGCCGGACTCGGCCTGGCCCTTTGCGCTTACAACGAGGTGAACACAGAAGGTCCCGCGTTTTGCGTGGCCGCGAATGGGCTATCGATCATCACGAGTTGGCCCGCGGCGCTGCAAGCGGAGCTCGCACTCAACCCGCTCCATCGAATTCTGGCGGGTTGGGCCTTGATGCTTTTGGCCATGATGCCACCCCTTCTGGCGATGCCACTCATGCATGTCTGGCGCTCTAGCCTGCCAAGCAGGCGAATACGAGCGTCAGTCGGGTTCCTGCTCGGTTACTGTGCGCTATGGATGGCTGTTGGCCCCATTCTGACAGCCCTAGCGTTGTTGCTACAGATTGCTGTCATAAAAAACGCCCTGGCCGTGGCACTGCTGATCGCGATGCTATGGAGCGCAAGCCCGTGGCACCGTGCAGCACTCAATCGGGGCCATCTACTGCGCCGAATAGGTATGTTCGGCTGGGTTGCCGACAGGGATTGTCTGATATTCGGCATGACGCATGGCGTCTTTTGTATCGTTTCGTGCTGGGCCTGGATGTTCGTGCCGCTTGTTAGCGGGGCATGGCACATTCCGATGATGCTGTTCGCAGGCGCCACCATGCTGGCTGAACGACTCACGCCTCCTGGGCCGCCGCGTTGGTGCTGGCACCCGTTTTTTTTACCGGTTCACCTTTACACCCTCCTCACTAAGCGCAATGCGGAGGGTCCCCATGGTTAGGCGTGCTTGTCTGGCAATCGGAGTGAGCTCGGTGACTTCTGTCCTAAACCAGGCCATGCGCTTCGCGTATCTGGACGAAGCCATTTTCGCGGCCCGTTCAATGGGTGAATGGGCGCTACGCAAGGGTTTCGGCGCCGACAACATAAGAGTCGTCGACGACGGTCCCACCGGCGGCATCGAGAATCCAGTCACACGCGAACGGGTGCAGGTGGCGGTCGATGAGTTGTTTCCGGTGGGCGCCGAGGTCGTTGACCAATTGATCCTGGCATTTTGCGGTCATGGACTCACCGATACGAATATCGGCTCAACCTCATGGCTGTTCAGCGATGGACTTGCCCCTACAAACTCCGTCTCGTATGGATTGAGGAGATTTGTACAGCTTTCAATGACGCAGGCACCACGAAAAAACCGATCTGCCAAGCACCGGATTGATGTACTGGAAAATGTACCCATTGGGGCCAATGCCAGTCAGTTAAGACATTACGCGAACCGTAGCAGCTGGCGAAGCCTGCGTCCGGCTGCGCAGCAGTCGTAAAACAGTCACTGCGGTATTCCAGACAAATCGTGGAAGCAGGATTTGCGACGGCTTCGCCGCCGGACGCAGGCTTCGCCAGCTGCTACGGGGGACAGTGCTGAACCTGAAACTCTTTAACTGACTGGCATTACCCATTGGGGCTGGATTTGAGTGTTTTCAGAGGATGTAGCGGGAAAATCAAAGAAAGACTTTTCTTTGGACAAAAAAATGGACCTCTTTTCAGAGATCCATTTTTTAATGCTTGGAGCGGGAAACGAGACTCGCATCTAGCGTCCTACCCATTGAAATCTAAAGATTATTTAACATTCCCTCAGCAGGAATAGACTCATTTTTGGACTTGTTCAGATGACCTGTCAAGAACAGGAAGAACATAATTCCAAGCCGTGCTAACAAGTGCTCTCTACAGCTAGTCGGCGTAGCAGCCATCAGACTGCCGTTATCACTCCCCCTCTTCGATGACCACATTCGGCTGACTGTCAGCACTGTCGAGACGTTGAAAGCAATCAGGCATTTTGCAAAAAATAGTTGTCGATCCGTCAACAAGGCGCAGATGAAGGCAGCAAGGGACTGCTCTCAGTGCCTCGGATCGAGAACCGGCTTCGGTTCCACCTCCATGATCCCACCATGTTCAGTTTCGATCAGGTAGTTAAATCCATTCGATTCCGATACTGGCAACTTCGTTCCATGGCAAGGAAAAGACGGAAAACACTGGGAGTGTGATGTTGATTTACGCTATGTCGCGCAAATCGGACCGGCCAAGGATCTTTTAGTACATCTGACCCAGCTCTCCTACCGTGGCAATGATGCTCAAGGTGGCCCCGATATTGATCCGATCTATGCGGTTATCGAGTATCTATTGCATCTGAGCGGGACTAACCCGTCAGCCTTTGAGCAGGTGCCGAATACGTACAGGCTTTCCAGCGATTTGAAAGCGCCGAGCGGCTGATTCGATTTTTAACTCGGCGCGAGTGACTCTACTGTGATGGCGTAGATGATCGTGCCAGGACTCGTCAAAAAACAGCTCTATCCACAGTTGCGGATTTTCGGTGTCCTGCATCAATTGCCAGGAAAAAGAACCATTGCGCTGCCGCATTCTGCGCACTTCTTCCATGGCCTCTTTGAAGGCATCGGCATCCGCCGTGTCAATCTCATACTCGACCGTGATCATGACTGGCCCACGTTCACCATCAGCGTCGACACTCAGCAACGGTTGAGGCCAATGCAGCGAAGGGGCCAGGTCTTCTGCGCTCAGCGCGGGCAGTTTGACCCACCAGCCCACCGCGACTCCCGCTACCATGATGACGGCGGCAAAACTCAGCGATATCGAGATCGACAGCCAGCTGGCGATCAGCCCCCACACCACACCGCCGATGGCCATGCTGCCAAAGAACGTCAGTATGTAGACCGCCAACGCCCTGGCCCTTACCCACGCCGGTACCGATGTTTGCGCAGACACCTGAAGGCTGGACAATACCGCGATCCAGGCAGCACCACTGATGAGCATCACCGGGATAAGCAGATAGAAATCCCGAACCCATGCCAAAGCCAGCAAGACTGCCGCATAGATAAGGCTGGCCGATGCCACCAGCTGATTGACCGCAATATGACGACGAATTACGGGCAGAAACATTGCGCCCGCGACCGCCCCGATCCCGACGCAACCGAGCAAGATCCCGAATTGCTCAGCGCTGCCCTTCAACTCACCTCGCACAATCAGTGGAAGCAACGACATGCCGGCGCTAGCGCCCAGAAAAAAAGCCAGGGCACGCACCATGACTCGCTGTAGTTCGCGTGAACTACGGGCATAGCGCCAACCCACACGGATAGCGCCAAACAGCCGTTCTGCCGGCAATACGGACGGTTGTGGCGTACGACGCCACAAAGCGAGTACCGCGATAACGCCAAAGAAAGACAAGGCGTTGACCGCAAATGTCGCCCATGGCCCTACCAGGCTGATGATGATGCCAGCGATGGCCGGTCCGAGTGCTCGGGCAACGTTGACCCCCACGCTGCTAAGCGATATCGCGGCGGGAAGATCACTGGCTGGAACCAACTCAGGTGTCAACGCTGACCACGCTGGCATGGTCAGCGCTGTTCCAACCCCCATGGCCAGCGTAAACAGGAGTAAAAGCGTAGCGCTCATCAGGTTCGCAAAGGTGATCAAGGCGAGCGCAAGTGCAATGGCGGCCATCCCTGCCTGGACAGCCAACAGGTAACGTCGTTTGTCGATGATGTCGGCCAGCGCGCCAGCGGGTAGCGCTAGAAGGAACATAGGAGCGGCACCCGCTACTTGTACCAGAGACACCATAAAAGGACTGGCCGACAAAGAAGTCATCAGCCAGCCAGCACCGACTTCATGCATCCACGTCCCTATGCTGGACGCAATGCTGGCGAGCCACAGACTGCGAAACAATCCATGACGAAGCGGTTGCCAGGCCGAAGTTGTCGGTGTCTGCTCATTAGTCATTGTGCTCACTGTTCTCTCCCTACAGTTTGCTCAGGAGTGGCCAGCGATGCGACAGACTCGTACCCACTGCCAATCTTCCAGACCCGCCGAAAAGAATCGTCGAGAAGATGATCAGCAGCAGCCAGGCGAACTGGCCCTCGGCCAGGCTCCACTCGGGATGAACCCAGAGAACCGATACAACCAGCAAAAAGAGAACAGGCAGTGTCGCAAGGCGCGTCAGAAGTCCCACGGCGATGAATATCGGACAAAACACTTCCGCGAAAATTGCCAGAGACAAGGTCAACCGAGCCCCCATGCCAAACGGGTCTTCGATCAACGTCAGTTCGTGCTCAAAATTGAAAAGCTTGGGCAATCCGTGCACCAGCAACAGCATCAGTACACCGGTGATGCGTAGCCAAAACAGCGCCGCATCCGGTGCAGTCGTCGTATTCATATCAGATGTGGACATGTTCCATTGCTCCCCACCGCTCGCCTGAGTACGCCTCTTCCCCTATCAAGGAAGAGGCGCAATACAGATCAGTGACCTTCCGATGCGTTAAACATGGTTTTGGCATAAATCAAACCAAGACCATAAGCGCCGCCGTGAGCGATAGAGGTTTTCACCGTCTCGTTATAGGTGTCGCTGCGAGCCCAGTCACGTTGCAGTTCCAGGAGGTACTGGAGTGAGGTCATCGGACACGCACCGGCTTGAATCATGCGCTCGATAGCGCGCTCGTGAGCCTCATCCGAAACGTCACCGCACGCATCGCAAATGATGTAGACCTCGAAGCCTTGTTCAAGCGCCGAGATCGCAGGGCCGACAATGCAGACCGAAGTCCAGAGACCGGCAAGAACGATTCGGTCGCGACCAATCTTGTTCACGGCAACGGCTATGCGCTCGTCTTCCCAGGTATTCATGCTGGTCCGGTCAATCAGTTCCTGACCGGCGAAGACCGAGGTAATTTCTTCAAACATCGGGCCCGAAAAGCTTTTTTCGGCGACGGTGGTAAGAATGGAAGGAACGCCAAACTCCTTCGCTGCCTTCGAGATCAGTGCAGCGTTATTGCGGAGTGAAACAGCGTCGATGGATTTGGTCGCAAATGACATCTGCGACTGAAAGTCGATCAGGATCAGAGCGTGGTTGCTCGGATTAATCAGACCTTTACCTGGTGCTGCTTTTGCGGTTGCCATAACACTTCTCCGGATTCGTTTGAGAGGGGCTATTTTCGGCGTCGGTGGAGCAGAGCGATTGTATGGATGTGCGAATCTGGAAAAGTTTGTGCTGAGAACATTCTTTCGCCAAGCATCTGGAGGCTGCTGTATTTACAGCCCGTCCTCGGTCCGATCCAGCCGTTCACGCAAGAATTCGATCAGCGCCTGCACCGGTCGCGAGCCCTGGCGATGCTGCGGATAGACCGCCGATAACGTCAACGGCTCGGGGCGGAAGCTGTCCAGCACCGGCACCAGCCGCCCGTCCTTCAAGGCCGAGCCGACAATGAAGGTCGGCAAATAAGTAATGCCCATGCCGGCGATGGCCGCATCCTTGAGCAACTCACCGTTGTTGACCCGCATCCTTCCGGTGACGTTCACGGTCAATGGTTTGCCCTGTCCTTCGAACCGCCATTGCACCTGGCGACCGTGGCCGTAAGGCAGGCAGTCATGGCTGTGCAAGTCTTCGGGGTGAATCGGCGTACCGCGCTCGGCCAGGTAGGCCGGGCTGGCGCAGTACACCCGCTGGATGGCGGCGAGGCGTCGGGCGATCAGCGTCGAGTCTTCCAGCACGCCGATGCGCAATGCCAGGTCGTAGCCTTCACTGAGCAAATCCACCGGACGATCACTCAAGTCCACTTCCACCGTGACGTCGCGATAGCGCTGCAAAAACACCGGCAGCAGGCACCCCAAGTGCGCCACCGCGAACGACAGCGGCGCGCTCAAGCGAATTGTGCCGCGTGGCTCGGCGGTCTGCCCGGCGATGCCCTGCTCCACGTGTTCAACTTCGCTCAGTAGACGTAGCGCCGATTCGTAATAGCTCTGCCCCAGCGGCGTGACGTCCAGCCGCCGGGTCGAGCGGTTGAGCAGGCGCACGCCGAGGCGCTCCTCCAGTTGCATCAGCCGGCGGCTGACGAACTGCTTGGACAGGCCCAACTGATCGGCCGCCGCCGTGAAGCTGCCAGAGTCCATGACCTGGCAAAAAATACGCATGTCTTCGAACGGGTTCATTGTCACTCTCTGGTTGACAGTTAAACGCTTTATAGCCGCTTTTTCACTTTCAGGCACCTCATTAATCTGTGCTCACGGTGTTGCTGAGGCCTGAACCCCAGCGCCACAGCAGCCCGATCCCAAGGCATAAAAAACTCAAACGATCGAAAAAGGAATTGACCATGAGCCTCAAGAAAACCCTCACCGCTTCCCTCCTCGCCCTGTCCATCGGCAACGCTTTCGCCGCCGGCAGCCCCGGTGTCGAACACAACACCCAGGCCTTCCTCGATGCCCTCGCCGCCGGCGGTGGCAAACCGCTGGAACAACTGAGCCCGAAAGACGCCCGCGCGGTGCTGACCGGCGCCCAGGCCTCGGTGAAAGTCGATCTGTCCGGTGTTGAAGTCAGCGACAAGGCGATCAAGGTCGACGGCCAGACGATCAACCTGAAAGTGCTGCGCCCGGCCAAGGTCAAGGGCGAGTTGCCGGTGTTCATGTTCTTCCACGGTGGCGGTTGGGTGCTGGGCGACTTCCCGACCCACCAACGCTTGATTCGCGATCTGGTGGTGGGCTCCGGGGCAGTTGCCGTGTACGTCGATTACACCCCGTCGCCGGAAGCGCACTACCCGACCGCGATCAACCAGGCCTACGCCGCCACCAAATGGGTGGCCGAGCACGGCAAGGACATCGGTGTCGATGGCAAGCGTCTGGCGGTGGCCGGCAACAGTGTCGGCGGCAACATGGCGGCGGTGGTGGCGTTGATGGCCAAGGAACAGAACACCCCGGCCCTGCGCTTCCAGTTGCTGATGTGGCCGGTGACCAACGCCGGGTTCGATAACGGCTCGTACCAGCAGTTTGCCGAAGGCCACTTCCTGACCAAAGGCATGATGCAGTGGTTCTGGGACAACTACACCACCAACCCGGCCGAGCGCGCGCAGATCCATGCCTCGCCATTGAATGCCAGCGCCGAACAGCTCAAGGGCCTGCCTGCCGCGCTGGTGCAGACCGCCGAATTCGACGTGCTGCGTGACGAAGGCGAAGGCTACGCCCGCCACCTCGATGCAGCCGGCGTACCGGTGACCTCGGTGCGCTACAACGGGATGATTCATGACTTCGGCCTGCTCAATCCGCTGAGTCAGATACCTGAAGTGAAGGCAGCAGTGCGACAAGCGGCGGCTGAGCTCAAGACCCATCTGAACTAAGTCAGGGCCCTTCCCCCACAGCGATGTGGGGCGAAGGGCTTTTTTTCCACCATCCGGTGCGAGCCATTCACTCTTTTCCGGCGGAGCTATTCCATGACTTTCATGTTTGCCCACCTGCTGTCCTGGAGCGCCCTGCTTCTGGTGCTCGACACACTGCTCTGGCACCTCGCCCCGTTCAAGCACCGCGCCCCGCGGGTCGGCGTGCGTCTGGTGTTGTTTCTGGCGTTCAGTGCGCTGGTCATCAACGCCGGCGTCAGCCCGTTGCAGGCGCCGTTGTTCGCCGATGACCATGTTGCGCAACTGGGCGCCACGGCACTGGGGATTCTCTGGTGGCTGTACGCCGCGCGGGTGCTGACCGAAGTGATCGGTCTGGCCCTGATGCGCCGCATCGGTCACAGCGGTCGGTTGTTGCAGGACGTGATCGGTGCGCTGGTGTTCCTGGCCGCTATAGTCGCTGCCGCCGGGTGTGTGCTGGAGCTGCCGGTCAAAGGTTTGCTCGCGACCTCCGGGGTGGTTGCCATCGTGGTCGGTCTGGCGTTGCAGAGTACGTTGAGCGACGTCTTCTCCGGCATCGTGCTCAACACCACCAAGCCCTATCAGGTGGACGATTTCGTGATGATCGACGGCGTCGAAGGCAAGGTGCTCGATATCGACTGGCGCGCCACCCATCTGCTGACCAGCGCTGGCACCCTGGCCGTGGTGCCAAACTCGGTGGCGGCCAAGGCCAAGATCGTCAACCTCAGCCGCCCGACCAACCTGCACGGCGTGTCGATCAGCATCATGGTGCCGAACCACGTCCGTCCGCGCCGGGTGCTCGATGCCCTCGAGCGTACTCTGCAAGGCAGCAGCAGTCTGTTGCTCGATCCGGCGCCGAAAGCGCTGCTCAAAGAGGCCGGTGAAGAAATGTCCGAATACGTGGCCAGTGGTTTCATCGCCGAACTGGGCAAGAAAGGCGACGTGCGCAATCAACTGTTCGACCTCGCCCATCGGCACCTTGAAGCGGCGGGCATCTCGCGGCATCCGGACGGTGTGATCGAACCCTCGAGCCGCGCCCGCGCGTTGCTCGATGAAGTGAAGATTTTTCGCTCGCTTAGCCATGAGGAGCGTGACCGCCTCGCTGAATCGATGGTGCCGCAGCAGTACAGCGCCGGCCAGGTGGTGCTGGATCTGGACGAAGTGCCGGACAGCCTGTTTGTGATTGCCACCGGTGTCGTCAGCGCCAGCGTGTCCGACGGCAATGGCCTGGCCGAGGCAGGCCGCATGGGGCCGAGCGAAGTCATGGGCGAACAGAGCATCCTTGCCGATACACCGTCCCAGGCGACGTTCACCGCGCTGACATCCTCCATCATCTACCGTCTCGACAAGAACCTGACCCGCCAGTGCATGGAGCAGCGCAGCGAAGTGGGCCAGGCGTTGAACAAATTGCAGGCGGTACGGCAACAGAACAGTCGGCTGGCGTTGATGGCCAAGCCTGTGCCGATCAGGAAAGGTGGGTTTCTGGGGTGGTTGCAAAAACGTTGAACACAAAAATGCCCGCACATCGGCGGGCATTTTTTTCAGCGGATTACTTGGCAGTGAACTTGGTATAGCTATTGATCAAATTGCGATAGTTCGGCAGGCGCTGAGACAGCAGGTTCGCCAGACCTTCCATGTCATTGCGCCAGTCAACTTGCAGCTCGCAAGCCACCGCGAACCAGTTCAACAGATGCGCACCGGCGGCCGACATCCGCGCCCACGCTGCTTGTTGCACAGTGGTGTTGAAGGTGCCGGAAGCATCGGTAACCACGAACACTTCAAAACCTTCAGCAATCGCCGACAGGGTCGGGAACGCCACGCACACGTCAGTCACCACACCGGCGATGATCAGTTGCTTGCGACCGGTAGCCTTGATGGCTTTGACGAAGTCTTCGTTGTCCCAGGCGTTGATCTGGCCAGGGCGGGCAATGAACGGCGCGTCAGGGAATTGCTCTTTGAGTTCCGGCACGATCGGGCCGTTTGGGCCGCTGTCGAAACTGGTGGTAAGGATGGTCGGCAGGTTGAAGAACTTGGCGATGTCGCCCAGCGCCAGGACGTTGTTCTTGAACTCGTTCGGGCTGAAATCCTGCACCAGCGAGATCAGACCGGTCTGGTGGTCGACCAACAGCACTACGGCATCGTCTTTGTTCAAACGCGAGTAAGGAACGTTGCTCATGTGAAACTCCTCGATGGATGGTTGTTGCGCGGGAGCGCCGGTCACGAAGACCGGTGCTTTGTTTCTGAATCAGAAGGCGAAGCAGGAACAGCCGAACGCGCCCCAGAAACCGGCGAAATCGCTGACCGGCGCATTCGAATAGCGCGCCTTTTCATGGCTGTGCGTATGCACCGCGCACGGGCCGCTGCAATGGTGGACCTGAGCCTGCATCGGCGAATTCGGGCGCCAGTGGCCGGGGACTTTCATCACCGGCGACCAGTCCGGCAGCACCGGCACGCTGGCCGGCCCGAGTTTTTCGAAGTCGCCGGCGGCGTACACAACCTTGCCGCCGACCACTGTCAGTACCGACTCGATCCACTTGATCGCTTCTTCCTCGACGCTGAAAAAGTCTGCGGTCAGGGCCACGACGTCCGCCAGTTGGCCGACCTTGATCATGCCTTTCTTGCCCTGCTCGGACGAAAACCAGGCGCTGCCGTGGGTGAACAGTTCCAGCGCAGTGGTGCGCGGCAAGCCCTCCTCGTACAACGCCAGACCACCGACGGTGCGGCCGCTGACCATCCAGTACAGCGAGGTCCACGGGTTGTAGCTGGAAACCCGTGTGGCGTCGGTGCCCGCGCCGACCGGCACGCCCTCGGCGAGCATGCGTTTGATCGGCGGGGTGTGCTCGGCGGCTTTGCTGCCGTAACGGTCGACGAAGTATTCACCCTGGAACGCCATGCGGTCCTGAATCGCGATGCCGCCACCCAGCGCCTTCACCCGCTCGATATTTTGTGGAGTGATGGTTTCGGCGTGGTCGAAGAACCACGGCAAACCATTGAACGGAATGTCGCGATTGACCTTCTCGAACACATCGAGCATGCGGCTGATGGATTCGTTGTAGGTGGCGTGCAGGCGGAACGGCCAGCGTTGCTCGACCAAGTGGCGAACCACCGGCTCCAGTTCCTGTTCCATGGTCTGCGGCAAGTCCGGACGCGGTTCGAGGAAGTCCTCGAAATCCGCCGCCGAAAACACCAGCATTTCACCGGCACCGTTGTGGCGCAGGTAATCATCGCCCTGATGCAGGGTGACGCTGCTGGTCCAGTTCTTGAAGTCGGTCAGCTCTTCCTTGGGCTTCTGGGTAAACAGGTTATAAGCGATGCGAATCGTCAGTTGCTGGTCCTTGGCCAACTGCTCGATCACTGCGTAATCGTCCGGGTAATTCTGGAAACCACCACCCGCATCGATGGCGCTGGTCAGGCCCAGACGATTGAGTTCACGCATGAACTGACGGGTCGAGTTGACCTGATATTCCAGCGGCAACTTCGGCCCTTTGGCCAAGGTCGAGTAAAGAATCATCGCGTTCGGACGGGCCACCAACATGCCGGTCGGATCGCCGTTGGCGTCGCGCACAATCTCGCCACCCGGAGGGTTCGGCGTGTTGCGCGTGTAACCGACAACCTTGAGCGCTGCGCGGTTGAGCAAGGCGCGGTCGTACAAGTGCAAAACGAACACCGGCGTATCCGGCGCAGCCTGGTTGAGTTCTTCAATCGTCGGCATGCGCTTTTCGGCGAACTGGAATTCGTTCCAGCCACCGACCACCCGCACCCATTGCGGCGTCGGCGTGCGATCGGCCTGGTCCTTGAGCATGCGCAGGGCATCGGCCAGGGACGGCACGCCTTCCCAGCGCAGTTCGAGGTTGTAGTTCAAACCACCCCGGATCAGGTGCAAGTGCGAGTCGTTGAGCCCAGGGATGACGCAGCGGCCCTTGAGGTCAATGACCTGAGTGCCCGAACCGCGCAGGGCCATGGCCTCGGCATCGGTACCCACCGTGACGAAGCGGCCATTGGTGATCGCGACCGCACTGGCGAGGGGTTTTTCACGGTCAACGGTATGAAACTGGCCATTGAATAGAATCAGATCGGCGTTCATTGGTTTTCCTCAGGCAGAGTGGAATGAGGTTGTCCGGCTTTCAGCCACGGCGCGAACAGACGCGTCGCCCTGGGCATGAACAGGTACACCACCGAAACCACAATGGTCACGGTGATCAGAAAAGTGGCAACCACGTAATTGGACAGAAAGGCGTTGAGCTTGAGCAGCGGGCCCCAGATCAGCGGCACCAGCAAGGTATGCGGCAGGATCACCAGCAGCGTCACCACGGCCTGCTTCCAGCGCGGCGGTGGCGAATCGGCATCGGCCTGTGGCGCGAACCAGAATTCCTTGACCGGGTTGACCTCGGTCTGGTCCCCATCCGCCAGCATCGGCTCGGCTTCGTTGACCAGCTCCAGCCGTTGCGGCGAATCGAGCCAGCGCTGCATCGCCTCGGTAGAGCAAAAACGCAGCACGCAGGTAAACATGTCCAGGCCGGCGCTCTTGCCGCGAATCACATCCACCCCCAAATGCCCCTCGCTCTGCCCGGCAATACCGACAATCCGCCGCAGCCAGGCTTCATAGGGCACTTCAAAACCGGCCTTGACCCGGTGTTTGACGACCAGGGTCACGACTTCTTCGAAGCCGCGCACCGGGTGGGTGGTTGCAGGGTCGAATCGATTGGATTCAGGCATAACGAAAGGCTCCGGCGAAACGGAAATTGTGCGCAAGCACAAGTGAAAACCAGCGGCGTCGATGCGCCAGGACTTGATTCGATAATGCCGGTGTGAGGGAGGGGAAAATTGAACGTATGTGCTCTCTTTGCGAGCGGACTTGAGCCCGACACTTTCCTGTGGCGAGCGGGGTTGCTCGCGCCGGCCGGTCCGCGCTCGGGCGCGGCTGTCGTAGAACCGGCTGATGTGTTCTACCTGATGAATCCCGGTGGTTGGTTTTGGGGCCGCTACGCGACCCGGCGGGAGCAAGCTCCCTCGCCACAAAAGCGGTTTCTGGCAGGAGTTTTTCCCGCTATGAAGCTGGAATATTCAGAGGCTCGGACATGAACTGAGTAATCCGCGACCGCAACCATCGCTCCGCCGGATCATTGTCGTGCACCCCGCTCCAGGCCATCGACAACTGTGCCTCATCGATGGGAAACGGCGGATCTTCGGCCCTCAAGGCACAGCCTTCGACCAGCGCGCAGGCGGCGTAGTCGGGAACCGTAGCGATCATTTCAGTCCCGGCGAGCAACGCCCGCAACCCACTGAATTGCGGCACCCCCAATACCACCCGTCGGGTGCGACCCACCTTGGCCAGATCAAGATCAATGTTGCCGCTCAAATCCCCCGAAAACGACACCATCGCATGGGGCCGCTCACAGTACTCATCCAGCGTCAGTGCTCCAGGCCGGTTGTCTGCGCGCAGCACTTTGCACGGGATATCCCGCAGTTTCTTGCGTTTGGCATTGGCCGGCAGTTCGGTGGTGTAACTGACCCCGACTGAAATTTCCCCGGACGCCAGCAACGCCGGCATCAGCAAATAATTGGCGCGGCGCACCACCACAATGATCCCCGGCGCCTCCTCCCGCAGATGGCTCAACAGCGACGGAAACAAGCCAAACTCGGCGTCATCCGACAGACCAATGCGAAACACATCACAACTGGTAGCCGGATCAAACTCCTTGGCCCGGCTGACCGCCCCGCAGATGGTGTCCATCGCCGGTTGCAGCTCCTTGAGAATCGCCAGCGCCCGTGCCGTCGGCTCCATGCCGCGACCGTTGCGCAGCAACAGCGGATCGTCGAACAGATCACGCAACCGCCCCAACGCGGCGCTCACGGCTGGCTGCCCCATAAAGAGTTTTTCGGCGACCCGGGTCAGATTCTTTTCGAACATCAGAGCCTCGAAAATCACCAACAGGTTCATATCGACGCGGCGCAGATCGTTACGGTTCATAGGTACGGTTCCATGGTGTTTTTCCAGCCTGGCAAAGTCTTTTGGACTTTACTCAATCATAGGTTTGCGCGCGCTGTTAACCGGAGGAATTAACAACGTTTAACTCGCAAGCCAAAGCCCTGCGACCAACAATCAAGCCTTCTACGCATACCTGTTATTCCAAAAGGGATGGTGCTGACCCACCGTGCAGTGCGCCAGCGCATTCCCACCGACCCGGACATTTGCCATGGCCCACGTTCAGCACAACGCCGCCCACGCATCAGCCACGCAAACGCGAAAATCCACCACTGGCGGCCTCAGCCCCTGGCGGGAAAGCCTGGTCAAGCAATTGATCCTCGAGCGCCTCAGCGAAACCCTGGAAGTCACCGAGCTGGCCCGGGCCTGCGCGATGTCGCGCAGTCATTTCTCCCGTACCTTCAAGTGCAGCACGGGCCTGTCACCCCAGGACTGGATTCGTTGCCAGCGCATCGCCCGGGCCAAGCAACTGATCCAGAACACCGACCTGACCCTGACGCAAATCAGTCTGGAATGCGGCTTCTGCGATCAGGCGCACTTCTGCCACATTTTCACCCGCTGCGAAGGCATCACGCCTTTCGCCTGGCGCTGTCAGGTGGTGCGATCTGCGCCTCCCACCGCAGCAATCTGCGCCCCCTCATATACCGCTCAAATTCACCTCCCATGAAGAAGCCAAGCGGTATGACCACTCGGCTTTCAGGGATGACGACCGAGAATCACCCCAGCAGTGGAATGCCACTCAAGCAAGGAGCGAAAACCGGCGCGGGCCGAACGCCCGCGCCGTGGCCAATCAGGCCTTGAGGAACGCCAGCAGGTCGGCGTTGAGCTGATCCTTGTGGGTATCGGTCAGCCCATGGGGCGCGCCAGGATAGACGAGCAGTTTCGAGTCCTTGATCAATTTGGCCGAGGCGATGCCGGCGGCTTCGATTGGCACGATCTGGTCAGCGTCGCCATGTACCACCAGGGTCGGCACGTCGAACTTTTTCAGGTCTTCGGTAAAGTCGGTTTCGGAGAACGCCTTGATGCAGTCATAGGTGCTCTTGTGACCGGCGGTCATGCCCTGCATCCAGAACCAGTCGATCATCCCCTGAGAAGGCTTGACGCCAGGCTGGTTGAAGCCAAAGAACGGCCCGCTGGCGATGTCTTTGTACAGCTGCGAACGGTCCGCCAGGGACGCCTGACGCATACCGTCGAACACTTGCATTGGCAGGCCGCCAGGATTGGCTTCGGTCTTGAGCATCTGCGGCGGTACCGCGGAGATCAGCCCGGCCTTGGCCACGCGACCGGTGCCGTGTCGACCGATGTAGCGCGCCACTTCGCCGCCGCCGGTGGAGAAACCGAACAGCACCGCATTTTGTAGATCCAGCAGCTCGATCAACTGCGCGAGGTCGTCGGCGTAGGTGTCCATTTCATTGCCAGACCAGGGCTGGCTGGAGCGGCCGTGGCCACGGCGGTCATGGGCAATGACCCGGTAGCCCTTGGACGCCAGGAAGATCATCTGTGATTCCCAGCTGTCGGCATTCAACGGCCAGCCGTGGCTGAAAACGATGGGCTGACCGGTGCCCCAGTCCTTGTAGTAAATCTCTGTACCGTCGTGGGTAGTGAATGTACTCATGGCGATTGCTCCTTAACTAAGGGGTCGGGGTGTTTGGGTGAATCAAACCGATAGATGGCCCATTCGTTCGGCCAGGCGCGCTACCCGCTCGCCCAGGTGCGCGGCGGTGCAGCGATCTTCGGGAGGTGGCGCATGGTCCGGGGATTGTTCGACATTCGACTGGGCCATGGCCCCCAGCGAACTGCCCAGGCGATTCAATTGCCCATCGAACGCGCCGGCGCTGGAGCGTGCTGGCAGCAGGTCGAGGCCAACCCAGATCATCGAGTGCTGGGCGGCGAAGACCGCCATCTGCAGCAAGGTGTTGAGTTTGTCGCCGCACAGGTAACCGGAATTGGTGAACCCGGCGGCGAGTTTGTCGCGCCAGGGCCGGGCCAGGAAGAACGACGCGGTGACCTCCATGAACTGTTTAAAAGGTGCCGAGGCGCTGCCCATGTAGGTCGGGGCACCGAAGATGATCGCGTCGGCCTGGTGCAAGCGCTCCCAGTGGTCGTCTACTTCCTCGACCGGTATCAGCCGGCAGGTGCTACCCAGGTGCCGTTCCACACCCTGGGCCACGGCTTCGGCCATGACCCGCGTGTGACCATAGCCACTGTGATAGACCACTACCACGTTACTCATTGCAACATCCTCCTGAAGTGTTGATTCCTGTTGCTGCACGAAGCACGAAGAGCAGTGCCTGCGGTTGATGGATTGAAGTATTGGATTTATGGGCGTAGACCGGGCGCAGGACGAGTTAAATGTTGTTAATTTTCAACGATGCGCCAAAAGACCCGACTCCCCCCTTCACCACCGCCCCGCCCAGTAAATACGGCGCTTGCGAACGGTGCCGGAAACGCTGCAGCCGATATGCATACCGGACAGTCGCTCGGCCGCCGCGTTGCGCTAACGAAAAAAACTGAGGAAAATCCTCGGATACCACGTGACAGGCAGATGCAAGCAGGAGTCCCCCGTTGATCCTTTCCCCCAACCAGGCTGTGCATTTCGGCCCCTACCGGATCTACCCCGGACAGCGTCTGGTAATGGAGGCCGACCAGCCCCTGCGCCTGGGTCGACGTGCCATGGACATTCTGTTGATCCTGCTGGAGCACGCCGGGAATGTGGTCAGCAAGCAGCAATTGATCGCACGGGTCTGGCCCAAAAGCGTCGTCGAAGACATCAATTTGCGAGTGCACATCGCGGCGCTGCGCAAAGCCCTCGGCGACGGTCAAGCCGGCCAGCGCTACATCGTCACCGTGGCCCAACGTGGTTACAGCTTTGTCGCGCCATACTCGGTGGAACACTTCGACCAACGTCCCGTGAGCGGCGGGCACGAGCAAAGCGGCCATAACCTGCCCATTCGTCGGACTCGCATGATTGGTCGCCAGGCCTTGGTCGACAGTCTGGTAATGCACTTGCCACACCAACGCTTCATCACCCTCGTCGGCCCAGGCGGTATCGGCAAGACCACGGTGGCACTGCGCGTCGCCGAACAACTGATCGGTCGCTACCGGGACGGTATTCGCCTGCTGGACCTGGCCCCGGTCAGCGACCCGTTGATGATCGCCCCCCACCTGGCGACGCTGCTGGACCTGTCGTTGCATGACGCGGATCCGATGACCGGTCTCGCGACCTTCCTGCGCGAGCGGCAGATGCTGCTGGTGATCGACAACTGCGAGCATCTGATCGACGCCATTGCGTTGCTCAGCGAAAGCATCCTGCGTGGCGCGCCCGATGTGAACATTCTGGCCACCAGTCGCGAGAGCCTGCGGGTCGAAGGCGAATTCGTTCAGCGCCTGGAGTCTCTGGACTGCCCACCGCCCATCACCGCACTGGACCGCATCCAGGCCTTGAGCTTTTCGGCTGTGCAATTGTTCGTCGAACGGGCGATGGCCAGTCATGACAGTTTCGAACTGACCGATAACGAGCTGCCTCTGGCGATCGAGATTTGCCGCCGCCTGGACGGCATTCCTTTAGCGATCGAACTGGCTGCGGCGCAAGTGGGCAACCTTGGCCTGAGTGGATTGCTGACGCAACTGCAAGGCAGTTTTCGTCTGCTCACACAGGGCTGTCAGACGACGCTGGGACGGCATCAGACCCTGCGCGCAACACTCGACTGGAGCTTCGAGCTGCTGAGTACCTGCGAACAAACCTGCCTGCGCCGACTGGGTGTGTTCCGGGGCGGTTTCACGCTGGAGTCGGCGGCCGCGGTGATTGTCGGCGAACACATCGAGCCCAGCGAGGTGTTTGGCTCGATCACGCAACTGGTGGCCAAGTCACTGCTGAACGTTGAGGTCGGCGACGAGCAGGTGTTCTACCGCCTGCTCGACACCACCCGCAGCTATGCCCTGGAAAAACTCGACCAGGCCAATGATTTGCCAGACACCCTGGAGCGCCACGCCGAATGCTGCCTGGCCTTGATGCATCAGGCCCAGAACGACTGGGAGCACATCCAGACCGATGTATGGATCGAGCGTTACGCCCGCAGTCTGGAAGACATCCGCTCGGCCCTCGACTGGGGCTTGAACGCTCATGGGCCGCAGGCTGTGGCGATCCGACTGGCTTCGGTTTCGACGCCACTCTGGCAGGAACTGTCGCTGCTCAAGGAACACGGCGTGTACGTGCGCAAGGCCTTGGCGCTGCTCGAATTGACGCACGAGCCCTGCCCTCGTCTGAAAATGGCCCTCAAGCTCGCCCTCGGCAGCTCCTGCTACCACACCCAGGGCGGCACCGCCGAAACCGTCGAAGCCTTTGTGAGCGCCAGAACCCTGGCCGAACGCTGCAACGACGTGGCCGGTCAGCTCAGAGCCGTGTCCGGGCACATGGCGGTCAATCTCAGTTGCGGCAACTACCAAACGGCCCTGGAACAGAGCCTGCAATTCGATCGGCTGGGTTTGCAAGGCGACGCCGTTGTGTCCCTGAGTACTCACCGTTTGCGGGTGCTGGCGCTGCACTTTGTCGGGGATCAGCAACTGGCACGGGAGAATGCTGAACAGGTCATTCAGCGCATGGCCCAGAGCGGGCACCTCAATCGCTTCACCCACGGCTTTGGCGTCCAGTACGACCAGAGCGTCGCCGCCCTGACCATTCTGGCGCGGATCCTCTGGTTGCAGGGCCATCCCGAAAAGGCCTGGCGCACCGCCCGTCAGGCGCTGGACATTGCGATCCAGATCAACCACTGCACGTCCATCTGCTACACCCTGGCACTGTCCGGTTGCCTGATCGCCCACTACAACGGCGACACTCAAACTGCCCGCGAACTCTTGCGCCTGCTGTTCGAGCAAGCACAAAAACATTCAGTGCTGCTGTTCTACAACTGGGCCCGGAACTATGCGCAGGTGATCGATGGCGATGATGCACATTCGAACCCGCAACCCGGCGCCGGGCTGATCAAGGAAATCATGGTCACCCTGGATATTGGTTTCGTCGATGACGCCTTGCTGGCACGGGCCGAAAACGGTGCGGCGGGCTGGAGCACGGCGGAAATCCTTCGGGCCAGAGCGGATGCTCTACTTGCAGAAAACTGCCAGAGCGCAGCCGAGACCGTTCTGCTCAAGGCGCTGGCGGTGGCAAAAGCTCAGGGTGCTCTGGCCTGGGAACTGCGCACTGCCACGTCACTGGCCCAGCTTTGGCAGCGTCAAGGTCGCTTCCAACAAGCCCATGACCTGCTGGCGCCGATCTACAACCGGTTCACCGAAGGCTTTGCCACGCCAGACCTAACCAAAGTACGTCATCTGCTCGACGAGCTGCAACGACACCGGCCCGCCTGAAACCCAGCGTGCCCGGCTGACGTAGCGGGTGTAACGCATTTCGAAGGCCCGCAAGTCACCACTGTGTTCGAGCTTCTCCAGCGCGTAAGTGCGGGTGGTGTTGAGAAAGCGGTAACGCGCCACGCCACTGCCCTGCTCCACCGACAGCAGTGATTTCGCCGCCAGTCGCTCCACCACTTCCACTACGCTGGTGGGCCGCAGCACGGCACAACTGATCACGCTAATGGCCGCGTCCAGGGTGAAAGCCATTTTGAACACCGCCAAACGCTGCAACACGGTTTGCTCCAGCAGGCTCAGCCGCTCATAGCTCCAGTCCAGCGCGGCCTTGAGCGTCTGATGCCGTGGCACGGCTGTGCGCCGACCTTGAGTCAGCAGCTGAAAACAGTTGTCCAGTTGTGCTTGCAGTCCCACCAGCGCCAGCGCATCGATCTGCGCCGCCGCCAGTTCGATGGCCAGGGGCAAACCGTCCAGGCGCCGACAGATTTCACGCACGGCCTTGAGGTCCTGTTCGCGCAGAGCAAACCCTTGTTGACGGGCGCGGGCACAGCTGACAAACAGCTGCACCGCCGAATAGCCCATAGCCTCGGTAACACAATACAGCGCTGACATCGGCGGCACCGCCAGGGCTGGCAAACGCTGGACCGTTTCTCCCGCCACCTGCAGCGGTTCGCGGCTGGTGACCAGGATCGATAACCGTGGTGCCGAAACCAATAGGCCCTCCACCAGCGAACGGCAACGTTCGAGCAGGTGCTCGCAATTGTCGAGCACCAGCAATGCATGCCGTGGCGCCAGTGCATCCACGCCAACATCCAGTTCCAGGGTCTGGCTCAGATAATCGACGAGTTGCACGGGGTCATCGATTGCCGCCAGATCAACGATCCAGACGCCATCGCGATAGTGCTGCAACAGCAGTTCGGCCACGCGCAAGGCCACCGTGGTCTTGCCGATGCCGGCCGGGCCGACCAGGGTGATGAAACGGCGAGCCGGCAACTGCCGGACCAGACTGCCAACGATCGAATCTCGGCCGGTCACTGGCGTGATCCGTGTCGGCAGGTTGTGCCGGGGCTGCTGAACGGTCTCGATCGAAACCTGCATCCCGTCCGACTCGCGCTGCACTGGGGCGATGAAGCTATAACCGCGCTGGGGAATATTAACGATGTAGCACCGCCCGTTCTGGCCGTCGCCGAGGGCCCGACGCAGTGCAGCGATGTGCACGCGCAGGTTGATTTCCTCGACCACCGAAGTTGGCCAGACATGGGCGATCAGTTCGTCCTTGCTGACCACGTTGCCGGCGCGCTCGACCAGCACCTGGAGGATATCCAGTGCCCGCCCACCCATGCGCAGCGCCCGATCACCTTCCAGAATCAGCCGTTGACGCGGGTGGAACGCATAGGGGCCGAACCGCAGCGCCGCATCGCTGTTTAAATCTCTGAGGCTGTTCATACATGTTCACGTGCTCAAAACCTGACCCGACTCAAGGCACGGAATCATCCGTTGCACATGTTCGCCCAGGCTCCCGCACCTCCGCTGCCAAGAGTTCACGAGTATCTTGGCAGGCATGAGTGACGGTACAACGGCGATGGAGGGAGCGTCACGGCCATTGCGGTGCGCAGGACGGACAAGAACGCTTTAACTGAACTGTTCGCGGTACTGGGCGGGGGTCAAACCCAGTTTTTCACTGAACAGAAAGCGCATGTGCCGCACGCTGCCGAAGCCGCTCTTGTAGGCGACGGTCTTGAGCGGCAGGTCACTGGTTTCCAGCAGGTTCCTGGCGCAGTCGATACGCGCGCTTTGCAGAAACTCCATGGGCGTAATGTTCACTTCCCGGGCAAACACCCGAGCGAAATGCCGCGCACTCATGTTCACCAGGCTGGCCATGCGTTCGACGCTGAAAGCTTCATCAAGGTGTTCGAGCACATGGTTCTGCACCCGGGTCACCGGCGTTTCCTGGGGTGCCACCGCAGCCATCAACGGGCTGAACTGCGCCTGTCCGCCCTGGCGTTTCATCACCACCAGCAGCACCTTGGCCACGTCCTGGGCGATTTTCTTGCCGTGATCCTGAGCGACCACCGCCAGTGCCAGGTCGATACCGGCGGTGACCCCGCCAGAGCTGATCAGGTTGCGATCCTCGACGTAAATCTGATCGGTCTTCACCGTCGCCTTGGGGAAGGCTCGAATCAACCGCTCCGTGTAATGCCAGTGAGTCGTCACCCGATAACCGTCCAGCAAACCGGCATGCCCCAATATGAACGCCCCCGTGCAGATCGAGCCATAACCGGCCGACCGACTGACGGCGCCCCGTAGCCAGTCGAGCAACGGTGGATGTTTTTCGTTGTAGGCCCCCGGACCGCCCGGCACCAGCAGCAAGTCATAGCTGTCGCAGGCCTGGTCTATATGCACATCGGCCTGAACGCTGACGCCGTTGGATGCGCGCAACGCGCCATGCTCGGTGCCGATCGTCGACAGCTGATAACGGTCGCCCGGCTCCAGATAACGGTTGGCGATAGAAAACACCTCCATGGGCCCGGCCATATCAAGCAGGAGAAAGTCTGGAAACAGCACCATTGCCACGGTTTTCATGGGTTGGAAATCACTGATATCAAAGAAATAGGAAACGTAGCGTCAGCACTGAACATTATGGCCATTTGTAACAATAAGAATACATGAACCCGCCCACATAACTGTCAACCTGATCGAGACAGTATTTCAATTTTCATCTACTTATTGCACTCGCCGGTAAACATTAACCTTCTCCTCACTCGGACGAACTCTCGTCCCAAACAGGAGATTTCATCATGCTGACCCTTCGCAAAGCCTCTGATCGCGGCGCGGCCAATCACGGTTGGTTGAAGTCGTTCCATACCTTTTCCTTTGCCAACTACCGCAATCCGCGGGAGCAGGGTTTTTCCGACCTGCTGGTGATCAACGATGACCGCGTGGCGGCAGGTAAAGGCTTCGGCCAACACCCGCACCGGGACATGGAGATTTTCTCCTATGTGCTCGAAGGTGCCCTGGAACACAAGGACACTTTAGGCACAGGTTCGGTGATCCGCCCCGGCGACGTGCAATTGATGAGCGCCGGCAGCGGCGTGGCCCACAGTGAATACAATCACTCGGCGACCCGGCCGGTACACTTCCTGCAAATCTGGATCGTACCGGACGTCAGCGGCGCCAAACCGCGTTATCAACAAGAGCACTTCAGCACTCAGAAGAAACGCGGTCGCCTGCAACTGATCATCTCCCCCGATGGGGCCAATGGTTCGCTACGGGTGCGTCAGGATGCCCGAGTCTATGCCGGCCTGATCGACGGCAAGGAAACCGCCACCCTCACGCTTGCCGCCAATCGCTACGCTTATGTGCATGTGGCTCGGGGCAATGTCGAACTCAACGGCGTGCAATTGCAGGAAGGCGATGGTGTGCGTGTTCGGGATGAACAGGCGCTGACCTTGAGCAACGGCGTGGATGCCGAAGTGCTGGTGTTCGATCTGCGTCCTCAAGAGCTGCCGGAAATGCCATGACCGTAACTTGCCCGGGGGCGCTGTGCCCCCCGGGCTTCACTCATTGGAATGTGAAAACACTTCGACAGGGACAGCCAAAGAAAGACTTTTCTCTGGACGAAAAAAAATGGACCTCTTTTCAGAGATCCATTTTTTAATGCTTGGAGCAGGAAACGAGACTCACATCTGGCGTCCGACCCATTGAAATCCAAGGGGTTTCTTTTATTCCCGAAGCAAGAAAAGACTCAATTCCGGACTTGTTTTTGGGGGTGTTTCAAGAGCGAAAAAAGGGGTAATTCTAAGCAAGGCTATTGGATTTTACCCATAGCCAATGGACGAACGATCATCAAGCTGGCGGTGTCATTTTCACAGGATCAACAGGGCATGAGTCCCCTCCGAAAAGACGTCCCAACGTCCCCCGCTCGCCAGTCAACTCACAACCGTCAAATATCGGCCACCGCAGGCAACTCTTCGGGCTGGTAGACCATGAGCAGGTACTCTCCAGCCCTCTCCCGCTCGGGATCGATGGCTGCTCGGATACAACCCACATAAGGAGGTTTCAGCCTTCCTCGTTCAAACCAACCTACGTCGCCATAACCGACACACGCGCAGACGGCTACCAAGACTACACGACCAGCGGGAGCCAGGGCGTCATCGCCAACTTCGGTTATCGCCTCAACCTAACCTGGAAACGCGTTTCTACCTACGCTTCCGCCAGACTGACAATGATCTCGCCGGGGGGTGACCAAACGCTGCTCGAGCACGACCCACACGCAGCCAACCCCACTTACGTGGCACGGAATGAGAGCCGTGAGAAACAGATACGACGCCGATCTTTACGCCCTGTTCGGCGCGACCCTGCGCTACAACGCACACAAGCGCGACTGGCAGACCGGGCTACGACAACAAAGGCCAGGACGCGGTTCGGTAAACGCAGGGGACGGCCTGGCGATGGATGGGGTATCGTGGAGTCTGCGCTGAGGCCTGCTGGCGATCGGTCAATTGATCCCCCCTACCTTGCCAGCACTGCTGTCCCAGCCACCTCCCAAGGCTTTATAGATCGCGACGATTCCACGGTACTGATCTGTTTCACCCAAGGCCTGGGCATCTTCGGCGTTGAGCCGCTCGCGCTGCGCATCCAGCAACACCAGATAATCCACCGTCCCTTCCTTGTACTGGATGGCCGCAAGGTCGGCGGCGGCGCGGCTCGACTCACTCTGCTTGATCAACGACAACAGCCGTTGCTGACGCTTGCCATAGTCGCTGAAGGCGTTTTCAGATTCTTCCAGCGCCAGCAGCACTTGCTGCTCGTAGGTGGCCAGGGCGCCTTCGGCATTGGCGTCGGCACCACGGATTCGCGCCCGCACGCTGCCCAGGTCAAATGCCGCCCAGGTAATGCTCGGACCCAAGCTCCAGGCCCGGGCGGCGCTGGAGCCAATCTGTGAACCACGGCCGGCGGTGAAGCCGAGGAAGCCGCTCAGGCTCACCCGCGGGAACAAGTCGGCAGTGGCCACGCCGATTTCAGCCGTGGCAGACGCCAGCCTGCGCTCGGCGGCGAGCACATCGGGGCGCCGGCGCAGCAGTTCGGCGGGATCACCGATCGGCAGCGCCTTGGCGATGGCCGGCAACTCGGCGGGACTCAACGACACGCTCAAGGCATTCGGGCGCTCGCCCAGCAGCGTGGCGATGCGGTTTTTCTGCCGCACCTGCTCCGCTTGCAGTTGCGGCACCGTAGCCTCGACCGCCGCCAGACGCGCATCGGCACGCACCACATCGAGTTCATTGCCCACACCGGCGTCCCGCAGGCTGACCGTCACGGCACGGGAATCCCGCTGGTTCTTCAGGTTGGCCAGGGCGATTTTTTCCCGCAGTTGCGAGCCCCGTAGTTGGCCATAAGCGTCCACCAGTTCGGCAATCATGGTCACGCGCAGCTGATACAAGTCCGCTGCGGCGGCGTCTTCCTGGGCATCGCTGGATTCCAGTTGACGCTGGATCCGCCCAAACAGGTCGACTTCCCAGACCATGTCCAGGCCCAGGTCGTAGCGTTCCTGATTGACGCGGCTTTCGGTCTGGCCGGGCACTTGCCCCTTGCCCTGCTGGCTGCTGACGCGGCTGGTGACAACCGGCAAATTGTCGTTGCTGACGTCATCCCGAATCGCCCGGGCCGCTTTCCAGCGGGCAAAGGCGACGCGCAGATCGCGGTTGCCTTCCAGGGACTTGCTCACCAACTGGTTGAGCGTGGGGTCATCGAACTGCTGCCACCAGACCGTTTCGAACCGCGATTGATCGTAGTGCCCGCCCTGGATCGACACGACAGTGGCCGGCGCGGTGTCAGGGGTTTTGTAGTCGGGGCCCACCGTACACGCGGCGAGCGCGACGACCAGAAGGCTGGGTAAAAAAAGCTTCAAGGTGTTCATTAATGAGCCTCCGGATTCACTGCGTTTGCCTGGTGAGCCTTGGTAACTTTTCGCGCGTTTTTGCGCTCGATGGCGCGACGAATCAGCACGAAGAACACTGGCGTCAGCAGCAACCCGAAGAAGGTCACGCCGAGCATCCCGGAGAACACCGCCACCCCCATCGCCCGGCGCATTTCCGAACCGGCACCTGTAGAGGTCACCAGCGGAATCACCCCCATGATGAAGGCGAAGGACGTCATCAGGATCGGCCGCAGCCGCATGCGGCAGGCGTCCAGCACTGCATCCAGCGGGGACATGCCCTGCTCCTGTTTGTCCTTGGCGAACTCGACGATCAGGATCGCGTTCTTGCAAGCCAGGCCGACCAGCACGATCAGGCCGATCTGGGTGAAGATGTTGTTATCGCCCTTGGAAATGATCACCCCGGCAATCGCCGACAGCAGGGTCATTGGCACAATCAGGATCACCGCCAATGGCAGGCTCCAGCTCTCGTACAGCGCCGCCAGGACCAGGAACGCCAACAGCACGCAGAGTGGGAACACCAGCAACGCGGTGTTGCCGGACAGGATCTGCTGGTAGGTCAGGTCGGTCCATTCGTAGGTCATGCCGTTGGGCAGCTCTTCTTTGAGCAGCTTTTCAATCGCCGCCTGGGCCTGACCGGAGCTGTAGCCCGGCGCGGCGCCGCCGTTGATTTCCGCGGTGATGAAGCCGTTGTAGTGCATGACCCGATCAGGCCCCGACGTCGGGCTGACCTTGACGAACGTGGCCAGCGGGATCATTTCTCCTTTGTTGTTACGCACTTTCAACTGACCGATCTGCTCCGGTTCCTGGCGGAACTGCTGTTCGGCCTGCACGTTGACCTGATAGGTCCGCCCGAAACGGTTGAAGTCGTTGGCATACAGTGAGCCCAGGTACACCTGTAATGTGTCGAAGATGTCGTTGATGGCCACGCCATGGATCTTGGCTTTTTCCCGATCAATCGCAGCGTCGACCTGCGGCACGTTGACGGTGTAGCTGGTGAACAAATTGGCGAGCTCCGGAACACTGCGGCTCTTGCCGATGATGTTCATGGTCTCTTTGTACAGCTCTTCGTAACCCAGGTTGCCTCGGTCTTCAATCTGCAAACGGAAACCGCCGATGGTACCCAACCCTTGAACCGGAGGCGGCGGGAACACCGCGATGTAGGCGTCCTGGATGCCACCGAACTTGGCGTTCAGCGAAGCGGAAATCGCGCCGGCGGACAGGCTCGGGGCTTTGCGCTCGTCGAAGGGCCGCAAGCCGATGAAGGCGATGCCGGCGTTCGGGCTATTGGTGAAGCCATTGATCGACAGGCCCGGGAACGCCACGGCGCTGTCGAAGCCCGGCTCGTTCATGGCGATGGTGCTCATGCGCCGGATCACCGACTCGGTGCGATCCAGGCTGGCCGCATCCGGCAGTTGCGCAAAGGTCACAAGGTACTTCTTGTCCTGGGTCGGTACGAAACCGGTTGGCGTGGTGCTGAACCCCATGTAGGTCATCGCGATCAGGCCGGCATAGACCAGCAACGCCACGCTGCTGCCCCGAATGATCTTGGCCACGGCAATCACATAACCATGGCTGGCCTTATCGAAGAAGCGGTTGAAGGGCTTGAACAGCCAGCCACCGAGCAGGCGATCCAGCACTTTGGAGAAGCGGTCCTTCGGCGCGCCGTGGGCCTTGAGCAACACTGCGGCCAACGCCGGCGACAAGGTCAGGGAATTGAACGCCGAAATCACGGTAGAGATAGCGATCGTCAACGCAAACTGCTTGTAGAACTGCCCGGTCAAGCCCGAGATAAAGGCAGCGGGTACGAACACCGCACACAGCACCAGCGCCGTGGCGATGATCGGACCGGTCACCTCGCCCATGGCTTTGTTGGTCGCCTCGACCGGTTCCAGCCCCGACTCGATGTTCCGTTCGACGTTCTCCACCACCACGATCGCATCGTCGACCACGATCCCGATCGCCAGGACCAGGCCGAACAGCGACAGCGCATTTAATGAGAAGCCGAAAAGATGCATCACGGCAAACGTACCGATCAGCGACACCGGCACCGCGACCAGCGGAATGATCGAGGCACGCCAGGTTTGCAGGAACAGGATGACCACCAGCACAACAAGGATCAGTGCTTCGAACAGCGTGTGAACCACCGCCTCGATCGAACTGCGCACGAAGATCGTCGGGTCATAGACGATCTCGTAGTCCATGCCTTCCGGGAAGCTCTTCTTCAGCTCCGCCATCTTCGCCCGCACCTGGTTGGAGATGTCGATCGCATTCGAGCCCGGACGCTGGAAGATCGGCATCGCCACCGCTTCCTCGTTGTTGAGCAAGGCACGCAAGGCGTACTGGTTGGAACCCAGCTCGACCCGGGCGATGTCTTTCAGGCGAGTGATCTCGCCGTCCGGACCGCTGCGGATAATGACGTTCTCGAACTCTTCTTCGCTGACCAACCGCCCTTGGGAGTTGATCGACATCTGAAAGCTCGTGGCATTCGGCGCAGGCGGCGAACCCAGTTGCCCGGCAGCGACCTGGCGGTTCTGCTCGCGCACCGCGTTGACCACATCGGTTGCGGTCAGATTGCGTGAAGCGGTCTTGTTCGGATCGAGCCAGATACGTAGCGAGTAATCACCGATACCGAACATCTTCACATCGCCGATACCGTCCAGGCGCGACAGCTCATCCTTGACGTTGAGGATCGCGTAGTTCGACAGGTAGAGCATGTCGTAACGCTTGTCCGGCGACACCAGATGCACCAGCAAGGTCAGCTCGGGAGAGGCCTTGTCGACGGTGATGCCGATACGCGTCACTTCCTCGGGCAGCTTGGGTTCAGTGCGAGTCACACGGTTCTGCACCTGGACCTGGGCGTTGTCCAGATCAGTGCCCAGGGCGAACGTCACGGTGAGGGTGAGCCGGCCATCCGCCGTGGATTGTGAGGACATGTACAACATGTTCTCGACGCCGGTGATCGCCTGCTCCAGTGGCGCAGCTACAGTTTCTCCGATAACTTTCGGGTTGGCGCCGGGGTAGTTGGCGTGAACCACCACGGTCGGTGGCACCACTTCCGGGTATTCGCTGATCGGCAACTGGAACAGCGAGATCGCGCCGGCAATCAGGATCAGCAGCGACAGCACCGCCGCGAAGATCGGTCGCGTGATAAAGAACTGAGAAAACTTCATGTCGGTGCTCCTTATCCGCGAGGTGCGGCGGCTGATTCCGCTTTCACCAGGGCCGGTGCCTGGGCGGAAACCGGCTGGTTGGAAGCTTCAATCGCCTGACGCTGGCGAGCCAGTGTGGCGACTGTTTCCGGGCTGGCCATCGGGGCATCCTGCGGATCGATCACCGCGCCGGGCCGCACACGCTGCAAGCCGTTGATGACGATGCGATCCTCTTTTTGCAGACCACTGCGCACGATGCGCAAGCCTTCAAGTTTCGGTCCCAGATCGACGCTGCGATAAACCGCTTTGTTGTCCTGATCGACCACCAGCACGAATTTTTTGCCCAGGTCCGTGCCCACCGCTTCGTCTTTGATCAGCAGGCCGGGATAGGCGGCGCTGCCCACCAGTTTCAGGCGCGCATACAGACCGGGGGTGTACTGGCCGTCAGCGTTATCGAACACCGCGCGACCGCGAATGGTGCCGGTTTTCGGGTTGACCTGGTTGTCGACAAAGTTCATCTGCCCGAGGTGACTGTTGCCCTCCTCGTTCGACAAACCCATGTACACCGGCGTGGCTTGACCGCGCTGCCCGTGGCGGGAAAGCAGGCTGTATTTGAGGAACATGCGTTCGTCCGCGTCGAAGTAGGCGTAGACCTTGTCGGTGGAGACCACGCTGGTCAGCGGTGTGGTGTCGGCGGTCACGATGTTGCCGGCGGTGATTTCTGCCCGGCTGACCCGACCGCTGATCGGTGCAGTGACCCGGGTGAAACTAAGATTCAAACGTGCAAGATCGAGCTGCGCCTGAATCGCATCGACACCGGCCCGGGCTTCCTGGGCGGTGGTGGTACGGGTGTCGGCCAGCTCGGCAGAGATCGCGTTGCTGCTCAACAAGCGCTGGCCGCGCTGCGCTTCGTTGCTGGTGCGGACCAGGGTGGCGCGTGCCTGTTGCAGTTGCGCCTCGATGCGATGCACTTCGTGTTCGAACGGCCGTGGATCAATCTGGAACAGCAAATCGCCCTTCTTCACCAGCGCGCCGTCAGTAAAGGCTACGCGATCAATCTGCCCGGTTACCCGTGGACGAACCTCGACGGTTTCCGGTGCTTCCAGGCGAGCGGTGACTTCGTCCCATTCGGTGATGGGCTGCTCTAGCACCTTGGCCACAGTAACGTGCGGCGCACCCGGCGCCTGAGCGGCAGAGGGTGCGCGTTCACACGCGGCGAGCGCCAGCAGCGCCAACGCAGCAAGGGGATAACGCAAAGGTTTAAGTGACTGTTCCATGGGTAGTGTCCGCCAGACGGTTTGGGAATTTCCGGATTCTCGGCGTCGCGCGAGGTCGCGACGAATTGAACGGAGTGAAGTTGGCCATCACCAATAATGATGACCATCATGTTTAATGGCAAAAAAATGGATCGATCCCGCTTAAACCTTGGTATTGGTGAGCACGGTACAAACGGAATCCAGCGCCGGCCCCAACGCCTGCGCAGCATTCAACGCTCGCTCGGTGGGCACCATCCGGCGACCGATGCGCTCGAACAAAGGGTCGTTGAACAACTTGCGCAAACGCACCAGCGCCGCGCTGACCGCAGGCTGGCCCAGGGATAATTGCTTGGCGGCGCGGGTGAGATTGCGTTCCTGGATGAGCGCCTCGAACACCACCAACAGGTTCAGATCGATACTGCGCAGATCATTACGATTCATGAGTCCGGTCCACGTAGAGATTTTCAACTTGAGCCACAGGCTCGGGATCCGCCAGACTTGCGTCGATTCGGGCAAAGCCATTGCAGCGACCTTATATGACGACCATAATAAATACCAGCCTCTCAGCGAAGCTTTTCCCAAGTGCAACCGACCGGGCTACAGGAGCAGTCTCATGAAAGTCACAAAAGACCAGGCCGCCGCGAACAAAGAGGCGATCCTCACGGCTGCGTCCCGGCTGTATCGAGAAAAGGGCATCGATGGCATCGGCATTGGTGAACTGTCGCGCTCGGTGGGCCTGACCCATGGCGGCTTTTACGGACAGTTCCCCGGCGGCAAGGAACAACTGGCCTCAGAGGCCGTCAGTCGGACGTTCGAATCCAATATCCACGACTGGCAAAACGCCAAATCCATTCCCGAACTGATCAAGGGTTACCTGACGCAAGCGCATCGTGATAACTGGACCGAGGGCTGCCCCATCCCCGCGCTGGCCGCCGACGTGGGCCGCACGGGGGGAGCCGTCAGCAGCTCCTTCACCCAAGGCGTCGAGCGTTTGATCGGAACGCTGATGGCACTGGTCGAGGGTGAAACCCATGACGCGAAGCACCAGGAATCGCTGCGCATCCTGTCATCAATCGCAGGGGCTATGCTGATTGCCAGGGCGTTGAACAAGCCTGAGTTATCCGAGCAGTTTCTGCAGTCGGTGATCAGTGCTTGGCCTACTGCTCCCGCACCAAAAGAGCGGGCTGCATAGCGCCATTCAAATTTTTCATATGGGGACAAGCTAAATCCATCCTCAGCCCTGATCGAAGATTCTCGCGAAACACCTCTGAAACGTGGGCGTCTGATCGACTAGCGGCAGATCAAGTTAGATGGCTCGGCAACTACTTGGGTGAGCTGGATTGCAGTATCACCTGCTGGACTGCACTGCCGAACAATCCAATGACGACGCTGAATCCATTGGCATAAACGGCAATGGGAAACTGGTAGAGATACAAGCCCCTAAAGCTCTGACTATTTACTACGCTCAGATCAACTCGCCATTTCGGGAGAAACGTTGTGCGTATTCCGTTGGGCATCAGACAGAGCTTGGCCAAGCTGACGGCCCAAGGCCCAGTTCGTCAGATACAGCTCTCAAGCTATGTGTTCCTGGGCAAAATGGCATAATATGCCAACGATCGAAAATACCTGTTTGCCCTGAGCTGGAGCCAATTATGGCGACGCGAAACGTTGTGCTCACCCCTCACCAGGAACAGGTTATCCATGACCTGGTTCAGTCCGGCCGCTATCAGAATGCCAGCGAAGTGATGCGAGAAGGTTTGCGTTTATTGGAACAGCGTGTCGCCGAAGACACCGCCAAAATTGAGGCCCTGCGTCAGGCGACCTCGATCGGCATCATGGACCTTGAGCACGGGCGCTTCACGCAGTTGAACGAAGGGGATCTGGAGCACTACCTCGAGGGCTTGAGCCTGGAGGCCACCTTCCCCGCGAGAGAGAAACACTGAGCATGCCGCCGTATCGGATTTCCAACGCGGCGCGCGCCGACATTGTCGACATCCTCAGGCTCTCCCAGGCGCAGTTCGGCGATCAAGCACGCCAGCGCTATCAGGCGCTGATCCTCGCGGCGCTGCAAGCTAATGCCGGCACGCCTTATCGCATTGGCAGCCTCGACCGCGATGAGCTTGCACCGGGCCTTCGCAGCTATCACCTTATCTACTCACGCCAGCAAGCGAGACAGCCCCATGGAACGGTCAAAAGCCCCCGTCATATCGTGTTCTATCGTGTGGCAAACGACGATGTGATCGAGGTCGTCAGACTCCTTCATGACGCCATGGAAGTGCAGTTGCACTTGCCTAATGACTGATCACCGACCTGGCCTAAAGGCTTAACTGGCCATGAACAGCGAAGGTAAGGCGCCCCCTCTACATCTCAACCTGAGCGCCCTAGCTGTCAGCCGACTCGGCGGCCAATTGAAGCAGGAGGTTCTAGGTCAGACCGGACTATCGAGACCCACCACCAGAAACACAATGTTCAACTTTGCGTACCACTTTCAATGCTGAACAACCGTTGCTTAGGCGTTTACCGTGGCCAGGCGCCCAGCATTACGCTCCAGCTGCCGATGGACACGCGGATCGATGCCCCTGGCGACCAGTGCCCTCGCAACATCACGCAGAGCACGAGCATCCTGCAAACCAATTTCAGGATAGGTGTCGCGAGAAATACGGGGGGCTTATCCGCCCAGGAAAAGCGGAAGTGCCAGCCCTTGGCACCTTTCGTATTGAATAAAAAGAGTGAGACCGCCGTAGTCAGGGAGGATGTAGTCCTTCGCACTGGATTTGGCGTGTCAGACCCCGGTATCGGTGAGCCACTGCGGGAAGAACCAAAGAAAGACTTTTCTTTGGACGAAAAAAAATGGACCTCTTTTCAGAGATCCATTTTTTAATGCTTGGAGCGGGAAACGAGACTCGAACTCGCGACCCCGACCTTGGCAAGGTCGTGCTCTACCAACTGAGCTATTCCCGCGTCTTGGTGTGGCGCATTCTATACGATCCAGATGCCCCGTCAACCCCTTGATTCAAAAAAGTTTTATTTCTTTTCCGAAGTGGTCTTGAGGTGCGGCCAGGCGGCGCGCAAGTATTGCAGCATGGACCACAATGTCAGTCCCGCAGCAATCAGCAGCAGCGCATAGCCCACCAGGACCCAGAAGCTGAAATCCGAGGGGTTGGCCAGCAAGATAACCAGCGCCAGCATCTGCGCGGCGGTTTTCCATTTGCCCATGTTCGATACGGCAACATGCGCGCGAGCCCCGATTTCCGCCATCCACTCTCGCAAGGCAGAGACTACGATTTCACGACCGATGATCACCGCTGCCGGTAACGTGAGCCACAAGTTGGCATGTTCTTGCACCAGCAGCACCAAAGCCACTGCCACCATCAGTTTGTCAGCCACCGGATCGAGAAATGCCCCGAACGGCGTGCTTTGCTCCAGACGACGAGCCAGATACCCATCCAGCCAGTCCGTTGCCGCGGCGAACGCGAAGACTGAACTGGCCGCCATGTAGCTCCACTGGTAAGGCAAATAAAACAGCAAAATGAAAATCGGAATGAGCAGGACGCGTAAGACGGTGATCAGATTAGGGATATTCATCGGCACAACTGGCTACGAGGTGAGTTGGCATTCTACTCGCTGTGCAGGTTTGCATAAATCAACTCAGCGAGCTTTTTACTGATCCCCGGTGCTTTGGCGATCTCTTCGATGCTTGCACGAGACAGCTCCTGCAATCCACCAAAATGTTTCAGAAGCTCGCGCCGACGTTTCGGCCCAACGCCTGCGACCCCCTCAAGCGTTGACGTACGACGAGTTTTGCCCCGCCGCGCGCGGTGCCCGGTAATAGCAAAACGGTGAGCCTCATCACGTATCTGCTGAATCAAATGCAGTGCTGGAGAGTCGCCACGCAAGGTGAACTCATGAGCGGCGTCATTGAGGTAAAGCGTTTCGAAACCGGCCTTGCGCGTCGCCCCTTTGGCGACACCCAGCAAAATCAGATCAGGCACGGCCAGCTCATTGAGTACGTCTCGAGCCATGGACAACTGGCCTTTACCGCCGTCCACCAGAAGAATATCCGGCAGCTTGCCCTCGCCGTCCTTTAGCTTGCTGAAACGCCGAGTCAGCGCCTGATGCATCGCCGCGTAGTCATCACCCGGCGTCACGCCTTCGATGTTATAGCGACGATAGTCGGATTTGAGCGGGCCTTCAGGGCCAAAGACTACGCAGGAGGCCACCGTAGCCTCACCACTGGAGTGACTGATGTCATAGCACTCCAGACGCTGCGGTGGCTCGTCCAGACTCAGTACTTCAGCCAGCGCCTCGAACCGCGCAGCAACATGTTGGCGGTTGGCCAAACGGGCGCTCAATGCCTGTTCGGCGTTAGTCACGGCCAGTTGCTGCCAGCGTGCCCGCGTACCACGAACCCGATGACTGATGGTCAGCTCGCGACCGCGCAGCTCTTCGATGGCCGCAATCAAGGCCGGGAAGTCTTCATGGACGACGTTGACAATCAACTCGCTCGGCAAGTCCCGTTCAGGGCTGCTGATGTAGTACTGGCCGAGGAAAGCGGCCATGACCTCGGACACCTCCTCTTCAATACCGACTTGCGGAAAGAAGTTCTTGCTGCCGAGAACCCGCCCGCCACGCACGCTGATCAGGTGAACGCACGCGCCTCCCGGATTGACGAACGCGGCAACCACGTCCACATCACCGGTCCCGCCTTCCATGCTCTGCTGATCCTGGACCCGTCGCAGCAGGGAAATCTGGTCACGCAGTTCAGCGGCGCGCTCAAAGTCGAGCGTGCTCGCCGCCGCCTCCATACCGCCAGACAATTCGTCAGTCAGGGCATTGCTGCGGCCTTCGAGGAACATGACCGAATGGCGTACGTCTTCGGCATAAACTTCAGGTTCGACCAGACCGACACACGGCGCCTTGCACCGCTTGATCTGGTATTGCAGGCACGGTCGTGTACGGTTTTTGTAAAAACTGTCTTCACACTGACGAACCAGAAACGCTTTCTGCAGCAGGCTCAGGCTCTCACGGATAGCGCCTGCGCTCGGGTACGGGCCGAAGTATTTGCCTTTCTGCTTTTTGGCACCACGATGGATGCTCAAACGCGGGAAATCACCATCCGAAAGAAAAACGTATGGATAGGACTTATCGTCTCGCAACAAAATGTTGTAGGGCGGCCGCCACTCTTTGATCAGCGTCTGTTCAAGCAGCAGTGCTTCGGTTTCATTAGAGGTGATCGTTGTTTCGATCTGAGCGATGCGCCCTACCAGAGCGGCAGTTTTAGGCGCCAGGCCGGTCTTGCGAAAATAACTCGCCAGGCGTTTTTTCAGGTTTTTGGCTTTACCGACATAGAGCAGGCGCGCATCGCTGTCGAACATGCGATACACACCGGGGTGCCCACTACAGGTAGATAGAAAGGCACTTGGATCAAACAGGTCTGTCATTGTCAGAGGCTGGCATCAACCATGCCGTGGCGGACCGCCAACAGCGTCAATTCGACATCGCTGCTGATCGAGAGCTTCTCGAAAATGCGGTAACGGTAGGTATTCACGGTTTTCGGAGACAGGCACAACTTGTCGGAAATGATCTGAACTTTCTGACAGCCAACGATCATTAACGCGATCTGGATTTCCCGCTCTGAAAGTGCATCGAACGGTGTATCACTGGTTGGCTGGAAAGACTTGATCGCCAGTTGCTGCGCAATTTGCGGACTGATGTAGCGTTGCCCGGCGAACACCTGGCGAATCGCCTGAACCATTTCCGCCAGGGCAGCCCCCTTGGTCAGATAACCTGCAGCCCCCGCCTGCAACAGTCGTGTGGGGAACGGATCCTCTTCACACACCGTGACGGCGACGACTTTGATATCCGGATGACTGCGCAGCATCTTGCGCGTGGCTTCAAGACCACCGATCCCGGGCATCTTGACATCCATCAGTACCACATCAGGCTTCAACTCCCGCGCCTTGAGCAGGGATTCCTCCCCTGACTCGGCCTGGCCGACTACTTGCAGCCCATCGATGTCAGCCAGCATCCGTGTAATGCCTGTACGAACGAGATCATGGTCATCGACCACTAGCACCCTAATCAAGCAGACACCTCGCGATATGGTCTTATTGGTTGCCGGACACCTTAGCAAAAAACCGGCGGACAGACCTAGCTGCAAGCGTCATATAAAGAGTATCAATACGCTATGAGCGCCTGCCGAGCGACAGGCGCATACAACTTACCTTGGTTGATCAGGACTCATATGACCCTGGTTTACTTTTCGCACTGCTGGCAACGGAATACTCTGCCAACGTCGTCGTCAATCTGCGAATCGCGTCCTGATCTTCCTTGAAGAGCACCCGATAGCTACCCAGTACCTTCTCTTCCATCATGCTGAGATTCTCGATCAGCGTCGGGGTCGGATTTCCCGTCAACACGTACAGGATATCCACGCCCTTCTCGGCCACTCGAGACAAATAATCTGCCTTGGGCGCGCGTCCGCCATTTTCGTATTTGCCTTGCGCGTTAGCTTCAACGCCTCCGATTTCGCCAAAAACTTTCTGCGACAACCCAAGCCGTTCTCTTTCCTGTCTCAACCGCGAACCGATTCCACTCATTTGGATGTATGATCCCATTTTGTACACCCCTAGGGGTGCCACACTCATTGCTTATCGAACACATTTGAACGGTTTTGAACTATGCCCGGTATCCGCACCGCCGCACAAGCCAAGGCTTGGCTGGAACATCAAGGTAAATCCGTTCAACAATTTGCTCGCGAGCATGGAGTTGATCCGGCCACCACTTATCAAGTGCTCGCCGGGCGCAAGAAAGGACGGCGTGGAGAGGCCCACAAGGTGGCGGTACTGCTGGGCATGAAAGACGGTGTCATCCTGACGGACACCGGGCAGCAGAGTCAGGAGCAGACCTGAAAGATCAGTATGCACTTAATTGGCGACGGCATTCGATTTACTCAATGATGCCGTCTAGAGCGTTACAACAGCTCATCCCACACAAACTGGATACCCCACGACATCAAGCTGCTATGGCGCGGCGGAGCACATTCGCTCCATCCGTAGAAAGCAATCGTCCTCACCCACAACGACCAGCCCCATCCGCTGATAAAGTGCCTGCGCAGGATTCTCCTTGAAGACCGTAAGGCGCAGCGAAGACCGCCGCTCTTCGCGCGCCATCGAGAACACCCGCTCGAGCGCCCAGCTTCCAGCACCCTTGCAGCGCTCGGCCTCGATCACATGCAACTCACGAATGTACAACGCCTTCGCGTCGCGACTCAGGCTGAGAAAACCCAGCACCGACTCGCCTCGGCAAATCAGCCAGTTCTCTCTCCCGGCCCACGCCACATCAAACGCTTCGTCCTGCCACCGTAGATCGTGCCGAATGTAATAGCGAAGCATCGTTTCGCAGGTCAGTTTCCGAGCAAAACGCAGGTCTGCTGATGAGGCAGAACGTAATTCAAAGTCCACATTTACCCCTTAGACATCCGATGCAGCCACAACCTGACCCATCCATCCATTGGCGTCTCGGCGAGCAACCACCAGCACATCGCCGGTACCTGATGCTGCGACAATCAGTTCGCCGTTCGGCGCCCAGATGGCGCTACGCCCTGCCGAACCCCAGCCACCAGTCGCACCGCCATGGTTGGCCATCAACACAGTCATCGAGTGCCTGGCAGCGTAGCCTTGCAACAGGGCTGTATCAGGGGCATAACCGTTTTCCGTGATCAATACGCTGGCTGCGTAGAGGTCTGCATCTGAATCCGCAGCCTGCTGCGCATGACTGGCGTGGGAAAAGTCTGCACAGACCGCCAGAGAGACCTTATCGTTACCGACCGTCAACATCGACCCACCCGAACCCGGGGCAAACGCCACCTCCTCTCCCGGGTGCAGATGCTGTTTGCTGTAAACCCCAAGTGAGCCATCGGCGGCCAGGACCAAGGCGCCGATCAACACTTCAGAGCCGGCTGACAGCCGAATCGGCATACCGACGACCGTGGTCACACCAAGCTCCCGGGCAAAGTCGCGCAGCGGTTGCAGAACCGCGTCGTCCGGCAGCACCGCCAGTTCAGCGGCCAGGCCGCGTTCGTAGCCGGTCAGCGACAACTCGGGAAACACCAACAGCTGCACGCCGTGTTCGGCTGCGATTTCGATGAAGCGCATATGGCGGGCGATGTTGGCTTGAAGATCACCGGCAATGGAGATCGATTGGGCGGCGGCGATGGTCAATGTCGTCATGTTCCGTCCTTGCTGACAGTTTTTTGGAAAGAGCAATGAGTGTGTCACAAAGCATCACGCCACTTAAGCCATAGAAACCACCCCACTCCCCTAATAGAATTTTCTGATTGAACCCCTGCACCCGCCTCTAGTAAGCTCGGTGCATTCATCGGAGACACATCATGTTGCATACCCTCTCACAGCTTCGTCATACCGCCAGCGCCCTGCGCTCGGTTGCGGCTGCCCGGGTGAGCAACGGCTGTGCACCGGTCAGCTTTTATTTTGGGTATTGGTTTAGCCACTGGCGCGCCTGATACCCACACGGCGCCCACTACCACGGGTCGCCACTTGAGAGTTCTCAACCCCCGGTCGGCTTCCCGACCGGGGGTTTTGTTTTTTCAGGCCCCACACATTTTTAGCGTCACCAAAAACGCATAGAGGAATCACGACATGAACTACGCCACCTATTACCGCTACGACACCTTCACCGCCTGGCGATTTACCAGCCTCCGCTCGGGACAGCCTGCCGCCTCCGATCGGTCACCCACAGGTGGCAAGCACACACACGTAGCCAATCCGGCCAATTGTCGAACACCCCTATAGGGCCGAGCGTGCGGGAACGAACCCGCCGCCAGCCCAGGAAGCCCGAATATGAACTCGTCCGTCTCTGCTCTGCCGCTGTCCACCTTGACCTCTGCCAATGAAGCGCTGACTCTGCGCCTGCCCAATTCATTGGAGCTCAAGCATCAATTGCCGCTCAACACGCCCCTGATCCAGCAAGTCGCCAATCATCGTCAAGCGGTACGCGCGATCCTCAACGGTGAAGACTCCCGTCTGTTGGTCATCGTCGGCCCCTGCTCTATCCATGACCCGCAGTCGGCACTCGAATACGCCAGTAATCTCGCCAGCCTGGCTGCCGACGTCAGCGATGAAATGCTGCTGGTAATGCGCGCCTATGTCGAAAAACCCCGCACCACGGTCGGTTGGAAAGGCCTGGCCTACGACCCACACCTGGATGGCAGCGATGACATGGCAGGCGGCCTGAGCTTGTCTCGCGAGTTGATGCGCGAAATGCTGCGCCTGGGATTGCCGATCGCGACCGAATTGCTGCAGCCGATGGCCGCTGGCTACTTCGATGACTTGCTGAGTTGGGTCGCCATCGGTGCGCGCACCACCGAGTCGCAGATCCACCGTGAAATGGCCAGTGGCCTGAGCATGCCGGTCGGCTTCAAGAACGGTACCGATGGAGGCGTCGCCATTGCCTGCGATGCCATGCGTTCGGCGGCTCATCCCCATCGTCACTTTGGTGTCGACAGCCAGGGGCACCCGGCGATCATTCAGACACCGGGAAACCCGGACACTCACCTGGTGCTGCGCGGCGGCCATCGCGGACCGAACTACGATCCTCAGAGCATCAGCCATGTGCACGCAGATCTGAAAAAACTGGCCATCCCGACGCGGATCATGGTCGATTGCAGCCACGCCAACAGCGCTAAAGACCCCTTGCGTCAGCCGGCGGTTTTCGCTGATGTGCTTGAGCAACGCTTGCAAGGTGACCATTCCCTGATCGGCATGATGCTTGAAAGCCACCTGTTCGAAGGCTGCCAGCCATTGAGCCAGTCTTTGCGTTATGGGGTTTCAGTGACCGACGGTTGCCTTGGCTGGGATGCAACGGAGCAACTGTTACGCCAGGCAGCCCGGCGGTTGCGCTCATCCGAAAGGACCCGCCAAGCGAGCATTTGAAACAAAGACCGCTGCTGCCTGTTACGACCCAGGCCCGGGGCCTGAAATCCCATCAGACCCCGTCGCTCTTCGCCTTGCCCGATGTTCCTCGATCATGAGCGCTGACTACCAACGAAGCGTGAATGTCAGATCCTGACGTCCGAATCACCCCCACAACTTTTACTCTATGATCTTCAGCGCTCAACGGACATGCCCTACACATTCGGTCCAGCCGCCTGCACTAGAGTGAGGAGACAAATCAGTAACACCTCACTCACTGAAGATAAGGAATCAACATGCAACGGAATGCGACGACTCAATACCCAATCCTCCTGGTCCACGGACTTTTCGGCTTTGAGAGCATTGCCAACATCGACATTTTTCATGGCATCAAGCAAGCCCTGAGACACGCCGGAGCCCGGGTATTTATCCCCTATCTGTCCGCCACCCATAGCAACGAGCTTCGCGGCGAACAACTACTGGCGCAGATCGATCGGGTGCTGGCTGGAACAGGCGCCGCCAAAGTCAATCTTATCGGTCATAGCCAAGGCGCGTTGGCCGCCCGTTATGCCGCCGCGATACAGCCGAAAAAGGTGGCGTCGGTCACCTCCGTCAGCGGGCCGAATCATGGTTCAGAAATCGCCGATTACCTACGCAAGGCATTGATCCCTGATCGTTTGCCGGAGCATGTGGCGGGCGCGGTGGCCCATCTTTTTGCCGAGTTTGTGTCACTGCTCGGCGGCAACCCACCGCTTGCGCAAAACGCTGTGGCAGCGCTCAATGCGCTGACCACCGAGAGCGTCGGCGCGTTCAACGACAAGTACCCGCAAGGCCTGCCCAACACCTGGGGCGGCACAGGCAAGGAATTGGTCAATGGTGTGCGCTATTTCTCCTGGAGCGGCATCCTCAAAGGCAGCCTGGTCGACGAAGGGCCCAACCTGCTCGATCCGCTGCACAGCATATGCCGGGCTTTTTCCGGGTACTTCACCACTGAGGCTGAGGAAAACGACGGTCTGGTCGGCCGCTACAGCTCGCACCTGGGCACGGTAATCCGCTCAGATTACCCACTGGACCATATGGACACCATCCATCAGACGGCCGGCCTGGTGCGCAAAGGTGTCGATCCGGTTGACCTCTATGTCGAACACGCCGAACGCCTGAGAAACCTTGGCTTATAATGCCCTGATGCTCACGTCCAGCCGCCCGGCTCAGAGATGGCGCACTGACAGCACGTCCGGTCACCGAACTTTGGCGAGAAATAGCCCGCGGAATCCGGTAGGCTCAGCACTTTATTGCAAGTTGAATGGAGTATTTCCCCATGGCCAAAGCCACTGCCCGCCACATCCTGGTTGCCACCGAAGCCAAGTGCAACGAACTGAAAGCTCAAATCGAAGGCGGCGCTGACTTCGCTGAAATCGCCAAAGCCAACTCCACCTGCCCGTCCAGCCGTGATGGCGGCAACCTGGGTTCCTTCGGTCCAGGCCAGATGGTCAAGGAATTCGACACCGTGGTCTTCAGCGCACCGGTCAACACTGTGCAAGGCCCGGTGAAAACCCAGTTCGGTTTTCACCTGCTGGAAGTGACCAGCCGTCAGGACTGATCAATCCGCGATTTTGTTTAAACAACGGCCCGCCTTTTGGTGGGCCGTTGCGTTTGAGTTACGTGATTGTGGTTGGCGAGCGATACGCCGGTAGCGTACAAATTGTACTCATCGTTCACCCGGCTCTTAAGGCTGACAATGCGACTGGTTTTCCCCTCATTGATGTTCACCGCGCTGGCCCTGCTGCTGGGCGCCACGGCTGCGAATGCCGCACCGCAACATGCGTTGACGGTCTATGGCGAGCCAGCCAGATACCCCGCCGGCTTCAGTCACTTTGCCTATGCCAACCCACAAGCCCCCAAGGGCGGCAGCATGCGTCGCTCGGCGATCGAGATCGGCCGCTTCGATCATGTGCTGCCCTATATCGACAAGGGCATCGGCGTGTCGCAACTCGATGGTTTGATCTACTCGCCGCTGGCCCAGCGCTCGCTGGACGAACCCTACACGGTGTACGGTCTGGTAGCGCAAAAGATGGAACGGGCCGACGACGGTTTGTCGCTGCGCTTTTATCTGAACCCCAAAGCCCGCTTCGCCGACGGCACACCGATTACCGCCGACGATGTGCGCTACACCTACGACTTGCTGATGACCCAGGGCAGCCTGCGCTATCGCACCCAGTTCGCCGACGTCAAAGGCGTCGAAGTGGAGTCACCAAGCACGGTCCGTTTCGACTTCAAAAGCAATGAGAACCACACCCTGCCCCTGGACGTGGCGACCTTGCCGGTGCTTCCCGAGCATTGGTGGAAGACTCGCGACTTCGCCAATGGCGGTGGCTATGAGGCACCGTTGGGCAGCGGCCCGTATCGCGTCAGCAAGATCGATTCCGGGCGCAGCATCACCTTTGCCCGCAACGCCGACTGGTGGGGTAAAGACTTACCCGTCAGCCGCGGACTCTATAACTTCGATCATTTCAGCATCGAGTACTTCGGCGACACCGACGTCGCTCGCCAGGTACTGCGTGGCGGCGCTTACGATTACAACCGAGAGTTCTCTGCCACCGCCTTCTCCATCGGTTACGACAGCCCTGCCCTGAGCGACGGGCGCCTGCAAAAAGCACATCTGGCCAAAGACGCACCACAGTCGGCCCAAGGCTTTGTGTTCAACCTGCAAAACCCGATGTTCCAGGACCGCCGGGTGCGGCAGGCGCTGGCCATGCTTTGGGACTTCGAGTGGAGCAACCGGCAACTGATGCGCGATCTTTATGTCCGCCAGCAGAGCTTCTTTTCCAACACCTCACTGGCTGCTCGAGCACTGCCCGATGCCGGCGAACTGGCGATTCTCGAACCGCTGCGCGGGCAGATTCCCGATGAGGTTTTCACCCAGGTATTCGAAGCGCCGAAGACCGACGGCAGCGGCGTGATCCGCGATAAACAACTGCAGGCGCTGGCTTTGCTCGAGCAGGCTGGCTGGAAGCCGGACGGCGACCAACTGGTCAATGCTGCGGGGGAATCTCTGAGCTTCACCTTCCTTAACGGCCAGGGCGGCTTCGAGCGTCTGCTGTTGCCCTATAAGCGCACCCTGGCGCAAATCGGCATCACCATGAACATTCGGCGCATCGACTCCTCGCAATACGTCAACCGTTTGATGGCCCGCGACTACGACATGATCGTCACCGGCTATCCGGTCACCACCTCGCCGGGCATGGAACTGTATAACTACTTCGGCTCGGCCTCGGCCAATGACGCCGGCTCCAATAACTACATGGTCCTGAAGGATCCGGCGGTCGACACGCTGATTACCGGACTGGTCAAAGCCACTACTCAGCCAGAGATGCTGCGTTATGCCCATGCACTGGACCGCGTCCTGCAGTGGAACTACTACTGGATTCCCAACTACTACCCACCGGGCTCCGCCACCGTGTGGTGGAACCGCTTCGGCATTCCGGCCGTGCAAGCCAGCAATGACGAAGCCATCGAGAGCTGGTGGGAGATGAGTCCTGTACCGCTGACCAACGAGCAGATGGCCGCCGAGCGCATCAGCCGTGGCAAACCCGGAGGACCGCATTGATGCTTGCTTACGTACTGCGGCGCCTGCTGCTGGTCATCCCGACACTGGTGATGATTCTGCTGGTCAACTTCGTCATCGTCCAGGCGGCGCCCGGCGGCCCGGTGGAACAGGCCATCGCCAAACTGCAAGGCATCGGCGGCGGTGGCATCGGCGCGTCCAGCGATACTACGGCCCGCGGCTCGCGAGCCAGCCGCGGCCTCGACCCGCAGCTGATCAAGGACATCGAAAAACAATACGGCTTCGACAAACCGGCACCGGAACGCCTGTGGCTGATGCTCAAGAGCTATGCCCGGCTGGACTTCGGCAAGAGCTTCTTTCGCGGCTCCACGGTCACCGATCTGATTCTGGACAAGATGCCGGTGACCATTTCCCTCGGGCTCTGGGCGACGCTTATCACCTATCTGGTGTCGATCCCGCTGGGGATTCGCAAAGCGGTCCATCACGGCAGCCACTTCGATATCTGGAGCAGCACCGCGATCATTCTCGGCTATGCCATGCCGGCGTTTCTGTTCGCGATGTTTCTGATCGTAGTGTTCGCCGGCGGCACCTCGTTGAACTGGTTCCCCGTGCGCGGCCTGGTTTCGGAGAACTTTGAACAGCTATCGACCATCGGCAAAATCGCTGACTACTTCTGGCACCTGGTGCTGCCCGTCACGGCTCTGGTGATCGGCGGCTTCGCCACGCTGACCATCCTCACCAAAAACTCGTTCCTCAATGAAATCACCCGTCAGTACGTGGTCACCGCCCGCGCCAAAGGGCTGAGCGAACGCCGGGTGCTCTACGGCCATGTGTTCCGCAATGCGATGCTGCTGGTGGTCTCGGGGATTCCTCAGGCGTTCATCAGTGTGTTTTTCGCCGGTTCCTTGTTGATCGAAGTGATCTTCTCCCTCGACGGCCTTGGCCGCATGAGTTACGAAGCAGCCGTCTCGCGGGATTATCCGGTGGTGTTCGGCTCGCTATTCATCTTCACCCTGTTCGGCCTGCTGATAAAACTCGTCGGTGACCTCTGTTACACCCTGGTGGACCCGCGTATCGACTTTGCCGCGAGGAATGCCTGATGATCTCGCCATTGAGCCGTCGACGCTTCGAACGTTTCAAGAAAAACCGCCGTGGCTGGTGGTCGCTGTGGCTGTTTATCGGCCTGTTCATCCTGACACTGGGCGGTGAACTGATCGCCAATGACAAACCGCTGATGCTCAGTTACCAGGGCTCGCTGTATTTCCCGGTATTCAAGCGCTACACCGAGCAGGAGTTTGGTGGTCAGCTGCCGTTCCAGGCCGATTACCGCAGCGATTACGTGCAACAACTGATTCGCAAGGATGGCGGCTGGCTGCTGTTCCCGCCGATCCCGTTCAGTGACGACACGCCCAACTACGACCTCAACCAGCCAGCTCCCAGCCCGCCGACGAAAGTGAACTGGCTCGGTACCGATGATCAGGCCCGCGATGTGTTGGCCCGGGTGATTTTTGGTGCTCGGGTGTCGATTCTGTTTGCGTTGGCGCTGACCTTTATCAGCGCACTGATCGGCATCGCCGCCGGCGCCTTGCAGGGCTACTACGGTGGCTGGGTCGACCTGATCGGCCAGCGACTGCTGGAAGTCTGGTCGGGGCTGCCGGTACTGTATTTGCTGATCATCCTGTCGGGCTTTGTCGAGCCGAATTTCTGGTGGTTGCTGGGGATCATGGCGCTGTTTTCCTGGTTGGCGCTGGTAGATGTGGTGCGTGCCGAGTTCCTTCGCGGGCGTAACCTGGAGTACGTCAAAGCCGCCCGCGCGCTCGGTTTGAGCGACCGCAAGGTCATCGTGCGGCATATCCTGCCCAACGCCATGAACGCCACGTTGAGCTACTTGCCATTCATCCTCACCGGGGCGATTTCCACCCTCACCGCACTGGACTTCCTGGGCTTCGGCATGCCCGCCGGCAGCGCCTCGCTGGGTGAACTGATCGGTCAGGGCAAACAAAACCTGCAAGCACCGTGGCTCGGCCTGACGGCGTTTTTCACCCTGGCCCTGATTCTTTCTTTACTGGTGTTTATCGGCGAGGCGTTGCGTGATGCCTTTGATCCGCGATCTTGATCCTCGATCTTGATCCGCGATAATGAAACGGACCGTTGATATGAATGACAACCTGATCGAAATCCGCGACCTCAGCGTCGCCTTCAGCGGCCAGACCGTGGTGCGCGATCTGTGCCTGGATATCCGCCCCGGAGAATGCCTGGCGCTGGTGGGTGAATCAGGCTCAGGCAAATCGGTGACCGCTCACTCGATCCTGCAACTGCTACCCGAAAGCGACGCGCAAACATCAGGCAGCATTCGCTATCGCGGCCAGGAACTGTTGGGTGCAGATTCCAGCACACTGCGACAGCTTCGCGGCAATCGCATTGCGATGATTTTTCAGGAGCCGATGACCTCCCTCAACCCGCTGCACAGCATCGAAAAGCAGATCGGCGAAACCCTGCTGGTGCACAAAGGCCTGGGGGGCAACGCCGCACAACGACGCATCATCGAATTGCTGGAACTGGTGGGCATTCACAAACCCCTGGAGCGGCTCAAGGCCTACCCGCATCAGCTCTCCGGCGGCCAGCGGCAACGGGTGATGATCGCCATGGCCCTGGCCTGCGAACCGGAACTGCTGATCGCCGATGAACCGACCACCGCGCTGGATGTGACGGTGCAGCGCAAAATACTGCTGCTGCTGAAGTCCCTGCAAAAACGTCTCGGCATGTCATTGCTGTTGATCAGCCACGACCTCAATCTGGTGCGCAGCATTGCTCAACGGGTCTGCGTGATGCGCGCTGGAGAAATCGTCGAACAGGCGGACTCCGAGACGCTGTTCACCCAGCCCAAACACCCCTATAGCTGCCTCTTGCTCAATGCCGAGCCGGAAGGCGAAGCCCTGCCTCGGGACGAGCGTGAAGCAGTGTTGCAGGTCGATGATCTCAGCGTGGTATTCCCGTTGGGCGGCGGGCTGTTTCAGCGCAAGACCTGGCTGCGCGCGGTCGATGGCATCAGCCTTAGCCTGCAGCGCGGCAAGACCCTGGGCATCGTCGGTGAGTCCGGCTCCGGCAAGTCCACTCTCGGCCAGGCGATCCTCAGGCTGCTCGACTCCAAAGGCAGCATCCGCTTTCAGGGGCAAGCGCTCGATGGCCTGACACAAAAACAACTGCGGCCCTGGCGCAAACAGATGCAAGTGGTGTTTCAGGATCCGTTCGGCAGCCTCAGCCCACGGATGTCAGTCGCCCAGATCATCAGCGAAGGTCTGGAAGTTCACAGCCAGTCGACCCCGGCCGAATGCGAAGCCCAGGTCATTCGGGTGCTCGAAGAAGTCGGCCTCGATCCGCAAAGCCGCCATCGCTACCCCCACGAGTTTTCCGGTGGCCAGCGCCAACGCATCGCCATCGCCCGTGCGCTGGTGCTCAAACCGGCATTGATTCTGCTGGACGAACCGACCTCGGCGCTGGACCGCACGGTGCAGAAACAAGTGGTCGCCCTGCTCCGTCAGCTTCAGGAAAAACATGGCCTGACCTACCTGTTCATCAGCCACGACTTGGCGGTGATACGCGCCCTGGCCCACGACATGATCGTGATCAAGGACGGCAAAGTGGTGGAAAGCGGTGCCAGTCATGACGTATTCGATGCGCCGCAGCATCCCTATACCAAAGAACTCCTGGCCGCCGCGCTCCCGCATCTGCCGCCGACCCTGTAACCTTGAGCGCATCGCAGCCTAATTTCTTATCTGGACGTCCCATGACCCCTAACGCAGAGTTCTATAACCCCTCCACCGACTATGCCGACAAGCTGATCACGCGCATCGGGCAAACACCCAGCTGGATCGCAAAACGCATCGGCGTCACCGACAAGCGCATTCGCTACATCCTTGATGGTTCGCGAACCGTCAAAGGCGAAACCAGCCCGATCCATATGACCTATACCGAGCAGTTCGCCCTCGAATGTCTTGCGGCCGAGGCCAGTGCCAAAAAGAAATAGCGTTTAAGCGCTGACTTCCATTGAGACCGCCCATGAACGACACCGACAGCCTCAAGGATTACCAGCGCGTTCGCCTGTTGGCGATCCGCTCGTTGTTCGAGATCATCGAACAGTCCAGCGAAGGCACGGTGATCGTTGACCGCGATGCCAACATCGTCTGGATGAACGAACGCTACGCCCGACGTTTTGGCCTTGAGTCCGCCGAGGTGGCCATCGGCAGGCCCTGCGAAAGCGTAATCCCCGGCAGCCTGTTGCGCGAAGTGGTGCGTACTGGCCGGCCGATCCTGCTGGACATGCAAGACACTCCAAAAGAACCGCTGGTGGTGATGCGCCTGCCCATCCATGACGATGCCGGCACCGTCATCGGTGCCATCGGTTTTGCCTTGTTCGATGAACTGCGCAGCCTGTCGCCAATGCTCAAACGCTACATGAGCATGCAGCAGGAGCTGGCCTCGACCCGTTCGCTGCTGCGGGCGCGGCAGTCCAAATACAACTTTGCGCACTTTATCGGCACCAGCGCCGCCAGCCTGGAAGTCAAACGTCGCGCCCGGCGCAGTGCAAGCGCCGATTCGCCGGTGTTGCTTCTGGGTGAAACCGGAACCGGCAAGGAGCTGCTGGCCCAGGCCATTCACGGCGCGTCCCCGCGGGCGCACAAAGCCTTTGTCAGCATCAACAGCGCAGCGATCCCGGAAGCGCTGCTGGAAGCCGAGTTTTTCGGCACCGCACCCGGCGCCTTCACCGGCGCGGATCGCAGGGGACGCACCGGCAAATTGCAGATCGCCCAGGGCGGCACCTTGTTTCTCGACGAGATCGGCGACATGCCGCTGCCGCTGCAAAGCAAGTTACTGCGGGTGTTGCAGGAAAAAGAGTTCGAACCGGTTGGGTCCAACGAAATGATCCAGAGCGATGTGCGGGTGATTGCCGCGACCTCGACCGACCTTCAGGCCGCGATCAAACGCGGCGAGTTTCGCGCCGATTTGTATTACCGCCTCAACGTCTTGCCAATTCAGGTACCGCCGTTGCGTGAACGGCTCGACGATTTGCCAGCGCTGAGCGAAGCGATCCTGGAAGAACTGCGCAGCCAGCATGAGCTCGACAGTGAAGCCTTGGCGCTGCTCGGCCAGCATGCCTGGCCGGGCAATATCCGCGAATTGCGCAATGTACTGGAACACGCGGCGTTGCTCAGCGATGACCTGATGCTCAATGCGGCGGATATCCGGGCGGCGATCGGCACCTTCAGTCCAGTGGAGCGTGTTGCTTCTCTTGCGCTGGAACCCGTCCCCCATGAAACCTTCAGCGCGGCGCGGGAACGGTTTGACCGGCAGTTGATTGAAACCACCCTCGCGCAATGCGCTGGGAAAGTGATTGAAGCAGCAGCGCGCCTGGGGCTGGGGCGCTCTACGCTGTACAAGAAGATGGTGGCGTTGGGAATTGCCGAGTCTCAATAAAGAGACACAAATCTCCAAAAAGAGACCTCCGATCATTCCCACGCCCTGCGTGGGAATGCAGCCCCGGACGCTCTGCGTCCCGAGCCAATTCGAAGCGTGACGCAGAGCGTCACCTGATGCATTCCCACGCAGAGCGTGGGAACGATCGGGTTATTCGTCTCTAATTAGAGACACCTACTCCTCCCTCTGGAAAACCACGGGTAAAAAAACCAGTTATTTCAACCAGTTAGATCGATGGCACGAAACTGGCTATACCTACAGCCACAAAAGCTTCGCCCTACAAAAATAACAATCCAGGAGACACACCATGAGTGTGATCATTGCCTTGGCAGCCCTCGCGTTGCTAATGCTCGCGGCGTACCGTGGCTACAGCGTTATCCTCTTTGCTCCAATTGCCGCCCTCGGCGCGGTACTCCTGACTGATCCTTCCGCCGTCGCCCCCGCGTTTACCGGGGTGTTCATGGAGAAAATGGTCGGTTTCATCAAACTGTATTTCCCGGTGTTCCTGCTCGGCGCGGTGTTCGGCAAGCTGATCGAGCTGTCCGGTTTCTCGCGATCAATCGTCGCCGCCGCCATTCGCTTGCTCGGTACTCGTCAGGCGATGCTGGTCATTGTGCTGGTCTGTGCCCTGCTGACCTACGGCGGCGTGTCGCTGTTCGTGGTGGTGTTCGCGGTCTATCCGTTTGCCGCCGAGATGTTCCGACAGAGCAATATCCCGAAACGGCTGATCCCGGCGACCATCGCCCTCGGCGCGTTTTCTTTCACCATGGATGCCCTGCCCGGCACCCCGCAAATCCAGAACATCATCCCCAGCACCTTCTTCAACACCACCGCCTGGGCCGCCCCCTGGCTCGGCGTGATCGGAGCGATCTTCGTTTTCTGCGCCGGCATGCTGTTTCTGCAACGCCAGCGCAACAAGGCCCAACACACTGGCGAAGGCTACGGCACAGAGCTGCTCAATGAGCCGCAAACCGCTGAAGACCTCAAGCTGCCCAACCCATGGATCGCCCTCTCGCCGCTGTTGCTGGTGGGCCTGATGAACCTGCTGTTCACTCGCTGGATTCCGCTGTGGTATGGCAAGACCCACAGCCTCAGCCTGCCGGGCATGTCCGCACCAGTGCAAACCGACATCGCCAAGCTCACGGCGATCTGGGCAGTCCAGGCCGCACTGCTGGTGGGCATCATCATGGTGCTGATCTTCGGCTTCCAGGCGATCCGCGGAAAACTCGCCGAAGGCAGCCGAAGTGCAGTCAGCGGCGCGCTGCTGGCCGCGATGAATACCGCATCGGAATACGGCTTCGGCGCCGTGATCGCCTCGCTGCCAGGCTTCCTGGTGCTGGCGGACTGGCTCAAGAGCATTCCCAATCCGCTGGTCAATGAAGCCATCACGGTCACACTGCTGGCGGGCATCACCGGCTCGGCATCGGGCGGTATGAGCATTGCCCTGGCGGCGATGTCCGAAAGTTTCATCAGCGCCGCCCATGCGGCCAATATTCCGCTGGAAGTTCTGCACCGGGTCGCGGCCATGGCCAGCGGCGGAATGGACACCCTGCCGCACAACGGCGCGGTGATTACTTTGCTGGCGGTCACCGGACTGACCCACCGTGAGGCCTATAAAGATATTTTCTGCATTACGATTATCAAGACCCTGGCAGTTTTCATGGTAATCGGAACCTTCTACGCCACTGGCATTGTGTGAGGCATCTATGACGAATCTTACGGGCAAGACCGCGCTAGTCACCGGTTCCACCAGCGGCATTGGCTTAGGGCTGGCCCTGAGCCTGGCCAAGGCCGGTGCCGACCTGATCCTCAACGGCTTCGGCGACGCCAGTGCGGTGATTGCCGAGGTCAGGCAGTTCGGGGGCAAGGTCGGCCATCATCCGGCCGACGTTAGCGACCCGGCACAGATCGCCGAGATGATCGCCTATGCCGAGCGCGAATTCGGCGGCGTCGACATCCTGGTGAACAACGCCGGCATCCAGCATGTGGCCGCCGTAGAGGACTTCCCGGTGGAACGCTGGGACTCGATCATCGCCATCAACCTTTCATCCGTATTCCACAGCACCCGCCTGAGCCTGCCGGGTATGCGCGCCAAAGGCTGGGGGCGGATCGTCAATATCGCCTCGGTGCACGGCCAGGTTGGCTCGGTGGGCAAGGCCGCTTATGTCGCCGCCAAGCACGGGGTGATCGGTCTGACCAAGGTGGTCGGCCTGGAAACCGCCACCAGCAACGTTACCTGCAACGCCATTTGCCCGGGCTGGGTGCTGACCCCGCTGGTGCAGAAGCAGATCGATGATCGCGCAGCCAGAGGTGTCGATCCGCAGCAGGCGCAACATGATCTGCTGGCCGAGAAGCAGCCCTCATTGGAGTTCGTCACGCCACCGCAGCTGGGTGAGCTGGTGCTATTTTTATGCAGTGACGCCGGCAGCCAGGTGCGTGGCGCAGCGTGGAATGTCGATGGCGGGTGGTTGGCGCAGTAAGACCTTAATTTGATTCAACTATATGATCGTTCCCACGCTCCGCGTGGGAACGATCTGTTAGGCACATTCTAAAAAACAAGAGGCGATCTATGTCCGAAATCTTGTGGCAACCCAGCGCCGAGCGAATCAGCAAGACCCGGATGGAGACCTTTCGGCGCTTCATCAATCACCGACACGATCTTGAAATCGCCGACTACCCGGCCTTGCACCAATGGAGCATCGATCGGCGCGAAGACTTCTGGCAGGCCATCGTCGATTTCTTCGACATCGAATTTCACGCAGCGCCTACCGCAGTGCTGGTCGAAGGCCCACAGATGCCCAGCGCCCATTGGTTCCCCGGCGCCACGCTGAACTTCGCCGAGCATCTGCTGCGTCGCCGTGACAAGTACCCGGCGGTGATCGCCATCCGCGAGAATGGTCAGCGCGAACAGCTCACCTACGCCGACCTGGCCAGCCATGTCGCCGGTCTGCAAAAGAGCCTGCAAGCGGCCGGCGTCGGCCTTGGCGACCGGGTTGCCGCCTGCATGCCCAACACCTGGCAAACCCTGGTCGGCATGCTCGCCACCACCAGCCTGGGGGCGATCTGGTCCTGCTCTTCGCCGGACTTCGGCACCCAGGGAGTGATCGATCGCTTTGGTCAGATCGAACCCAAGGTGCTGATCACCTGCGCCGGCTATCGCTATGCGGGCAAAGAGATCGACCAGACGGCGAAGGTCAACGAGATTCTCGAACGCCTGCCGTCGCTGCAGCAATTGATCATCGTGCCTTACGCGCGAGGTCAGGCGCGCGTCGAGGACTTCCGGACCACGGCCAATGTGGCGATCTGGAGTGACTTCTATCAGGCGGGCGGCGAGCCCGAATTCGTTGCCGTACCCTTTGAACATCCGCTGTACATCCTCTACTCCAGCGGCACCACCGGTGTACCGAAATGCATCATCCACAGCACCGGCGGCGTACTGCTGCAACACGTCAAGGAGCACGGGCTGCACGTTGACCTGGGTCACGACGACAGGCTGTTCTACTACACCACCTGCGGCTGGATGATGTGGAACTGGCTGGTCTCGGCACTGGCCGTTGGCGCCAGCGTGGTGCTGTACGACGGCTCACCGTTTCATCCGGGACCGGAACATCTGATCGACCTGATCGACAGTGAACAGATCAGCGTATTCGGCACCAGCCCCAAGTACCTTGCGGCCCTGGAAAGCGCCGGCGTTCAACCGCGTCGCAGCCACGATCTGAGCAGTCTCAAAAGCCTGCTGTCCACCGGCTCGCCGCTGTCACCGCACAGTTACGACTATGTCTACCGCGAGATCAAAAGCGAACTGTGTCTGTCGTCGATGTCTGGCGGCACCGATATCGTTTCGTGTTTTGTGGCCGGCAATCCGCTGCAACCGGTACGCCGTGGAGAGATGCAGGGCAAGAGCCTGGGCATGGCCATCGAAGTATGGAACGACGCCGGCCAGCCGATTGTCGGAGAGAAAGGTGAACTGGTCTGCACCCGCCACTTCCCGGCCATGCCAATCGGCTTTTGGAACGACCCGCAGCAGGAAAAACTGCGCGCCTCGTATTTCAGCCAGTTCCCGGGAGTGTGGGCGCAGGGCGACTATGCCGAACAGTTGCCCCACGGTAGTGTAATGATCCACGGCCGTTCCGACGCGGTGCTCAACCCCGGCGGCGTGCGCATCGGCACCGCGGAAATCTACCGGCAAGTGGAGAAAATCGAGCAGGTCGTGGAAAGCGTCGCCATTGGCCAGAGCTGGCAGGACGATGTGCGAGTGGTGCTGTTTGTACGACTGCGTGAAGGCGTTGAACTCAATGAAGCGCTTGAGCAAGCCATTCGCGAGGTCATCCGCGCCAACACCACGCCGCGGCACGTGCCGGCGAAAATCCTCGCCGTCACCGATATTCCGCGCACCATCAGCGGCAAGATTGTTGAACTGGCAGTGAAGAATGTGGTGCACGGGTTGGCGGTGAAAAACACCGATGCTCTGGCCAATCCAGAGGCATTGGAGCAGTTTCGGGATCGGGTGGAGTTGAAGGTGTAGAATCCGGGCTTCCCGTCGCCTGAAAAATGGCTTTCGCGGGCTTGCCCGCGAAATATCCGATTGAATAGAAGTCACCCATTAATGCGACTTTTTGAGGTATTAAACGTCTATTGCGTGGAAGCAGCAAAAAGATCAGGCCCCCATTCAGGACCCCTCAGATGAATGAATCGTCCACCGACAGTGAAGCCCAGGCACTGATTGCGCGGCTGGACTGGGCGCACAGCCCCCTGGGCTTTCCCTCCAACTGGCCGCAAAGCCTGCGCACGGCCGTGGATATCGTGATTCATTCGCCCATGCCAATGTTGCTGCTGTGGGGGCCGCAGCTCACGCAAATCTACAACGACGGCTTCGCCCTATTGGCCGGCCACAAGCATCCGCAGGCTTTCGGACAGCCGACGCACTTGATATGGCCGGAACTCGAAGACTTCACAGCCCCCATTTACAACGCCGTCCTGCAAGGCCAGGTGCGAACCTACAGCGAACAGCGCTTTAACCTGCAACACCTTGGTCGCAAGTCCGAGCTCTGGCTCGACCTGACCTACAGCCCAATCCGCGACGAACAAGGACTGGTCGCCGGGATTCTGGTCACCGCCATCCAGACCAATGAACGTCGCCGGGTCGCGCTGGAACTGAAAATGCGCTCCGAAGCCAGCATCAAGGCCCAGCACGAGTCCGAAGAACGGCTGCAGCTGGCACTGGCTGCCGCAGGTGCCGTGGGCACTTGGGACTGGAATATCCGTGAAGACCGCTTCATTGCCGACGCCCACTTTGCCCAGTTGCACAGCGTCAATCCGGTGCTGGCCGATCAACTGCCCATTAGCGAATACCTGGCCGGTGTGCACCCGGAAGATCGCGCCATGCTCGCCCGCAGCATCAAACATTGCATCACCCACGGTACCGAATATTCCGAGGAATACCGCCTGCTGCAACCCGACGGCCAGCTGCGCTGGGTGTTTGCCCGGGGACGCTGCTACAAGGATCACCATGGCCGGCCGACCCGCTTCCTCGGTGCCGCGCTGGACCTGACGGATCGCAAACAGATCGAGCAAGCGCTACGCCAAAGCCAGACCGAGCTGCAATTAATCATCAACGCCATGCCGGTGCTGATCGGCTATGTCGATCGCGAAGAGCGCTTTCGGCTGAACAACGCCGCGTACCTGGACTGGTACGGCATGACCCCACAAGAGCTGTATGGCAAAACCATTCGCGAAGTGATCGGCGACGAGCTCTACGCCGACCGCGCCGAGCAGATCGCTGCTGCCCTGGCCGGTAAACCTTGCAGCTTCGAGGCCGAGTCCTTTCACCGTGACGGTCGCCCGCGCCATGCGTTGATGAAGTATCTGCCACGCTACGCTGCCGACGGCGCGATCAATGGCTTCTACATTTTTGTGATCGATGAAACCGAGCGCAAACGGACCGAAGCAGCCCTGCGTAACCTCAACGAAACACTGGAGGAGCGTGTCGCCGCCCGGACCCGGGAACTGGCCGAAACCAACCAGCGACTGCAAAACGAAATGATCGAACGCGAGCGCGCCGAAGACGCGTTGCGTCATGCGCAGAAAATGGAAGCCGTCGGCCAGCTCACCGGCGGCATTGCCCATGACTTCAACAACATGCTTACCGGGATCATCAGTAGCCTTGATCTGATGCAGCGCTATATCGCTGATGGGCGCAGCGCCGAGATTGGCCGTTTCACCGACGCCGCCGTGTCCTCCGCCAACCGCGCAGCGGCCCTGACCCATCGGCTGCTGGCGTTCTCCCGACGGCAATCGCTGGACCGCAAACCCATCGACCCCAATCAGTTGGTGCACTCGCTGGAAGACCTGCTCAGCCGGACCAAAGGCGATCACATCGAACTCAAGCTACAGATGGCGGCCGAAGTCTGGCCGGTCAGCACCGACGTCAGCCAACTGGAAAATGCCCTGCTCAACCTGGTGATCAACGCCCGCGATGCCATGCCCAATGGCGGCGAACTGCTGATCGAAACCTCCAACAGCTACCTGGACGGGACTGACATCAGCACCCTGGAACCGGTCAAGGCCGGCGACTACGTGATGATTGGCGTCAGCGACAACGGCAGCGGCATGAGCCCTTCGGTGCTGGCCAAAGCGTTCGAGCCGTTTTTCACCACCAAACCCATCGGTCAGGGCACCGGCCTGGGCTTGTCGATGATCTATGGTTTTGCCCAGCAATCCGGTGGCCATGTCAGCCTTACCAGCCTCCCGGGCCAAGGCACCAGCGTGCGCCTGTATCTGCCCCGGCTTTACCTTGCGCCAGTGGAGCAGATCCAGGCAATCGCCCCCCAGGAAACGCCACCAGCCATTGCTGGTGAAACAGTGGTATTGGTGGAGGACGACCCGGCGGTGCGTATGTTGGTACTCAATGTGCTCGATGAACTGGGGTATAGCACCCATGAAGCTCAAGACGCCAAAGCTGCACTGCCACTGCTGGAGTCCGACCTGCGGGTCGACCTGCTGGTGACCGACGTCGGCCTGCCGGGCATGAATGGCCGACAACTGGCAGAAATCGCCCGCCAGTATCGACCCGAACTGAAGGTGCTGTTCATGACCGGTTACGCCGAAAAAGCCCTCGAACGCCAAGGGTTTCTTGAGAACGGCATGGACATGGTCGCCAAACCGTTTTCCATCGACCTGCTGGCCAACAAGATTCGCACGATGATCAGCCAGAAAACCTGAGTTTCGGGCATAATCGCGCGCCCCGCTGACAGCACCGCTTCAAGGTAATGCCCCATGAAAGCTCAAGCCCGCCATATTCTGGTGAAAACGGCCGAAGAGGCCGAACAACTCAAGCAACGCATCGCCAAAGGCGAAGCGTTCGACGTGTTGGCCAAGAAGTACTCCACCTGCCCCTCCGGTAAACGCGGCGGCGACCTGGGTGAAGTGCGGCCAGGACAGATGGTCGGGGCCATTGATCAAGTGATCTTCAAAAAACCGCTGCGCACCGTGCATGGGCCGATCAAGAGCAAATTTGGCTATCACCTGGTGCAGGTGTTTTATCGGGATTGATCAGGTGTCTTCAAGGGCCTCATCGCGAGCAAGCCCGCTCCCACATTAGACCTGCGTCGACCATGGATCTGGCAGTTGAATGCGATCCAGTGTGGGAGCGGGCTTGCTCGCGATCCGAATGCGCAGCAGGCGGCCATTCCCAGCCTAATCTCTAGGGATCAACGCCCCCGGTACTTGAATCACCCGGCTCGCCAACCGATGCCCAGCCTCTGCCGCCTGCACCGGGCTACCACCGCCGAGCCGGCTGGCCAGATACGCTGCACTGAACGAGTCCCCCGCCGCCGTAGTGTCCACCACCCGCTCGACCACCTGCGCCGGCACTTCAAAATACTCGCCTTCACAACGGATCAAACACGCCTCGGCGCCGCGCTTGAGCACCACTTCCGGGATGCCGATCTGCTCATAGGCGGCAAACACGGCTGCACTATCGGAAAACCGGAACAGCGCCTGCTCGTCATCGAGCGTCAGCAACGCCAGATCGACATACGGCAATACCCTGCGATACGCCGTCTGCGCATCCTCGACCGATGCCCACAAGCGCGGCCGGTAATTGTTGTCGAAGACTATTCGCGCATCCTGTTGCCGGGCTTCAATCAGGGTCTCCAGTAACTTCTCTCGTCCTTGCACGCCGAGCACCGCCAAGGTGATACCGCTGAAATACAGCACGTCGTAGTCCGGCAATGCCGCCAGAATCGGCGTGGCCGCAGGCGTGGTGAAGCAGTCACGCACCGCCGCTTCGTTACGCCAATAGAGAAAGCGCCGCTCGCCCTGGGCATCGGTCTGGATGCAATACAAACCGGGCAAGCGCCCCGGCAGGCGCTGGACCATGCTCAGGCCAATACCTTCGCTAGCCCAGTTTTGGCACATCGCCTCGCTGAAGCTGTCATCCCCCAGGGCCGTGACGTAATCCACCGTCGCCGCATCGCCCAATTCGCGAGACAGATAGACCGCAGTATTCAGCGTGTCACCACCAAAGCTTTGCTGCAGACTGCCGTCAGCGCGCTGCTGTAACTCGATCATGCATTCGCCGATCAGTGCAATGCGCGGAGGGTTGGGGCCGAGATTGCTGATGGTATTCATGTTTGGAGAGCTCCGATGATTCTGCGGCGTCTGGCAGGCCGCCTTCGCGAGCAAGCTCGCTCCTGCAGGGGTAGGTGATCTCCTGTAGGAGCGAGCTTGCTCGCGATGGCTGCGACTCGGTGTTGAACCTTAGAAACAGGTTTCCATGCTTTCGATGACATTCAACTGCTCATCCACCAAACAGCCGGTGCGCCACTTGTCGAAGGTCAGGCACGGGTGCGAGGTGCCGAAGGAAATGATGTCGCCCACGCGCAATTCGCAACCGGGAGCCACAGTCATAAACGCATGCTGATCCATCACCGCGGTCACCTTGCAGGCACTGACGTCGTCGCCCCTGGCGGGTACCACACCCGCCCGATATCGCAATAGCGGTACCGGCAAACCGGCGTCGTACGCCACATCGCGTTTGCCCAGAGCGATCACCGCAAAACCCGGCTCCGGCAATGATTGCACGTGGGCCCAGACTTCCAGCGCCGGGCGCAAGCCTTCGTGCAAGTCGCTTCGACGGTCCAGCACGCAGCATTGCGCTTCTTTGTAGATGCCATGGTCGTGGGCCACATAACTGCCGGGGCGCAACACGCTGAGGAAACGTCCGCTGGCGTTCTGCGCCTCAAAGGATTCGGCGATCAAGTCATACCACGCAGAACCGGAAGCGGTGATGATCGGCTTGGCAATATCGAAGGCGCCACTGTCTTGCAGGTCAACCGCCAGGCGGACCAAAGAGGCCGCAAACTCACGAATCCCGCTCACGGCCTGATCGCCGTGGATCACCCCTTCGTAACCTTCGATGCCGGTCAGGGCCAGCGCCGGTTGCGCCTTGATGGCCTTCGCCAGATCGAGCACTTCCTGCTCGCTGCGGCAACCGCAACGGCCGCCAACCACGCCGTATTCAATCATCACGTTCAGACGCACACCGCGCTCGGCGAAATACGCCCCGAGGTCGGCGACGTTGTCCGGGTGATCGACCATGCAGTGAAATTCGAACTGCGGATCGGCCAGCAACTCGGCGATCAACGCCATGTTGGGTGCGCCGACCAATTGATTGGCCATCAGCACCCGACGCACGCCATGGGCGTAGGCCGCACGGGTCTGCACGGCGGTGGCCAGGGTGATGCCCCAGGCGCCCTGCGCCAACTGACGACGGAACAGCGCCGGGGTCATGCTGGTTTTGCCGTGGGGTGCCAGCTCTGCGCCGCTGTTGCTGACAAAGTCCTGCATCCAGCGAATGTTGTGCTCAAGCGCATCACGGTGCAGCACCAGAGCCGGCAGGCTGACGTCGCGCACCAGGTTGACACCGGGCTGGGCGGCGCCCTTCTCCACGGCAGCGATATTCAAGGTAGAAGGCATGATCTAACTCCTCACAATCGCGGCCGCGAGCAACCGCTGCTATTCGTTGATGCGACGGGCCAGGTTGTTCGCGCTGTCGATCAGCACCCGGCGGTAGTCGTTGTAATTGTTCTTGGCATCGGCCCGCGGGGCGACGATGCACAGGGTTGCAATGCAAATGCCGCGCTCGTCCTTCACCGGTGCGGCGAAGCAATGGGTAAAGGTGTCGGCCACACTGTCGAAGGAAAAGAACCCATCGATGCCGGCCTGACGAATTTCCTTGAGGAAGTTTTCCAGCGGCAAGCGCTCACCGTCGGGCAGGATGAAGTCGTCGTGATCGATCAGGTCGACAATCTCTTGATCGCTCAAATGGCTGAGCAGCAAACGCCCGGAGGCGGTCCAGGGGATCGGCGCGTTCTCGCCGATGTCCGAGGAAATCCGAAAATGCCGCTCACCTTCTTTCATCAGCGCGACCGTGTATTTGCGCCCGTTGAGCAGGCACATTTGTGCGGTCTCACGGGTCTGGCTGACGATTTCCTGCAAGGCGTGGTCAGCCTCGCGGGTCAGGTCGAAATGACGTAAGTGCGCCTGACCGAGGAAGTACAGCTGGCGGCCCAGATAGACATGACCGTCCTTGCCCACCGGCTCGAGAATCCGTCGTTCGAGCAGGGATGCAACCAGTTCATAGACGGTGGACTTCGGGCTGCCGATGCCGCTGGCGATATCGTTGGGGCGCAGTGGCTGGCCGATTTCCTTGAGGAAATCGAGGATATCGAACGCCCGGTCCAACCCGCGAGCCCGGCGCTTGATGGTGTCTTCGGTCATGTCAGTGGATTCCCATTCAAATTCACCGGGGAGTTTACCGCTAATGATCGTTCCCACGCTCCCGCGTGGGAACGCCGCCATGGACGCTCTGCGTCCGCTTTGGATGTGACGCGGAGCGTCACGGGATGCATTCCCACGCAGAGCGTGGGAACGATCATCAGTGTTCAGGCCTTCTTCTTGTACGCAACGCAATCAATCTCAACCTTGCAATCGACCATCATGTTCGCCTGCACGCAGGCCCGCGCCGGGGCGTGTTCGCTGGCGAAGTACTCGGAAAACACCTTGTTGAAACTCCAGAAATCCCGTGGATCTTCCAGCCATACGCCGGTACGCACCACGTCTTCCAGGCCATAACCGGCCTCTTTGAGGATGGCGATCAAGTTGCGCATGGTCTGGTGAGTCTGCTCGATGATCCCGCCAATGATGATCTCGCCATCCACCGCCGGGACCTGGCCAGACACATACAACCAGCCATCGGCTTCGACTGCGCGGGCGAAAGGACGTGGCTGGCCGCCACCGGCGGTGCTACCGGTGCCGTAACGAGTGATGCTCATGGATGTTTCTCCTGCTAAAAAACCAAGTTGAATATAAAAACTAGAATCGAGTGTTCTTGAGGAATTCCGCCAGTCGCGGCGATTGCGGGTGCTCGAACAACTCTTTGGGTGGCCCCTGCTCTTCGATGCGACCCTGATTCATGAAAACGATCTTGTCCGAGACTTCAAAGGCAAAGCGCATTTCGTGGGTGACCAGCAACATGGTCATGCCGTCCTCGGCCAGGCCCTTGATCACACTCAGCACTTCACCCACCAACTCCGGGTCCAGGGCCGAGGTCACTTCGTCGAACAGCATCAGGCTCGGGTTCATGGCAATCGCCCGGGCAATCGCCACGCGCTGTTGCTGACCTCCGGACAATTGGCCCGGATAGTGGTCGCGCCGATCCAGCAAGCCAACGCGCTCCAGCCACTTTTCAGCCAGCGCGACCGCTTGATCCTTCGGCAGCTTTTTGACCTTCAGCAGCCCAAGCGTGACGTTCTGCAATGCGCTCAGGTGCGGGAACAGATTGAATTGCTGGAACGCCATGCCGGTCATGGCCCGATGCTGGGCAATGACCCTTTCCGGATGCCGTACACGCTTGCCATTGACCTCGTCGTAACCGATGGACTCGCCATCGAGCATGATCTGCCCGCCCTGAAACTCTTCGAGCATGTTCACGCAACGCAGCAGCGTGGTCTTGCCCGAGCCGCTGGAGCCGATCAGCGTAACCACGTTGCCGCGCTGCATTTCCAGGTCAACACCCTTGAGTACCTCGAGCTGGCCATATTGTTTGTGCAGCCCGCGAATGCTCAGCAGGGCCTGGGCTTCTTTTGGGCTCGACAGGGTTTGAATCGAAACTTGAGCTTGAGTCATGGCAAAGCCACCCGCTTTTCAATATGCCGGCCGAGTAATTCGATGGCGTAGTTGATGATGAAAAAGAGAAAACCGGCGAACAGGTAAAACTCCAGGGTCATGAAGGTCCGGGCGATTATCTGCTGGGTACTGAGCAGCATCTCGGCCACACCAATCACCGACAGCAAGGTCGAAGCCTTGACGATCTCGGTCGATGAATTGACCCAGGTCGGCAGGATCTGCCGCAGTGCCTGAGGCAACAGCACGTAGCCAAGAGACTGGTAAAACGTCAGGCCAATAGCCTTGCTCGCCTCCATCTGACCGCGCGGCAACGCTTGCAATGAGCCGCGCACAATTTCGGCGACATGGGAACCGCAGAACAGCGTCAGGCCCAGAACACCGGCCTGAAACGCACCGATCTGCCAACCCAGCGCCGGCGCCATATAGAAGCAAGCCAGCACCAGGACAAACACCGGTGTGCCGCGGATCAGGTCGACGTAAAAGCGAAATGGCGCACGCATCCAGAACTTGCCGTAGGTCAGCACCAGCCCGGCGACGATGCCGACCAAGGTGCCGAGCAGAATCGCCAGCACTGAACACTCAACGCTGGTCAAAAATCCCGACCACAAGGTATCGCGAGCGACCCACAACTCGTGCAACCAACTTGGAGATTCGTACATGAGCCCTCCTAACGACGAATCGCCAGACGCTGCTCCAGGTAACGCAGCAGCATGGCAATGAGGTAACAGGCAGCGACATAGAGCGCAGTGGTCACCAGCCAGGTTTCGATGACCCGGTAGCTCTCGACATTGATCTTGCGCGCGTAATAGGTCAGCTCCGGCACGGCAATCGCTGCCGCCAGCGAGGTGTCCTTGAACAGCGAAATGAAGTTGTTCGACAGCGCCGGCAGTACATTGCGCAGCATCACCGGCACCGTGACGTAGGCCCGTACTTGCCACTCACCCAAACCGATCGCCAACCCGGCTTCGCGCTGGCCCTTGGGAATACTCAGCAATCCGGCGCGGAACACTTCGGTCAGATACGCCCCGGCGTACAGCGACAGGGTGATGATGAACGAGGGGACCTTGTCCAGCCGAATACCCAGACCTGGCAAGGCAAAGTAGATAAACAGAATCAACACAAGAATCGGCGTGTTGCGGATGACCGTCACATACACCGACGCCATGGCCCGTAGCGAGCGATGCCTGGATAACAAAGCAAACGCCATCATCAGGCCGATCACACAACCGATGGCGATCGACACCAGCGCCAGCTCCAGGCCCAGTCCGAGCCCCGCCAGCAAGGTGTCGAAATCACGCCATACGGCGGCAAAGTTCAACTGATAGTTCATGGTCAGCAGTACCTTGAGCGGGGCGCGACCAGCGCCACCCCGCTGCGCATTAAAACAATTGGAAACGTAGCGAGCGAAGGAAAGACAAGGCGAGAACAGGCGAGAAACGGCTGGGGTCGCACCCGACTTGACTAGTCAATGAGCATTTCGAGTCTGTTTTCAACGCAGTATTTTGCGCGAAGCCCGCAGTAGTTTTCATTTGAATTCGACGGGGAAACCGATTTCCGGGGTAGGCAGATCGACACCGAACCACTGCTTGAAGGACGCCGCGTACGTCGGGAACTCAACGCCGGTCATGGCTTCATGCAAAGTCGTGTTGACGAAGTTCAGCCAGTCCTGATCGCCGCGTTTGACTGCGCAGGCATAGGTCTGAGGGCTCCAGGCGTAAGCCGGGCTGCGATAGCGGCCGGGGTTCTGCACCATCAGGTATTTGACCGACGACTGATCGGTGGCTGCCGTGTCGGCGCGGCCAGAGTTCACTGCCTGATACATCAAATCGACGCTGTCGTACTGATCGACCTTGGCCTTGGGCAGCGCCTGATGCACCAGCTCTTCGGCGTACACGTTTTGCAGCACCGCAACGGTTACGCCGTCGCCAGCCGCTTTCAGGTCCTGGATCTCTTTGTACTTGCTGTTGGCCGGCAGCAACAGACCGACGCCTTCGCGGTAGTACGGCAAGGTGAATGCCACTTGCTGCGCACGGCTGGCGGTTACGGTGATGAATTGGCAACTCATGTCGACCTTGTCGGTCAGCAGGTTCGGAATCCGCGCATCGGAGGACTGCACCACGAACTCGACCTTGCTCGGGTCATTGAACAAACCCTTGGCGACCATCCGCGCGATATCGATATCAAAACCCTGCAACTTGCCGTCCGCACCCTGGAAATGCCACGGCGCGTTAGTGCTGCCCGTGCCCACAATCAAATGCCCGCGCTTCAACACGCTATCGAGCTTGCTATCCGCCGCTTGCGCGACACCCACAGCAGACGTCACAGCAGCGAAGAGAAAAACACACGCTTTAAACAAGGAAGGTCGGTGATGCATGACAAGCACTCCAGGGTGATGTGTATTCCGTTATACCGGAACTTAGTATGTAACAACGGAATAGACAGCAGAAAGTGTGCCATAGCCTGTGCCAGAAATCCTGGAGGGATTGAAAAGTGTTTTGAATCAACGGGATGAGGGAACGTGCCCGGAACGTGTCACGAAAGGCACACAGAATGAACGCTACCGTTGGCTACAGCTCGCGGGTAGTGGGGCCACAAATGAGGGCGAGGCAGGTCAAAAGCGGGCAGTGGTCCGAAGACGTCAGCGCACGACAACCCTCTTCGAGTTGCGCTATCGTCCCTGAAGCAAGCGGATTCTCGACCACCACCGCAAAGCCTGGGCCAGCAATGCTCAAGACCATTGAAGCGCAAGTCCTCAAACAATCTACACCCGCGGCCCTCAAGGCTGAATTCGCCCAGGATGATTTCGAACGGTTGCACGGCTTTTGCGTGTTGATTTACATGGCGAGCATTTCCATCTGGCTGCTCTTCGACCTGATCGTCAGCGTGCGCGGCGGTCAGGGGTTCAGTGTCTACTCGATGATGTTCCTCATCGCTCTGGTGGTCATCTCTATCACCCTGGGCTTCACCCGTAACGCCCGACACTTCCAGTGGATCAACCTGGTCTTTGTGCTGGTGATAACCCTCGGCGTTCGCCTGGTGATCGAGGGCCTGCCCATGGACCTGCACCCCGGCTGGCTGATCCTGGCGGCATCGAGCATTCTCTACAGTGCTTCGGTGCTGCCATTGAATCGATGGTCGTTCTTCGGCGCCACCCTGCTCACCTGGGTCGTCCTCAACCCGTTCTTCATGACCAACACCTCGGTATTCGAACTCAAGGGCACCATGGTGTTCTTCTATGGGGTGTTTCTCACCGCGCTGACGCTTTATACCTTCCTCAAACTGCGTCAGGCCAAGCTGCACAACTACATCATGTCGAAGCTTCTGCTCGACCAGGCTTACGTCGATGCCCTGACCGACATCCCCAATCGTCGCTCGTTCATGGCCGCCGCCAACAATCAACTGGAACATGGACCGCGCCAGCGCGATCACTACCTGGCCATGATTGATGTCGACAACTTCAAGAAGGTCAATGACCTGTACGGCCACGACATCGGTGACGAAGTGCTCAAGCGCGTCGCCGCCGCCATCAAGACCGTGATGGCCGACTTCGAGTACGCCCGTCTGGGGGGTGAAGAGTTTGGAGTCTACCTGTCCGGTGTACGTCGCGAAGACGTCGAAACACTGGCGGCGAACCTTTGCCGCGTGGTGCGCGATGAACCGACCGGCCACCCGGTGACCATCAGCATGGGCCTTGCGCGGGTCGAAGAGCACGACACCTTGAATCTGGCACTGATCAAGGCCGATCGGGCGCTGTATGAGTCAAAGCATACGGGCAAGGATCGGTATACGTTTTATCAGTGAATGCCGCCTGTACTTTGGGTCCCTCAGCCACCGGGACTGCCTTTGACCCGCTCGATATAACGCGCCACCGCCGGGGCCTTTTCGAAGCGGCGATGGATCAGCGACAACCAGGAGCCAGCCTCGCTGCCTTTGATTGGCCGGTACACCACGTTCGGCAAGCTGATGTGCCCGACTACCGACTCGGGCACCACTGCCACGCCCTGCCCCAACGACACCAGCGCAATCACCGCCACCAGCCCGCCCGGTTGCGGCCCCAATTGCGGCGCGTAACCGCCTTGCGCCGCGACCTGCAAGGTCCCGCTGATTTGCTCGGGGAGGATAAACGTCTGGTTCTGCAAATGCTCAGGCGTGATGTCCTGCAAACGGCACAACCAGGACTCGGCCGTCAGCGCCAGAACAAAGCCCTCGGCATTCAGGTGAATCGCTTCCAGCTCCTGGGGCAAGGTCATGGGCGAGCGGATGTAGCCTATGTCGAAACGCCCGTCAGCGACTAACCCCGGCAACGCCGCCATCGGACTTTCCCGCACACTCAGGCTGACATCCGGGTATTCACGGCTAAAGCCCAGTACCTGTTTTTGCAGCAAGCCTGAGTACACCGCCGACGCCACATAACCCAATTCGATATGACCGATTTCACCGCGCCCGGCCCGCTGGGCACTGTGCTGGGCCAACTCGAACTGACGCACCGTCGCCTCGGCCTCGATCACCAGGACAGCGCCGGCTTCGGTGAGACTGACCTCGCGCTGCTGACGCAGGAACAATCGAGTCCCCAGCGCGCTTTCCATGTCCTGAATCTGTCGAGTCAAGGTCGGCGGCGCGATGCCCAATTGCTCTGCGGCACGGGTGAAATTGCGCTGCCGGGCAACGGCTAGAAAGTAGCGAAAATGGCGTATATCCATAACTTGATTAGCTCAAAGGTAATGAAAAGCTCATCTTCAGCTAATAGAGCACCGTAGAACGCGGGATAAGCTGGCCAAACCTCCACAGTAGAGAGCTCAAGCCATGCGCGTCAAACCTCTTGCGTTGGTGCTGACCACCTGTTTCAGCCTGAAAACAGCGCTCGCCGCCGAGCAGTCGCAAAGCATTGCCCGAAAAGCAATCCTGAATAATGACAAGATCGCGGTACCAGGGCTGGTGACGCCATGAGCCGAGTCAGCCCGCGCCTTACGCTGTTGACCGCTTCCGGGGTCTGCTCGCTGATCGTGCTCGACACCAATATCGTCGCTGTCACCTTGCCGAGTATCGCCCGGGATCTGGGCGCGAATTTTGTCGACATCGAATGGGTGGTCAGTGCTTACATGCTGGCCTTCGCCGCGTTGCTGTTGCCCGCCGGAAGTATCGCCGATCGCTTTGGGCGCAAGAAAACCCTGCTCTGTGGCTTGGGAATTTTCATCCTCGCCTCCATCGGTTGCGGCGCGGCGCCCACTGCGCTGTTCCTCGACATCGCCCGCGCAGTCAAAGGCGTCGGTGCGGCACTGCTGCTGACCTCAGCCCTGGCCTCCATTGGCCACACCTTTCACGACGAGGTGGAACGGGCCAACGCCTGGGCGTTCTGGGGAATGTGTATGGGGGTCGCGATGACTGCAGCGCCGACCATCGGCGGCTTGATCACCGGGCTCATCGGCTGGCGCTGGATTTTTTACCTCAACCTGCCGGTGGGTTTGCTGTTGATAACCATGGTCTGGCGCGCCGTGCCGGAGTCTCGAGATACCGGGGCTGCACGCCTCGATCCCTGGGGCAGTCTGGCTTTCAGCGCCAGCCTGCTGTGTCTGATCTGGGGGTTGATTGAAGCCAACCGGGTCGGCTGGAGCAACCCGATGACCTATGCCCGATTGCTCGGTGGCGCACTGTTGCTCGGCATGTTCGTGGTAATCGAACGGCTGCAACAACGGCCCATGGTTGATCTGCAACTGTTCAGGCATCCGCGTTTTATCGGTGCGCTGCTGGGGATGTTCGCCTATGCCGGTTGCGCGCAAGTGATGATGACCCTACTGCCGTTTTACCTGCAGAACGGTTTGGGCTTCTCGGCGATCGCTTCCGGGCTGGGCATGTTGCCGTTCGCGTTGACGATGCTGATTTGCCCGCGCATTGGCGCACGCCTGGCGACCCGCTTCGCCCCTGCCACGCTGATGGCTGCCGGCTTGACCCTGGTAGGTAGCGGCAACCTGCTCAGCGCCTGGGCAGTCAACCACGGTGGCTACCTGAGCTTTGCCCTGGCGATTGCCGTGACCGGTGCCGGTGCCGGCCTGCTCAACGGTGATACGCAGAAAAACATCATGGCCTGTGTGCCTCGGGATCGCGCCGGCATGGCTTCGGGCATGAGCACCACCATGCGCTTCAGCGCGATCATGCTGGCCATCGGGGTATTCGGTGCACTGCTGACCAGCCATACCCAACAGTTGCTGCAAGGCAGCCTGACGATTGAAGCGTCGCAGTGGCTCGGGCAAGCGCAGAGCATCGCCTCACGAGTGGTGGCCGGCGACATGCCTGCGGCATTGAGCCAACTGCCGGAGTCGGCACGTCCGGCCGTCGAGCCACTGGCCCGCCAGGCCTTTGTCGGCGGCTTCAGCGTGGTGCTGTGGGTCGCGGGTTTGCTGGCGCTGCTGGCGGCGCTGATGGTCGGCACGCTGATGCGTAATCCGATTCCAAAGCCTCGGTCTTTTTCCCTGGGTGTTGAGTAAACCGAAGCGGGGGTGGCGATGGAGCTTGCTCCCTTGCCACAGGTTACTGAGGGCCCTTGAGCGATGCCAACACCCGCTCGGCATTTTCATCACAGGGCATGCCGTCTGGCCGCACCCTGATGGTATCGATGACGCCCAACAGCTTGGCCTTGCTCTGGGCCAGGTGCCGTTGCATCTCTTCAATCTGCTCGACCTTGCTTTCCAGACTGGCGAGCAACTCATCACGATTCCAATCACCCTGCACGCCGCCCGGCAATAACTGCTTGAGCTCCTGCAAGGTGAAGCCTGCCTGTTGCGCGCACTGGATGATTTTCAGCGTCTGCAACACCTGAGGTGGATATTCGCGATAACCATTGGTTCGACGGTGGACCTGACGGATCAGTCCCTGAGCCTCATAAAACCTGATGCGCGAAGCGGCGAACCCGCTCAGTAGCGCCAACTCACCGATTTTCATAAAGGCCTCATTTGCACGCTTGACATTAAAGTTAACTTTAAGCTTAGCCTCTACTCTCCACCGATGAGGAGTCAAGCATGTCACCCTTCCAAGCGTTGAATTTGCCCAACGGTCAGACGATCGGCAATCGCATCGCCAAAGCCGCGATGGAGGAGAACCTCGCCGATACCGAGCAGGCGCCCTCCCCAGCCTTGATACGGCTGTATCAGGCGTGGGCCGACGGTGAGCCTGGCCTGCTACTCACCGGCAATGTGATGATCGACCGTCGCGCGATGACCGGCCCCGGCGGCGTGGCGCTGGAAGATGATCGTCACCTGGAAAAATTCCGCCAATGGGCCGCTATCGGCCGGGCCAGGGGCGCGCACTTCTGGGTACAGCTCAACCACCCCGGTCGACAGACCATGGCCAATCTCGGTCAAGAAGCCTGGGCACCATCCGCTGTCGCCCTGGAGCTGGGCCAGTTCTCGAAAATGTTCGCCCGGCCCAAGCCGATGACCGAAGACGATATTGAAGAAGTGATCCAGCGTTTCGCCACCAGCGCCTGGCTTGCGGAGCAAGCCGGTTTTACCGGCGTCCAGATTCACGCCGCGCATGGCTACCTGATCAGCCAGTTTCTCTCGCCGCTGAGCAATCAGCGGACCGACCGCTGGGGCGGCTCGCTGGAGAACCGCGCACGTCTGCTGGTGGCGGTAATCAACGCCGTTCGCCAACGGGTTTCGCCGGGGTTTTGTGTGGCGGTCAAGCTGAACTCCGCCGACTTCCAGCGAGGTGGCTTCGATGCTGACGATGCCCGCCAGGTCATCGAGTTGCTCAACCCGCTTGCGGTGGATTTGCTCGAATTGTCCGGCGGCAGTTATGAGGCGCCTGCCATGCAAGGCGAAGCCCGAGACGGTCGCACACTCGCTCGCGAGGCGTACTTCATGGAGATGGCCAGTGAATTGGCGACGCAGGCAAAAATGCCGGTGATGGTCACCGGCGGCATCCGCCGTTTACCGATCGTTCAGCAGGTCCTGGACAGCGGCATCGCCATGGCCGGGATTGCCACTGCCCTGGCGCTGGAACCGCAATTGCCAAAACAATGGCGCAACGGCCAGCACAGTCATCCCCAATTGCCACCCGTGCTCTGGAAACGCAAACCCATGGCTTCCCTCGCGACTATGGCGATGGTGCGTTTTCAGATGCACCGCCTGAGCCGCGGCCGCGCACCAAAACCGAAGGTTTCAGCGCTGTTCGCGTTGATTCTGGATCAGTTGTATATCTCCAGACGCACCCGCCAATACCGTAAGGCTATGGGCAAGTAATGGTTTTGCTGCGATCTTTTACGGCACACGCCATTAGCGTCCAGAGAAACGCAACCGCGAGAGCATCCGCAAATCGCCCTCCAGATAATAAGGATCACTCCAGCTATCATCGACCGCCAAAGGCTGGACCTGTTTGAGCGCCAGTTGTTTGGCAAAGTACCGAAAACGGTAATGCTCGTAGAAACGCAGCAGTTCCAGCCCATAGCGATCGGCCAGGTCGGTATCGCCGCGCATGATCAGGAAGTTTTCGTCATTGCCGTCACTGGCGGCGACGCTGAGGTTGTGGCTGCCGCTGATGATCACCGGGGCATCGCTGGTGAAGTCGCTGATGATCGCTTTAGTGTGCACCAGCAGGTTGCCCTTCTGGCCTTTCAAACCCTCCTTGAGCCAACCTTCAAGACCGGTGTTCAGCAGCGCCGTGGCGGCAAACTCTGCGGTGCGGTCGGCATGGAAACCGGTGATCCGGCTGGCAGTGTTCTGCAGACCGAAGCGCAACACGTCATCGTGCGGTTGACCGAGCAAGGCATTGAGGATCTCGTCCGGCAGCGCGAATGCGGTGACGAACAATACGTCCTTCTTTGCGGCGTTGATGATGTCGACGAACTCATGCAGATCGCCCTCGCCAGAGCGCGGCGAAAACCCGGCGAACAATGGCTGTGCCGGATCCATAGGGTTGTTTTGCGTCAGCCATTGGCGGGTGGCGCCGACATCCGCCGGTGCCGCCCATATCTGCTCGAACACTTGCAGGTAGCTGGCTGCCACACGAGCGTCGTCCAGTACATGCACCACGTTAGCCTGACGATAAACACCATTGGAGGTAAAGTTGGTGCTGCCGCAGAGCACCGCTTCAGGCTTGTATTCTCCAGCCGGGTCGAGCTGGCTGAGCACAATGAATTTGTCATGGAAGATATTGTGAGTGACGCGACCACGTTTATTCGCCGAAGGGATTTTTTCCAGGCTCGCTTCGTTCATCGTGGTGTCGTTATCACCCGGCTGCGCATGATACAGCACTCGAACCTTCACCCCACGGCTGAACGCGGCGTTGACCGCATCGATGATCGACTGCAACTGGTATTCGTAGATGGCGATGTCCATCGCCCATTGACCGTCCACGGCGCGTTCGATAAAGCCAAGGAGCTCTTCCAGCAACCCGTTTTCCAGCCATTGGCGCGGCGCGTCGGGCCAGGCTTCGATGGGCAGGTTCTTGTTGGCACTGAGCAGCGCGTCGAGATCGGCGAATTTGCGTGAAAACGCCTGACTGGCCGCCACGGCGCGGTTGAAGATAACCCTCTGACCCAACGGCTGGCCGTTGTCGGCGGTGACCGTCACTTCCAGTGACTCACCCAGTTGCGGCGCATCGACGCTGCCGTAGGCCAGATGAACGCGGTAGTGGATGGTTGCACCTGGATTGACGGCGTAATCGGCCCAGCGAAATTTTTGCAGAGGCGCGATATCACTTGGTGTGGCCTGGTACTCAGGGAGCGTGTGGGCCTTGCCGGGGAAGGTCAGGCTATTGAACAGAAACAGCCAGGGTTTGTTGTCCTGCTGTTTCTCGATGGCAAAGCCCAGTAATCCTTTGCGCCTGGATTCGGCGAGGTCCATCGCCAGTAACACCCCGTTGGTGCCGGCATAGGCTTTGACGCGGAAATCATCCTGACTGTTGGTGGCAAGTACACGCATGGTTCACTCCTGTGATTGGTTTGCCCCACAGCATAGCGGACCTCGCGCGCGCGCCCACACGCTGGGTGCACGTCAACGCAACCTGCCCCTTTAGCCGGACGTTCGTTGGCTTCTTTTTACGGAGACTGAGAACCCACCAATTGTTAGCTCACTACTTAATAATCGGTTAATCCTGCAGTCCAAAAGTAGACAGGACCGCGTTAGCGCAGAAATTTCTGACGCTCTGCGCGGCGTGTTCGACATCGCATTAACGTCGGACTGGCGATTCAGAGCATTCAGGAGAACTCTCATGAACAGTCGTACGTTGTTGGTTGCAGGCGCCCTCGCCCTTTTTGCGTCTGCCGGTGCGGTACAGGCCGACACAACCGACACTGCCGTCCAAGCCGTGCCTTATCACTACGGAATGTCATTGGATATTGCCAAGGTGGTTTCCATGACTGAGCCGTCAACACTGGAGTGTAAAGTAGTGACCGCGGACATGAAGTTCATCGATACGGCGGGCAAACTGGAGGAAATCACCTACCTCAAGCTGTCGGATGCCTGTCAATATCAGAGCTAAGTGGTGCCACTCCGTACAGCGCTGGTTTGTCCTGAGCTGAGAGATGGCCATTGAGCGATGTTCCTGGCAGCGGTCAGGCGGTATTCTTGCGCTCATCCCTTACTGCCGCAAGGTCCGCCATGCAGTTCACCTTTCGCACTCTCGCTACTTTCACCGCTGTGCTGAGTTTCGTCTTGGCGTTTGTGTGGGGCTTTTGGCCGGATGAGCTGCTGTCGATATGGAGTGTCGAGTACTCCAGCGCGACCGGTCTGGTGTCCAGGCGTACCGCGGTGTTGTTTCTGGCATTGGGCGTGATGCTTTATCGGGCTCGACGGGCGCCACCTTCGAGTACGCGCAGAGCATTGAGTACAGGTTTTGTGGTGGGATGTTTCGGCTTGGCAACGCTGGGGCTTGGCGAATGGCTCAACGGTCATGCCGGGCCCGGGATCTTGCTGCCGGTGGTGGTCGAACTCGCGCTTGGTCTGGGGTTCATCCAGACCAAGCGCTTGTCGGTCGAGCGCGAAGAAACTATCGGTTAATGCGTTTTCACTCTTGAATCAACGACAGGTTGGTGAGCGGGGTTGTGCTCAAGGTCATAGCGCAGCTCAGCGAGCAAATCGCTGATCTCGCGGCATCCATTAAGGCGCTCCGCTTTTATGCCTGTGACTACCAATTCCACGCGGTCGGTTTCGTGGTCGCCGTAGACCTTCACCGTCATCGACAAATCCGGGGACAAGGTGCATTGGCAACGTTTGGGTAGAAAACTGCTTTCAATGATATTTCGTAGTTCCAAGGCAGAAAGAAACATAACGACCTTCTCCTTTATGTGGGACTGCCAATCAGCGTTAGTCAGTACTTTGCGTACTCGCAAGCCACCTCATTTGAATGGCTTCCTGCATCGCTCCACCGACCCTGAAGAGCAATGCCACCCCCTAGACTAGGCCGCTTTTCCGATCCCGGTAAGCTCTTTTTTCATCTGTAATTGAAACGCCTCCATTTGGCCTCCGGGCACTTGCAGTTTGGTCTAGCCGAGGAGTTTTTAGTCTGAAGAAGCATATCGCTTGCTCTTCGTCGAAATGCTCCTCATACCGACCCGCCAATCAGTGCTGCGCGCTCGGCAACATGCCGCAGGCTGTCGAAGTTGATGTTGGCCCCCGAGTCGATCGCCACCAGGGTCTGGCCGCGTACGCCGGTTTGCGCCACGTACTTCTTGATTCCCGCCACGGCCAAGGCTCCGGAAGGTTCGGTGATTGAACGGGTGTCGTCGTAGATGTCCTTGATCGCCCCGCAGAGCTCATCATTGCTGACAGTGAGCACCTCATCCACATGCAGTCGACAGATCTCATAGCCATAGGCACCGATCTGTGCGACCGCTACACCATCGGCAAAGGTCCCGACTTGCGGTAGCACGACCCGCTCCCCGGCTTGCAGGGCGGCCTGCAAGCAATTGGAGTGTTCCGACTCGATGCCAATGATCTTGATCTGCGGCCGCAGGTATTTGACGTAGGCCGCGATGCCGGCGATCAGACCGCCACCGCCCACCGGAACAAAGATGGCATCCAGCGGCCCGGGGTGTTGGCGCAAAATCTCCATGGCCACCGTTCCTTGGCCGGCGATCACGTCGGGGTCGTCAAAGGGTGAGACGAAGGTGCAACCCATTTCCTCAGCCAGGTGCAATGCATGGGCCAAGGCGAACGGAAAGCTTTCTCCGTGCAACAGCGCTTGAGCGCCGCGCGTGCGAACGCCGAGAACTTTCAGTTCAGGCGTGGAACACGGCATCACGATGGTCGCCTTGATCCCCAGCTCCCGAGCCGCCAGCGCCACACCCTGTGCGTGATTGCCTGCCGAGGCGGTGATGACTCCCAAAGCCTTTTGCCTATCGCTTAGCTGCACCAGCTTGTTGTAGGCGCCGCGAATCTTGAAGGAAAAGGTCGGCTGCAAATCTTCGCGTTTGAGCAGGATCTGGTTGCCCAGCGATTCGGACAGCGCCGGGGCCGGTTGCAAAGGCGTACGCACCGCCAGGTCGTAGACCGGCGCGGCGAGGATCTTTTTCACGTAGTGCTCTAGCAACGACTGCTCGGCGGGGCTGCTCTGGCGGGTGCTCATGGACGTCTCCTGGCTTTATTCGAGGCCCCGGAGACAGATAGAGAAAACCCGCCTCTAGGGCGGGTTGGGTGCAGCCGTCAGCTAACCCGCCAAATAAGGAATGGCGGTAATAATGCTTGGCTGGGAACGCAATACGGTTGAAGTCATGGCTCGAAAGTAGCCGGGCGTTAATGGCAAGTCAATGGCCAATTCGGTTGAGCGTATAGATGGATCCTGTCATCTTCGAATCCTGTTCATCTACCCAAGGAAGGAAAACATGAAGTCTGTCGCACTGCCTTTGATTGCCCTTATCGCCTTCGCCGGCTACACCGTATCGGTCATGCTGCAGGCCGAACAGTCACTGATCGACTTTGGCATCAGCCTGATGTCCCGCCCGGATACCGCGCAAGTGGTGATCGACCTCTATCTGCTGGCCATACTGGCTTGTGTCTGGATGTACAAGGATGCGCGAAGTCGCGGTCAGTCGGCGCTTTCGGTGCTTCCTTATCTGCTGATCACCGCAGTCTTTGTTTCCGTCGGGCCATTGCTGTACCTGGTGGTGCAGGGGCTTCGGCGATTCACCAGCTCTGCCCGCGGCGCTTGAGTTCAAGGCGCCGGCCGAACGCTTCAAGCACTAATGAATACAGATCGTCCTGCAAGTAGGCGTCTTCAATGCCGGCGTCCATGTTCGGGTTGTCGTTGACCTCGATCACCAGCACTTTTCGGCAATCTTCAGCACCAGTGCAGGGCCCAGGCGTTACGCCTGCACAAGCGCATCTTCCAGCATCGCGACACTCGGCTCAACGATTGCTGTCGTTCGAGTCTCTGGGGGGCGTGTTGGGCTGGATCGACGGTTTTACCGAGCCCGGCGCAGGGTCCTTGCGTGGATAACCGTTGCCGATTCCGCCATTTTCCAGGGTCGGCGAGCGTGGCACCGGCACAGTGTTCGGTCCACGAAAGGCTGGGGCGCTCGGCTGCGTGCCTTGCATGCTGTTGGGATTGGCTCGGCGGATCGGGTTGTTGTAAGGATTGTCGTTGCTACTGCCTGGCAGGTTCTGGGCAAGGAGTATCGCCTGGGGCGAGGCGTTGTGAGACGCGGATGCTTCAGGCCGAGCCTGGGCCAGGCTGCTCAGCAAGCCACTCAATGCCAGCGCAGTGAAGCCAAGCACTAGCCTGTTCATCGGGCACCTCTATCTATGTGTACAGAGACATTACCTTCAATAACACGCTACGCGCTGGATTCGGATTTGTTAACAAAATAGTCCTGCGGGATATACAACACGCGTTATCCGGAGCGCTGATCTGCCGAACGGCCCGCGCCAGTAACCGACGGGGCTTTTGCCGCGCCCCACAGGCCACCTGAACACGAGACACTTCAGATCAATACGAAAATCGCCAACAACCCGCCGAAAATCGCCCACTTTTCCAGGTAGTAACGCGTGCGGTTGCGCTTTTTCAGTTCCTTGCCGCGCAGGCGGATTTTGTACAGCCTGTTAAAGGCACGGTTCAAACCACCGGTCTTGTCCCCGGCATCGTTCGGCGAGCCGGCGGCTGACATCACGGTGTAGCTGAACCAGCGGTTAAAGGCAGCAGCCCAGCGGTACTTCATCGGACGCTCCACATCACAGAACAAAATAATACGGTTCTGTTGCGTGGTGTTCTCGGCGTAGTGAATGTACGTCTCATCGAACATCACCGCTTCACCGTCGCGCCAGTGATAGCGTTCACCGTCTACCTCGATGTAGCAGCCCGGATCGTTCGGTGTTTCCAGGCCCAGGTGGTAGCGGTAGGAACCCGCATACGGGTCGCGGTGGCGTACCAGCCTGGAGCCAGGTGGTAACTCGGCAAACATGGCGGCTTTGACCGAGCCGATGCCTTGCAGCAGCTCAGTGGTGCGTGGGCAAAGCTTCATTGCCGAAGGATGGCTGTCGCCGTACCACTTCAGGTAGAAGCGCTTCCAGCCCGTTTTGAAGAAGGAGTTGAAACCCACGTCGTTGTATTGGTCCGAACGCTTGATCTCCCCCGCTCTGAGCAGGTTCTGGCCTTCGGTGCGGATTTCTTCCCAGTGCGCTTGCAAAGGGCTCAAGTCAGGAAAGTCGGCAGGATCGAGGTAGGGACGATTGGGTTTCTTCGAGAACAGGTAGAGAAAACAATTCACCGGCGCCAGAAACGTCGAGTGATCACTCAACTGACGGCTCAATGTGTGGCGTACACGACCACGCAGATGCACATACGCAATGGATACAACGTAAATAGCGGCAATGATGAGTTTCACGGAAGTGGTCACATGTCAGAAAAAAACATACTGCGTCCCGCACAAGCCGGATGGGCCAAAGGACAAATGCGCAGCGTCTGATAATCGAAACAGCGGGTCCTGGCGGCGTATCCCTGAGCTCAATGCCGGTGATTTGCATCTGGCCGCACGATGGCATTTTAGCCTCTGTTTGTAACCTTAGGCTAACCGCAATTGTGAAAATATGCCTGCCGCTGAGCCAAAAAGCCATTATCTTGATTCAGCGCAATCCGCTCATCGATGCCATCAATCTGACATGACGTTCGGCGGCGTCATCCGCAAGCGCGCCGACACCAGCATTTTCATCTCGGCGACAAACCTTTCACGCCCCCATCACATTCAGCGCCATAAACTTCACTCATCCATTTCAAGCATTCCCTTGGCCCGCCCGCATGCGGGCTTTTTTTCGTCCGATGACCCGTCCTGCTTAGCCTGGATCCGTTTTGGCACCTTGGCTGGGTTGATCCATGGGTTGATCCATAAGATCACCATCACCCCAATTCAAATTCTGCTTGAAGGGCGCTGACAGCAGGGTCGGCATTTTGTAGGTCAGTGCATGCTGAAATTATTGTTTGTCATATTCTTTTTTTATCCACCAACCCAATTGAAACACCATCAGCACGCACGCTATTACACTCCTTGCCGTACTTTGGATACGTAACGCAGATAACATCTCCGGCAATTTTCCAATAACCGTTTTGCGGATCCTGAGCTGAAATCTTTATGATCGCCGTACCCTCCTGATGGAGAGTTTCCGAAAACGGATAGCCTGTACTCGTAACGCCAGAATGTTCGCAACCTATCAAAACTCCACCCATCTCACTTCCCTTTAACTGTTTCGCATTGGGAGGTGCAGCAGCATGGGCTTCATTTGCAGCTTTCGGATGCATTGACCATGTTTAATTTCGGGCTAAAACCGAGGTTTGTTCGTCACATTCACCCCATTGATCAAGACCCCTGCTCCTTGAGGAGAGATTTCAACCCGGCTCATACCCAGACGTTGTCCACCACTGCACAAACCGCTCACAACGAATATTTCCCCACTCTTGAATTACTTGTTTTCTGCTTTCTTCAACCCCAGTCCTACATTTGAAATAGCGATTAGCTTACAAAAAAAATCCACAATATCGCGCCATTAAAAAACAAATATTGATCGACGCCTTTAACGCTAACTTCCCAGGCTTTATCCGGGGACGAGTCAATACAACTTTTGAGTGTCTTAGCGGAATCCACGATGTAGGATTCATGGGCAGCACCCGCGACAGTTTTCAACTAATCGAACGGAATCGAGCCATGCCTGACAATTACCCCCTCCCAAGCGTCCTTGAAAAAATGTACGAAAACCAGCTCGCACTCGAGGCCGCGCTCATGGAGCTCGCCCTATGGGTAGAGCAGCGCGGGTCGACAGTGGTAGGCGAAAATATTCGAGGCTCACTTGAAACCATTGGCGCAAATGTGGGCTACATCAGACAGGGACTGGCCAGGATGAACGCCGAGTGAGCGCCGAAAATCAGACTCGCGCTGGTAGCTGGCGACAAACAGGTTTCTCTACTAGGGTTTCCGCGACATGGAACCGTGCCGTTTCATTAGCTGTCACTTGGTCAGGAGGAGATATATGAGCTCAATTCGCACTGCCGAGCAGACCTATCGCACTTGGTCTAGCCCAATCTTGCTGGAGCTGAAGGAGAGAGAACATCAGCTGGATCCTTCCGCCCGCCAAGCACTTCAAAATGTGTTGCTGGAGAGAAGGCTTCTGGACACCGGGAACTCTTCTGGCAGAGACCGGCGTAACGCCGGACCGGTTAATGACGGCAAACCTTGACAGCCGCCACTAATGGCTGCACAGCAGAACGGAATTTACCCGTTCTGCTGGAGTAGTTTTCAAACGCTAGTCCTGCTCTCCGCCATCATGGTCACGATCATGATCGCGGTGACGATCATATTCCTCATTATCGCCGTGACGATAATATCCTCGGTCTTCCCCCTGATCATCGCCGCGACCCCGATCATAGCCACGGTCATGTTCACGACCATAATCACGACCTCGGTCATGCTCTCGACCGTACCCTCCTCCATCCTCCCAGTACGGCCAGCATCCTCCCAACAGGAGGGAACCTGATATGGCCAAGATCATTATCGCTGTTCGTTTCATTTGAACGTCCTAAAAAGCAAGGGTCAGAGCTATGGAGAAAAGTTATCGCTGCCCATCAGTTTTAATCAAACGAGCAATCAACAAGAGATACGACCACGAAGTAGATCAATGATTCACCGGCGAGGCACACCCATGACGGCAGAAAATCAAATCACCAGGGTCATGCTCCACTCAATTACCGAAAACAGGGATAAAGCATGAACGACTCATTACAGACGAAGCATTTGTCCAGGCGCACACGGTGTGGGTCGCCTGCGAACAGAAAAAAATCAGCATACTCAGCCCTCTGTAATGCGGCAGTCTGGAAGCTGACAATTTTCAGCTGCATCCGGCCCGAAGCGCCGGGTCGCCAAGAGAGTCGATAACAACAATTCACACACTAGCCTAAGCTTCGAAGGATGAAGCGCTTCAGGTTCTTGAATGCAATTGATTCCAATAGAGAACTATTACTATCTAATCGTTCTGAGGGCATAAGACTATGTGTGAGTCATGTGAGCCAACCCAAATACCGGGCACTACTGATCGTCGTCGATTTCTTCGGCTCGTAGGGGCCGGGGCAGGTGCTCTACTCCTTGCTGGCGCCCTGCCGGGCAAGGTTGCACTGGCGGCCGAACAAACCATTCCAAAGCCACAAAACGCAATCAACCCAACGATGGCGCTGCAGAGGCTTATGGATGGGAATCAACGATATATGACTGGAACTTCCAAGACGCATGACTTCCAGGCAGAACGCGAGGCCTTGGTCGCCGGCCAGAACCCATTCGCTGCGGTACTGAGTTGCGCAGACTCTCGTATTGCTCCTGAATACGCATTTGATACTGCCCGGGGGGACCTTTTCGCTGTGCGCGTCGCGGGTAACTTCGTCACGAACGAAGGTTTGGCCAGCCTTGAATACGCTGTCGTATCACTCGGCGCGCCATTCATTATGGTGTTGGGGCATGAGGGCTGTGGAGCCATTGATGCGGGTGTAAAGGCAATAAAGGATAAAGTTAAATTCCCTGGTCACATCCAGGGGCTGGCCGATTCACTTAGACCCTCTATTGAAAAGGTACTCAACGAGCCGGGCGCGCTTCTCGACAACGCCATCGTGCAAAATGTCAAAGACTCGGTCAATAAGCTCAAGACTACTTCGCCACTGCTCAGTGTTGCACTCAAGCAGGGCAAGTTGAAAATCGTAGGGGCCGTCTACCGCCTTGCTACCGGCAAAGTAGAGCTTATCGCCTGACGTGAGTAGATGCGTCTCACCAAGAGACGCATCATCCAATGCTCGCGATACCCACGAACCGCAGCTCCTTGACGCGCTATTGAACGACACCGCCTTCAGCGTGACGCCGGACCAGGCCGCAGCCGCGATGAGGCTGGCTAGGAAATATTTATTATCCGTAGCAAACGGCGAACATCATCAACGGACCGCAACTTGATGGTCCATTCCCCATCAACTTTGTCATTGACCTCGCCAAACTCTGCGCAAAGTGTTTTTACGGAACAGTGCCCAGCCTTGAAAGCTGGCAGCCGGAAATAAAATAGAAGCCAATTATGATAGGCCACAAAGCTGAAGGGGCAGTCGCCATCAGCGACCGAAAAAATTCCAATGGACCTCGTTGAGTCGCTCTGCGGCTTGGGGGCGCAGTCATGCCCTTTCATTGCGCAAATCGCGCCAACCAGCATGCAAAACGCTTCCCGCGCTTGCGGGCTTTCGATAGACGAATAGCACTCAACGTACTTCGCGGCATCCCGAGCGTCAGTGATCATCTTGTTTCCCCTAGGTTTGTGCCCTCTCTTCCAATCTAGCACCATCCATACCCGCCGGAGGCCATCGCAGTGCCCAGAGGCATCAGACGCTGCGCCAGGAAGAGCAGCAGGTGGCCGCCTGAAGCCTGACACCTGGATACTTGAATCAGGCTATTCGATGCTTGATGCAAATCCTGTCCCACACAACTCACTACGCCTCTGAACACTGGAGTAATTTTCTGAGTTGCGCGGGGACTTCGATAACTTTTCTTGTACCCGGCGAGATACAAACTTGAGTAAGGTTCGCAGTAAACGCCAGCACATCTGGCGCAATACGCCCCTCAACTGAAAATGAGAAAGAGTGCAACCCGACATTCGAAACACTTACCGTCATAGTCAGCTCGTCATCCCAAGTAACCGGATGCAAAAACTCTAAAGACAATGCCCTCGCAGGAGGTAGCAAATTAAACCCTAAAAGAGTTTTTAATCCCGGCCCCTCAAGCCAGACACCCAGTGCGTCGTGAACGGCTTCCACAACAAAATATGAAAACCTTGGAGTAAACACTACTCCCTCAGGGTCACAATCCCCGAACAATACCTTTCTTTTAACAAGCACCGGATTCGGCATAGATCAATCCTTGATAATGAGGGGCTGCCCCTAATGCCAGTCAGTTAAGACATTACGCGAACCGTAGCAGCTGCCGAAGGCTGCGTCCGGCGGCGAAGCCGTCGCAAATCCTGCTTCCACGATTTGTCTGGAATACCGCAGTGACTGTTTTACGACTGCTGCGCAGCCGGACGCAGCCTTCGGCAGCTGCTACGGGGGACAGTGCTGAACCTGAAATTCCTTAACTGACTGGCATTGGGGGCTGCCCCTGCGCATTGAGTATGTTTCAGCTATTGGTCCACGCAGCCCCCCGTATGTGGCTGCCTGGCCGACTCGGGGGCTCTTGTCAGCCGCAAACGTAAAATTCTAGCGCCGGGCTTCCGTCAACAGAACCTGCATCGTCAATCAATCGCCACAAAACCTTCAGCGACCTTTGTCGCCCGCCACGAATGGCTCGAAAGCCGGCGTCGACCGGCTGACAAAGGCCTTGTCGGCACGAATCACAAAAAACGCTGCAATTTTATGCTGCAAAGCATAGTCCCACCCCTGTTGCGGGCCGAGAGCCAGCAACATAGTCGATAGCCCATTGGCGATCATGACTGAGGGAGCGATTACCGTGACCGCTGTCAGGTCATGCTCAATGGGCCTGCCAGTGCGCGCATCGAAGGTGTGCGAATAGCGTCGGCCGTTTTCCTCGAAATAATTGCGATAGTCGCCCGAAGTGGAAATGCCATAGCCATCGAACGACAGCACCTGTTGCGCCTCCTGTCGGTCGTCCCGCGGAACCTCCAGCGCCACTCGCCAAGGCGTTCCATCGGGCTTGCGCCCGACTACCTTGATCTCGCTGGTGACGTCGGCCAGGAAGCTGTTGATACCCAGTTCCTGCAGACGCTCGGCAATGCGATCGACCGCATAGCCCGGCGCAATGCTGTTGAAATCGAGCTCGACCGCCGCGTCCTTGCACAGCTGCTCGCCTTCGATACGCAGGTGCTGATAACCCACCTTTTGCCGAGCACTCGCCAATGCCTGCGCCTGGGGGACCTTTTCCTCACGCGCCTGCGGACCGAAACCCCAGAGATTGACCAAGGGTTCAACGGTCAGGTCGTAGGCGCCGTCGCTTTGCTGCGAAAGCTGCTCGCCATAGCGGACCAGCTTCAATAACGGCGGCGGCATGGGCTGACAGCTGTTAGCTGGCAGCTCGTTGAAGCGCTCGGTATCCGAATCACCACGATAGGTCGAAAAAGTGCGATCGATCTCGGCCAGAATTGCCTCGACCTGCACCCGAACCTGCTCGGGCGAGTTTTCCCCCGAGGCTCGACGCCGCACGTATTGAACCGTGTAAGTGCTGCCCATGGTCGGGCCGCTGATTCGCTCCAGCGAGTCACCAATGTCGCAACCCGTTTGACCGACAAGCGCAATGATCAGACTCCATTTCCTGACATGATGACTCAATGGGCTACACATCAATATTCCTGAATTAACCTGTAGGAAAGCACTCGATTGAGCTGAGCATTCTTCACGCTTTGTATTGATGCTGGGTCGAGCTTATCAGGGGGTGGCTATGAGGCAATCACAACCGCATTGCTGCGAGACGTTGAAACAGGTTCGCGATTTCTCCCACCATCTACAGCAAACGAAACATCCCGGCACGATAGCGAGGCGACAGACGGTGTGTTGATTTCCGACCAAGCCAGCTCGGCGATTTGCTTAGCCGCCCCCAGGCAGCGACAATTGGCGCCCAATTTTTTTCGAGGTTTGCAACATGCGTAAAGCACTTTCCGTCTTGGCCCTGAGCGTCCTGTTTGCCCAAGGCGCTATGGCCGCAGGCGGCACCCAGGCTGCGGTCGGCGGTGGTTTGGGCGGCGCCCTGGGTAACGTTCTTGGTCAGAAGCTGGGTGGCAGCACAGGCGCAGCCGTCGGTGCAGGCCTGGGCGGCGCGGCAGGTGGTGCCGTTGCAGCCAAAAAAGGCAAGAAAACCAAGGCAGCTATTGGTGGCGGCCTGGGTGCAGCAGGTGGCTCACTCATCGGCAACAAGCTGGGTGGTAGCACCGGCGCCACCATTGGCGCAGGGCTTGGTGGTGCTGCTGGCGGCGCTATTGGCGGTCAGAGAAACTGATTCTATCGCTAACAAAAAACCCGGCTTTATAGCCGGGTTTTATGATTCAGGTGATCCCACACCTCTTGCCCGTCGCGCGCCCGGTGGCCCGGATCTGTGGTCACACCGTGCAAGGTTTATCTCCTCGGCAAAGGTTACACCTCTTCCACCTCAAAGCGGCCGTCATCAAGCTGGCCGACAGCAATCAGGCCACGTTCAAGAAACTGAATGAAGATGGTGGACGTCGCTTTCTGAAGCCGCTTACCCTATTGAGATGTATGCGGAAAACGACCGGATAGTCGGCGTAGTCGTCAGGGCGCTACAGAAGCTGTAGCCAGCCGGCGCGGCGGGGATTTTAAGAAATTGAGACGTATATCAGGTTTTGCGATCACAGCCTTGTTGGCTCTAGGTGGGATTGCGACGTTGTTCCTTGCTAAATATTGCATTGAATATTTTAAAGGCCCAATAGCCGAAACATGGGTTGAACTCGCACTCGGTCTTGCAGGTTATCTATTTTTCTTTTCAGTTAAACCCCTTGAGAGATGGATAACAAAAAGGCTGAACAGATCGAGCCGAAAAAGACAGGACAACAAGTATTTGTAGGAGGCGATCGTGGGATTCAACTGGCCCGGGGGCGCCGCCGAACCATCCCCTTTAGCGCCCTTGTCATACTCTCGTCACACCGGGCTGGCACATTGAAGTCAGCCACAGGGATGTGGCAGCTCACTACCTGGAGCTCGCCACGTACGGACTTTTTCATTCCAGCGACATGCCCCATTACGTCCGTTTCACTGCGGCTCACCTGGATTGAGCCTGCGCACTTCAAGAATCCCTTTTTAAGCCCCCCGCGCGCGGGCTTTTTGTTGGTGGCTTAACTGCCAGCTCGCCCCGAAGGCGGCCCTCATGGAACTCACTCTGTAGCTAGTGGCCTGTGTGGCTAGTTCTGTTAGTCAACTTCGGCGCCAGCAGCCCATATCCTGCGTTGCTGTTCCTCGCCATAGCGGGCTATGACTCGTCACAGCGCCTTGGCTCTGGGCCGCCGGCATCCGAATTTGAGCTAACGAACTAGCCACACAGGCCACTAGACCTGCGCTTCGTCGCCCCGTCGTTGATTAGGCTGAAGTTGCAGAGCACACTCTGGCGAGCTGAAGGATCAGCGCCCCCTTCGACAGAGAGCCCGCCATGTGCGGGTTTTTTGTTGTCTGCCCTCCCCAAACTCGCCAACACCTCCGGCCTCGGCCCTGAGGATATTTGGTGCACCCCGCATAACTCGACTTTAATTGAATTGATGCACCCAGGAGTCTCTTCACAACGCTCACCATCGGGAGCCCTAACATGAACAAACCTCTATTCGCGCTGGTCGCCGTGCTATCAGCGGTAGGTGGTTGCGCCACTAATTCACAGGTCTATCGTGACCAGCCGCTGGTCGCAAAGGTCGAGACGGGCATGAGCAAAGATCAAGTCCAGAATATCGGCGGGAAGCCATTATCAGTAACGAACCGCACAGTGGAGCCCGGCACCTGCTTTGACTACATGCTCACTCATGCCGGCCATCAGCAGTCTTTCAATGTCAGCTTTGATAGATCAGGCAAAGTGGACCATAAGAGCTTTATGACCTGCGCTGAATGGAGTCGCGTACAGAAGAAAGCCAGAGAACCAGCCAGCGGTATGGGCGGTATGGGAGGCGGAGGTTATTAGCGTATGACACGCCCTCACCTTCCCCGTTTTCCGGTTCACTGACTACAGTCGCTCGGATCGCCGGCGTGACAAGGTAGCAGATAGCCACCAAGATCAATTTGGGCGAACGGCTTTTGCCATTGAAAAAGTCGTGATGACGGTCGATCACTGCTCCGGCCAGCGGCAAATTTCAGGCAAAAAAAATCCCAAGCAGCTGATGGACACTTGGGACTCAAAATGCATAAACCGTGGTGGTGAACGCAGGGGCATATTATCTCAATTCGGGCAGTTGTAACAGGATATTTGCACCCGTCCGTCCGATTAAAATCACCTAACCCCTTCAATAACCACACTTTTTTTCAGGCTGAGCCTCAGTGCGGCGTATCGAGATGACGCTGCTCGATAGCTGGTAGAGAGCAATGAACTGTCGGGATTCAATCGTGTCTACAAAACCGGTGATGACTCAGTAACGACCTGGCTGGTGCTGGTCAAGACAACCGGCCAGCCTTTAAAGCACTCAGTAGGAATCAAACATGTCTAAAAAGCTTGCTGCTATTTTGTTGTCCGCATTTGTTGGCGTGGTTGCTGGCAATGTAGTTGCTGCTGATGCTCAATGGGGAAAAGATCACCCACGTAGGGCCGAGGTAAATGGTCGTCTGGCCAACCAGAACAAGCGAATCCATAACGAAGTCAAAGAGGGCGAAATGACCAAGGGACAGGCAGCCAGACTTCATAAGGAAGATCGTCAGATTCGTCAGGAAGAACGGAGCATGGCTAGCCAAAATCGCGGTCATATCACCAAGCAGGAGCAAAGGACCCTTAACCAACAAGAAAATGCTGTAAGCCACCGGATTGGTGGCTAAGCCTTACCTGTGATTTTCGGTTAATGCCCGGCTTAGTGTGCCTTTTTGAAAATGACTTACCCGCTAGCCCGCGAGGTCTTCACCTCACGGGCTGGTTGTATTGATCAGTGTTTGCCATCAATGGCGCATTAATTTTCATTCCAGCGAGAATTCGCCGAACGATTTCGATCAATGAAGCGTAAACACCTGCCTGATGTCCAGTGGCAGCAGCCCCGGCACTATCCAGTTCGCCGGCAAGTTCTTCTCAAAACGCGGCGTTGCGTGAAGTTGACAGCATCCCTGCGCATTACCCAAATACTACTGACAGAAATTGACGGTCGTGTTTGTTACGCTTTGGGTTCATGTGGGGAAGGCGATTCCTCAGACATTTATCAACGCCATAAGAGAAGGACTCTCTAATGACACGTGCCATTACTATTATCACCGAGAACTTTTCAGATTGGGAAACCGCCCTGATCAACTCCGCTGGTCGTGCTTATTACGGCTTCGATACACGCTTCGCCACCCCCAAAGGTACCCCAGTCACCTCTTCCGGAGGCATGATCGTCACCCCGCATTTGGCGCTCGAAGCCATCCAGCTCGATGAACTCGACCTGCTAATCATATGTGGAGGCACCATCTGGCAGACCGAACAGGCCCCTAATATCGCTTCCCTGGTTACCGCTGCCCATGAAAGAAACATCATCGTCGCTGGCATTTGCGACGGTACCCGTGTGTTAGCGCAATCGGGCGTTCTCGATACCCTCCGTCACACTTCCAATACGGCAGAGAACCTGTCGGAACTGAATTATGGTGGAGCGGCTTACTATCAGGATGTCCCTTATGCAGTAGCTGATAAGCGCGTCGTTACAGCTCCAGGTACCGCTCCGGTCAGCTTCATGGCCGAAATCTTGTGCACCTTGGGTATAGGCGACGAAAACCTCAAAGCCTACCTGGCAATGCACGCTGCTGAGCACCGCAAGTCCGCCTAGACCGCCATCTCCTGCGTCCGACATGGAACCTGCACCGGCACCTCTAGACACCGAAGCTGATGCACAATCCGGGAAGCCCGTGGTCGCGAAACTGGCTGACAGCGACCAGGCCACGTTCAAGAAACTGGTTGATGACGGCGGTCGGCGCTGCTTGAAGCCGCTCAATCCCGTCTACCCTATTGAGATGTGTGCGGAAAATTGCCGGATCGTCGGCGTTGTCGTCAGGGCGCTGCAGAAACTCTAGCCATCTGGCGCGACGGGATTTGCAGGAGGTCACCATGTCACTCAACAAACCCAACCAAGAGTTGCACCGCGACTTGAAAGCCGCCGCGTTCGCTCTCGAAGAAGCCGCCCTGGAAATGTTCAGGTTGGCAAAACAACGGGGGGATACAGAGCTTCTGGAGGCAATGGAGACGATCGAAAAGCTGCATGAGCGAGCTAATCGGCTGACTGCTTACGCTGATGAGGTGAAGGCGGGAGCTATCAGCCGCGCCAAGCCTGAGTAGGTGGCGCAGCGGGGATTTGTAGGTATATAAGGGCTTCCATTCCGACTTACACAATCAAAGATCAAGGATCGGCAGATGTTTACAGTGCTTGGTAGCGACTGATGAGTGGACGGAGAACAGTGATCGTCACTTGGGCAACCTGCCTGGAAGCGCCGAAGGCTCTTTAGTGCTGATTGATCACGGCAGGCTATTCAGGCATCCTTCATGGGATCCAAGCAAGCTGACTACAAGCCCGCTGGAGTTGCGTAACTGTAGGCGGCTCGATATTCCGATGCACGGCACACATACTTCATGTGTTTCACTCCGTGTGACGGCGTAGGATTGTTTGAAGGGGCACACGCGCCAAAGCGCTGGTCAGGAGATGCTGAAAATGAAGTTAAGCTGCGTCAAAGTTTTCTTGATGGCCGCAACATTGCTTTTGAGTGCATGCTCAGGAACGACACCACGCTCTTGCTTTTCAGATGCTTGCAAGCTCGGAGGCAGTAACACCCAGCTAAATATCGGTGGTGGCGCCTCGCTGGGTAATAGCTACAACGAATACGGATCTACGCTCTTGCACGATTAAAGGGACGCTACAAAACCTGAGCATCTTGAAGGTTGAGCCCTATCAAGCGACTCCTGAGGCAATTACGGGGCGCATTGCGCAACTGTCTCTCACCGCATCCCGGCCCAGCGCCGGGCTTTTCGGATCTGACCTGTCATGCCTTCGTCACATCCACCAAGCACAATGCGGTCAGCCAAAAGGATTTGGCCCATCTACAAAGAGCCGGGCCCGATGCCGGGCTTTTTCGTTCTGGCGCCTCGCCGCCGGAAACTCAGTCCAATACGTTATGCAGGACCTCGTAAATTAGTCCGGTCGCGATGGTCACCAAAATCAGGTCCGTACCGACTTGCTGCCATTCGTAACCATCGTAATGCGGCAGCCTGCCCTGTATCCGGCCGTCCAGTTTCCTGGCGATTCCCGGTGGCAGCGGCTTTCCTCGAGCAAGCTTCTTTTGAATGCCTGGCGGTAGCGCTGGACCAGGCGACCAATAGTCACGACTGTCACCGATAATCACTCGAACGCCGTCCACGTCGACCTGTGGGCCGCTGTATCCGCCCCCTTGTTCGTAGTTCTGGAATTTGTTGCCTTTGTTCCCGTGATCGCCGTGCGGGTTCCCCTTCCCATTGCCTGGATCTGCGTACAGAGCAGTTGAGCCACACAAAAGCGCGATACTTGTTAAAAAAGCCACAACTGAACGAGTAGTCATATCCATGATCCTCTGCGTGAACCCATGCCATAGCGCCTTTTGTCGGAGGCCTGAGAACTATAGACAACGCTATGCATCCTAATTCATGCAAACCCATCCTGATCGATGGAAGCAATCATGCTTTAAAGAAGACGAATCTCGTAGCTGTTATGACATGCGTGATGATGCATTGCAGCACTAGACTGGGCTTTCGGCTCTGAGCAAGGCGACAGACTGGTTAACGACCAGTGACAACCGTTCGTCCAGGCCGAGGAGCTGTAGCCCATTCCTCGTCTACACCTTTAAACATGGGATCTCTGGTCGCATTTCAATGCACCCCCAAATATATCCGGGGTGCCATGTTCCCATTCCTTTCTATTGGGCGTTACGCCTCGAGCTCGATGGCATACGAAGCGCCATACGGAACGGCAGTATTTCAAGCTTCGAGCTTCATTTCTCAAGGAATAGGAAAATGACTTTTAACTCAAAAAACTGGCATGCATGGCTAAACACGATGCCACCGAAACCGGACGACTTTCATGTTGTAGGAGATGTTGAGGTTGCCAATCCAGGGGTCGAGGCCTACCTCACCATGCGATCCACTCAAGGTACCGTCCCGCAAGCACTCATGCTGGATCTGCACTTGGTCCAGCGGCCAGGGAACTGGATTCAGCAAACTAGCTGCGCACAAGGCAGATTCTCCAGAGTAATGGCTCCAAACTCGACTCCCTACACAACGGTTGAAATTTTCTACAATAGTGAGCGAATAGCCTTTATCGACAAGATTCCAACCATCTCCTGACTGATTCGCACGGGATCAGTTAGGACGTAATGCCCGTGGTACACAAGCTGAACACGGGACTCTGGGAGATCAGAATCGATCTCGGAGATACCATCACACGCGCTCTGTTCACCGTAGTGGGCTCAGACATGATTCTGCTCCACGGTTTCATCAAGAAAAGCAAAAAAACACCAGCGTCTGACATGGCTACTGCCAAGCTGCGGATTCCACGCGCACTTGGACAGCGATTCCACGCTGACTTGGACACTCATTCCACGGCCACTTGGACAGTGATTCCACGAGCACTTGGCCAGCGTAGAGATTCGCCTCGTCCCTGGGCACGAAGTGGCTCGCGCATAACCCCAGTCCTTTGCCTGCAAGCCCAAAGACTGGGATTGCGCCAATTTCGGCGCGGACAGGACTCAGGATGCAGCATCATGTGGTTGGTTGCGCATCTTTGTGCCTGAGAATCAGGCGCGTCCGATCATGCCAAGGCCCGCCGAAGACGATCACTTCAGATGGCCGCCCGTACAGGTGATGCAGCAGGAAAGGACCCGGGCCGAACACCTCCGACTCTTCACCGGGCAGCGCTGGATCGGTGCCAAGGTAGATCCCTGCATGGTTGGGGTGAGCCGTTCGGCCGACCGCCATAACGATCATGTCGCCGCGCTGTGGCCGGTCGACGCGGTAGAAGCCGGCGGCTTCATAACCGGCCTTGTGTAAGCGGGTGTTTTCGGCACTCTCCCACCAGCCATCAGTGCGCTGGAAGGCTTCAAATTCAAGGCCCCATTCACGCTTGTACCAGTCTGCGCAAACCTGCCAGCAGTCCCACGCACCCTGCACAAACGGACGCTTCAACAGCGGCATGTTGCCGGTCGGGGTGATGCTGCGCAGGTCCGCCTCGGGCCAGCTCAAGATATGCCAGGGCAAGGCTGTGGCCTCGCACATGGCCAGGTCGTGCGATGACGGTCGGCTAGTGGCGTCCGGATGCGAATGAACGATGCCGATCACCTCGCCTAGATCCTCCGCCGCGGCATAGTCCTCAGGCTCAAGCTGGAACTCTTTGTTCGGCTTGGTTGCGATGTTCCGACAAGGAAAGTACTGCTGCTTTCGGCCGATCGCCAGCAAAAGGCCGCAGCACTCCTTCGGGTACTCGGTGGCCGCATGCGTCTTTATTGCGCTCAGGATGTGCTTGCGCATGAGTCAGCTCCGGGCAATCAGGGAAACGGCCGGGAAACCGCCGTGGTTGAGTTCGTTGTTCCGACCAAAACGCAACTTGCAGGACTTCAGGCCGCCCTTGCACTGATCCTTGCCCGGATCGTGCGTAGGATTATCGTCGTCATCGAACATCGCCGCGCGGGTGTCCCTCGGCGCTTCAGTTCGGGCGGGCGGCGCAGGCAGAGCAGTGATTGTCGGAACGCTCATCAGCGCCTCCCTTGAATTTCGAATATCAGCGGCGCACCGGCGGGGTTCGTGTTTCGCAGCAGAAGGGGCTGGCCGAACTCTGCGATCATCTCCAGAGCCATCACGGCCATTTCGTCGTAGAAGGCCATGGTGGCTCCAGATGTGAAAAGCCCAGCGCGATGGCTGGGCTCCGGTTATTTTCTGCTTTCCATCATCTTGTCGGCGAGAGCGTTGGCCCTTTCAACTAACAGGTTCTGCCTGTCATCGTGATTAGACCCTCCTACAACCGGTGCCGTCAGATTGCTTTCCGCAATCAACGCAGCACAAAAATACTGATCCCAAACGACTCTTTCCCCAGCCGTCCGTTTGTTCATTTGGTCGGCGTTCATATGCGGCTCCTTTTAGTGAGGTAGCCCTGCTATTTTACGCCCGAACCGCAAACAACCCGCGTCGTAACAGATAATCAGCAAACTGCGTTGCGTTTGGCCGATATGGCGCTGCGGGTAACGAAGCTGGTCATCTCCGGCGCAAAGCGGCTCGACCCAGTGACGGTGTCCGCCGAGGACCTGAGCTCTCGATCAATCCCGCAGCCGGACAATTCGGAGTACGTGACTCGCCAAGGCAAGATCCCCCTCGAACGTTACGGCGAGTCATGGTCGGCCTACTGGGGAGGCATGGGGTCTCGCACTGTCGCCGAGTTTTTCTGCGGCTGCGATGAGCAGTATCTGGCTGGTTGCCTGGTGCGAGGCACCGAGCTGCACGCAACGCAGTTCAGCGGTCAGGCACTGCAAAAGATGGTTCGCAAGATCGTCATTGAACGCCGGCGTGGCCGGAGCCTCGATTACGACAACCTGGACAAGGACGAAGCCCGGGAACTGCAGATGTTTTGAGCAATGTCGGGAGTCTCGCAGGCTGCCCAGACAGCTTGATGTCCTCGATCTTCGGTGAAGAGTGGTGGTACGCCGCTGACCGGGCCCTAACCCACGTTATCAGTATCTGTACCGGATCATCGCCGCGGTGCAGCAGGCACTGCGCCAAATCGAAGTGAAAAACGCCTCAATAAGCGGAGATGGTTAGGGCTCTGACGCCCAGATAACGTTCGAGCTATTTATAACAGGACACCGGTCAGGGTTGATCTCACGCTCGCGATGAAGCCAGAGCTTAGTTTGCTCAACATCAAATTTTCGCTCGCTTCTCTCCTTCATTACGATGCCAGATACGCCAAAATGCCCGCACTCTGGGCAGATTAGTTCAACGCCATCCATTCCGGATTCAATCCTTCGCGCATCTTCCGAGCAGTTCAAGCACAACATGAGCCACTCCTAAGCGCCTGTCAGTTCCCACGGCCAAGTAATCTGGATGCCAACTCAATACCGCACTGTCGAGCATCACCAAATGTACTCCAGGCGCCTGACTCTAAGCCAACCCTCACGTAGCTTGCGCATTCATTGAGCCAGATGATAATGACCCTCGGCGTCGAACTGTTTGCCTCCCCCAAATGAAGTCGATCGTTGCTTTCCCCCCATTCGGATGAACGTAATTCACGGGATACGGCCTTTCGGATGCTAAGCCCATTTCGGTCTCCGGCCGGGTGCAAGTGATCAACTAATAGCCCACTTCCAACAGTCACGCCAATCAGCGAAGTATCCCCATACCCACAGCCCCCCCGAAGCAGCAGCGCGCGGCATCGAGATAGATCATGTTCAGAGTTAAACAAGAAACCGAGGTGGATTATGGCGAGTGAGCAGAAACAGGCCGTTGCCCTCGAAGCGGACAAGGTGTCGGAGGCGAGAATGGCTGAGCTTTTAGGGACGACAAGCCAGAACACTACAGTCACCGTAGAGCTGAAGGTGGCGCCGGAAGCCGCCTAACCCACCCTCACCTATTTTTAAACAGCCTTAAATGGCATCTTGTAAGTAAAGAATCCTTTCAGGTCATCGCGCAGGCGTTCTGAAATGAGAGGGTCATCAAATATACCGGGGTCAAAGTAGATGAGCCACGTACCATCAGGCCTTAGCTCCGAGTCGGCAAAGTAGGCTCCTACTTCATTCTCTGTAAGTCCAGTGGCTTCAGCAATTTCCTTGATCGTAGGCTTGCTTTTCATCCGCGGCCTCCTTGGTTCGGCGGCATGCCGAATCCTCAACAAATAGCCCAAAAACTCGAATCTTGCCAGCGTATAGCTGCCGAGAGGCCTATAACAGGAACGCGACCACCGTCGTAGGCTCTGCCAATGAGGTATCCCCATGCCCACAGAAAACCAAATCACCTAGCCGCTGAGCGTCGAACGCTCGATGGCAACGAAATCACTTATCGAGGTGTCTGGTATTAGTTGACCACTGCACAGTACGCCGGGCGTCGGAAAAAGGGGGTTGGAAAGATCCAGGAATTTGCTTACGTGTTCCCTCCGTCCAGGAATAGCGAGCACGTGAAATAGACCTCAGACCTGCATAAACGACAGGAGCCGGCGCTGGAGGTGTTGAAAATCCGTCAACGGCCGCCGTACAACTGCCCTCACACATATGCGACAATGCGCCCCAAATTCCAACATGAACCCCGCATTTATTGCTCAGCAACCTGGCCACCGCGTCCAAATGTTGCTGTTGACGTATGCCTGCTGGCTCAAATCAAGCTATGACTGAACCGGACTGGGAAGACTCCAGATGGGTACAAATCGGTTTCAGCAGACATAAGCCAGCTCTAAACCACTGATAGGTAAGGTAATTGATCTCCACAGCTAACATCACGATGCAGTTCGGCGCCAAGCCGTTATTCGAGAACGTTTCGGTCAAATTTGGCGCCGGTAACCGTTACGGCCTGATCGGCGCCAACGGTTGCGGCAAATCGACCTTCATGAAAATCCTCGGTGGCGACCTGGAGTCTTCCGGTGGCCAGGTGATGCTGGAGCCGAACGTACGTCTGGGTAAGCTGCGCCAGGACCAGTTCGCCTACGAAGAATTTACCGTGATCGACACCGTGATCATGGGTCACGAAGAGTTGTGGAAGGTCAAGGCCGAGCGCGATCGCATCTACTCGCTGCCGGAAATGACCGAAGAAGACGGCATGGCCGTGGCCGAGCTGGAAACCGAGTTCGCCGAGATGGACGGCTACACCGCTGAATCCCGTGCCGGTGAGCTGCTGTTGGGCCTGGGCATTGGCATCGAGCAGCACAATGGCCCGATGAGCGAAGTATCGCCGGGCTGGAAACTGCGGGTGTTGCTGGCTCAGGCTCTGTTCTCCGACCCTGAAGTGCTGTTGCTCGACGAACCGACCAACCACCTGGACATCAACACCATCCGCTGGCTGGAAAACGTTCTGACCCAGCGTAACAGCCTCATGATCATCATTTCCCACGATAGACACTTCCTTAACAGTGTCTGCACCCACATGGCTGACCTGGATTACGGCGAGCTGCGCCTGTTCCCGGGCAACTATGACGAGTACATGACCGTGGCCACCCAGTCCCGCGAGCAACTGCTCTCGGACAACGCCAAGAAGAAGGCGCAGATCTCGGAACTGCAATCGTTCGTCAGCCGCTTCTCGGCCAACGCCTCGAAAGCCAAGCAGGCCACTTCCCGCGCCAAGCAGATCGACAAGATCCAGCTGGCCGAAGTCAAGCCGTCGAGCCGGGTCAGCCCGTTCATTCGTTTCGAGCAGACCAAGAAGCTCCATCGCCAGGCGGTCATCGTCGAGCGTATGGCCAAAGGCTTTGATGGCAAGACACTGTTCAAGGACTTCAGCTTCACCGTTGAGGCCGGCGAGCGCGTGGCGATCATCGGCCCGAACGGGATCGGTAAAACCACCCTGCTGCGTACCCTGGTCAACGACCTGAGCCCGGATGCCGGTAGCGTGAAATGGACCGACGCCGCGGAAATCGGCTACTACGCACAGGACCACGCTTCGGACTTCGAAGACGAATCCAGCCTGTTCGACTGGATGGGTCGCTGGACTCAAGGCGGCGAGCAGCTGGTACGTGGCACCCTGGGCCGCATGCTGTTTTCCAACGACGAGATCCTCAAGTCGGTCAAGGTAATTTCCGGTGGTGAGCAAGGCCGCATGCTGTTCGGCAAGCTGATCCTGCAGAAGCCGAACGTACTGGTGATGGACGAACCGACCAACCACCTGGACATGGAATCCATCGAAGCGCTGAACCTGGCGCTGGAAAACTACCCGGGCACGCTGATCTTCGTCAGCCACGACCGTGAGTTCGTGTCGTCCCTGGCGACCCGCATCATCGAGCTGAGCCCGAGCGGTGTGATCGACTTCAGCGGCACCTACGACGACTACCTGCGCAGCCAGGGCGTGGTGTTCTGATTTAGTTTGCCGCTTTAAGCAAAAGCCCCGTCCTTGTGACGGGGCTTTTGTGTTTCAGGGCATGGAGATTTCAACCCGGCAGCAAATCATCAATATGCCGATAATCCGCTTGCAACTGCGTCGCCAGCTCCCTGGCCCGCCCAAGCCGAATAGGACCTCTCTCGATGTCCACCAACAATCCTGAACAATTGAGCATCGGCAGCGCCGGCCAGTTCTTCAAGCGGCCGTCAGTCAACAACAACAGCCGCTGCTGCTCCGCCGCAAAGCGCTTTTGCCGGAGTGCCAGCCACTCGCTCGCTTGCTCCAGAGCCGCCAGCAACGGCGTGCCACCACCCGCCCCCAACGCCTCAAGCCAGCCTCGCAGACCGCGCGAAGCTTTCAGGCCTTGCACCTGCCATTTCGGCGAGTGGCCACTGGCAGTCAGCAACGCCAGGCGCGCCCGGTGCCGGTAAGCGTCATCGAACAGCTGCGCCAACAATCCTTTGGCGTCGCTCAGGGCCTGATGACGGCGAGTCGAGGCCGAGGCGTCGACGATCACCAGCCACAGCTCATGGGGCGAACGGCTGCGCAGACGGTAAAGCAAATCCTCACGCTGGTTCGGACGGCCATTGAGCAAGGTGCCGGGCCAATTGATTGAACCGTTGCGCGCCGCACGACTCTTGCCCTGCCTGCCATTGTCCAGCCGTCCCGCACGGGGCCTGGCATCCGCCCCCGCATCAGATCGAGGGCGAATGCCTAGGGCTTTTTTGGCCAGCTCGGGACTTCTCGTCGAGCGCCGACCGGCAACGCAGGTGCAGGCATTTCGCCCCATTGGCCCTGGCCTTCGGTCGGGTTGGGATTCTGTGCAGATTGAGACTGTGGGGCGTTGGCCTGGCTTGGCGCAGGCGGCGAATGCTCGCGGCGACGATGGCGCAAGGCAAACTCGGCCACCGCGTCGATATCTTCTTCGGTAATCGCCTGCACGCCTCGCCAAGCGGCATGGGCGCGAGCCGCGCGCAGCCAGACCAGATCGGCACGCAGCCCATCGACACCGGCGGCAAAGCAGCGTTCGGTAATGTGTGCCAAGGCCTGATCATCGAGGGGAATGCTGGCCAAGGCCGAGCGCGCCTGCTGGCAGCGTTCGCGCAGCGCATGCTGCTGGGTTTCCCACTGCGCACAAAACGCCTGCGGGTCGCTGTCGAAGTCCAGCCGACGACGGATGATCTGGCCGCGCTCAGTCGGCGGCGTCTGCCCGCTCAAGGCGACGTTCAAGCCAAAACGGTCGAGCAACTGCGGGCGCAATTCGCCTTCTTCCGGGTTCATGGTGCCAATCAGCACGAACCGCGCCGAATGCCGATGGGAAATCCCGTCACGCTCAATCAGGTTGATGCCGCTGGCGGCCACGTCCAGCAGCAAGTCCACCAGATGGTCGGGCAACAGATTCACTTCATCGACATACAACACCCCGCCGTCGGCCTTGGCCAGCACGCCGGGAGAAAACTGCGCCCGACCTTCGCCAAGGGCGGCGTCCAGATCCAGCGTACCCACCAAGCGCTCTTCAGTGGCACCCAACGGCAAGGTGACAAATTGCCCGCTGGCCAACAGGTCCGCCAGACCACGGGCCAGGGTCGACTTGGCCATGCCACGCGGGCCTTCGATCAGTACGCCGCCAATCTTCGGATCGATAGCCGTCAAGCACAGCGCCAGCTTCAAGGCATCAGCACCGACCACGGCGCAGAGTGGAAAATGTGGGGTGTCACTCATGTTGGGGTCTCAATTGGGTCGGGTCATGTGTCGTCTGTGTGATCGTTCCCACGCTCTGCGTGGGAATGCAGCCCGTGACGCTCTGCGTCACATCAAGCGCCGAACGCGGAGCGTCCGTTGAGGCATTCCCACGCAGAGCGTGGGAACAATCGGTGCTCACTCCAGGTCAGGTGTCTTCTTCTATATCCAGCAGCAAGTTCTCCAGCGCCTCACGATACTCACCCGGGTCGCTCCACATTCCACGCTGCTGGGCTTCGAGCATGCGTTCGGTCATGTCGCGCAGGGCATGCGGGTTGTGCTGCCGGACAAAATCACGGGTCGCGGGATCGAGCAAATAGGCATCGGCCAGCAAGGCGTACTGATGATCGTCGATCAACTGCGTGGTGGCGTCGAACGCGAACAGATTATCCACGGTCGCCGCCAGTTCGAAAGCCCCTTTATAGCCGTGACGCTTGACCCCTTCGATCCACTTCGGGTTCGCCGCCCGGGAACGGATCACCCGGTTCAGCTCTTCCTTCAAGGTGCGGATCTTCGGCAGATCGGGCTGGCTATGGTCGCCATGGTAGCTTGCGACCGGCTCACCGCCGAGGCTTTCCACGGCGGCGAGCATGCCGCCCTGAAATTGGTAATAGTCATTGGAATCGAGCAAGTCATGCTCGCGGTTGTCCTGGTTTTGCAGCACTGCCTGCACCTGACTCAAACGTTGAGCGAATTGCTCGCGCGCCGCGGTGCCTTCATCGGAACCGCCATAGGCGTAGCCGCCCCAATTCAGATAGACCTCAGCCAGGTCTTCGCGGCTTTGCCACAAGCGACCGTCGATGGCGCCCTGTACGCCCGCGCCATAGGCGCCGGGTTTGGCGCCGAATATTCGCCAGCCGGCCTGACGCGTTGCGGCGTCCTCATCCAGCCCGGATTGCAACAGCGCTTCACGCTCACTGCGGACCTTGGCCGCCAGCGGATTCATGTCATCCGGCTCCTCCAGCGTGGCAACGGCCTGCACCGCCGCATCGAACAAACGGATCAGGTTGGCGAAGGCGTCACGGAAGAACCCGGAAACCCGCAAGGTGACATCAACCCGCGGCCGGTCCAGCAGGCTCAGAGGCAGGATTTCGAAATCGTCGACCCGCTGACTGCCAGTGGCCCACACCGGACGCACACCCATCAACGCCATGGCCTGGGCGATATCGTCACCGCCGGTACGCATGGTCGCCGTGCCCCAGACCGAAAGCCCAAGCTGACGCAGGTGGTCGCCGTGATCCTGCAAATGTCGCTCAAGAATCAGGTTCGCCGACTGAAAGCCGATACGCCAGGCAGTGGTGGTCGGCAGGTTACGTACGTCCACCGAGAAAAAGTTACGCCCGGTGGGCAATACATCCAGCCGCCCGCGGCTCGGCGCACCGCTGGGGCCCGCCGGAACGAAACGTCCGCTCAGGGCATCCAGCAGACCGCGCATTTCTGCCGGGCCACAGGCGTCCAGACGCGGCGCAACGACTTCGCGCAGGCTATCGATGATTGCCTTCACCTCGGCCCAGCCCGGTTCGTTCAACCTGTCGACATCAGCGCTTAGCACCCGCTCGATCAACTGCGCGGCAAACAGCTCGAGGCGCTCACGGCTATCTCCGGTGGTGCGCCAAAGCTCATTGCTCAGCGTTTGCAGTTCAACCGGTCGCGGTCCGGTCCAGGGATCAGCCAACACACAGTCCAGCGGATCGAAACCCAGTTCGAAGGCCTTGGCCAAGGCTCGCAGCAAACTCGACTGCGCACCGCGTCCATCGCCACGGGGAATACGCAGTAACGCCAACAGGGTATCGATGCGCAAGCGGCCGGTTGGCGACTCGCCGAACACATGTAAGCCATCGCGGATCTGCGACTCCTTCAAGTCGCACAAATAGGTGTCCAGACGCGGCAGCCAGATCGCCGCGTCAGCGTCGCTGTCGAGCTTTTCGTCCAGTTGCAGTTCGCGGTCGATCCGGGTTTCGCGCACCAGTTTCAGAATGTCGCGCTGCAACTCCCGGGCTCGGCGCGGATCAAGCAACTGCGCTTCGTAATACTCGTCGGCCAGCAACTCGAGATCGCGCAGCGGGCCGTAGGTTTCAGCGCGGGTCAACGGCGGCATCAGGTGATCGATGATTACCGCCTGGGTGCGACGCTTGGCCTGGGCGCCCTCACCCGGGTCATTGACGATAAACGGATAGATGTTCGGCAATGGCCCCAGCAGCGCATCCGGCCAGCAGTTTTCCGAAAGACCGACGCCCTTGCCCGGCAACCACTCGAGGTTGCCGTGCTTGCCGACGTGGATTACCCCATGGGTGCCGTAGGTTTGTCGCAACCAGAAATAGAACGCCAGATAGCCATGAGGCGGCACCAGGTCCGGGTCGTGATAGACCGCGCTCGGGTCGACCTGATAGCCCCGCGCCGGTTGAATGCCAACGAAAGTCAGGCCAAAACGCAGACCTGCGATCATCATCCGCCCGCCGCGGAACATCGGATCGCTTTCAGGCGCGCCCCAGCGCTCAAGCACCGCGTTGCGATTGGCTTCGGGCAAGGCGTTGAACATCGAAAAATAGTCGTCCAGTGCCAGGCTTTGCTGGCATGGCCGCTGGTCGATGCTCTCCAGATCATTGCTGACCCCGCCAAGCAATTGCTGAATTAGCGCTGTGCCATTTTCAGGTAGATGCGCCGGCAGCGGATAGCCCTCATCGCGTAGTGCCCGCAGGATATTCAGCGCTGCGGCCGGGGTGTCGAGGCCCACTCCATTGCCGATCCGACCGTCGCGAGTCGGGTAGTTGGCAAGAATCAGCGCGATACGCTTTTCGCCATTCGGTACCCGCGCCAGATCAATCCAGCGCCGCGCCAGTTCGGCGACGAAGTCCATACGCGCAGGCGCAGGTCGGTAGCAGACCACATCGGACTGACTGCGCTCGCTGCGCCAGGCCAGGTCCTTGAAGCTGATGGGCCGACTGATGATGCGCCCGTCCAGCTCCGGCAAAGCGATATGCATGGCCAGGTCTCGCGGCCCGAGGCCCTGCTCGCTGGCGCGCCAGCCGGGCTCGTTGTCCTGGGCGCAGATCGCCTGGATCACCGGGATATTACGCCGGAAAGGCCGCAAATGCGGTGCTTCAGGACTGGACTGGGCAAAACCGGTGGTGTTCAGAATCACCCCAGCCTCGACCTCGTCCAGCCAATCCTCGACCATCGCCAGGCAGCCAGGCTCTTTCAAACTGGCCAGCGCAATCGGCAACGGGTTAAGCCCCGCCGCCTGCAAGCGCTGGCAGAAAACATCGATAAAAGCGGTGTTCGCCGCCTGCAGGTGCGAGCGATAGAACAACACCGCCGCCACGGGTTGATCAGCGTACCAGTCGGCTTGCCAATCGCTGAGCGTGGCGCTGCTTTTGCGCGGATGGTAAATCGCCGTACGCGGCAGGATTTGTGGTTCGGCCCATGGGTAATCGCGATCCAGCCAGCGACTGGCCAGGCAGCGATACAGGTCCAGCGCGTTGCCCAAACCACCTTGACGCAGGAAGTGCCAAAGCCGATCGCGGTCTTCGGCGACCACCGTGCTCAGGTCGCTCAGTTCCGGGTCGGGACGATCGTCGCCGGGCACCAGAATCAGTTGCACGCCCTTCTCGGCCAGCTGCACCAGACGCTCGATGCCGTAACGCCAATAACCGATCCCGCCGTGCAGCGAGATCAGAATGACTTTGGCGTGACGCAAGACTTCGTCGACGTACAGGTCGACCGAGGCGTGGTTCTGTACTTGCATCGGGTTGGCCAGACGCAGGCTCGGGTAGTCGTCCGGTAATTGCTGCGCGGCTTCGGCGAGCAGCGCCAGGCTGGAATCGCCGCTGCACAGGATCACCAGCTCGGCGGGGGTTTGTCCAAGGTCGGCAATGTTGTCATCCGACACGAAACCGCCGGGCTGGGTCCTGAGCAGGTGCATGGCTCAGGCGCCGAGTGCGGCGCGCAATTGCGCTTCGATCAGCGCGGCATCCAGTTCCTGGCCAATTAGTACCAGGCGTGTTGCACGCGGCTCATCGGCGCGCCAGGCACGGTCGAAATGTCTGTCGAAGCGCGTGCCCACGCCCTGGATCAGCAAGCGCATCGGCTTGTTCGCAACCGCCGCGAAACCTTTGACCCGCAGAATGCCGTGCTGAACCACCAGCTGGGTCAGGGCATCCAGCAGCAGGCTTTCGTCGGCCTGGGGCAGTTCGATGGAAATGGAATCGAAGGCGTCGTGGTCATGGTCATCATGCCCTTCACTATCGGCATCACCGTCATGGTGATGGTCGTGGTGGCTGTGACGGCTGTCGATGTGCTCTTCGGAACCGGCGCCCAGACCAATCAAAACCTCCAGAGGCAAGCGGCCGCTGCTGGCTTCGATGATTTTTACTGCTGGCGGCAGTTCTTCGGCGACTTCCAGGCGCACTTTGGCCAGGTCTTCAGGGCTGATCAGGTCGGCTTTGTTGAGGATCACCAGGTCGGCGCTGGCCAGCTGGTCGGCGAACAGTTCGTGCAGCGGTGATTCGTGGTCCAGGTTCGGGTCAAGCTTGCGCTGGGCGTCGACTTGATCCGGGAACGCAGCGAAGGTGCCGGCGGCCACGGCCGGGCTGTCGACCACCGTGATCACTGCATCGACAGTGCAGGCACTGCGGATTTCCGGCCACTGGAAGGCTTGCACCAGCGGTTTGGGCAGCGCCAGGCCAGAGGTTTCGATGAGGATGTGATCCAGGTCGGCGCGACGGGCAACCAGCTCGCGCATCACCGGGAAGAACTCTTCCTGGACGGTGCAGCACAGGCAACCGTTGGCCAGTTCATAGACCCGGCCGCTGGCCTCTTCTTCAGTGCAACCGATGGAACATTGCTTGAGAATTTCGCCGTCGATGCCCAGCTCGCCAAATTCGTTGACGATCACCGCGATGCGGCGGCCCTGGGCGTTATCAAGCATATGCCGCAGCAAGGTGGTTTTGCCCGAGCCGAGGAAGCCGGTGACGATGGTGACGGGAAGTTTGGCCAGTGTTTTCATCGGATGCCCTTTGGCAAGGTGGCGGGCATACGGGACGACAACCACACCGATGGGCGCGGAAGATTTCGCCACCGGATCACCCCGCCCGGTTGTAGTGAGAATCTGGTACGAGGCAGGTCTCCTGGCTGACGGCCTGCCGGTCTTTCGACTGGCGATTTCTACGCCTTCCCGCTCGCTCTATGGATAGAGGGTGCAGTGGCATGGCAGAAACGGAACCGTTCACAGTTGCGGGGGCAGCCGCGGCATTGACCGCGTTCCCTTCTTAGCTTCGGCGAGAGTGCCGAAGAACCTCGAAAGCGCAAGGCTACGCATCGCTTGGGGGCGGGTCAATGTCCGGACAGAGATCTATGTTGACTGTGACGACGCCATCGCGAGCAAGCTCGCTCCTACATTCAATCGCGGTCCCCTTGTAGGAGCGAGCTTGCTCGCGATGGAAGCGCCTCAGTCCAACAAGTGAGAAACCTTGCCAATTGACTCTCATCCCCCGCCCATGCTCTCCTACGCAACTTGTTACGGGTGCCCTTCACAGGGTGAAACGGGAAACCGGTGAGTCATGTGCTTTACTCAAAGCCTTGATCAGTCCGGTGCTGCCCCCGCAACGGTAAGCGAGTGAAGAGTCAGATCCACTGTGCCAGCAGTTCGGCATGGGAAGGCGACTCTTGCAGGTGAAGGCGCTGGCCCAAACCCCTCGTGAGCCCGGAGACCGGCCCGCAATACTGAAATAACAAACCCGCGGTGGGCGGGCGCTGTTTGAACCGCTGCGAGCCTGTCTCGCAGGGGGTTTCATGCGCTCGATTCACCCGCTGACACATCAGAGGGAAGCGCCATGTCGATCATCAGCAGCACCCGCCACGCAGGCACCGCCAGCACCACGTCCACCCTGAGCCAACGTCTGATTGCCGCCATCGGCGCATCGATTCTGGGCGCGTGCCTGGTGTATTTCGCCGGTTTCTCGCATATCGAAGCGGTGCACAACGCCGCCCACGACACCCGTCACAGCTCCGCTTTTCCGTGCCATTGAGACCTGCTGACATGATCAAGCGTATTGCGCAAACCGCAGGTTTCACAGGGCTGCTCGCGGCCTTGTTGCTGACCTTGCTGCAAAGCTTCTGGGTCGCGCCGCTGATTCTCCAGGCGGAAACCTATGAAAAGGCCCCGGCCGCCGAAGTTCACGAACACGCTGAAGGCGCCATGGCCGGTCATACCCATGATGCCGAAGCCTGGGAGCCGGAGGACGGCTGGCAGCGCGTACTCTCGACCACCGGTGGCAATCTGGTGGTGGCCGTCGGTTTCGCCCTGATGCTTGCGGGTCTCTATACCCTGCGCGCTCCGGGTCGCACGTCCGAAGGTTTGCTCTGGGGCCTGGCCGGTTACGCGACCTTCTGCCTGGCACCGACCATGGGCCTGCCGCCGGAGCTGCCCGGCACTGCCGCCGCTGACCTGCTGCAACGGCAGACCTGGTGGGCCGGGACCGCGGCGTCCACCGCTGTCGGCATTGCGCTGATCGTGTTTGGCAAACACTGGCTATTGAAGATTCTCGGCGTGGCAATTCTGGCGGTACCGCACATCATTGGCGCGCCGCAACCGCAGGTGCATTCCAGCCTGGCGCCGGAAGCGCTCGAAGCACAATTCAAAATCGCTTCGCAATTGACCAACGCCGCGTTCTGGCTGGCCCTGGGCCTGATCAGCGCCTGGTTGTTCCGTCGCAAAAGCGAAGGCCAATACCGCGCATGACTGACATCAGCACAGCGCCGACCCTGGTGGTCGGCCTGGGCTGCCAGCGTGGCTGCCCCGCCGCCACGCTACAGGCGTTGCTCGATCAGGCGTTGCAGGCTCACCACATCGATCTGCAAGCGATCCAGGCCCTGGCCAGTATCGACCTGAAACGAGAGGAGCCTGGCCTGCTTGAGCTGGCTGCGCAATTGGCATTGCCGCTGACATTCTTCAGCAGTGCACAGCTCGCTGCCTATGAGCCACAATTGAGTCATCGCTCAGAGATCGCCTTTGAACGCACCGGTTGCTATGGCGTGGCCGAAAGCGCTGCGCTGGCACTGGCCGAGCATCTGACGCAAAGCCCGGCCAAACTGCTGATCTCGCGACAGAAATACGCCCAGGCCACCTTTGCATTGGCATCTGCGCCGTAAAATCCCCGATAATCCCCGCCCTTGATCATGAGCAATCTTCATCTGAAGCATTGCCGACACGACTTTGCACAGGAAACAGCCATGACCGTCTACTTTATCGGCGCAGGTCCCGGCGACCCGGAACTGATCACCGTCAAAGGCCAGCGGCTGATCCGCAGTTGCCCGGTCATCATCTATGCCGGCTCGCTGGTGCCCGCTGCCGTGCTGGAAGGCCACCAGGCCGAACAGGTGATCAACAGTGCAGAATTGCACCTGGAGCAGATCATTGAATTGATCAAGACCGCCCATGGCAAAGGTCAGGACGTGGCCCGGGTGCATTCCGGCGATCCGAGCCTGTACGGCGCAATTGGCGAGCAGATTCGCTATTTGCGCGAGTTGAATATTCCCTTTGAAATCATCCCTGGCGTGACGGCAACCGCAGCCTGCGCGGCCCTGCTGGGCGCGGAGCTGACGCTACCGGATGTGTCCCAGAGCGTGATTCTGACCCGCTATGCCGACAAAACGGCGATGCCGGCCGGGGAAGAACTCGGCAGCCTGGCACAGCATGGAGCGACCATGGCGATTCATCTGGGGGTCAATCATCTGGAGAAAATCATCGCCGAACTGGTCCCGCACTATGGCCTGGACTGCCCGATTGCAGTGATTCATCGCGCCACCTGGCCGGATCAGGATTGGGTGGTGGGCACATTGGCTGATATTACTGAAAAGGTTCAGGCAAAGGGATTTCGTCGTACCGCGCTCATCCTGGTGGGTCGGGTGCTGGCCAGCGACAATTTCAGTGAATCGTCGCTGTATCGTGCCGGGCATGCGCATTTGTACAGACCCTGAACATGATCGTCCCCACGCTCGCGCGTGGGAACACCTCAACGGACGCTCTGCGTCAGCTCCTGGGACGCGGAGCGTCCCGGGCTGCATTCCCACGCGGAGCATGGGAACGATCAATACGAGGGCTATTTAATGACCACCTCAAATCCCAGGCATAAAAAAACGGCGCTCACGGGGCGCCGTTTTTTCTGTTTGCAGCGAACACCTTAGTAGTAGGCGTTTTCTTTCTGCGTATGGTCGGTGACGTCGCGTACACCTTTAAGCTCCGGAATACGCTCAAGCAGTGTGCGCTCGATGCCTTCCTTCAAGGTGACATCAGCCTGGCCGCAGCCCTGGCAACCACCGCCGAATTTCAGCACGGCGATACCGTCTTCAACCACATCGATCAGGCTGACCTGACCGCCGTGGCTGGCCAGCCCCGGGTTGATTTCGGTTTGCAGGTAATAGTTGATGCGCTCGTTCACCGGGCTGTCAGCGTTGACCATCGGAACTTTGGCGTTTGGCGCCTTGATGGTCAGTTGGCCGCCCATACGATCGGTGGCGTAATCAACCACGGCATCGTCCAGGAAGGCTTCGCTGAAGGAATCGATATAAGCGGTGAAGCTTTTGAGCCCCAGCGCGGTATCTTCCGGTTTTTCTTCGCCCGGCTTGCAATAGGCAATACAGGTTTCGGCGTATTGGGTGCCAGGCTGGGTAATAAAGACTCGGATGCCGATTCCCGGGGTGTTCTGCTTGGAAAGCAGATCAGCCAGATAATCGTGGGCAGCATCGGTAATGGTAATAGCGGTCATGGAAACTCCTCGCAGGCTTGGACGCAGTTTACGCCAATCATCGCTCCGGACAAAGTCCTAGTATTTTTGTCGGGAAAGAACCGGCCATCCTCACCATCGACTACAGGTTCTCGTAGCGGTTCATGTCCAGCACGCCCGCTTCCACCGGCTCGGTTGCGCGAATGTACTCGGTCAGGTCATGGAAGTACTGCCAGAACTGTGGATGGCTGCGACGAATTCCCCAGCGATCAACGATTTTCTCGAAGTGATCAGCATCCTTGGCGCTCTCCATTCGCGCAACAAACTCGGGAACCTGCTCGGCCGGGATGTTGAAGATGAAGTTCGGATAGCTGCTGAGTACGCCTGGATAAATCGTCAACGTATCCAATCCGGGTTGATAACGCAGCGCCTCGCCGAGCAGGAACGCCACGTTACTGTGGGCGCGGTTGCGCAGCAGGCTGTAGACCTCACGCTTGCCGCTTTTGGTCTCGATGCGCAGCATCGTGGCCTCTGGCAACTGATCGATGACCCGAAGCCCCGCAGCCGGGCGCGAGACCAGGCGACTCAAGGCCTGTTCGGCGTCTTGCAGGGCCGGATCGATATTCGGCCGTGAGCAATACGCGCCGTCACAGCGATTGATCGGGTCAGGCCTGGCGTTCAAGTCACCGTAGCGCGCCAGCAGTTGGTTGGCGAAATCGCGCTTCGGGTCCTTTTCATCCAGCTTCAGTGCGGTGCGTTTGTCGTTGTCGATGCTTTCATAGTCCAGCCACATCTTGAACTTGCCGCTGCTCTGGTACCAATCGTCGAGATAATCGTTCCGGGAATCAGCCGGCATCAGGCGCAGGAAGTTCTGCTCGGCGCCGTTGCGGATCAGGTCGAAATACAGACGGGTCTGGGCCTGGTGGGAAACGTTTCCGAATACATCGAAATTGACCGCCAACTGATAATACGTGCGTTCCAGCAACGGATAGTCGAACAGCCACATCGTTTGCGGTACGTCACCGATCAAGCCTTTGTTCACCGAGGCGCTGTCGAAGTGGCGGAAAATGCTCAGCAAGGCGTTGTCGTTGCCGGCCCACAGGCTCGACCAGCTTGGTGCTGGCGCATCGGCGTAGGTGTCCCGGCGCAAGGCTTCATATTCGTTGCGCTTGTCGCGATAGTTGTGCCACAGGGTCAAGACACTGCCGACATCATCATTTTGTCCCGGCATCGCCAGCAACGGCGTTGCCTTAGTGCGGTAGTTGCGGTTGGTGATGTACAGGTCATGTTCCGGCGCCTGGAACAACGCCCAGAAGTTGTCGCGAATCACGTCAGTAGCAATCTGCCCTCGGCAGACCGGACCACGGATAAAGGTCCGCACAAAGTATTCGGCATTATCGAGCATGAACTGATAACGCGCCTGCGCCGGAATCGCCTCGAACGTTTCGAACGGATTGGCCCGCCGCTCCGGCCCGTAACCGGGCAACGCATTGACGTGCCAGTTACCGCTGTAGAACAGGGTTTTGACCCGCGCCATTTTTGCCGGGCCCAGGCCAAAAGTGATGTGGGTCTTGTGCACGATCACACCCTGCACCGGCCACAAGCGGTAATAGATCTGAGTACCGGGGTCGTCATTTGGACGACGGGTGGCGATCAGGTCGATCGGCTTCCCCGGCGGCGTACGCGAACGCACCCATTGGAAGAAATGCCCCGGCTCACCGCCCTTGAAATAGATGTGTGCCAGGAACAAATGCTCAAACAGCCATCGAGCGACCAGGCTTTCCCGAGCGCCCGGGGCATTGAGCAGGCTTTCCCACTGAACAATCTGCAACGCCTCCTGGGCACTGGGCGCCAGGCCTTGATCATCGATCGGCGCCCCTGACGCCAACCAGCGTTGCAGGGTCTGGTACTGCTGATCGGTCAGGCCCGTCACCGCCAGCGGCATGCCCTCTTTGGGATGTGCACCGGCATAGCTGTCAAACTCGCCCGGCATTGGGCACATGTTCTCGCGCTCGAGGCCCAAAACGATCTCCTCGGGCAACTTCGCGTTGGGCCGAAGTGGCGTTTTGTGGCCCAGTTCAAGCATTCGCGCCATCAGCGCCGCCTGGCTGCCCTGAGCATCGAGCACTGAATAGAAATCCTCACGCTGCCAGGCCGCCTTGCCAAAGGCGTCGTAGAACAGCCGCGTCGGCCTTGAGGCTTGACTGCGCTGGCCGTTATAGACCGGCATTTTCGTAGCGCCCCGTGCCGCACCCTCCCCACTGCCCAGATTGAGCTGACAGGCGGAGTCATAGCAGGCATGGCAGGCCACGCACTTATCGGTAAAGATCGGTTGAATATCACGGGTATAGGAAATCGCTGGCGCCGGACCTTGCGCTGTGGCGGCGAAACTTAACAGCAGCAAAATACTGCCGATGACAACGCGATAAGACATGTCCCTGGTTCCGGCGATAGAAAAACGTCGCGATTCTACCGGTCTAACCCGGCCACCAACATGAGCGATATTCATGCAAAAGCCTGTCATGCTCTAAAAGCACACAGGTTTGCTATCATCGCCCTTCTTTGTATTGGCCTTTCCAGGTAGTCCTATGTCCGATCGCAGCGCTCGCCTTCAAGCTCTCCATCAAGCCCTCAAAGAGCGCATCCTGATTCTCGATGGCGGCATGGGCACGATGATCCAGAGCTACAAGCTCGAGGAACAGGACTACCGTGGCAAACGCTTCGCTGACTGGCCGAGCGACGTCAAAGGCAACAACGACCTGTTGATTCTTAGCCGCCCGGACGTGATCGGGGCGATCGAGAAGGCGTATCTGGATGCTGGCGCCGACATTCTCGAAACCAACACCTTTAACGCCACCCAAGTGTCCCAGGCCGATTACGGCATGGAAGCACTGGTCTACGAGCTAAACGTAGAAGGTGCGCGCCTGGCGCGCAAGGTGGCCGACGCCAAGACACTGGAAACCCCGGACAAGCCGCGCTTCGTCGCTGGCGTGCTCGGCCCGACCAGCCGCACCTGCTCGCTGTCACCGGATGTTAACAATCCGGGCTACCGCAACGTGACCTTCGATGAGCTGGTGGAAAACTACACCGAAGCCACCAAAGGCCTGATCGAAGGCGGTGCCGACCTGATCCTGATCGAAACCATCTTCGATACCTTGAACGCCAAGGCAGCGATCTTCGCCGTGCAAGGTGTGTATGAAGAATTGGGCGTCGAACTGCCAATCATGATTTCCGGCACCATCACCGACGCCTCCGGCCGTACCCTGTCCGGTCAGACTACCGAAGCCTTCTGGAACTCCATCAGCCACGCCAAGCCGATCTCTGTCGGTCTGAACTGCGCCCTTGGCGCCCGTGAACTGCGGCCGTACCTGGAAGAACTGTCGGACAAGGCCAACACCTACGTTTCAGCGCACCCGAACGCCGGCCTGCCGAACGAATTCGGTGAATACGACGAACTGCCGGCAGACACTGCCAAAGTCATCGAAGAGTTCGCCCAAAGTGGCTTCCTGAACATCGTCGGCGGCTGCTGCGGCACCACCCCCGGGCACATCGAGGCGATCGCCAAAGCGGTGGCCAACTACGCACCGCGGCCGATTCCGGAGATCGCGAAGGCCTGCCGCCTGTCGGGCCTGGAACCGTTCACCATCAATCGCGAGTCGCTGTTCGTCAACGTCGGCGAGCGGACCAACATCACCGGTTCCGCCAGGTTCGCCCGCCTGATCCGTGAAGACAACTACACCGAAGCCCTGGAAGTCGCCCTGCAGCAGGTCGAAGCCGGCGCGCAAGTGATCGACATCAACATGGACGAAGGGATGCTCGATTCGAAGAAGGCCATGGTGACCTTCCTCAATCTGATCGCCGGTGAGCCGGACATCTCCCGCGTGCCGATCATGATCGACTCCTCCAAGTGGGAAGTCATCGAAGCTGGCCTCAAGTGCATCCAGGGCAAAGGCATCGTCAACTCCATCAGCATGAAGGAAGGTGTCGAACAGTTCATTCATCACGCCAAACTGTGCAAGCGCTACGGCGCTGCAGTGGTGGTGATGGCTTTCGACGAAGCCGGTCAGGCCGACACCGAAGCGCGCAAAAAGGAAATCTGCAAACGTTCCTATGACATCCTGGTCAACGAAGTGGGCTTCCCGCCGGAAGACATCATCTTCGACCCGAACATCTTTGCCATCGCCACCGGCATCGAAGAACACAACAACTACGCGGTCGACTTCATCAACGCCTGCGCCTATATCCGCGACCACCTGCCCCATGCGCTGACCAGCGGTGGCGTGTCCAACGTGTCGTTCTCGTTCCGTGGCAACAACCCGGTGCGCGAGGCGATCCACTCGGTGTTCCTGCTACATGCGATCCGCAACGGCCTGAGCATGGGCATCGTCAACGCCGGCCAATTGGAGATCTACGACCAGATCCCGGCCGAGTTGCGCGATGCCGTCGAGGACGTGGTGCTCAACCGCACGCCGGAAGGCACCGACGCCTTGCTGGCCATCGCCGACAAGTACAAGGGCGACGGCAGCGTCAAGGAAGCCGAAACGGGCGAGTGGCGCAGCTGGGACGTCAACAAGCGTCTGGAGCATGCGCTGGTCAAAGGCATTACTACGCACATTGTCGAAGACACCGAAGAATCCCGGCTGTCGTTCGCGCGCCCGATCGAAGTGATCGAGGGCCCGCTGATGTCCGGCATGAACATCGTCGGTGATCTGTTCGGCTCCGGCAAAATGTTCCTGCCACAGGTGGTGAAATCCGCCCGTGTCATGAAGCAGGCCGTGGCCCACTTGATCCCGTTCATCGAGCTGGAAAAAGGCGACAAACCGGAAGCCAAGGGCAAGATCCTCATGGCCACGGTCAAGGGTGACGTGCACGACATCGGTAAGAACATCGTCGGTGTGGTGTTGGGCTGTAACGGCTACGACATCGTCGACCTCGGCGTGATGGTGCCGGCAGAGAAAATCCTCCAGGTGGCCAAAGAACAGAAGTGCGACATCATCGGTCTCTCCGGCCTGATCACCCCGTCGCTGGACGAAATGGTCCACGTCGCCCGCGAAATGCAGCGCCAGGATTTCTATCTGCCGCTGATGATCGGCGGTGCGACCACCTCCAAAGCCCACACCGCGGTGAAGATCGAGCCCAAGTACAGCAACGACGCGGTGGTCTACGTCACCGACGCCTCACGCGCCGTGGGCGTGGCGACCCAGTTGCTATCCAAAGAATTGAAACCCGGCTTCGTCGAAAAGACCCGCCTGGAATACATCGAAGTCCGCGAGCGCACCGCCAACCGCAGCGCCCGTACCGAACGCTTGAGCTACCCGGTGGCGATCGCCAAGAAGCCGCAGTTCGACTGGAGCAGCTACCAGCCGGTCAAGCCGACCTTCACCGGCGCCAAGGTACTGGACAACATCGACCTCAAGGTTCTGGCCGAATACATCGACTGGACGCCGTTCTTCATTTCCTGGGACCTGGCCGGCAAGTACCCGCGCATCCTCACCGATGAAGTCGTGGGCGAAGCAGCCACCTCGTTATTTGCCGATGCTCAGGAAATGCTCGCCAAGCTGATCGACGAAAAACTCATTAGCGCCCGTGCAGTGTTCGGCTTCTGGCCGGCCAATCAAGTGCAGGACGATGACCTGGAAGTCTACGGCGACGACGGCCAACCATTGGCCAAGCTGCATCATCTGCGCCAGCAGACCATCAAGACCGACGGTAAGCCGAACTTCTCGCTGGCCGACTTCGTCGCACCGAAAGACAGCGGCATCACCGACTATGTCGGCGGTTTTATCACCACCGCCGGGATCGGTGCCGAAGAAGTGGCCAAGGCCTATCAGGACAAGGGCGACGACTACAACTCGATCATGGTCAAGGCCCTGGCTGACCGTCTGGCGGAGGCCTGCGCCGAGTGGTTGCACCAGCAGGTGCGCAAAGACTACTGGGGTTATGCCAAGGACGAACAGCTCGATAACGAAGCGCTGATCAAAGAGCAATACAGCGGTATCCGCCCTGCCCCCGGCTACCCGGCCTGCCCGGACCACACCGAAAAAGGCACGTTGTTCAAGCTGCTGGACCCTGCTGCGACAGAACTCAAAGCCGGCCGCAGCGGCGTATTCCTCACCGAGCACTACGCAATGTTCCCGGCAGCGGCCGTCAGTGGCTGGTACTTCGCCCACCCGCAAGCGCAGTACTTTGCCGTGGGCAAGATCGACAAGGACCAGGTGCAAAGCTACAGCGCGCGCAAGGGTCAGGACTTGAGTGTGAGTGAGCGTTGGTTGGCGCCTAACCTGGGTTACGACAACTGACCACACCCTGTGGCGAGGGAGCAAGCTCTCTCGCCACACCATCCCTGGACGTCTATGCTCTCTTCACGCAACCCGTGTCGAGGGATTTATGGACGATCCAGCCAAGAACAAGCCACCGACCTTCTGGCAGATGCTGCAAAGTGTGATGGCCGCTGCGTTCGGCGTGCAAAGCGGGAAGAATCGCGCCCGGGATTTCACTCGCGGCAAACCCAGTCACTTCGTGATACTGGGTATCCTGTTCACGGCGGTCTTCGCGCTGACGCTGTTCGGTATCGTGAAACTGGTCTTGCATTTGGCGGGTGTTTGAAGCGCTGGTCAGCGCATCAATAGTTGCAGGCTGAACGGATAGCGGTATGAGGACGGTTTGCCTTGTGCCGAGAGTGCGCGAAAGTCGACTTTGTAATCCCCGGTTTGCTTGAGTCCCAATAAACGCTGCGCCTGCTGCCGGTCGATCAGCTGCAGCAAAGGCACTTGTCGGGTCCGACCACCGTGGCGGGCGATATCGATCCCCTGGGCGTGGTCATGCAACAGCACCATGGCCCAGCCACCGAGGGTGAAATGCCCGGCGACCAGTGCACTCAGACGACCATCGACACGCGCCTGCAACACCTCTGGCGAACTGTTGACCGCGCTGAACAACACATCTTTCCCAGGCAGGCCTCCCACCTCCTCCAACGCCTTCATCGCCCCCATGGCCATTTGGTCGTTCGCCGACCATATCAATGCAGTCTGCGGATAGCGCTTGAGCAGTTGCCTGGCCTGTTCATAGGCTCGCTCACGACTCCACTCGCCATACACCAACTGACGCAATCGCACTTCAGGATGCTCAGCCAGGGCCCGCCGCAGGCCCTGCTCACGCAACTGTGCAGCCGGGGTGATTTTTATCCCGGAGAACGCCAACAGATCGATGGTCTGGCCTGACGCCACAGGGCCGTGCTGACGGATCAACTCCTTGAGCATCAGGTAACCGGCGTCATCATCATTGTTCACCATGCTGCCAATCCAGTCGGGATACTTGCTGCCGTGCTCACCCAACAGCTTGAGCTGGTCGGGCGTCAGGCCACTATTGACGATAAACAGCTTCACGCCGCTACTCTGGGACAGGCGCAGGATTTCCGGAGCGACATATTGCTCGTTGACGAACACCAGATAATCCGGACGATTGGGCCCTTGAAGGGCTTCACGAGCCTGCTTGAGATTGGTCTCGGGCACTCGCTCGGCATAGAGAATTTGCAGGTCCATGCCAAGATCCTTGGCCGCAGCCTGCATGAATTGCGAATAGCTGACCCAGAACGTTTCCGTGCTGATTCCCGGATTCAGGAACAACACTGACTCCGCCTGCGCAGCAGGCCCGAAAACCGTGCCAAACGCCAGCAACGCACCACAGAGGAACTTCAACATGGTCATCCGAGCCCCGGGAATTAGCCGCGCATTATAGCTGGCAAAATGCTGGCAAACTGCGCTTCATTGCCGTTTTTGTCCGACAATCGTCGGTTCAGGGCCCGGACAGGTCGCTTATTGATGGCTGACCCAGAACACTGCGGTCGATACCACCAGGATGATCAGAAAAAAAATCGCCCACGCGTCGACACTGCTGTCGCTTTTCCTTGCTTTGGTTGGGTTGCTCATTGCATCGCCTCTTGTCGGTTTTATCGGTGATTGCATAAAGACTCGAGCACAGTTAAGTCCAGTATTGCCCGCACCACAAATGGGGGTAAGACAATACTCAATCTCATTAGTCGTTTTGGTTCTTTGCATATACTCAAACATCACTTTTGCGCATAACTGCAAACTGGTATCGTGCCTCGGCTCCGTTGGGAGTGCGCGGCCGTGCGCGCAGATTTGCAGCCTGAGAACAGGACACCTATGTACGTATATGACGAGTACGATCAGCGGATCATCGAGGACCGCGTCAAGCAGTTCCGTGATCAGACCCGACGCTATCTGGCAGGCGAGCTGAGCGAAGAAGAATTCCGCCCCCTGCGCCTGCAAAATGGTCTTTATATCCAACGCTTTGCCCCGATGCTGCGGGTTGCCGTGCCCTATGGCCAACTGACTTCGCGCCAGGCGCGAATGATGGCCAGGATCGCTCGCGACTATGACAAGGGCTATGCCCACATCAGCACCCGGCAGAACGTGCAGTTCAACTGGCCGGCGCTGGAAGACATCCCGGATATCCTGGCTGAATTGGCAACCGTGCAGATGCACGCCATTCAAACCAGCGGTAACTGCCTGCGCAACGTCACCACCGACCAGTTCGCCGGTGTCGCTGCCGATGAATTGATCGATCCGCGCCCATGGTGCGAGATCGTTCGCCAGTGGACGACGTTCCACCCTGAATTCGCCTACCTGCCGCGCAAGTTCAAGATTGCCATCAACGGTTCGACCTCGGACCGCGCGGCCATTGAAGTCCACGATATCGGCCTTGAGCCGGTGCACAACGCCGCTGGCGAGCTGGGCTTCCGGGTGTTGGTGGGTGGCGGTCTGGGCCGGACGCCGGTGGTCGGCGCCTTCATCAATGAGTTCCTGCCGTGGCAAGACCTGTTGAGCTACCTCGACGCCATTTTGCGTGTTTACAACCGCTACGGCCGTCGTGACAACAAGTACAAGGCCCGGATCAAGATTCTGGTCAAGGCACTGACACCTGAAGTGTTCGCCGAAAAAGTCGACGCGGAAATGGCCCACCTTCGCGGCGGCCAAACCACGTTGACCGACGCCGAAGTGCATCGTGTCGCCAAGCACTTCGTCGACCCGGACTACAAAGCCCTGGTCGACCAGACCGAAGAGCTGGCCGAACTCGACAAACAGCATCCAGGTTTCGCCCGCTGGCGTACCCGCAACACCCTGGCGCACAAAAAGCCGGGTTATGTTGCCGTGACCCTGTCGCTGAAACCGACCGGCGTTGCCCCTGGCGATGTGACGGACAAGCAGCTGGACGCGATTGCAGATCTGGCCGACCGCTACAGCTTCGGTCAACTGCGCACCTCCCACGAGCAGAACATCATTCTCGCCGACGTCGAACAGAGCCAGTTGTTCGCCATGTGGGGCGAGTTGCGCGAGCACGGTTTCGCCACGCCGAACATCGGCCTGTTGACCGACATCATCTGCTGCCCGGGCGGTGACTTCTGCTCCCTGGCCAACGCCAAGTCGATCCCTATCGCCGAATCGATCCAGCGTCGTTTCGACGATCTGGACTACCTGTTCGATATCGGTGAGCTGGACCTGAACATTTCCGGCTGCATGAACGCCTGCGGTCACCACCACGTCGGCCATATCGGCATTCTCGGGGTGGACAAGAAAGGCGAAGAGTTCTACCAGGTCTCCCTCGGTGGCAGCGCCAGCCGCGATGCCAGCCTGGGCAAGATCCTCGGCCCATCCTTCGCCCAGGATGCAATGCCTGACGTGATCGAGAAGTTGATCGACGTGTACGTCGAACAACGTACTCCAGACGAGCGCTTCATCGACACTTACCAACGTATCGGCATTGACCTCTTCAAGGAGCGCGTCTATGCAACGAATAATTAAGAACAACGAGGTCGTCGACGAAACCTGGCACTTGCTGCCCAAGGACGCGACCCTCGACGGCATTTCCAACTGCGACGACCTGATCGTCCCGCTGGCCCTGTGGCGTGACCACGCTCACGCCCTCAAGGCCCGTGACGGCGGTCTGGGTGTCTGGCTGGACGCGGATGAAGAAGCCGAGGAAATCGGCGACGACATCGCAGACTTCCAGGTAATTGCCCTGAACTTTCCGGCCTTCACCGACGGCCGCAACTACTCCAACGCTCGCCTGCTGCGTGATCGTTTTGGCTACAAGGGTGAACTGCGGGCCATCGGCGACGTGCTGCGTGACCAGCTGTTCTACCTGCACCGTTGCGGCTTCGATGCCTACGCCTTGCGCGCAGACAAAGACCCGTACGAAGCCCTGGAAAGCCTCAAGGACTTCTCGGTGACCTATCAGGCCGCCACCGACGAACCGCTGCCGCTGTTCCGTCGACGCTAAACGACAGGCAAAAACAAAAAGCCCTGAAACCGGACATCCAGGTTTCAGGGCTTTTTTGTGTCTGCCAGATTAGTCCAATCCTACAGGGGAAGCAGCAAAGCGATTTACCAGAACCGCTGCTGCGTCAAACGACTCCACCAGCTCAACAACACACGATCGATCGAACCGCTCGCCGCCAGCCCCACGCGCTCTTGCAGGCTTTTGCGTTCGGCGTAGTGCAGGTGGTACAGCTCGGCGCCCTTGGCGCGTTCGGAGAGGTATTCGTCGCTGGTCTTCAGTTCGTCAACCAGTTGTTTGTCCAGTGCTGCAACACCCAGCCAGACTTCGCCAGTCGCCACTTCGTCGATGGCCAGTTGCGGGCGGTAGCGCGAGACGAAGTTCTTGAACAGTTGATGGGTGATGTCCAGTTCCTCCTGGAATTTCTCCCGGCCCTTCTCGGTGTTTTCGCCAAACACAGTCAGGGTGCGCTTGTACTCACCGGCGGTCAGTACCTCAAAGTCGATATCGTGCTTTTTCAGCAGGCGATTGACGTTGGGCAGCTGGGCCACCACACCGATCGAACCGAGGATGGCGAACGGCGCGCTGATGATCTTCTCGCCGATGCAGGCCATCATGTAGCCGCCGCTGGCTGCGACCTTGTCGATGCAGATGGTCAGCGGCACGCCAGCCTGACGGATTCGCGCCAGTTGCGAAGAAGCCAGACCGTAGCTGTGGACCATGCCGCCACCACTCTCAAGGCGCAGCACCACTTCATCCTTGGGCGTGGCGAGGGCCAACAGCGCGGTGATTTCGTGGCGCAAGCTTTCAGTGGCGGAGGCTCTGATGTCGCCGTCGAAATCTAGCACGAATACCCGTGGCTTGGCCTCCGGTTGTTTCTTCTGCTTTTTCTCGAGCTTGCCTTGGGATTTGCGCAAGGCCTTGAGTTGATCCTTGCTCAGCAAGGCCTGCTCGAGGCGCTCACGCAGCTCTTTATAAAAATCGTTGAGTTTGTTGACATGCAACTGGCCCCCAGCCTTGCGCCGGCCTTTGCTGCGCAGGGCCGCGAAACTGGCCAGGACCACCAGAATAGCGATGACCAAGGTGACGGTTTTAGCCAAAAAACTTGCGTACTCGGCAAGAAACTCCACAGGGACTCCTTAATACTGTGCGCCGCTGAACAATCGGGCGCGGGATACCTCAAGCATACCCATGCGCCCGCCTTACGGCCAGCCGTGAAACCTGCTGTAACGGGCCTCCAACGGACATTTCAAACAAGCGTATGTTTTTTCATTGACAGCCCACCGGCATCCTCATAACCTCGCAAAACTTACAACGCACCGGGACGACGCGGACGTGGGCAGCATCTACTTGATTCGACATGGCCAGGCCTCATTCGGTGCAGACGACTATGACGTGCTGTCACCGACCGGTATACGCCAGGCGCAAGTGCTCGGCAGCCACCTGGCTGAACTTGGCCTGAACTTCGATCGCTGTTTGTCGGGCGACTTGCGCCGGCAACAGCACACCGCCAGCTCGGCGCTTGAACAGTTCAGGGCCGTCGGCATGCCGGTTCCGCCCCTTGAAATCGACTCGGCCTTCAACGAGTTCGATGCCGACGCCATCATCCGCGCCCTGCTTCCAGGCCTGCTGCCGGATGAACCCGAAGCGCTGGATATCCTGCGCAATGCCACGCAAAACCGTGCAGAGTTCCAGCGGATCTTCGCCTTGATCATCGAACGCTGGCTCAGCGGCGCCTATGACACTCCGGGGCTGGAAAGCTGGCTGGGTTTTGTCGGGCGTGTCCAGGCAGGTTTGCAGCGCATCCTCGAACAAGCGGACAACACTCAGAAGATCGCCGTGTTTACTTCCGGCGGTACTATCACCGCCCTGCTCCACCTGATTACCCGAATGCCTGCCGCGCAGGCCTTTGAACTGAATTGGCAAATCGTCAACACCTCGCTCAACCTGATCAAGTTTCGTGATCGCGAGGTGACCCTGGCTTCCTTCAACAGTCATGCACATTTGCAACTGCTGAAGGCCCCGGAACTCATCACCTTCCGCTGAGTACCGGCTAACTGTGACCCTTGTTGTAATCACCCATAAAAGGATCGAACCATGACCTCCGTAGCTGACGCCGTACAAGCAATGAAAGCCAAGTTCAACCCAGCCGCCGCTGCGGGCCTGGACCTGGTATTCGGTTTTCGCATCGATGACACCAAAAACTTCTCGCTGGTCGTAAAAGACAGCACCTGCGAGCTGAAAGAAGGCGAAAACCCTGACGCCCAGGTTACTCTGGTGATGGACGGCGAAACCCTGGAAGGCATCGTCGACGGTTCGACCGACGGCATGCAGGCCTTCATGGGCGGCAAACTGCGCGCCGAAGGCGACATGATGCTGGCGATGAAGCTGAGCGAACTGTTCCCGTCCTGAGCACACGGCTCCCGGCCATCGGGAGCACATCCGGCTGCAAACGAATCCCGCCTTTATGGCGGGATTCGTGTATCCAAGGCCCGGACTTTTGCCTCATGAGTCGCTCAACTGCTCCACCAGAAAATCGGTAAGAGTCCGAATCTTTTTCGGCACATGTCGGGCACTCAGGTACACCGCATTGATCGTGATCGGCGGCGCACTCCAGTCCTCCAGCACCGTCACCAGCCTGCCTGCGGCCAACGCCTCGTCAACGATGAAGTTCGGCAACAAGGCAATCCCCATCCCCGCCTCTGCTGCCTGGGCCAGCAGATCGCCGTTGTTGGCGCTCATCGGTCCGTTCATTTGCACACGCTGAGATTCCTGGCCTCTACTTAACGCCAGGCTCACGCCGCTTTGCAGGTAGCAGTAACCCAGACATTGGTGTGCACTCAATTGCTGCGGCGTTTGCGGCGTACCCGATCGCGCCAGATAAGCTGGTGAGGCCACCAGCACCCGCGGGGCCGGAGCCAAAGGTCGAGTCAATAAAGACGAGTCCGGCAGGCTGGCAATCCGGATCGTGACATCAAAACCACCGCGCACCGGATCGACCTGCTGATCGCTGAGCACCAGTTGCAGTTCGACTTTCGGGTGCAACTCATGAAACACCGGGATCAGCGGCCCCAACCGCCGCAGACCGAACGACATCGGCGCATTGATCCGCAACACCCCACGCAACTCACCGATGCCGTCACGGGCGCCCTGGCTCAGGTTTGCTTTTGCAACAGTAATGCCACCAACGCGCTCCACCCGGTCTGATGACAAGCCCCCAAGCCGCGCCCGGTCTCGCCATGAAAGTACTCATGGAACAACAGCAGATCGCGACTGGCCGGATCGGCCTGCAATTGCGGATACCCGGACATCGACGGCCGGCAGCCGTTTTCGTCCAGTAGAAACAGCTTCGTCAGACGCTGACTCAAGCGGTCGGCGACCTCAGCCAGTGACGCAAAATAGCCCGACCCACTGGGGTATTCGACCGAAAAACTGTTGTCGTAGTAACGATGAAACTCACGCAATGAATCGATCAGCATGTAATTGATCGGCATCCACAGCGGCCCGCGCCAATTGGAGTTCCCGCCGTACAGCCGCGAGCCGGATTCCGCCGGTTCATAGCGGGCGCACAACGTATTACTGTTCATTTGCATGGCAAAAGGTTGGTCGGCGAAGGCTTTGGAGAGCGAGCGAATACCGAACTCGGAGAGAAATTCGGTTTCCTCGAGCATGCGTTTGAGCAAATCTTTGGTGCGCTCGCCACGCAGCAGCGCCAGCAGGAAGCGATTGCCTTCACCCGGCTCGGTCCAGCGTGAAACCAGATTGGCAAGGTCCGGGCGATGCCGTATGAATGCGAACAGACGCTCGCGCAAACCCGGCAATCCCTCGTGCTCATGCTGTTCCAGTACCTGCACCGCAAACAGCGGCATCAACCCGACAATGGAACGCAACCGCAGCGGTTCGCTCTGGCCGTCTGGACGGTGCAGAACGTCGTAGAAAAACCGGTCCTGTTCATCCCACAGCCCTTCAGAGGTGCTATCAACGCGGTTGATCGCCCCGGCGATGTACAGGAAGTGCTCGAAGAACTTCACTGCGATGTCGACATACACCGCGTTGCGCCTGGCCAGTTCAAGGGCGATGCGCATCAGGTCCAGGGAGTAGGCAGCAACCCACCCCGTACCGTCAGCCTGATCGAGCTGGTAGCCCGGTGGCAGCGCGGCTGAGCGGTCGAACAGCGCAATGTTGTCGAGCCCCAGAAAACCGCCCTGAAACAAGTTACGGCCCTCGGCATCCTTGCGGTTTACCCACCAGGAAAAATTCAACAGCAGTTTGTGGAAAATCCGCTCGAGGAAGTCCATGTCAGCGGTGCCGGTCAGGGCCTTATCGCGCTGATAAACCCGCCAGCAAGCCCAGGCATGGACCGGTGGATTGGCGTCGTCGAAGCGCCATTCGTAAGCCGGCAATTGGCCGTTGGGGTGCATGAAGCGGTCTTTGACCAATAGCAGCAACTGCTGCTTGGCGAAACCCGGATCAATCAACGCAAAGGCCACCGCCTGAAAGCCCAGGTCCCATGAGGCATACCACGGGTATTCCCAGGTATCCGGCATGGAGACGATGTCGAAATTGGAGAGATGCCGCCAATGGGTGTTGCGGATGTGGACACGCTGCGGGGGTGGCGACGGTTGGGTGGGATCACCGTCCAGCCATTGATTGACGTCGAAATAATACAGTTGCTTGGACCACAACAACCCGGCCAGTGCCTGGCGCTGAACATTGCGCGCGTCTGCATCGTCGAGGTCAGCTTGCAGCGCAGCGTAATAGTCGTCGGCCTCGGCACGCCGCTGCTCGAACAAGGTTCTGGCATTGACCCGCTCGGCGCCCGCCGGAGCCAGGCGCAGGAAGACATTTTTGCTTTCCCGTCCCGCGAGTTCCAGCGTGAAATGCGCCGCCATCCGTGTACCTGCATCGCGTCGTATGGCGCTGCCGGCGCCGTTGGCTATGTAGTCGTTGATTCCGTCCTTGAACGGTCCGGTTGCCATCAGGCCATTGAGTTTCGGAAAGTTGGTTTCGTTGTCGCAGAACAACCACTCGCAGCCTGGCTGCCCCCAGGCAGTGGCCTGCATGTCGGCTCGATGTGCGAGCCGCGCGATGACGTGCTCGCCGCTCAGGGCAAGACCTGGCTTGTGCCCATCAGCATCCCAGCTCCAGGTATTGCGCGCCCAGAGCTGCGGCAACACGCGCAAGCGCGCCGGTTGATCGGAACGGTTCTCTACTGTGACCCGCATGAAAATGTCATCCGGCGTGTGCTTGGCATACTCAACCGTTATATCGAAATAACGATCGTCCTCGAAGACCCCGGTGTCGAGGACTTCGTACTCGGTATCCGCAAGGCCGCGACGGGCGTTTTCGGTGACCAGATCATCATAGGGAAACGCCGCCTGAGGGTATTTGTAGAGCATGCGCATATAGGCATGACTCGGCACCCCGTCGAGGTAAAAATAGAGTTCTTTGACATCTTCGCCGTGGTTGCCCTCGGCATTGTTCAGACCGAACAACCGCTCCTTGATAATCGGGTCGCGTTCGTTCCATAACGCCAGCCCCAGGCACCAGTGCTGCGCCTTGTCCGAGAACCCCGCCAACCCGTCCTCGCCCCAGCGGTAGGCACGACTGCGGGCATGATCATGGGGGAAGTAGCGCCAGGCATCGCCATCGGCACTGTAGTCCTCGCGTACCGTGCCCCACTGCCGTTCACTCAAGTACGGCCCCCACTCACGCCAGCGATCGGCATCAACACCCGCCAGGCGTTGACCCTCAACCGTCTCGAGAATATTCGCTGCCGTCATGGGGACTTCCATGGGTTCGGGGTGATTTGCAGTGTAGTGCGTGCTGATCCTGTAGGAGCCGAGCTCGCTCGCGATAGCATCACCGCGGTGAAACAGACAGACCGCGCTGCCTGCGTAGCGAGCAATCGAGCGTCGACCGGCTGCTCCTACAGCACATACCGCGCTGTTGGTGTGCGGCAACGGCGGCTGTTGCTCTACACTGCAAAGCCTTTTGAATACCGGGATGCCCATGGACATCGATCTAGCCCGCACTTTCCTGGAGATCGTGCGCCACGGAAGTCTTGCCTCGGCAGCCGAGAAGCTGCATGTCACTCAGACCGCCATTACCGCACGCGTGCAAAAGCTCGAGAGTCAGCTCTCCTGCACTTTGTTCGTACGCAATCGCGCCGGTGCCCGGTTGACCCCGGATGGCGAAGCCTTTGTGGTCTATGCCAATCAATTGGTGCAGACCTGGGAAGCGGCCCGTCGCGATCTGCCGTTGCCTGACGGTTACCGTAACGTGCTGCATATCGGGGGTGAGGTCAGCCTGTGCAACCCGTTGATGCTCAGTTGGGCTCGCAAGTTGCGCGAAAAGATTCCAAGCCATGCGTTGCGCACGGAAATTCGCGATGGCGAAAACCTGTTGCGCCAGCTTGAGCTGGGAGTGCTGGACGCAGCCCTGGTCTATCAACCCGAATATTGGCCACGCCTGCAAGTCGAGCAGTTACTGGAAGAAAAGCTCATTCAGGTTCGGTTGGCGGCCAATCCGCAGCCGTATGTCTATATCGATTGGGGCAAAGACTTTCGGCGGCAACACGACGCTGCGCTGCCGGACAATGCAAAAGCCGCCATCAGCTTCAACCTCGGGCCATTGGCGTTGCAGTACATCCTCGAAAATGGCGGTTGCGGCTATTTCCGGACCCGAGTGGTGCAAAGCTATCTCGACAGCGGCGTACTGGAGCGGGTGCCCAAGGCACCGGAATTCAGTTACCCGACTTACCTGGTCTACTCACGGGATCGTGACTCGGCAACCTTGCAGCTGGCGTTCGAGCTGCTCAGAGAAGTGGTCAAGGCTGACGGTGACTGGTCTCAACGCTGGGATCCGCTGATTTGATAAGGATTAAGGCGAAATCTACGCCGATATCCAGGTTAACACCGGCCTTGCAGGAGCCGAGCTTGCTCGCGATGACATCACCACGGTGAAACAGACAGACCGCGCTGCCTGCATCGCGAGCAAGCTCGGCTCCTACAGCCCCCGCCTCGATCAACTTCGTCTTCCAGCCACTCGGCCAGCATCCGGTAACCATCGTGGGTGTCTGCGGGGCTGTAGGTGCGTTTGCATTGAATCATTGCGTTGCCTCGCTTGAACACCCATTCCGAATATCCATTCGCTGGATAATTCGGCTGGGGCTAATCTTCTTTCAATAACACTTAAAACAGGAGACCGCGGTGGGCCAGACCACTCAAGCATTGCGCATGCGTTATCGCGCCAGCATTCATCCACTCTACAACCCGTGGCTGCACGGTGGTTTTGTGCTGGTTTTTGGTCTGCTGTGCATCGGTTTTTTCTGGCACACCCTGGACCGGGTGCAGCCGCTGGAATGGTTGGCGGTACCCCTGACCTTGCTGTTTTTCAACGTTTGCATCTACACCGTGCATCGGCATCTGGGGCATCACAAAAAGTCATTTGCGCGAATGTTTTATGCGCGGCATACCGGTGACCACCACAGTTTTTTCGTGCCAGGCTACATGACCTATGACAGTGCCCGCGACTGGCGGGTGATTCTGTTCCCGGCCTGGCTGATCGTGTTGCACAGCCTGGTGATTACCCTGCCCGCCTGGTGGTTGCTCAAGCAGCTCAATGCCAACGTCGCCGGGCTGTTTGCCGGCTGCATGATTCTTGGTTATCTGGCCTATGAAGTGTTCCACGCCTGCGAGCATCTGCCGCACAGCAACCCACTCGCGCGCCTGCCGTGGATTCGCCAGATGCGCCGTCTGCATGAGCTGCATCACCGTCCCGAGCTGATGCAGGAATGCAATTTCAATATCGTTTTCCCACTGACGGACTATCTTTTCGGCACCCTGTATTGGGAGCCCGAACGCTCCCAATCAATCCCCCCGCCTCTGGCCCACTAACAACGGGATCGCCCATGCTGGCAATGTGTGAGATGACACAGTGGACTATCCCGGCCCAGACAGGAGTTATCATTTGATGAATCATTCCCCCCGTCGAGTCAAAATTCGCCACATTGTTCTGTTGCTGGTGATTGCCATCGCAGCATTCCTGCTGCTGGTACCGACCAAGGTGCAGCCGGTCAGTTGGACACCGTCAACTGCGTCATCACCGAGTAGCGGTGGGTAGAGAAACGGGCAAACGCAAAATAAGCCAGATATGAAAAGCCCGACTCAGGGGCCGGGCTTGTGCTAATGCCAGTCAGTCAGGTAACGCGCTCAAGCGTCGGACACCTCAGTTGTCAGTTTTTTCACGCACCTGCTCCGCATCATTCGCCGCTTCATCGTCCTCATCCAGCGAACGCAGTGCTTCGTTGTCCGGCAGTTCATCAGTACCCGGCGCGTTCTCTGGATGAACCGTCATACGTCCTGGACTCAAGGGTTGAGGGGACCTCTGCATCGGGTCATAACCGCCCTGCTCTTCACTGGGAAATCTTGGATGACTCATGGTCACCTCCCATGGAGCCTGAAAAATCAGTCCCTGATAGTTCGAGGCGTTAGCATTTATGGCCGTTCCATTTACTTGTTCATCGGTCATCGAGCCAATCTGGCGGGGTGCACAGGAGTCTGCGCAGCCTCGCTCAGGATTTCACAGATTCAGGATTGATTCTTCAACTGGTTGGATATCTGTTTTTTGATGTCCACACGCTTCTCTTTGAGCTTCTTCAGTTGATCATCAGCGAGCGCCGCAGCCTCAGCCTTCTGCACGTCGGCATCGATGCGTGTGTATTTCTCAAGCAACGAGTGGAGATGGGGATCGTTGGCGCTCTTTTCTTTAATGACGTCCTTCGTGCAGCCCAAATCCTGATAAAGGTCATGGTTCACCGGCATGGAACACCTCCGTTTGTTGATCGGTGGCAACCGCGTTTTATCGCAATTACCAGATATCAGCATGGCCTCGCCTATGCCCTTCTGTCGACCGTCAATCAGACCAGTGGTGCCCGTTCGTCAGTCCGCCGCACTTTGATGATCGGCTTGACCGAGAGATACCCAGCGGCTTCAAACCTCGATCAGATGCTTGAGCGGGTGATACTCAGACTTCAGCGTCGCAGCGACATCCAGAATCGCCTTCTCGATGCCCGCGAGATCAGCTTGCGAAATCAGTCGAGCAATACCGGATTGTTCAGGGTTTGCGCGAAGTAGATCAACTTGATCTGGATGGTCATCCCCTGATGATCGTTCCCACGCTCCGCGTGGGAATGCCGCCATGGACGCTCCGCGTCCGCCTTCGGCTGTGACGCAGAGCGTCACGGGATGCGTTACCACGCAGAGCGTGGGAACGATCATCCGTGCTCAACGGAAATCCCGGCTACGCACGCTGATCCCCGTCAGCAGCGAGCTCAAATCGCTCAACCGCCCGGCAATCAGATGCCGCACTTCACCCTCGGTCTCCAGCGTGCCGTCAACCTTCAGCAATTGCGAACCCACCAATACCTGCCGCTGACGTTCAGCCAGGTCGCGCCAGACCACCACGTTGACGTTGCCGAACTCGTCTTCCAGGGTGACGAACGTCACGCCGCTGGCGGTCCCGGGTCTTTGCCGGCCGGTGACCAGCCCGGCGACGCTGACATTACGCCCATGCTCGACCTCGAGTAATTCCCGCGAGCTGCGGCAGCGCCGGGCTTTGAGTTCGTCACGTAGCAAGGCCAGCGGATGCGGGCCCAGGGTCGTGCCGACGCTGGCGTAGTCGGCTTGCAGGTCCTCACCCACCGTCGGTTTGGGTAAGGACACCCCGGGTTCCTCCTGACTCGGCAAACCGGCGAACAATCCAAGCTGTTTCTGCACGCCGGCAACGATCCAGCGCGCCCGATGCCGATCCCCGGCCAGCCCGCGCAAGGCACCCGCGTCGGCCAGTTGCTCCCGGGCCCGGGAGTCGAGCTGCGCCCGTTCACCCAGATCGGCGATATCGACAAATTCTCCGGCCAAGCGTGCCGCTTCAATGCGCCGGGCATCGTCCTCGCGAAAACCACGGATCATCCGCAACCCCATGCGAATCGCCGGCTGCTCACCGTGGACAGGTTCCAGACTGCAGTCCCAATCGCTGGCGCGCACGTCCACCGCACGGATCTGCAAATGATGCCTGCGAGCGTCCTGAAGAATCTGGTCCGGGCTGTAGAAACCCATCGGCCAGCTGTTGATCAGCGCACAGGCAAAGGCCGCCGGTTCGTGGCATTTCAACCAGCAACTGGCATAGGTCAGCAAGGCAAAACTGGCGGCATGAGACTCGGGAAAACCATAACTGCCGAAGCCCTTGATCTGCTCGAAAATCTGCGAGGCGAACTCGGCGGTGTAGCCATTTTTCAGCATGCCTTCCTTGAGCCGTACCTGATGCGGTTCCAGACCGCCGTGACGTTTCCAGGCAGCCATGGAGCGGCGTAGCTGGTCGGCTTCACCCGGGCTGTAATCGGCGGCAACAATCGCGATCTGCATGACCTGTTCTTGAAACAGCGGCACCCCCAGAGTGCGCTCCAGGACTGTCTTCAATTTTTCGGACGGATAGGTTGCAGGCTCCTCTTTGTTACGCCGCCGCAAGTACGGATGCACCATCCCGCCCTGAATCGGGCCGGGCCGCACGATAGCCACCTCGATCACCAGGTCGTAAAACTCCTTCGGCTTGAGCCTTGGCAGCATTGACATCTGCGCCCGGGACTCGATCTGGAATACCCCGATGGTGTCGGCACGACCGATCATTTCGTAGGTTTTCGGGTCCTCTTTCGGCACCTGCGCCAGACTCAAATCCAGACCGCGATGACGGCGCAGCAGGTCGAAACAGCGGCGGATGGCACTGAGCATGCCGAGGGCGAGAATATCGACCTTGAGCAGGCCGACCATGTCCAGATCATCCTTGTCCCACTGGATGATCGTACGCTCGGCCATGGCCGCGTTTTCTACCGGCACCAGAGTGTCCAGCGGTTGCTCGGAAATCACGAAACCACCCGGATGCTGGGACAGATGCCGGGGAAATCCGATCAGTTGCCCTGTCAGGCTCAGCACCCGGCGCAGCACCGGGCTGTCCGGGTCGAAACCGCCTTCACGCAGGCGCTCCACGGAAGGCGGTTCATCACTCCAATGGCCGCAGCAATCGGCCAGCGCATTGACCTGATCCGGTGGCAAACCGAGGGCCTTGGCCACATCCCGCACCGCGCCGGCACCATGGTAGGTGCTGACCACGGCCGTGAGCGCCGCGCGGGTCCGGCCATAGCGCTGAAACACATACTGCAAAACCTCTTCACGCCGTTCATGCTCGAAATCCACATCGATGTCCGGCGGCTCGTTGCGCTCTTTGGAGAGGAAACGCTCGAACAGCATGTTCATCAGGCTGGGATTGATTTCAGTGATGCCCAAGGCATAACACACCGCCGAGTTGGCCGCCGAACCGCGTCCCTGGCAGAGAATGTTGCGATCACGAGCAAAGCGAACGATGTCGTGGACGGTGAGGAAGTAACTCTCGTAACCCATCTCGCTGATCAGCTTCAGTTCTTTTTCGATCAGCGCCAGCACCTTGTCTTCCACACCTTCAGGCCAGCGCCAGCGCATACCCCGTTCGGTCAGTTCGCGCAGCCAGGATTTCGACGTCTTCCCTTCAGGCACCAGTTCACGCGGGTACTGATAGCGCAATTGGCCGAGCTCGAAGGTACAGCGTCGGGCAATGCGCGTTGACTCTTCAAGCAGTTGCGGCGGATAGAGTGCCTGCAATGCATCAAGGCTGCGCAAGTGCCGTTCGCCGTTGGGGTGCAAGCGTTGCCCGGCCTCGGCGACGCGCACGTGATGACGGATCGCGGTCATGGTGTCCTGCAAGGCGCGGCGCCCGCGCGCGTGCATATGCACATCGCCGCTGGCCACCGCCGGAATTTCCAGGGCAGCGGCCAGATCCAGCAAACCCGCAAGCCGTCGGGCATCGTTCTGACCGCAGTGCAACTCGACGGCCAGCCACAATCGATCGCCGAAGAGCTTGCGCAGCCAGCGCCCTTCCCCGCCAACCTCGAGGGTATCGGGCATCCACAACGCCAGCAGTCCCGGCAACGGTTCGTTGAAGTCCTCGCGCAGCACTTGGTACTGCCCCTTTGCCACACGACGCCGGGCTCGGGTGATGAGTCGGCAAAGCGTTTGGTAGCCCTCCAGGTTCTCCACCAGGAGCACCAGTTTCGGGCCATTTTCGATGCGCATTTCGCTGCCGATGATCAGCGGCAACTCCACCTCTTTAGCGGCTTGCCAGGCGCGGACGATGCCGGCCAGGGTGCACTCGTCGGTGATCGCCAAAGCCTGATAACCCTGACGCCTGGCCCGTTCGAACAGCTCGCGGGCACTGGAGGCTCCGCGCTGGAAACTGAAGTTCGACAGGCAGTGCAGTTCGGCATACTCGACACTCATGCAAACCAGCCTTGCAGCCACAAAGGCCCGCTCTCACCCACCGTGCGCCAGGCCCAGGCCTGCTGGCCGGAGCGGGTTTCGATCAGGTAGTAGTCGCGACGCACATCGCCGCCATCCCACCAGCCGGACTCGATACGCTCCGGCCCCATGAGAATCCGCGCCGCGCCTTCGTGCACCTGCAGCGGTTCTGTGAGCAGCCAGCCCGGACGTTGCACGCCAAGGCTCGGCGGGCACGTCTGGCTATCGGCATTCGGCTGCCAACTGTGCTCCGGCCGGTGATCGGCCTGCCAGCGCAGACCCTGCACCGCGTCATCGCCCAGCCGCGCACGCAGGCGTTCGCGCAATTGCTCCCAGGGCAAGGATTGCTGCGGGCGCTCCTCGAACAGTTCCCGATGTTGCGGGACGAACCTGGGCAAGTCATGGGCCACCAGGCGAAAGCCCCGAACCGCAGACTCCACTTGCACCTGTTCCAGTCGACCGCGAGCCAGTTCGAAGAGCATCGCCGGGTCGCGCTCGGCGCTGAGCAAGCCGACCTTGACCTGCGTGTCCGGCAACCCGGCATGTTCCAGATGCAGATCAAAACGCTGCACGCCGCTGTCCCGCCCACAGAGAAAAGCCGACAGATCGCCGGTGAGCCGACGCAACGGGAACAGCAGCGCCTGATGGGACAGGACATCGAAATTCAGCTCGATGCGCACGTCAAAGCGGTCCGGCGGCTGGTAAAACGCCAGGACCAGCGGCCGATCTCCCATTAACGTGTCGAGGTGCTTGAGCACCTGGGCTTCAAAGCGTCGCGCCAGGGTATGGCGTGGCAGCGCCTGAACCTGACTCAAGGTCCGCAAGCCCATGCGCGACAAGGCAGTGGCGACGTCCTGCTCCAGCCCGACGCGATCAATGGGCATCTGCCCCAGGATCCGGCGCAAGGTTTCATTGTCCGGCACTGCCAGGCCGTCGTAAGCGTTAGCCAACACCCGCGCGGCCGCCGGATTGGGGGCTGCGACGATGCGATGGCGAAAGCCCAGTTCCGTGAGTTCCGCCCGCAGCCGCGCCTCGAACTGTGGCCAGGGTCCGAACAGGCCCAGACTCGATTCGATTTCAAACAACAAGGACCGGGGATAAAACACGCTGACCTGGGAGCTGAAGCGGTAGGCCCAGGCCGCGAGAAATTGCTGCCACTGCTCGATATCAGCAACGTCGTATTCGGCGCTGGCAAAGGCTTTGGTCAAGGCATGAGCGGCGGTCAGCGATTGCCCGGGTCGCAGGCCGAGCGCCCGAGCGGAGGCGTTCACCGCTTGCACCACCCGGCGTTGCGCAGTGCCCGTCAGCAGCGCCAGCGGTTCATCGGGATCGGGCCGCTGACGCAGCACAGCATCCAGAGCAAGCTGCGGGAAAAGAATACAGACCCAGCGCATACCAACCTCAATGCCCTGTCGCAAAGGAGATCGGCGCCGAGCGGGCCAGACCACCACGGCACTTGAGTACCCGCAGTTGCGCGGGCCGGGTATCGATGGCGATACGCAAGGCGGCTGGTGAAGGATTGATGGCTTCATTGATCGAGCGATAGGCGAACGCCAGGGTCTGACCGGTTTCGGCCGCCACCTGCAAGCGGCGCAAGGCACGGTCATCAGCCTTCTGCGGCCAACACAGGACCGCGCCGCAACTGCCCGAGCGCAGGCATTGTTCCGCCGCCCACAGGGCATCGCGCTCACTGGCCTGAATCACCGACAGCTGACGCAGGTCCACGCCAGCGTTCTGCCAGGCCTGCGGATATGGCACATGGGGCGGCGCCACGAGGACAATTCGTTCGCCCACGGCGGATAACCGCGCCAGGGTCGGCCACACCAGTTGCAACTCACCGACACCCTGCCCGGCAATCAGGATTTCCGTCAGGGCCGCTTCTGGCCAGCCACCCGTGGGCAACGCCGCATCCAGCGCCCAATGGCCTGTCGGTTGAGGGCTGGCCGGTGGCGCGGCGGGCCGGCCTTTCCAGACCTGGCCAGCATTGAACAGAGTATCCAGAGCAATGACGGCACCCATCATCCTCGCCTCACCAACCCACAGAACACCCCTTCGATGGCCAGGTCCTGATCGGCGTGCACAACGATGGGCGCATAGGCCGGGTTGCGCGGCAGCAAACGCACGCCCCCTGCGACCCGTTCAAAGCGTTTGATCGTGACTTCACCATCGAGCCGCGCCACCACGATCTGACCGTTTTCAGCCTCGGCACTGCGCCGTACGCCCACCAGATCGCCGTCGAGAATGCCGTCTTCGATCATCGAATCACCCTGCACCCGCAGCAGGTAATCCGGAATCCGCGAAAACATCGCCGGGTCCAGCATCAGCCGACTGTGCACCTGGGCATCGACACCGATCGGTGCACCGGCGGCCACCCGCCCCAGCACCGGAATATCCAGCAGTTCGGGCCTGGGTGGCTGATTCAACAAACGAATACCTCGCGCCTGATTGGCGTTGACCTCAATGAAACCGGCTTCGGTGAGGGCCACCACATGCTTGCGCGCCACACTGCGCGAGGCAAAACCAAAAGCCTCGGCGATCTCGGCGAGGCTCGGTGGCTGACCTTGTTGCGCGATGCGGTCGCGGATAAAGGTCAGGATGGCAGTACGGCGGGGAGTTAAAGTCGTCATGGAGTACATTTGTACTCCTGTCGGATTTCTCTGACAAGAGCCGACAGTCGTCAACAACGTCGGCGCAAGTGAGATCGCAGCCTATCAGCAGCTCCAGGAACGCGTACCCCCACACAAACAGGCCGGCCGGCAGGCCGCCTCGCTTTGGCTTTTGATCTTGATCTTGATCTACCCGCCCCTTCGGTAGGCCGAGTGGAGGTGTTCATCAGGGGGTAGGCGCGCAGCGCCGTTCGACGAAGTCGAACACATCGAGAGGAGGTCGAAGCGAAGCCGACCGGAGGCGATGCCCCCTGATGAATGCCGGAGCGAAGGAACACCGAGCCTAAGCGAGGTGCCGGACGCTTGGGGCGAAGCCTTTTGCTTACTTTTCGGCGTCTGGAAAAGTGAGGCGCCGTAAGGGCGAAACCCTAAGTGGCCGTTACCGCAGGAATGGATATGTACACCTGCGAGAGCCAGGCCGGCTGTCAGGCCGCCATCGCGAGCAATCGAGCGTCGACCGGCTGCTCCCACAATGGATTGGTGTACATCTGTGAGAGCCAGGCCGGCTGTCAGGCCGCCATATCGCGGGCAAGCCATGCTCCCACAGTTTTGATTCGCATACGTCTGCGAGAGATAGGTCGACTGTCAGGTCGCCATCGCGAGCAAGCTCGGCTCCTACAAAAACGGCAGAAAGGTAGAGCGGCATACACCGCCCCACCACTCAACAGGCCGAGCGTTAGCTCGCCTGCCGCTTTTGATCTTGATCCACCCGCCCCTTCGGGAGGCTGAGTGGAGGTGTTCATCAGGGGGTTGGCGCGCAGCGCCGTTCGACGCAGTCGAACACATCGAGAGGAGGTCGAAGCGAAGCCGACCGGAGGCGATGCCCCCTGATGAATGCCGGAGCGAAGGAACACCGAGCCTAGGCGAGGTGCCGTACGCTCGGGGCAAGCCCTTTTGGGTCCTTTTGGGGCGTTTGCCAAAAGGGCCTCGCCGTAAGGGCGAAACCCTAAGCGGCCGTTACCGCAGGAATGGATATGTACACCTGCGAGAGCCAGGCCGGCTGTCAGGCCGCCTTCGCGAGCAAGCTCGGCTCCTACCTCCTACCTCCTACCTCCTACATGCCCGCCAAATACGCCCACTGCGTCACTCAGCCGATCCGCAGCGCCCGCAAATCGAGCCGGCCATCCTTGAGCGGCGGGCACCAGTAATAGCCACCGGTAATCGGCCGACTCATCCGATAGAGGCCATCGACGATGCCGTCTTCCAGACCGCTCATGCGCCGCAGTTGTACTTCGAAGGCGTCAAGGGAATACCCGAATGCCAGGAACATCAAGCCGGCTCGATCGCCTTCCACCCAAGGCATGGAGCGGCGCACGACAAAGGCTTCAGGGGCGAAGCTTTCCTGAGCAGTACGTTTGACGTGGGCGGATTCTGGCGCGTCCTCGAGCTCTTCGTTGTCACTCTTGCGCCGACCAATGATGTGATCCTGCTCCCGGGCAGGCAGCGCGGCGAAGCCCTCCAGATCGTGTTGCCACTGCTGAATCGCAGCGAAACTGCCGCCGTGCAGGCCATCTGTGCCCTCGCCCACCAGCGCTGCCGCCACGGCCGCTTCGTCGTGGGGGTTTTCGGTGCCGTCTTCATAACCGGTCAAATCGTGCCCGGTCTTGTAGCGGAAGGCTTCAGTCATCTGTACCAAACGCAACGCCGGAGCCAACGCGGCTTCAACGGCGCGGCTGCGATGCAGCAACTCGCCGCGGTCCTCGCCGTGCAGCCAGCACCAGAGTGCGTGCTGGGTCGAAGGGTTATCAACGCCAACGCCCGCCAACGCAGGGAACGCCCGCAAGCCATCGATCCGACCGCCCAGCGCCAGTACCAGCGATTCACCGAAACCGACCACCGCCGTTTTACCATCCACCAGCTGCCTCAACTGCTCGATCGCAGTCGGCAATGCATCGACGGATTCGAGAGCGAAAAACATATGGCGTGCCTGAGACGGTACTGGGGTGGCAAGGATGCCCGGCTGGTAGTAACTCATGAGAACTCCTTTAGAAAGCACAAAGTTTAACCGCCGCGCAGCGGCATATGCTTGCGGTTTCAATGAGAAACAATTGAGCAAGTCGAACAAATCTGCACGGATAGGGCATGACAACCCTTGTCACGATCAGGTAAAACGATTCAGCTATGCTGATCCTGGCGCGCGGCCTGAAGAACTTGACCCTTTGGCCGCGCTCCGTGATAACACACCTTATCTGCATCACCCAATCCATACGGGGTAGCGCCATGACCACAGATAACATTCTCGACAACCTGTTCCCCAGCGCCGCGGACATCCCGGAAAAGTACCGCATCAACGGCCAGATCGAACAACGCGAATACCTCGTCGATGGCGTATTAAAGATTTGGTCCGGCCCACTCGCGCTGGTGCGCAGTCCGGTCTATCTGGCCAGTGAAAACGCGGATGAACAAGTCATCCTCGGCAGCACGCCTCTGCTGGATGCCGACACCGCATTGACTGCGCTGGATGCCGCCGTCCGCGCCTACGACAGAGGTCAGGGCAACTGGCCGACGATGCGCGTCGCCGAACGTATTCAGCATGTCGAAGCCTTTCTCGGCCGCATGCGCGAACAGCGTGAAGCAGTGGTCAAGCTGCTGATGTGGGAGATCGGCAAAAACCTCAAGGACTCGGAGAAAGAGTTCGATCGCACCTGCGACTACATCGTCGACACCATCAATGCCCTCAAGGAACTGGACCGCCGCTCAAGCCGTTTCGAGCTCGAACAGGACACCCTCGGCCAGATCCGCCGCGTACCGATGGGCGTGGCGTTATGCATGGGCCCCTATAACTACCCGCTGAACGAGACCTTCACCACGCTGATTCCTGCCTTGATCATGGGCAACACCGTCGTGTTCAAGCCGGCCAAGCTGGGTGTGCTGTTGATTCGTCCATTGCTGGAGGCCTTTCGCGACAGCTTCCCGGCCGGTGTGATCAATGTGATCTACGGCAGCGGCCGGGAAACCGTCAGCGCTCTGATGGCCAGCGGCAAGGTCGATATCTTTGCTTTCATCGGCACCAACAAAGCCGCCAGTGACCTGAAAAAGCTGCATCCAAAACCACACCGCTTGCGCGCGGCGCTGGGGCTTGATGCCAAGAACCCCGGCATCGTGTTGCCCGAGGTCGACCTGGACAACGCCGTCAACGAAGCCGTTACCGGCTCACTGTCGTTCAACGGCCAACGTTGCACCGCACTGAAAATCCTCTTCGTCCACGAACAGGTGGTCGACAGCTTCATCGAGAAATTCAACCGCAAACTGCAGTCCCTCAAACCGGGCATGCCCTGGGAAAGCGGCGTAGCACTGACCCCACTTCCGGAGTCGGGCAAGGTCGACTACCTGCACTCGTTGGTGGAGGATGCCGTCAACAAGGGCGCGAAGGTGGTGAATGCCCACGGCGGTGAATCGCGCGGGTCATTCTTCTATCCCGCAGTGCTCTACCCGGTCACCGCCCAGATGCGTGTGTATCAGGAGGAGCAATTCGGCCCGGTGGTGCCCATCGTTCCCTACCGTGATCTGGAAACCGTGATCGATTACGTGCTGGAATCAGACTTCGGCCAACAGCTGAGTATTTTCGGTAAAAACTCCACCGAAGTCGGACGCCTGGTCGATACCTTCGCCAATCAGGTCGGACGGATCAACATCAACGCCCAGTGCCAACGCGGCCCGGACACCTATCCGTTCAATGGCCGGAAAAACTCGGCCGAAGGCACCCTGTCGGTTCACGACGCGCTCAGGGTGTTTTCGATCCGCACCCTGGTCGCGAGCAAATTCCAGGAGAGCAACAAAGAGCTCATCAGCGACATTATCCGTAATCGTGAGTCGAGCTTTCTGACCACCGATTACATATTCTGATGACAGAGCCCAGGAACTGACACTCGAGGAAAACAGCCAGGCCCGATGAATGACTTGCGATCGTCTCGACTGCCACCGTTGCTGCGCCGTTTCTTGCGTCCGCTGCTGGACCCCTATCGGCGCTATCGGCATGCCAAACTGATCCACGCCGTGCGGGTGTCACTGGGGCTGCTGGCCACCATCCTGCTCACCACCGGGATCAAGCTGCCCCATGGCGAATGGGCCTCGGTGACCATGTTGGTGGTCATCGGCGGGCTGCAACATCACGGTAATATCGGCAAGAAAGCCGCCGAACGGGCTATCGGCACCTTGATCGGCGCCGGCGTTGGCTTGTTGCTGGTGGCTCAGCAGGCCTGGCTGGGGATGCCATGGCTGACCTACCTGGGCATGTCGGTGGTTTGCGGATTCTTTTCGTACCATGCGATCGGCAAGGGTGGGTATACGGCGTTGTTGTCGGCGATCACCGTGTTCATCGTCGCCGGTCATGGCGACAACCCGGTGACCGACGGTCTCTGGCGGGCGGTCGACATCCTCATCGGTATCGCCCTGGCTCTCGCCTTTTCCTTCGCACTGCCGCTGTACGCGGTCTATTCCTGGCGCTACAACCTGGCGAGCGCGCTGCGCGATTGTGCGACGATCTACGGCCGCATCGTCAGTGGCCAATCGGTCACCGACGACGAACATCTCAAACTGATGAACCGCCTGAACGGCGCGATGGTGCAACTGCGTTCGTTGATGCCGTCGGTGTCCAAGGAAGTGCGGATCTCCATGACCGAACTGGACGCTCTTCAGCGCAACCTGCGGATGTGTGTCAGCACCCTCGAAATCCTCGCCAACACACGACCGGCCCCCAGCGACGAACAGGCCATGGCCTTGATGCAATCAGCCCTGAAAACCGAGCACCGACAGATCCGCGTGCAATTGATCGGCATGGCCCGCGCCCTCAAGTCCGGTGCCTCGCAGCGGCTAGACCGTTCTATTGCGGGTTCGCCGGACAACTCCACATTCAGCGTTCCGGTCTACACGGCGCTGGACGGCTATCGCCTATTGACCCGGCAATTGGCCGCCAATCTCGACAATATGCGTCAACGCCTGGCGAAGACCGCCGTGCATTGGAAAATCTGAAAACCAGTCACTGCACCGCCGCCCGCCGAAAGCCAAGGCTCCAGCCCTGCTGCATGCCTGCCGCAGCGAGCAGAATCGCGATCACGCCCAGCCATTGCATCAGCTCAAGGCGATGACCGAAGGCGAACCAATCGACGAAAATCGCCGCAATCGGGTAGATAAACGACAGCGCACCGGTCAATGCTGTCGGCAGCTTTTGAATCGCGCCGTACAGCAATACATACATCACGCCGGTGTGCACCACACCCAATGTCAGCAGACTGGCCCAGGCGCCAGACTCCTGCGGCAACGCGGCGATATTCGCCCACGGCGCCAACAACAGAACACCGGTGCAGACCTGAATCAGGGCGATCAAATGCGGTGGAGTACCGGTCAGACGCTTGATAATCAGTGCAGCGAAGGCATAGAGCAGCGCGGCGCCCAGTGCCAGTCCGATTCCGAGCAGGTAGTCGCCACCTGCTGAGCCCTGCTCACCATGAGCGCTGACGATCGCCAACATCCCGAGAAACGACACACCAAGCCAGAACAATTTCTGTGCGGTGATCTTTTCTCCGAGAAACAACGCCGCCAGCCCCACCAACATAAAGGGTTGAACGTTGTAGACCGCGGTACCGATGGCAATCGATGCCCGGGAATAAGAGGCAAACAACAACACCCAGTTACCGACAATCGCCACACCGCTGAGCACCGCCAGGATGAATGTGGTGCGAGTCAAAATACCGGGACGCAGAAAGCCCAGCACCGCGCAGATCACCAGCAAGGTCGCAGCGCCAAACACACAGCGCCAGAACACCACATCCAGCACCGGCTGCCCGGAAACCAGCACGAACCATCCAATGGTTCCCGAAATCAGCATGGCAGCGGTCATTTCAAACGACCCACGACGTATCGACTTGTCCATCATCAGCCTCCTCGGTAAGAGCCTGAATTATGACAATCCACAGTGAGGCAGCTCCAGAGCCAATAGCAGGCTAAAATCCATTTCTACCTTTCTTATCAAGGCAGATTGAACCCTTTGCCTAACGAGGTTTGTATGACTGATGACATTGACCAGGTGTTGATCGCCGCGCTGATGGCTGACTCGCGACGTTCACTTAAAGCATTGGCGCAAATCAGCGGCCTGTCGTCACCGAGCGTCGCCGAACGGCTGCGGCGTCTTGAAGAGCGCGGCGTACTCAAGGGCTACACAGTCGAAATAGACCCGAAATGTTTCGGCTACCAGCTCCAGGCCATCGTCCGCATCCGCCCGCTTCCGGGCCAGCTGCAGGAAGTCGAACGGCAGATCCTGGCCATCCCCGAATTCACCGAGTGCGACAAGGTCACTGGCGATGACTGCTTCATCGCTCGTCTGCATGTGCGCTCGATGGAGCAACTGGACACCCTGCTCGACCGGCTCAACACCCACGCCGAAACCAACACCGCGATCGTCAAGAAAACTCCGGTCAAGCGCCGCTTGCCACCGATGGCCTGAGTGCGGTTTTGCTCCGAACAACGTAGATTGCTCATTTTTCCGGCGAAGGATTGGCGGCATGAAAACTCAGGCAGTGTTATTGGCGGCGCTAATGCTCGCCGGGTGCGGCACCATCAACACGGTTGTGCGCCCTGATGAGGTGGCTGCGCAGAATCTCAAGCAGCAGAAGAGTTACTGCGGCGCGATCCCGCGAATCTACAGCGGAGTCACCTATGATTTCTGCTCACTGCATGCGCCGCTGGGTGAGGGAATCGATGAGCAGCAATACGATAACGCCACGCCCATTGTGCTGATCGACCTGGTCATATCCGGAGCGCTCGATACCTTGCTGTTGCCTTACACCATCTACCGTCAGCAGGCCGACGGCAGCATTGTCATTTCCAAATAGGGTCAACCCTATCCGCACCCAACAAAAAGCCCGCCGAAGCGGGCTTTTTGCTCAAGGCTTGCGATCAATCATCGCGGCTCATGATGCCGAACAGCTGCAACAAGCTGATGAACAGGTTGTAGATCGATACATACAGGCTGATCGTCGCCATGATGTAGTTACGCTCGCCGCCATGGATGATGGCGCTGGTCTGGAACAGGATGCAGACCGAGGAGAACAACACGAAGCCCGCGCTGATCGCCAGTTGCAGACCGCTGATCTTGAAGAACATACCCGCCAGCGTCGCACCCAGCAGGACAAAGAAACCGGCAGTGATGAAGCCGCCGAGAAAGCTCATGTCCTTGCGGGTGATCAGTACGTAGGCGGAGAGACCACCAAACACCAATGCCGTCATCGCAAAGGCCGAGCTGACCACTTCAGCGCCGCCTTGCATGCCCAGGTAGCGATTGAGGATCGGGCCCAGCAGGAAACCCATGAAACCGGTCAGGGCGAAAGCCGAAACCAGTCCCCAGGCCGAGTCACGGAGTTTGTTGGTGAGAAAGAAAAGGCCGTAGAAGCCGATCAGCACGACAAAGACGTTCGGGTAGCCGACGCGCATCTGCTGCGCCACGAACGCCATCACGCCGCTAAACGCGAGGGTGAGTGCGAGTAAGCCGTAAGTGTTGCGCAGGACGCGGCTAACCTCTAGCTGCTCAGCCTGCACGCTGTTATTAACTGCGTATTCCTGTTCGCGCATGGCGACACTCCTGTAGGTTTGAAACGTTCAGTCGCAAAGATCATAACAGACGCTCTGTAACAAGCTACGCAGAGAGTTTGACAGTGTGTTTCATTCAGGTATTATGGCGCCCGCAACGCAATACGGAGGTGTGGCCGAGTGGTTTAAGGCAACGGTCTTGAAAACCGTCGACTGTAACAGGTCCATGAGTTCGAATCCCATCGCCTCCGCCATATTTGTACGACAAAGCCCTGATTATTCAGGGCTTTGTCGTTTCTGGGGTTTGAGATTTCTGCGTCGACCTTTCCGGATCGTTTCCGCATCTTTTTGGTCATTTCCGCAACCCTCTCATTTCGCAACACAACCCATCCCGCTCGAAACAAACGAGTCAAAAAGTTTGTAGCGTGTTTTTATTGCACAGATAGCCAGCTCGCGCTTTGCATTAATCTCCGCTCAACATAGGTTCAACTTAATCGACCGGCAACGAAGCCAACATTTCCGCGCGGCACACCTCAAGAATTTCGTCCGCCAGGGCGGAATCATCCGGGCAGGCACGCGACAGGATAATCGCGCCGACGGCCCGCGACAGCAGGTCGATCATCTTCTTTCGCCCCTCACCCGCCTCGGCATCAGGCCCTGTAGGGTATTTCTCGCCCAGAGTTTGCAGGGTGTGTTCAATGCCCTCGGCAAACGTTGCTTTCACCTCATCCGACTGGCGCGCCGCGTCGCCGCCCAACGCGGCCATGGTGCAACCGTCGCCACGCCCGTCGCGATGCTCTCTGTTCACATAGACGTTGATGAAGCCCGCAACATCCAGCGCTTGGGCGCCTGTCAGCGATTTGGCCAGACTGCACGCCGAAGCTTCGGCCATCAGATCGGCCTTAGACCCGAAGTGCTTGTAGAAGCCGCCATGGGTGAAACCGGCAGCCGCCATGAGGTCCGCCACACCGACGCCGTCAAAACCGCGCTCACGGAACAGCTCTGAGGCTGTTTCAACAATGTGCTCTCGATTGGCCTGCGCCTGGGCCTTGGTCACTCTCACGTGCAATACCTCGTGTTCAGCGGGAAATCCTGCGTCCAATGATACATAGATGTTACCCATAATCAAAACCGTTGACAGTTTAGATTTCGATCATCATCCTAATTGCAGGCACCACCGATCACCATCAACGGGCACGGAAGATTCATCAGATGACCAAGCAGACTCTGTTCACCCCTTACATGCTAGGCAGCCTCACGCTGTCGAACCGCGTCGTTCTCGCGCCGCTGACACGCAACCGCGCCGGCCAAGGTTTCGTCCCCAGCGAATTGGCGGCGACCTACTACAGCCAACGCGCCAGCGCCGGTCTGCTGATCAGCGAAGCCACGCAGATTTCCCGACAGGGCCAGGGTTATCAGAACACTCCCGGGATCTATACCCAGGCGCAGATCGACGGCTGGCGTGCAGTCACCGATGCTGTGCATGCCAAGGGCGGAAAAATCTTCCTGCAACTGTGGCATGTCGGCCGCGTCTCCCACGTTGATCTGCAAGAAAACGGCGCAGCACCGGTGGCACCTTCCGCACTGCGCGCCGCCACCAAAGTGTTCGTCAACAACCGCTTTGAAGACGTCTCCGAGCCGCGGGCACTGGACATCAGCGAACTGCCGGGGATCGTTGCCGACTTCCGCCAGGCGGCGGCTAACGCTATCGCCGCCGGGTTCGATGGCGTCGAAATTCACGGTGCCAACGGCTATTTGCTCGATCAATTCCTCAAGGACAACGCCAATCTGCGCACCGATGTTTACGGCGGATCGATTGAAAATCGTGCACGTCTGTTGCTCGAAGTGACGGCAGCGGTGATAGATGAAATCGGTGCGGACCGCACCGGCGTGCGTCTGTCGCCGGTGTCACCAGCCAATGGCGTATCCAGCAGCGATCCGCAGGCGCAATTCGACTACGTCGCCGAGCAACTCGACGCCCTCGGCGTGGTTTATCTGCATGTCGTCGAAGGCGCGACCGGTGGCCCGCGTGACGTGGCGCCCTTCGATTTCGCTGCCCTGCGCCAGCGCTTCAAAAACACCTACATCGCCAATAACGGCTATGACCTGGACCTGGCGACTTCGAAGCTCGCTGAAGACCAGGCCGACTTGATCGCCTTCGGTCGCCCGTTCATTGGCAACCCGGATCTGGTGGAACGCCTGAAACGTGGCGCGCCGTTGTCCGCGTTCAATCCCGCCACCCTCTATGGCGGCGGTGCGGCAGGCTACATCGACTACCCGACACTGGCTGAATCGAGCGTCAGCGCAAGCTGAGCGCGTTCTGTTTCTCACATTCTGAAAGAGAGATAACCCATGAGCACTCGCCCTACTGTTCTGATCACTGGCGCCTCCACCGGCATTGGCGCGGTCTACGCCGAGCGCTTCGCGCAACGCGGTCACGATCTGGTCCTGGTCGCCCGCGATCAGGCGCGCCTCGACGCACTGGCTGTGCGCTTGCGCAACGAACACGACGTCGCCGTCGATGTGATCCCGGCGGACCTGACCCAACCCGGCGATTTAACCACCGTTGAAAACCGCCTGCGCGACGACGCCCGCATCGGCATCCTCGTCAATAACGCCGGCGCCGCGTTGTCCGGCAACTTCGTCGATCAAAGTACCGACAATGTGGCGCAACTGGTCGCCCTCAACACCACCGCGCTGGTGCGCCTCGCCAGCGCCATCGCTCCACGCCTGGCCAAGGCCGGCAACGGTGCGATTATCAACATCGGTTCGGTGGTGGGCCTGGCGCCGGAGTTCGGCATGACGGTCTACGGTGCGACCAAGGCCTTTGTCCTGTTCCTGTCCCAGGGCCTGAGCCTGGAACTGTCGCCTCAGGGCGTCTACGTGCAAGCGGTGCTGCCCGCCGCCACCCGCACGGAAATCTGGGATCGCTCCGGCGTCGACATCAACACCTTGAGCGAAATCATGGAGGTAGGCGATCTGGTGGATGCCGCCCTCGTCGGTTTCGATCGTCGTGAACCGGTGACCATCCCGCCGTTGCACGAGGCGCAGCGCTGGCATGACCTGCAGGGCGCACGTCAGGGCCTGCTGGGGCAAATCCGTCAGTCTGCGGTTGCCCAGCGCTACCAGACCCCACAGTGATCTTTAGGTAGCGAGCACTCGCGGCAGATTCGATGCAGGCCCAAGTCACTGCATCGAATCCGACCCGCTGTCCGGAGCAGCAATGAATTCAATTCAGACAAATCCCCTTTCCGCTTCGCCAACTTTGTTCATCAATGCGGCGAACCAGTCGATCACGGTCAACGGCACTCCCTTCGCCTATCGCGACATCGGCCCGCGCGTCGGCGTGCCCCTCGTACTGTTCAACCACTGGGGCGCGGTGTTGGACAACTTTGACCCAGCGATCATCGATGGTCTGGCGCAAACCCGTCGCGTCATTACCACCGACTATCGCGGCATCGGCGGCTCGGGTGGAACCGCGCCACTGACCGTCGGCGAGATGGCTGACGACGCCATCCAGCTGATCCAGGCGCTGGGGCTGGAAACCGTTGATGTGCTGGGTTTCTCCCTCGGCGGCTTCGTCGCTCAGGACCTCGCCCTGAAGGCGCCTGATCGGGTGCGGCGGCTGATTCTGACCGGCACCGGACCGGCCGGTGGCGAGGGTATCGACAAGGTCGGCGCAGTGTCGTGGCCATTGATCCTCAAAGGTTTGCTGACCCTGCGCGATCCCAAGTTCTACCTGTTCTTCACCTCGACAGCCAATGGCCGTCGATCCGCCTCGCAGTATTTGCAGCGCCTGCGAGCACGCAAACACAATCGCGATAAGGGCCCGACGCCCCGCGCTTTCCTGCGGCAGTTGAAAGCCATCACCGCGTGGGGCCAACAGGCGCTGCAAGACCTCGAACGATTGCGCATGCCGACGCTGATCGTCAACGGCGACACCGACATCATGGTGCCCAGCGTCAACTCGCTTGAGCTGGCCAAGCGAATCCCCAGCGCAGAACTGGTGATGTATGAGGATGCCGGTCACGGCGGCATTTTCCAGCACCACGCTGATTTTGTGGCCAAAGCTCAGGCGTTCCTCGATGCCTGACCACGCGCCGACTACCCTCCTGATAACCGACAAGAGCCGCACCCCGATGAAAGCCTTTCTGATTGACCGCTATGGCAAGCAACCCGGACGCCTCGGCGAAGTGCCCGCGCCCGCAGTGGGTGCTCACGATGTGTTGATCGAGGTCCATGCCAGCAGCGTCAACGTGCTGGACTCGAAGATCAGCAGCGGCGAATTCAAGCTGATCCTGCCCTACGCGTTTCCGCTGGTATTGGGCAATGACCTGGCGGGCGTGGTGAGAGAAGTCGGTTCGAAGGTGACACGCTTCCAACCGGGTGACGAGGTGTACGCCCGCCCGCCGGAAACGCGGATCGGCACCTTCGCTGAGTTGATCGCGGTGGACGAAAACGCGATCGCCCTGAAACCGGCCACTACCAGCATGGCGCAAGCCGCGTCCCTGCCCTTGGTAGCACTCACCGCCTGGCAGGTTCTGGTGAAAACCGCTCGTCTGCAAAAGGGCCAGAAGGTGCTGATTCACGCCGGCTCCGGTGGCGTCGGCACGGTGGCCATCCAGCTCGCCAAACACCTCGGTGCCTTTGTCGCGACCACCACCAGCACCGCAAATGTCGAATGGGTCAAGGCGCTGGGGGCTGACGTGGTCATCGACTACAAAAAGCAGTACTTCGAGAGTGTCCTGCACAGCTACGACGTGGTGTTGAATAGCCTCGGCGCCGATGTTCTGAAGAAATCACTCAAAGTGCTCAAGCCCGGTGGCCAACTGATTTCCATCTCTGGGCCACCCACCGCACAATTCGCAAAGGAGCAAGGTTTGTCCTGGCCGTTGCAGCAGGTCATGTGCCTTTTGAGCCTGGGTATTCGGCACAAGGCACGCAAGCAGGACGTCAGCTACACGTTTGTGTTCATGCGTGCCAACGGCGCGCAGTTGCAGCACATCACCGCGCTGGTCGAGGCCGGCATTATCAAACCGGTGCTTGACCGTGTCTTCACCTTTGATTCAACGGCAGAGGCACTGAAATACGTCGAACAGGGACGCGCCAAGGGCAAAGTCGTTATTTCGATCAAATGACTACGCTGCCTTTCGATGAGTCGATTGACGAGCCTGAGCAACGTTCAGCGAACACGCATTCTTCATCCGCGCTGCCCGAAGTGAATGCATCAGCGTTTCAGAAACAGGAAGCGCAGCAAACAGACGCGCTGCCTGTTACGCCACCAGTGATCCTCTGGCGTCGTTTGATGCTTGAGCAGTAGAGACTGGTTGCATAAAAGTAGCCCAAGCGTGGATAGCTTCGAATATCGCTAACGCCACTTAGTTGTTTGTGATGGGAAGGAGTGGAGTGAATGATTCTAGCCGGAAGGGGAAAGTCGGAAACTGCTGCTTTCGGCCAGAAGCGGTCGGTGATCCAAATAAATAAATCTGCCCCCGTTTTCTTAACCGCATGAGATGAGCGTTGCACCTTTGATTTAGAGATGTATCGAATCGGCGTTGGCAATAAATCAGGACACTTTTGAGAGGCAAGCCCTGCAGTCCGGTGTGACTACTTAAAGCCCCGTTGACGAGCAAGAATGGTGAGTGTGCAGCGATTTTCGCCCAAGGGGCCGCCATGCTGATGGTTCTCCGTTCGCACCCTGGCCGTGGGCTAGGAGGCTATTTAGGGCGCTCATGGAATGCAGCAAAAACATCCGCCATAAAATCCATGAAAACGATGGCTCGCTGGGGCAGCAGCCGATTCGCTAAGTATACGACTTGGATCGGGACGGGTGGCGCCACGTATTCGTTAAGCAGCAATTGAAGATTGCCACTTCTCAGCCCTTCCTCATAAAGCCATTGAGGCCCCTGCGCGATTCCCAATCCTGCATTGACGTACTCACGTATCGCCTCAGGCGAGTTGACACGCAGTCGTCCGGAGATCGGGACATCAGTATCCTTAAACCGCCAGTTGGTTCCAGTGGATAGGAGGGTATAAATGAGGCAGTCGTGTTCCTTCAGGTCATCAGGCGAAGAGGGAGAGCCACGTTTCTCTAGGTACGCACGGCTGGCAACGCACACACGCTCGAACCACGCTAGTGGCCGGGCTCGCATTGTACTGTCCTCCAGGTGCCCAATACGAATCGCGAGTTCTGCCCCCTCGTCGACTAAATTGACGTAGCGATCATTGATTTGAAGATCGAGCGACAGTTCGGGATAGCGCCCTAGAAAGCTCGCGACGTGCGGTACGATGAAGGTGTGAGCCAATGCGGTCGGGCAAGCGACGCGCAGTAACCCAGACGGCGCTACGTTCCCTCTCAGTGAGGACTCTGACTGTTCCACTGAGTCCAGAATACGCCGCGCATCTGCGTAGTACCGTTCACCCTCGGGCGTGAGCATCAGCTTTCGTGTGGATCGGTGAAGCAGCCTGGTTTGCAAATGGTCTTCAAGAGCAGCGACGTAACGACTGACGTTCGGTTGCCCTAGTCCTAGATCACGTCCCGCAGCAGAAAAACTACCTGTCTCGACAGCGCGTACAAAACAGCTCATCAGTAACAACCGGTCCATCACGCCCCTTTTCATGCAGATTTTGCATGAGATCTATTCTATTTGCCCATCTTATCAGCGCGCTGGCATGAATACATAGTTGCTCTCAGAAGGTCAGTCGTCCGGCTGGCCGCCCCAAAAGAGAGGAAATTTACATGTCCCGTTTACAAGGCAAGCGTACCCTCATCACTGGCGGTACAAGCGGCATCGGTCTGGAGACCGCCAAGCAATTTCTCGCCGAAGGCGCACGCGTGATCGTCACAGGTGTTAATCCTGAGTCCATGGCAAATGCTCAAGCTATTTTAGGTAGCGAAGTCCTGGTGCTGCGAGCCGACTCAGCTAGTGTCGCAGCCCAGAAGGAGCTGGCGCAGGCTGTTCAGTCTCATTACGGGCAGCTCGACGTTGCCTTCCTCAATGCTGGCGTATCCGTCTGGATGCCAATCGAAGACTGGAACGAGGAGATGTTTGATCGCTCCTTCGACATCAATGTCAAAGGCCCTTACTTCCTCCTGCAAGCACTGCTGCCGGCCTTCTCTAATCCTGCATCGGTGGTTCTTAACACCTCGGTAAGTGCGCACCTGGGCGACGCGCGTTCATCCGTTTATGCGGCAACGAAGGCGGCGTTTCTGAACATGTCGAAAACGCTCTCTAGCGAGCTTCTCCCGCGTGGTGTTCGTGTAAACGCGATCAGCCCTGGCCCGATCGATACTCCGCTGTACGACAAGCTGGGTATCCCCGATGCCTATCGCGAGCAGGTCAACAAAGATATCGCCGCGACTATACCCTTTGGCCGTTTCGGTACGCCTGAAGAAGTAGCTAAGGCGGTTCTGTATCTGGCGTCGGACGAGTCTCGTTGGACGGTCGGAACGGAAATTATTGTTGATGGTGGGCGCTCGCTTTAATGGGCTAGTCACAACTTCGCTTCTATACAGCCCGCTTCCCGCTCGGAAGCGGGTGTTGTCGAAATAACAGTGGGTATTCAAATGTCGCAATCACGGCTCACGCTTGTTAGCCACGGGCTTTGTCCGTTTGTTCAGCGAGTAGCAATTTTACTCCTCGAAAAAGAGGCTCCATTTCAACGGGTTGATGTGGATTTGAAGGACAGGCCCAACTGGTTTCTGGTCATGTCGCCAACGGGCAAAGTCCCGCTTCTAATGGTGCAAAAAGGCGATGAGGAAGCGACCGTACTTTTCGAGAGCGTGGCTATCTGTGAATACATCGAACAGGTGTATCCGGAGCCCGCTTTGCACCCGAAAGATGCAATTTCCCGTGCTCAACACCGTGCTTGGATCGAATTCGCCACTGGTATGCTTACTGATGCATGGGGATATTTGAACGCAACGGATCAGCAGACAGCGCTTGGTAAGTCTTCAGCGCTGAGGGGAAAGCTGGAGAGACTTGGCGGTGAAAAGATGGAGGGGCCGTACTTCGCTGGCGAGACGTTCAGTATGGTGGATATTGCTGTAGCCCCAGTTTTTCGCTACTTCGACATACTGGGATTCGAACCAAGTCATTCATTGTTTGATGGACTTGGTCGCATTGCCGAGTGGCGTCATGCACTGGCCAATCGCGCTAGCGTTCAGGCTGCTGTCGCCGAGGATTATGCAGACCGGTTACGCAAACATCTGCTGGAGGTGAAGGCCATTTTAGTCAGATGAGTCATAAATATCAGTCCAGTGTCTCGTATAGCGGGACTTAGCCTGGTGCGACCGTGGAGCTGGGTCTCCTTTGCGAATTTGCAGGAGGCCCGCTTTCCTATTCTTCAGGAAAGTGCCTATACAACGGCTAGCGATACTGAGCTTTCGTTGGCGCTCCATGTCCGCTTTTGGCCGTTTTCTGCCCGTCACGACTGACCAGGGCTGACTCCAAATCCCCACTTCAGATGAAGGCCGCTTTCCACCGAGCGCAGTCTCTCGGTTGCAGCTATGAAATTTAGGGCGATCATGAGCCCCCCAGAAAGCCAAAATACCGGCCAAATTCGTTTCCGCAAATAAACTTCCACCCCTTGATTTCAGAGGCCTCCAGAGCATAAATGAATACTGCTTAGCGGAAACGAATACAACCTAAAATATTGAAATATAAGGATTAATCTTCGGACTTGAAAACCGTCGACTGTAACAGGTCCATGAGTTCGAATCCCATCGCCTCCGCCATATTTGTACGTCAAAGCCCTGATTATTCAGGGCTTTTTCGTTTCTGGGGTTTGGCCAAAACCCCTCCACCCCCGAAGCGTTACAAAACTATCCCGCTTTTCCCGCCTTCCGGCATCCTGCCACCCCACGATCACCATCCAAAAAATCCTGCTGCTACGCTGAAACTGCTCACCGGCTGCACCGCTCAACAGCACCCAGCGCCGACCCATGTAGCACCCGCAACGATTCTCTATCGTTACCCAATGCCGGAAAACGCCATGCTGTTAGCCCACACATTTGTTAGTCACGACATGAAAGACCCGGACAGTGCAAAATTCAGAGACACATTCTTCATTACGGCAGATGCAAGGGGGTGAGAGCCGCGACAAGACCAAGGACTCTTGGTGCGTTGAAGTTAATAGCAAAAATAGTTACGGGAGTTACATTGGCTACACATGGGCACTGGTACCTGCTGGTGGAAAATCAGTAATCATCGGAGGTAACTCTCTTGGGCAAATGGCAACGCAGATCTGTGCGTCTGCGGTATACCCTCCGGCTTGACCCGGGCGCATCCTGTCCATGCGCCAATTGCGCTGGAGTATTAACGCAAAAAAACCTACCCCCCCTGAAATATGGGCTGTAGGTTTTTTTTGACAAGTCGGTTAATTAAGCGCTTGGCACTGATTGACATTGAATGGCGAACGGCTTACCCCATTTTTGCCTCGTATCGCACGTCATTCACGCACGGGTATAAAAGCAAAAAAACGCGTTGATGACCGAGGGATTTCGAATCCCTTCCGCCTACCTCCTGCGACAGACTCACGTGACATCGCAAAGCCTTTACCGTCAGGCGCGAGTGAGTTGTCGCATAACTCAGGAGTAAGGCGACAAGCGTGGCTACTTTGGGCCTTGCGCAGCGGTTCTCAGCGGCACGCCGGTTGGCCGTAAACCCAGTAATGGTGCTGGCTGCGCCATCAAAACTGGCAATATGCCACCATCCATTTCACTGCCGTTTGTCGGGACAATTGATCAAAAAATGAACGGACTCGGACTTTTTCGTTCAGAATACGCAGCAGGTGACACAGGCTCTGATCCTCACCTAGCCCCAGAAGCGGAAGTTAAACCTCATATGCACTAAGTGCGAATGGGGATTTTTATTACCTGAAAATGGAGATAATCGAATGATTAGAAGTTCATTCGCGAAGCTCACTTTTATCTCGACAGCGTAATACCGCAAGACTAATTAATAGAAATTGCTGGATCTTAATTGCAGTCAGTAACTGTAAGTTCCAGTTAAGTCCAACTGAGAGTCATGTATTGATTCACTACTAGAACAAAGAGGCAACCGGTAACCATGGAGCTTAATATGCTTTCTTCGTCGACCGTGGAATTTTTGCGTTTGGGCGTTGTATATGTCCACCTTATTGCCTGCTGTGTGGCAATCGGGCTTGTTTTGACCAGCGATATTGCAATGGTCAAGCAACTCCTGAAGGGGGATGCGTCAGGTCACCATGATGACGCGCACATGGAAAGTCTTCAAAAAACCGTAGTGCTTGCCCTTGTAGCTCTTTGGATTACGGGCATTGGTATTGTCGGGATAGATTATGCCGGCAAGGGGATGGAGTATTTCCTCAATCCAAAGTTGCAAGCCAAGATCGGCATAGTTGTACTGCTGACCATTAATGGCGTCGTGTTGCATAGCGCGGTATTGCCTGCTCTGAAAAAAGCCGGTTCGTTACTGAAACTCTCCTTCAGCCTGCGCATGCTGGCGCTGTTCTCGGGGGCGTTCTCTGGCGTGTCGTGGTTCTATGCCGCAATGCTCGGTGTTGGCCGTCCGTTGGCCTGGAAATACTCGCTGGTGGAGTTGCTGGCAGCCTATCCGGTCCTCATCGTCGGTGGATTCGGGATGATGGTGATGCTCACCATCTGGGCCAAAAACAAGAGCACGGCAGAATCTACGGAGCAAGGCACCTGGACAGTAGGAAACGCCGCCCTGGCTGGATGGTGAAGCCAGGTTGAACAAGGACGTTCAGCTTTAGCCAATAAATCCCGCTGTTAGCTGTTAACCCAATCTCACTTGAGGATACCCAAATGAAATCCATGAAAGCTCTCTTCGTCGTCGCCGCTCTGACCGTTTCCTCTCTGGCTATGGCCACAGGTGGCGGTGGTGACCGGACCATCGCACGCATGGAGAAAGCCCGGAAAGTCTCGATGGAAGCCTACCAGGTTGCACAGAAACAGAAGGCTGAAGCCGCTGTAGCTCAAAGCAAAGCCAAGGCGGCCGATCACTCCAACTCCTGATCTGTCTGGCGCGTCCCCGATCTGACAGAGGTGCTGCTAGAAGTTTGAGGTCGTCATGTTTGCTTTTGGAACGAGGCTGGCGATTACCAGAGGTCAGATTTGGCTTACAGTAGTGTTCTGCGCTTGATCGTGTCCGTGTCCAGGATGGATCCAGGGATTTACCATAAACGCCGTTATCAGCAGTCTCGTTCGCTTACCTTGACTCGGCTTCGCAGTCGGACAGCATCGGCTGCGGGATCGAATCAATGGGACATAAAACCCTTAATAAATCCCTTAGCTGTTCGCTTGGTGAATATCTGCCGGCTACAACCGGCCGAAAGCAGACTTTAAGTCTGGCGCGCGGGTATGATCCGGATTAACCAGGCCCCCATTGGATCCACGCTTATGCCAGCCTCCCAAATTCGCCCCTCACCCGCACCATTGCTCAAGCAAGGCGAGACGGTGGTCTTGTTCGACGGCGTATGTAAGCTGTGCAATGGCTGGGTGAGGTTCTTGATCCGCCATGACCGCCACCGACGCATTCGGTTGGCGACAGTACAGTCGCCCGAGGGGCAGGCACTGCTTGCTTGGGCAGGTTTGCCCATGGATCAATTCGACACCATGGCCGTGATCCGCGACCAACACTACTGGGTGCGCTCGGATGCATTTTTCGAAGTCATCGCGCAACTGCCCGCGAGTTGGCTGCCAGTGAGACTTCTACGCATCTTCCCACGCAAGCTTCGGGATTGGGCATACGATCGCATTGCGCTGAATCGCTATAGGCTCTTCGGAAAATACGATACCTGCCTTTTGCCTGATCCTGATCATGAACAACGTTTTTTGAAGGCGCCAATGTGAACGCCTTGGTACGCATTAACGGGATCGCCCGAGGCGGCCTCGCGTTCATGTTTGGCTACCATGGTCTGGTTCCCAAGTTGCTATGGTCGAGTCCAGGTGAGCGGACACTGATCCAGTCTCATGGGATCAACCAGGTGGAGCTAGTGGCCTGAGCGCTGCTATTTCGGACCGGTTTGAGTCCCGGTTTCGCAGGTTGGCGGAGCAGCGCCCGTATTGCAGGCGGATTGATCCCGTGGCTTCGCACTAGCGACGATAGTAGCGGTGATCGTCCTCGTAGCGGTGCCGCATGGCCCAATCATGGTGGCGCTCCCAATCACGATGGCGTTCGGCTTCTCGGCGGGCTTGCTCTCTACGCCAGTCGTCTCGGCGCCAATCGTCTCGGCGCCAATCGTCTCTACGATCGTGCCAACGGCCGTCATGCCAGTATCGGTCGTCATGGGCAAGCAACGGCCCTGGCTGCTTGCCGGCCATACTGGCCAAGGTCGGCCAAGGGTTGCCGGCAGCCTGGACCGGAGCCTGAACGGCTGCGGCTTCAGTTGCAAAAACAGGGGTTGAGGTCTTCATCTGTGTTGCTGATGCCGAGCCCACTGCCGCGAATGCGAACAGGCCAAAGAGCACCATCCGTGGGTCATGGAATTTCATGAGCGAAGACAACCTCTGATTGACAATTGGACGTGTGGCCATCTGGCTGCGGGAAATCTGCGGGTTCGCGCTTACCGAGCTGATGTGCTTATCCACATAGACCGATAAATAGGGAAAAGTTCTAGGGAGCCGCTACTTAAATAGCCAACGGCCTCAGCGTTCGGCCCCTTTGAGGCTTGCTATCTCGATGTCCGCTTGGATCCAGGCAGTGTGAAAACGCATGCACCGTGTTGAAGTCCGCGTTGCTACATAAAATCTGCCAGTGTTTGGTTGGTCAGCAGACCTGAAATTTGCGTAGGGACGCGATTTTCGTACCGGTTCTGACCATCAAACCTGCTCTAAAACGTTTTCACACAGCCTGGATCGTCAGGGTACTCATGGCGAACCCTCCGATGCGGATCTATTCCCGCCCTGCTACAGCGATGTCACCGGCTATACATTTGCCCCCTCTGCTCCCCACCGTAGTAACGCCCGTGATCACGTCCGTGCCCATCATGGTCATGCCAGTACGGCCAGCACCCGCCGAGCAACAGCGCTGCTGACATCACCAAAATCAAAGTAGCTGTACGTTTCATTTGATCATCTCCTCGCAGGTGAAGCCTGACACTATGATCGTTCGATCCCCTCCCATTAAGGAGGTTCAAAACACCCGATCACCTGGCCCCACCAGGCGTCCTTAACCTCAGGCAGCACTGGCAGCAGGAGGGCCAAGGGAGGTCAGTGCAATTTGACAGGCAAGATAACCAATGGAATGCCATTTAGATGCAGCCTGCACTGCAACCAGTAGCAGGATCTGCACGCCAATGCCGACCAACCCCACGCCGCGCGATCCAGCGCTTCGGGCATGGTGGTCGCGTAGTTATGCTTTCTCTCCTGACGAGCAGACGCCGGCTTTGTAATAACCATGAAATATCAAAGGTTATTATTTGGCGCTTTCTAACAGAGGCAAATTGCTATTGTCCGCTGTAGAACATGCAGCCAGAGGCTCTTGAATGGAAATGACACCTGCTGAAAACACCAAATCCAGGGGATGGGTGTGGGGGTATAAAAAGATCAGGAGCTTTGGATGCTCTCGAAGGACGGCCTTCTACAGGGCAAGCCTCTATGCCCTTCGAGGTGACTCGGGAGTTTTCTCCGGCAAGCGGGGTTTGCAAAGATTTCGACTAAGACGTTAGGTAATAACCAGCCCGCCCCTGAATGGTTATTGGCAAACCTTGGGGGTAGCGTCCGCCCAGCACGTATCGCCTCGCCATCCATGGACTGGTAAAGAGAAATACGGCTGTGCGAACAACTGAAACGATACACCAACCGATTTAGAGCTGCCAACTTTTACATTCACGACTGCCAGTGAGCGGCGGGCGAGGAGCACTCATGCCTCACGCACTCGACGACCGGCTTCTACTGAACCGGCTCCAGTAACAGGTCCATAAATTCGAAGCCCCTTGCCTTCGCCATATTTGTACGTGAAAGCCCCGATTATTCGGGGCTTTTCGTTTATGGAGTTTGCCCCTTAGAGAGCCTGAGCGCGAATCATCTCGCCATTTGCGCAACTACCCAAAAATGTCGACAGCAATCGGCAGTCAATCCGCCGCCCTCCTCCCGCGCTCTGCCGAACGAGCACAATTGATCTTTTCAAACTGAACAAAGCGCTTTACCTTCCTTGAGTTGGCTATAACTAGAAGATCGCCAAGGAGGTGTTCGCAATGCAGTTTTTCCGGTCTCTATTCGCCCTGCGCCATAAATATCGAAATTTTGCCTTGGTCGATCACAAAGGAGTGTGTGTGGCCTTCAAGCAATGCCGCCTGCCACCGCAGAACGGTCGCTGGGTGGAAGTCGAAGAATTTCGCCTGAACTGGCTTCAACACCCGCTTCCTTCCAGTGCGCGCATCCCCCCGAAGCCCGTCGCGCACAAACTCACGGAAAACTAGTCCGCCCCTACAGCTCGTCGCCTCAAATCACACTCTGCGCAGCCGTCGATTACTGTCTATGCAAGCGATATCAGCAAAAGGCAACACCGTGAACAGCGACCAGGCCCCGACTGAAAAGCTCAGGATCCTTTTTGTTCACTTAGTACCGGGAGTGGGGTCAGGCGCGGCATTGATATTCAGGAGGTCATCATGTGGCTCAACGAATCCGAGCAGGACCTACGGCGCGATCTTCAGGGCATTGCGTCTGATTTCAGATGGTCAATCGTTGATCTGACGCAAATTGCCAAACGATTGAGCGACGCAGGAAATGAAGCCGATGCTCAGGCAGTGCTGAGGATGTGCCGGGTGTTCCAGGCGGGTGAAGAGCGGTTGATTGCGTACGCCGATGAGGTGAAGGCCCGGGCAATCCATCGGACTAAAGCCGAGTAGATCGCTCGGCAGTCAGGCCTTCAGTTTGAGGTGAGCGCAAGAGCAAATCCCTCATGCGGCGTCACCCTTGCTGCGCTCAATCAACAATGAACAATCTGGCGCCCGGGCCACTGCAGGATTGATGCGCCTGTGCGTTGTCGCCGACCTGATAGCTCATTCCCGCGGTCAATACGAACTTTCGCCCGTCTTCGAGGGTGGTTTCCAGCTCACCCTCCATACAAAACAAAACATGCCCTTTGTGACACCAATGGTCTGCAAGGTAGCCAGGGCTGTACTCCACCATGCGCACCCGAATCCGATTCGACTCGTCGCCGAAAACCCGGGTTCGCCAATAGGCCATCCCTGTCTCTCCCGGATGCTCTGTCCTTTCGATCTCAGCCCAGTTGGTGACGCCAAAAGCGAACGCATCCATCTTCATACTTCTTTTCCTTAAGTGTTTTTGGCCAATAGCTGCGGCCATCAGCCTACCACTTATGCCTTCGAGGTCACCATTGCACACAAGCGAATGAACGACTGAGCCGGCAATACCGGCTCAGCCTCTCGTGTCATTAGTTTTTTTGAGCGTGCTCAATGTCCTTTAAAGCCCTATTGGTCAGGTCTATGCACTTTTGTTTGTCGCCAGCTTTCTGCGCTTTTTCCGCGGCTATTCGCGCATCTCGAATTTGATCCAGTTGAGGCTGGCCCATCACGGGGGTCGCCTTTTCGTTTCTGATTTTTTTCAGATTAATGGTGCATAGATCGTCCGCCGCAAAGAGCGGCGTAGCGACCAATGCGGCAACCATAAACAGAATGGATCGTTTCATAGGACTCTCTCTTCTATTAAGTGGCGGGAGTATCACTATAGATCGTGGCAGACAGTCATGCCTGGCTACGCTTGACAATCTCAGCACTGCTGGCCGCGAACATCGCCCTGGGAATGCTTGATGCTGCAGTCGAAGAGGTTAATGGTCTGCCCGTCGGGGTTACCTGCGTGACGGGCGCTCTTTCGCGCTTTGGAAACATCCGCGCCAGGCAGGCTGAAACGGATTTCGCCGACCCGGCGATAAAGCTTTATCATTGCGCAAGGTTTGCTGACAGAGTCCGTCATGAAGTTCGCCATTGCCCTTTTCTCCGCTGCCCATGCGCCCTCCTCGCGCCGCGCTCTGCTGTTCGCTCAGGCGGCACTGGCCGGTGGCCATGAGATTGTGCGGCTGTTTTTCTATCAGGACGGTGTTCACAGCGCGTCAGGCAATATCGTCACCCCGCAAGATGAGCAAGATTTGCCGTTGCAATGGCGCTCGTTCGTCAGTGAGCATCAGCTCGACGGCGTGGTGTGTATTGCTGCCGCCTTGCGCCGCGGCGTGCTGAATGAAGAAGAAGCCCTGCGTTATCAGCGTCCGGCCGTCAATTTGAGCGCGCCTTGGGAGTTGTCCGGGCTGGGTCAATTGCATGACGCCGTGCAATCGGCCGACCGATTGATTTGTTTCGGAGGGCCATGAAATGCCTAAATCGTTGCTGATTATCAGTCGGCAGGCGCCTTGGTCAGGCCCCAGCGCTCGCGAAGCATTGGACATCGTGCTGGCCGGCGGCGCTTTTGATTTGCCGATTGGCCTGCTGTTTCTGGATGACGGTGTATTCCAGCTTGCACCTACCCAGGATGCCAGGGCCGTTCAGCAAAAAGACCTCAGCGCCAATCTGCAGGCGCTGTCGCTGTTTGGTGTTGAAGATGTTTTTGCTTGCGCCAACAGCGTAATGGAGCGTGGGTTTGCGCCACTCGGCCGGAACATGGACGCAGTGCAATTGCTGAACCCGGAGCAAATCTCCTCGATTATTGATCGTTACGACCAGGTTATAACTCTCTGATGTCGACTTTGCATGTGTTGTCCCACTCGCCGTTTACCGATAACCGGCTGACCAGTTGCCTGCGTCTGCTCGGCGCGCAAGACGCGATTCTGCTCTGCGGCGACGCGGTGTATGCCCTGCAACCCGATAGCGTACCGCTCAGCGCACTGGAGGCTCGAATCGATACGCTGCGCTTGTTCGTTCTGTCGGAAGATATCCAGGCCCGTGGGCTGGATATCCCTGGCTGGGTCAAACGCGTCGATTACCCAGGGTTTGTCGAGCTGTCGATTCACTATGACAAGGTCAACACCTGGCTATGAAGTCGCTCACTGTCGGTATTCATAGCATTGGCCTCGATAAAGACGGGTACCTGGTAGACCTGAACGATTGGTCCGCAGAGGTGGCAAGTGCACTGGCCGCCGCCGAAGACCTCGAGCTTAGCCCGGAACACTGGGAGATCCTCGAGTTACTGCGCGGGTTTTATCAGGAGTTCCAGCTGTCTCCGGCGACCCGCCCGCTGATCAAATACACAGCGCTGAAGCTGGGTCCGGACAAGGGCAACAGCCTGCACCTGAACCGACTGTTCAAAGGCACTCCCGCCAAACTTGCCGCCAAGCTGGCGGGCCTGCCCAAACCGACGAATTGCTTATGACTGATTTTGCGCCGCTGACGACCGAAACACCGACCGAACACCCTTTCGCGCCATTCGTGCGAATCCTGGGCAAGGGCAAGCGCGGTGCCCGCAGCCTGACCCGCGAAGAGGCACGCGAAGCCATGGGCATGTTGCTCGACGAGAAAGTCGAGGACACGCAACTGGGCGCATTCCTGATGCTGCTGCGGCACAAGGAAGAAAGCCCTGAGGAACTGGCCGGTTTTACCGAAGCGGTTCGTGAACGATTGACAGCGCCGGCCTTGAAGGTTGATCTGGATTGGCCGACCTATGCCGGCAAGAAACGTCATCTGCCGTGGTATCTGCTGGCAGCCAAATGCCTGGCTCAGAACGGTGTGCGTATTCTGCTGCACGGCGGCGGCGCCCATACCGCAGGTCGCCTGTACAGCGAGCAGCTTCTCGATCAATTACAGATCCCGCTGTGCCGCAATTGGCAGCAAGTCGGTACGGCGCTCGATCAAAGCAACCTGGCGTTTATCCCGCTCGGTGACTGGGCGCCCCAGTTGCAACGGATGATCGATCTGCGCAATACCCTGGGCCTGCGCTCACCCATCCACTCTCTGGCACGCATCCTCAATCCACTGGGCGCTCGCTGTGGCCTGCAAAGTATTTTCCATCCCGGCTACCAGGGCGTGCACCGCGACGCCAGCGGCTTGCTGGGCGACAACACCATCGTCATCAAAGGCGATGGCGGTGAGATCGAAATCAACCCGGACACCATCAGCCATCTGTATGGCACCACAGGTGGCGAAAGCTGGGATGAGGAATGGCCTGCGCTGTCGGCCCAGCGTCATGTCAAACCCGCGACCCTGGACCCCGAGCAACTGAGCGCGCTCTGGCGCGGCGACGTGCAGGACAGCTACCCGCAACTGGCGCTGATCTCGACCATGGCGCTGGCCCTGCGCGGCCTCGGCACGCCGCGGGAGCAGGCGTTCAATTTGGCTCAGCAGTACTGGGACGCTCGGGACAAATCGATTTAACCGATCATTAACGCCCAACCTTTGCGCTTTTTGTTCGAAGCCATCGGCATAGACTCAACTCCAACGTTTAACGACCGAGGAGTTCGAGATGGGTTTGCTTATTGAAGGGCACTGGCGTGACCAGTGGTACGAGAGCAGCAAAGACGGCGCATTCCAGCGCGAACAAGCGCAACGCCGTAACTGGCTGACCGCTGATGGCAGACCTGGCCCTAGCGGTGAAGGTGGTTTTCCCGCCGAGGCCGGTCGCTATCACCTCTATGTGTCTCTCGCTTGCCCCTGGGCCCAGCGCACGCTGATCCTGCGCAAGCTCAAAGGCCTTGAAAGCCTCGTCGACGTCTCTGTCGTCAGCTGGTTGATGCTGGAAAACGGCTGGACCTTCGATAAAGCGTTCGGCTCCAGCGGCGACCGCCTCGATAACCTGTCCTACATGCATCAACGCTACACCGCAGACGCCGTCGACTACACCGGCCGTGTCACGGTGCCTGTGCTCTGGGACAAGCAGCACAAGCGCATCGTCAGCAATGAATCAGCGGAAATTATCCGCATGTTCAATAGTGCATTCGATGGCTTGACCGGAAATGACCTGGACTTCTACCCGCAACCTCTACGGGCAGAGATTGATGAGCTGAACGCGCGGATCTATCCGGCGGTAAACAACGGCGTTTATCGGGCTGGCTTCGCCACCTCGCAGCCGGCGTATGAAGAAGCCTTCGATGAGCTGTTCGCCGAACTCGACTGGCTGGAAAAGAGACTGGGCGAGAAGCGCTATCTGGTCGGCGAACACCTGACCGAAGCCGATATCCGACTGTTCACCACGCTGATTCGCTTCGACGCAGTGTATTACAGCCACTTCAAATGCAACCTGCGGCGAATTGCCGATTACCCGAATCTTTCGAACTGGTTACGTGAGTTGTATCAGTGGCCGGGGATTGCCGAGACCGTGGACTTCACGCACATCAAGGGGCATTACTTCGCGAGCCACCGCACCATCAATCCGACCGGGATCGTGCCGAAAGGGCCTGCGCTGGACTTCAATGCCAGTCATGATCGGGGACGGTTGAGCGGGAAAGGGATTTGGCGCAAGGCCGAGGTCTGAGAAGGGATTTGTGTGCAATTGATGGCCTCTTCGCGGGCAAGCCTCGCTCCTACGGGATTGGTGTCGATCACATTATTGTGGCCTGACACAAATCCCGTAGGAGCGAGGCTTGCCCGCGAAGCTTTTTCAAACCTGCGACTGCGCCCCTTCAAACCACTTCAGTTTCTCGCGAAGCTGTACCACTTCCCCAACAATCACCAGCGTCGGCGCATGCACTTCATGCTCGGCAACCAGCTGTGGAAGATTGGCCAGCGTGCCGGTAAAGACCCGTTGATTCGAGGTGGTGCCCTGCTGGATCAAGGCTGCCGGAGTATCCGCCGAACGACCGTGTTTGATCAGTTGCTCACAGATGATCGGCAAGCCAATCAAGCCCATGTAGAACACCAGAGTCTGCGCTGGAGCTACCAAATCGCTCCACGGCAAATCCGTGGTGCCATCCTTCAGATGCCCGGTCACGAAACGCACCGATTGCGCATAATCACGATGTGTCAGTGGAATCCCGGCATACGCCGCACAACCACTCGCCGCGGTGATACCTGGCACAACCTGAAATGGAATGCCATGGGCCGCCAGCTCTTCGATCTCTTCGCCGCCACGACCAAAGATAAACGGATCGCCGCCTTTCAAGCGCAATACCCGCTTGCCCTGCTTGGCCAGATCAACCAGATGCTGATTGATCTGCTCCTGCGGTAACGCGTGATCAGCCCGACGCTTGCCGACGTAGACCCGCTCGGCATCACGACGACACAGCTCAAGAATCGCCGGAGCTACCAAACGGTCATACAACACCACGTCCGCTTGCTGCATCAGCCGCAGGGCACGGAAAGTCAGCAGATCCGGATCGCCCGGCCCGGCTCCAACCAGATAGACCTCGCCCGGCGCGACAGGCGCGGCGCCATTGATTTTAGCCAGCAACAAGCGCTCGGCTTCCGCGCCCTGCCCAGCCATTTGGCGGTCGGCAATCGGTCCCTGGAAAACATCTTCCCAGAATGCTCGCCGCTGCTGCACATCAGGGAACAGACTTTTGACCTGGTTGCGAAAGCGCGCCGCCAAACCGGCCAACTGGCCATAAGTCGAGGGAATCCAGGTCTCCAGCCTGGCCCGAATCAACCTTGCCAGAACAGGTGCATCGCCGCCGCTGGAGACAGCAATAATCAGTGGCGAACGGTCGACGATCGCCGGAAAAATCACGCTGCACAATGCCGGAGCATCGACCACGTTGACTGGCACGCACCGCTGATGCGCATCGTTGGAAACCTGCGCGTTGAGCGATTCATCGTCAGTGGCCGCGATAATCAGCACGCAACCATCGAGATCGGCCGCGGCATAACCGCGCAAGACCAATTCACCGCCACTGCTCTGTACCAGTTCGCGCAGCTGGGTTTCTATTTCAGGTGCAACCACCCGCAGTAGCGCACCGGCATCGGCCAGCAGGCGGGATTTGCGCAAGGCAATCTCCCCCCCACCGACGACCAACACACGACTGCCGCGCAGGTTGTGGAACAGCGGCAGAAATTCCATTTAGCCGATGACCTCAATGCCGCCCATGTACGGTTTGAGCACGGCCGGTACACGGATCGAACCGTCGGCCTGCTGATAGTTCTCCAGCACTGCCACCAGGGTACGACCGACCGCCAGACCGGAACCGTTCAGGGTGTGAACCAGCTCAGGCTTGCCGGTTTCCGGGTTACGGAAACGCGCTTGCATGCGACGGGCCTGGAAATCGCCGCAGTTGGAGCACGACGAAATTTCACGGTATTTGTCCTGGCTCGGAATCCACACTTCCAGGTCGTAGGTCTTGACCGCGCTGAAGCCCATGTCGCCGGTACACAGCGCCAGCGTACGGTACGGCAGTTCCAGCAGTTGCAGGACTTTCTCGGCGTTGGCGGTCAGGCCTTCCAGCGCTTGCATCGAAGTCGATGGCTCGACGATCTGGACCATTTCGACCTTGTCGAACTGGTGCTGACGAATCATCCCGCGCGTGTCACGACCCGACGCACCGGCTTCGCTACGGAAGCACGGGGTGTGAGCCACGAATTTGATCGGCAGCAGTTTCGGGTCAATGATTTCGCCCGAAACGATGTTGGTCAGCGACACTTCAGCGGTCGGAATCAGGTACAGATCGGCTTCGCCTTCGCGACTGATCTTGAACAGGTCTTCCTCGAACTTCGGCAGTTGACCGGTGCCCTGCAAGGCCGGCGCCTGAACCAGATACGGCGTGTAAGCCTCTTCGTAGCCATGCTCGCTGGTGTGCAGGTTGATCATGAACTGCGCGAGGGCGCGGTGCAGACGAGCGATCGGCCCGCGCAGCAAGGCGAAACGGGCGCCGGACAGCTTGGCGGCGGTTTCAAAATCCAGCCAGCCGAACTTCTCGCCCAGCGCAACGTGATCCTTGACCTCGAAGTCGAAGGTGGTCGGCGTGCCCCAGCGGCGAACTTCGACGTTGCCGTCTTCGTCATCACCAATCGGCACCGACTCGTGTGGCAGGTTCGGGATACCCAGCACAATCGAGTCCAGCTCGGTCTGGATCGCGTCCAGCTCGAACTTGCCGACACCAAGCTCGTTCGCCATGCGCTCGACGTCAGCCATCAACGGCGCGATGTCTTCGCCGCGTTGCTTGGCCTGACCGATGGATTTGGAGCGCGCGTTACGTTCAGCCTGCAGCGCTTCGGTGCGGGTCTGGACGGTCTTGCGCTGTTCTTCCAGCGCTTCGATGCGCGCAACGTCCAGGGCATAGCCACGGGATGCCAAGCGGTCCGCTACGTCCTGAAGGTTGCTACGTAACAGTTTGGAATCGAGCATGTCGGTCTCTCGTTTATCAAAGTTTGGTCAAGGACAGGCCAGCCCAGGTCGCGAGCAGCCCGCCGAATACGCTGATGGCCGCATAGCCCAAGGCCAGCGGTACCTGTCCGCTTTCCAGCAGACGCACCGTATCCAGTGAAAAGGATGAAAAAGTCGTCAGGCCGCCAAGAAAACCCACCATCAATCCGGCCCGCACCTCAATCGGCACCTCCGGACGCAGCATGAACAGGCCATACAAAAAGCCGATCAACAGGCAGCCCACGATATTAACGGCCAGCGTCGCGGTATAGAAGTGCCGAGGCCAATTAGCGTTGATCCAGTTGCCGGCAGCAAAGCGCAACAGCGTCCCGGCGATGCCCCCCACGGAGACCGCGACAATCAATGGAATCAAGGCTTTCTCCGCTGTTTTGGGCTGAGCCTGTCCAGTTCTGCGAGGTGATTGAGCTTCTCGCCGATTTTCAGTTCAAGGCCACGGGGCACTGGCTGATAGAAGTGCTGTGGTTCGAGATCGTCCGGAAAGTAGTCCTCGCCGGCAGCATAAGCATCGGGTTCATCGTGGGCGTAACGGTATTCGTCGCCATAACCCAGCTGTTTCATCAGCTTGGTCGGCGCATTGCGCAAATGCAGCGGTACTTCCAGGGAACCATGTTCGGCGGCACTGCGCATGGCGGCCTTGAAGCCCATATACACCGCATTGCTTTTCGGTGCGCAGGCCAGATAGGTGATGGCCTGAGCCACCGCCAACTCGCCCTCGGGACTGCCCAGACGCTCCTGAACATCCCAGGCCGCGAGGCACAGGCTCAGGGCCCGCGGATCGGCATTACCGATGTCTTCACTGGCCATGCGCACCACACGCCGCGCCAGATACAGCGGATCACAACCACCGTCGAGCATGCGTGCGAACCAATACAGCGCGCCGTCCGGATTGGAACCGCGCACCGATTTGTGCAGCGCAGATATCTGATCGTAAAAGGCTTCGCCACCCTTGTCGAAACGCCGACGGGTATCGCCCAGCAGGCTTTGCAGCAGTTCGACACCGATTTCAGTGCCGTCCTCGGCCAGATCGGAAGCGTTCTCCAACAGGTTGAGCAAACGCCGGCCGTCGCCATCGGCTGCCGCCAGCAGCATCTTGAAACCTTCATCACCGAGGCTCAGTTGCCGCTTGCCGAGGCCGCGCTCTTCGGTCAGCGCGCGTTGCACCAGTTTGTGCAGTGCCACCTCATCAAGGCTTTTGAGGACGTAGACGCGAGCACGGGACAACAGTGCGTTGTTCAACTCGAAGGACGGGTTTTCTGTCGTTGCGCCGATAAAGATCAACGTGCCGTCTTCGACATAGGGTAGAAACGCGTCCTGCTGCGACTTGTTGAAACGGTGCACTTCGTCGACGAACAGAATGGTTCGCTTGCCGTATTGCCCAGCCTGTTGCTTGGCAACTTCTACCGCCTGACGAATCTCTTTGACCCCGGCCAGCACAGCCGAGACCGTTTCGAAATGCGCATCCGAGACTTTCGCCAGCAAGCGCGCCAACGTGGTTTTACCCACCCCTGGCGGCCCCCAGAAAATCATTGAATGCAAGGCTCCCTGCTCCAGGGCTTCGCGCAAAGGCTTGCCGCGAGCGAGCAGGTGCTCCTGACCGACGTACTCGTCCAGGTTGGTCGAGCGCAAGCGCGCGGCCAGGGGTTGAGCAATCGGATCACTTCGAAACAGGTCCATGGCAGCGTTTGAAACCTCTTGGCTCTTTATTCCTGAATCACATCGGCACCCTTGGGGATGTCGAACTTGAACCTGGAAGCCGGGATTGGCTCGTTGGCCTTGACGCCAGTGAACAGGATATTGGTACGCTGGCCGACGCTGTCGATCAACTGCATGTCATTGACCATACCGTTGCGAAACGACAGACGCAGGCTGTCGAACAGGGTGTCTTTGGTCTTGGGCTTCAGGGTGAAGTCGATCACACCGCCAGCTTCCTTGGCACTGATGTCGAAACTCTCGCTGATCTTGGACACGTCACCGGACAGCAGCAAGGCCGGAGTCTGGGTCAGGCGTTGATCAAGCTTCTTGATGGTGACCTGCTCCAGGTCCGGATCCCACAGCGAAACCTTCTTGCCATCGGAGACCATCAACTGCTCTTGTGGCGCATCGGTATGCCAGAAGAACAGGCCCGGGCGCTGCAGCGACATTTCACCGGCCGTTTCCTGCAACTGAGTGCCGCTGCCGTCGAGGGTCAACTGTGAGAAACGCGCCGTCAGAGTCTGCGATTTTTCGAGCAGTTGGGTCAGACGCGCCACAGCTTTGTCATCGGCATGGGCCGAGAGCGTGGTTAAAGCCAGTACCGGCAGCAACAGCATGCGGATAAGACGCATGGGAGTCCTCTTTGATATTCGTTTGAATGGTATGCCGCGTGATCTCACGCGGCACCGGTCAGTCGCGCATTGGGCCTGGGGCGAGTACTTCACGCGAACCGTTGGTATTCATGGACGTCACGACCCCGGCCATCTCCATGGCTTCGATCATGCGCGCAGCGCGGTTGTAGCCGATCTTGAGTTTGCGTTGAACCGCCGAGATAGAGGCGCGGCGGCTTTCCAGCACAAACTGCACTGCTTCGTCGTAAAGCGCATCGGTTTCGCTGTCATCGTCGCCACCGCCGCTGCCGCCGTCAAAGCCGCTACCGGCCTCTTCGACACCGGCGAGGATGTCGTCGTTGTACTCCGGTGCACCGCGCAGTTTCCAGGCTTCAACCACCCGGTGAACTTCATCATCGGAAACGAACGCGCCGTGCACCCGAATCGGCAGGCTGGTGCCCGGCGGCATGTAGAGCATGTCACCGTGACCCAGCAATTGCTCGGCGCCACCCTGATCGATGATGGTTCGCGAGTCGATCTTGCTCGATACCTGGAACGCCATACGGGTCGGAATGTTGGCCTTGATCAGACCGGTGATCACGTCCACCGATGGACGCTGGGTCGCCAGAATCAAGTGAATACCGGCGGCACGGGCTTTCTGGGCGATCCGCGCGATCAGCTCTTCAACCTTCTTGCCGACGATCATCATCATGTCGGCGAATTCGTCGACCACCACCACGATGGTCGGCAACTTGGTCAGCAGCGGCGCTTCGTCGTGAATGCTTTCGCGGTTGTACAGCGGATCCGTCAGCGGTGTACCCGCCTCCTGCGCCTCTCTCACCTTCTGGTTGAAGCCGGACAGGTTACGCACGCCCATCTTCGCCATCAGCTTGTAGCGACGCTCCATCTCGGCCACGCTCCAACGCAGTGCGTTGGCGGCGTCCTTCATGTCGGTAACCACCGGGCACAGCAAGTGCGGAATGCCTTCGTAGATCGACAATTCAAGCATTTTCGGGTCGATCATGATCAGTTTGGCGTCTTCCGGGCCCGACTTGAACAGAATCGACAGAATCATCGCGTTCACGCCCACCGACTTACCGGAACCGGTGGTACCGGCCACCAGCAAGTGAGGCATTTTTGCCAGGTCAGTGATAACCGGCTTGCCACCGATGTCATGGCCCAGGGCCAGGGTGACCGGGGATTTGGCGTCATCGTATTCCGGGGTCGACAACACTTCGGAGAAGCGCACGATCTGCCGGTCTTCGTTAGGAATCTCGATGCCGACGGTGGTCTTGCCGGGAATCACTTCCACGACCCGCACACTGGTCACTGCCAGCGAACGCGCCAGGTCTTTGGCCAGGTTGGAAATACGGCTGACCTTTACCCCGGCCGCCGGTTGAATCTCATAACGGGTAATCACCGGGCCTGGGTGAATCGAATCCACCGAGACCTCGACACCGAATTCCTTGAGTTTGATTTCCAGCAGATGGCCAACGGCGGCCAGCGACTCAGGCGAATAGTTGAGCTGTTTCTTTTCTGCCGGATCGAGAATCGAGATCGGCGGCAAGGTGCCTTCCACCGCACTGTCGACGAACAGCGGCGCCTGTTTCTCTTTCTCAACGCGCTTGCTCGGTTCCGGCGCCTTGGGCGGTGCCGGGGCAATGACCGGCGGAACCTGTTTCTCGCGATCGGACATGTGCTTGCTCAGGGCTTGCTCACGCTCGATCAAGCGTTCTTTGACTTTGGCCTGTTCACGTTTGTCGGTCACCGTCGGGGCCACCACTTCGTTGACCCGGGTATCGACTTCACGCAATTGCGCAACCAGCTGCTTGCGTTCATTGCGCGCCGCCCACCAGCGATTGGCCGCCCCCTGGAACAGCTCGAACAGATCGAGGGTGATCTTGCCGGTCACATCCATGACCTTGAACCACGAGAGGTCGGTGAACACCGTCAGGCCGAACAGAAACAACGCAATGAACATCAGGGTGCTGCCCTGGATGTTGAGCGCGTTCTTCGCCAGGTCACCGAGGCTTTCGCCCAATGCACCGCCTGCGCCCGCCGGCAAGCCGGTCGGCGCATGGAAGTGGATGTGTGCCAGGGCCGCGCCCGACAACACCAGAAACACCAGGCCGATCAGGCGCCAGGAAAACAACCAGCCGCTCCACAGCCAAGGCTCGTGGCGCTGACGGAAAATCTGATAAGCCTTGATCGCCAATAGCAACGGAAAGATATAAGCGAAATAGCCCAGCACCATGAACAGAATATCGGCGCTGTAGGAGCCCGCAGGCCCGCCGAAGTTCTGCACATTTTCAATTTTGCTGTTGTGACTCCAGCCCGGATCATCCTTGCCATATGTCAACAATGCCATCATCAGGAACAGGCATAAGGCTCCAATGGCAATCAGCGCACCTTCCTTTAACCGGTAGTGCAGTTGCTGACGCCAGAGCGGAACTACTGTTTTAGGTGTAGCGGTGGATTTCTTCAAAACGCGTCTTTTCCTGCGCCTGTAGCGCGACCAACTGTTGATTGACTATAAAAACTGCTCAATCCGAGCAGGTAACAAAGTTAACGAGCGTAACTGGAGCTACTTTTAACACTCTGGCCTTCGATTCTGAAACTGTAGAAGTTGCCGAAGGCTGCGATCTTTATAGTGCTTGCTCCTGCCAGCACAGGTTGGTGATCAGTGAACATTCTGTTACAGACCCGCATTGTACGGGTTTGTCCGCCCGATGCCACGCCAGAGCGGCTTCGGTGTAGCATAGCCAACAGCACTTTACGCGCGGTTCAATTTGAGCATGCATTCTCTTTTGTGACAAAGGCTTATGAGGTGTTTTTATGAGCGAAGCGAAGCATTCACGCCTGATTATCCTGGGCTCGGGCCCGGCAGGTTACAGCGCCGCCGTATATGCCGCTCGCGCCAACCTCAAGCCGATGGTTATTACCGGCCTGCAGGCCGGCGGTCAACTGACCACCACCATCGAAGTCGACAACTGGCCCGGCGACGTGGAAGGCCTGACCGGACCCGTGCTGATGGAGCGCATGCACAAACATGCCGAGCGCTTCGACACCGAGATCGTCTACGACCACATCCATACTGCAGAGTTGCAGCAGCGTCCGTTTATCCTCACCGGCGATAGCGGCACTTATACCTGCGACGCGCTGATCATTGCTACCGGCGCCTCTGCGCAATACCTGGGCCTGCCATCCGAAGAAACCTTTGCCGGTAAAGGTGTCTCTGCCTGCGCAACCTGCGACGGTTTCTTCTACCGCAATCAAGTGGTCGCGGTGGTCGGTGGCGGCAACACCGCCGTGGAAGAAGCACTTTATCTGTCCAACATTGCCAAGGAAGTCCACCTGATTCACCGTCGCGACAAACTGCGCTCGGAGAAAATCCTTCAGGACAAACTCTTCGAAAAGGCCGCCAACGGTAATATCCATCTGCACTGGAACCAGAACCTCGACGAGGTGCTGGGCGATGCCAGCGGCGTAACCGGCGCCCGTCTGCGGGACAGCAATACGGGTGAGACCAGGGATCTGGCGTTGACCGGCGTATTCATCGCTATCGGCCACAAGCCCAATACCGACCTGTTCCAGGGCCAACTGGAAATGCGCAACGGCTACCTGCTGATCAAGGGCGGCAGCGAAGGCGATGCCACCGCAACCGGCATTGAAGGCGTGTTCGCGGCCGGCGACGTCGCCGATCATGTCTACCGCCAGGCCGTCACCTCAGCCGGCGCCGGCTGCATGGCGGCACTGGACGCCGAGAAGTACCTCGACGACAACTGATCATCCAGCGCCTCACGGCGGGCCATACGACCCGCCATCGCCCTCCCCTTCTGCAAGTCGGAATGCCATGCTGACCTGGTTACAACGCAACACCCTGACCTTTCCGCCGCTGGAAAAAGCCATGCGCGACCCCAACGGTTTGCTCGCAGCCGGTGGCGATCTGTCCGCCGATCGCTTGATCCAGGCCTACCGCCATGGCTGCTTCCCATGGTTCTCGGAAGGCCAGCCGATTCTCTGGTGGTCGCCCGATCCGCGTACAGTGCTGTTTCCAGAGGAGCTGCACGTCTCGCGCAGCCTGAACAAGCTGCTGCGTCAGCAGCGCTATGAGGTGACCTTCGATCGCGATTTCAGCTCGGTGATCCGGGCATGCGCCGCACCTCGCGACTACGCCGACGGAACCTGGATCACCGACGCCATGCAGGCTGCCTACTTGCATTTGCATCAGCGAGGTTATGCACACTCGGTCGAAGTCTGGGATCAAGGCGTTCTGGTCGGAGGGCTCTACGGACTGGCGATGGGGCAACTGTTTTTCGGCGAATCCATGTTTAGCCGCGCCGACAACGCCTCAAAATTCGGCTTCGCTACACTGGTCAAACACCTCCAGCAATGGGGTTTCGTGCTGATTGACTGCCAGATGCCAACCGACCATCTGCACAGCCTGGGCGCTCGCGCCATACCTCGCAGCAGTTTTTCCGGCTATTTGCAGCAGCATCTCGACCAACCCAATACTGCCACCTGGGTTTGCTAGGCGACTTCTCCCAGGCTGGCTTACACTTAATTCAAAAGCTTATACCGAGGGTTGATCATGACCGAGTTGGCGCGCCTGAAGTTTTATGCCACTCAGCCCCACTCTTGCAGCTATCTGCCCGAAGAGCAGGCCACCACGCTGTTCCTCGACCCTAGTCAGCCAATGGATGTGCACGTCTACGCAGATCTGTCCGAAATGGGTTTTCGTCGCAGTGGCGACCACCTTTACCGGCCGCATTGCCAAAATTGCAATGCCTGTGTTCCGGCACGAATTCCCGTGATGCAGTTTCTGCCTAATCGTCAGCAGAAACGCATCTTCAAGCGCAATGCCGATCTTCAGGTCCGGCCTGCGAAACCCGACTTCAGCGAAGAGTATTTCAATCTTTACCAGCGCTATATCGAGCAGCGTCACGCTGATGGCGATATGTATCCGCCCAGTCGCGATCAGTTTTCAACCTTTCTGGTCCGCGACCTGCCGTTCTCCAGATTCTATGAGTTCCGTCTTGAGGGACGCCTGCTGGCGGTAGCCGTCACGGATCTGCTGCCCAACGGCTTATCGGCGGTCTACACCTTCTATGAACCCGAGGAAGAACGCCGCAGCCTGGGCCGCTATGCGATTCTCTGGCAGATCGGCGAGGCCCGGCGCCTGGGGCTGGACGCCGTCTACCTCGGGTACTGGATCAAGAACTGCAAAAAGATGAACTACAAGACCCAATATCGCCCCATCGAGCTGCTCATTAACCAGAGATGGGTCACCCTGAACTAGAAGCCCTTGGCTTAAACCCCACTTTTCGGGCACAATGCACGCCGCTTTTGCCTGGCGCAGTTGCACCGGGCCATTCATTGGACACCGAGGGCTTTACTGCATGTCGAAAGAAGACAGCTTCGAAATGGAAGGCACTGTCGTCGACACCCTGCCCAACACCATGTTTCGTGTGGAGTTGGAAAATGGGCACGTCGTAACCGCGCATATTTCCGGCAAGATGCGCAAGAACTACATTCGTATTCTTACCGGTGACAAAGTGCGCGTCGAGCTGACGCCCTATGACTTGAGCAAAGGGCGCATCACTTACCGCGCTCGTTAAGCAAGTCAATACAAAACGCCCGGCTTATGCCGGGCGTTTTTGTTTGTGGATCGTTCCCACGCTCTGCGTGGGAATGCAGCCCGGGACGCTCTGCGTCCCAAGAGCCGAACGCGGAGCGTCCGTTGAGGCATTCCCACGCGGAGCGTGGGAACGATCCCCAGACAGCAAAAAGGCGCCTTTCGGCGCCTTTCGCTTTACAGCAACAACTATCAGGCCATTTCTGCAGTGGTCTCGAACTCGAAGGTCAACTCGCCGTCCTTGAGGTCGATGTGTACCACGCCACCATGCTCGGCCAGTTCGCCAAAGAGAATTTCCTCAGCGAGCGGACGCTTGATCTTGTCCTGAATCAAGCGAGCCATTGGTCGCGCGCCCATCAGCACATCGTAACCACCCGCCGCCAGCCAACCGCGTGCAGCATCGGTCACTTCGAGCAGTACACGCTTGTCTTCCAGTTGCGCCTGAAGCTCGGTAAGGAACTTGTCCACCACGCTTTTGATGACCTCATGACTGAGGCGACCAAACTGGATAATGGTGTCCAGACGGTTACGGAATTCCGGTGTAAAGCTCTTCTTGATCGCTTCCATGGCATCGGAAGAGTGATCTTGATAAGTGAAGCCGATTGACGCACGCGCTGCGGTTTCGGCACCGGCGTTGGTCGTCATGATGACGATCACGTTACGGAAATCTGCCTTGCGCCCGTTGTTATCCGTCAGCGTACCGTGATCCATGACCTGCAACAGCAGGTTGAAGACTTCCGGATGCGCCTTCTCGATCTCATCGAGCAACAGCACGCAGTGAGGCTGCTTGGTGATCGCTTCGGTCAGCAAACCGCCCTGATCGAAGCCCACGTAGCCTGGAGGTGCACCGATCAAGCGGGAAACGGTGTGGCGCTCCATGTACTCGGACATATCGAAGCGAACCAGTTCAATCCCCAACGCCTTGGCCAGCTGCCGCGCGGCCTCGGTTTTACCGACACCCGTAGGACCTGCGAACAGGAACGAACCCACAGGTTTGTCGGGCGACTTCAAGCCGGCACGGGACAGCTTGATCGCAGTCGACAAGGAGTCGATCGCCGCATCCTGCCCGAATACTGTCAGTTTCAAGTCACGCTCAAGGTTACGCAGCAGCTCTTTGTCCGAACTGGTGACGTGCTTGGGCGGAATCCGCGCGATCTTCGCCACGATGTCCTCGACCTGAGCCACCTCGATGCGTTTCACACGCTTCTCGATCGGCTGCAGGCGCTGGTAGGCACCCGCCTCGTCGATAACGTCGATAGCCTTGTCCGGCATGTGTCGGTCATTGATATAACGCGATGCCAGCTCAGCTGCGGCACGCAACGCCTCATCACTGTATTCGATACCGTGATGCAGCTCGAAGCGCCCCTTGAGTCCCCTGAGAATGCCAATGGTGTCTTCTACCGAAGGTTCAGACACATCGACCTTCTGGAAGCGACGAGCCAGGGCACGATCCTTCTCGAAGATGCCACGGAATTCCTGGAAGGTGGTCGAGCCGATGCACCGGATATCACCCGAAGACAGCAACGGCTTGAGCAGGTTCGAGGCATCCATGACACCACCGGACGCTGCACCGGCGCCAATGATGGTGTGGATTTCGTCGATAAACAGAATCGCCTGCGGACGTTTCTTCAGCTCGTTGAGCAACGCCTTGAAGCGCTTCTCGAAATCGCCGCGGTATTTGGTCCCGGCCAACAGCGCTCCCAGATCGAGGGAATAGACGACACTGTGAGCCAACAGATCAGGCACCTGATTGTCGACAATGCGCTTGGCCAGACCTTCGGCGATCGCGGTTTTACCCACGCCCGCCTCACCCACCAACAGCGGATTGTTTTTACGCCGACGCGCCAGAATCTGCGCAACGCGCTCGACCTCCAGCTCCCGGCCTACCAACGGGTCTATTCGACCCTGGCGCGCGAGCTCGTTGAGGTTGCTGGCATAAGCATCCAGAGGATTGCCTGAAGAAGAAGACTCACCGCCCTCGTCGTCCTGCATATCTTGCTCACCTTCAGAGTGTTCGCCATGCCCTGGCACTTTCGAGATGCCATGAGCGATGTAGTTGACGACATCGATGCGCGCAACGCTCTGCTGCTTCAGCAGAAACACCGCCTGACTCTCTTGCTCACTGAAGATTGCGACCAGCACGTTGGCACCAGTCACCTCGCGTTTACCCGAGCTCTGTACGTGAAAGACAGCACGTTGCAGTACACGCTGGAAGCCCAGGGTTGGCTGGGTTTCGCGATCCTCGTCATGAAGAGGGATCAATGGCGTGGTGGAGTCGATAAACTCCTGCAGGTCATGCTTGAGTTTGTCGAGGTTTGCGCCGCAGGCACGTAGAACGGTAGCGGCTGCCTCATTATCCAAAAGAGCCAACAAAAGGTGCTCGACCGTCATGAACTCATGACGTTTTGAGCGGGCCTCCTTGAAGGCGAGATTGAGGGTGACTTCGAGCTCGCGGTTTAACATAGCTTCACCTCATACCCAAGTGGTCGGCGTTAACCGTCCTTCTCGATTTCACAGAGTAGCGGATGCTGGCTTTCCCTGGCGTACTGGTTGACCTGCATGGCCTTGGTCTCGGCGATGTCGCGGGTAAACACTCCACATACTGCCCGTCCTTCTGTATGAACGGCCAGCATTACCTTGGTCGCCAACTCTCGATTCAGGTTAAAAAACACCTCGAGCACTTCGACGACGAAATCCATCGGTGTGTAGTCATCGTTAAACAAAACCACCTTGTACATCGGCGGCGCCTGCAACGCGGGCTTAGCCTCCTGTACAGCCAAGCCAGCGGAATCGTCGTCGTGTAAATCCGGGCGATCCTGATTGAATGTTAGTCGAATCTGGCTGATTGCATGCATGGAAAGAAAGGTTCGTTAGTTGAACAAATACTGTGGTGGGGGCGCCCAGGCAGGATTTCAACTCTGACCGCCCGGTCACCTTGACTATCGGCAAAACGGTGTTACAACCAATAGGGCCCACAGTGGGTAATAAACGTCCGCACAGTCAACCCGATTTCCGGGTTTGAGTGCTGATGAACTGGATGATACTCCAGTGATGGAGTCTGTTGCAGAGGGATATGAGCATGGCAAGCGGCAAGGTCAAGTGGTTCAACAATGCCAAAGGGTATGGATTCATCAACGAGGACGGCAAGGACGAAGATCTGTTTGCCCATTACTCGGCCATTAAAATGGATGGCTACAAAACCCTGAAAGCAGGACAAGCCGTTTGTTTCGATATCATCCAGGGGCCAAAAGGCTTGCATGCGATTGAAATCAGGTCAGCCACTGCACAGGCAGCCCAGACGAACCCTCCAACCCACCACGAAACCATATCAAGCTGACAACACCAAACATCCAGTCATAAAAAAACCGGCCGACTCATTCACTTGAGTCGGCCGGTTCTGCTTGGCGCGGATCAGCTTACATGTGAGAGATCAGAGCATCGCCGAACGCAGAAGACGACAGCAGCTTGGCGCCCTCCATCAGACGTTCGAAGTCATAGGTCACTGTCTTGGCCGAGATTGCGCCGTTGGTGCCTTTGATGATCAGGTCAGCCGCTTCGGTCCAGCCCATGTGGCGTAGCATCATTTCAGCAGACAGGATCAGCGAACCCGGGTTCACCTGGTCTTTGCCTGCGTACTTTGGAGCCGTACCGTGGGTGGCTTCGAACATCGCGACGGTGTCGGACAGGTTGGCGCCTGGTGCGATACCGATACCACCCACTTCGGCCGCCAGGGCGTCGGACAGGTAGTCACCGTTCAGGTTCAGGGTCGCGATCACATCGTATTCAGCCGGGCGCAGCAGAATTTGCTGCAGCATGGCATCGGCGATGGCATCTTTGACGATGACATTCTTGCCGGTTCTAGGGTTCTTGAACTGCATCCAGGGACCGCCATCGAGCAAGGTAGCGCCGAATTCTTCAGCAGCCACTTCGTAGGCCCACTCTTTGAAGGCACCTTCGGTGAACTTCATGATGTTGCCTTTGTGCACGATAGTCAGCGAGTCGCGGTCATTGTCGACTACATACTGCAGGGCCTTGCGCGCCAGACGCTTGGTGCCTTCCAGGGAAACCGGCTTGACGCCGATACCGCAGTTCTGGTCGAAACGGATTTTAGTGACACCCATTTCGTCTTTCAGGAATTTGATGACCTTGATCGCTTCTGGCGAGCCGGCCTTCCACTCGATACCGGCATAAATGTCTTCCGAGTTTTCACGGAAGATCGTCATGTCGACGTCGCCAGGCTTCTTGACCGGGCTAGGCACGCCTTCGAACCAACGCACTGGACGCAGGCAAACATAAAGGTCCAGCTGCTGACGCAGGGCGACGTTCAGGGAACGGATGCCGCCACCGACCGGAGTGGTCAGCGGGCCTTTGATGGAAACGACGTAGTCTTTGACAGCATCCAGAGTTTCCTGAGGCAACCAGGTGTCCTGGTCGTAGACCTGGGTAGCCTTCTCGCCGGCGTAGACTTCCATCCAGGAGATTTTACGATCGCCACCGTAAGCTTTCTTAACAGCAGCATCGACAACCTTGATCATGACCGGGCTGATGTCGACGCCAATACCATCACCTTCGATGAAAGGGATGATCGGGTTATTAGGAACATTGAGAGAATGGTCTGCATTGACGGTGATTTTGTCGCCGACTGCTGGAACCTGAATCTTCTTGTATCCCATGCTGAACTCCGTTACGTGGATTGAACATCTGGCTGCTCTGGAGCGTACCCCAGTTGAATCTGGACGGGAACCTTATGTTCCATACATCCAGGGCCAAACCTATACTCTTTGCGGCCTACAAGCCTGAAAGCAAAGGTAAAAACGACAAAATCGAGGACCAGGGCGATCAGTGTACGGCGACCCTGCGAGCCGATCCTTTAGACCAATGGACGTCACCTCGAATACGCGACCTATCGTCGCAACACCAAAGACCTATGTATAATGCGCCGGTGACCACAGAGTCACACCGGCTGACCTGTCTGGAATGAGACTTTCAAGCCCGAAAAGACTGGGTTGTTACCGCGACCCGGTCGCCTGACGCTCGACTGATGCACCCAACATCACCGCGAAGAAACCTCGACTTTCGGCTCATGGACGACTTTGAACGAAAGCGCTCACCCCCGCGCAACTCGAGATTCCGAGCACGCCTAGCAAAGAAGAGAGTTAATCCGAATATGCCCACCCGCTCGAAGATCATCTACACCTTCACCGACGAAGCCCCAGCCCTCGCCACCTATTCACTGCTGCCTATCGTAGAGGCCTTCACCGCCTCCGCTGATATCGCCGTGGAAACCCGCGATATCTCTCTTGCAGGGCGCATCCTGGCCAGCTTCCCCGAGCAATTGGGCGACAAAGCCGTAGCCGACCACCTCGCCGAACTGGGCGCCCTGGCCGTCACGCCTGAAGCCAACATCATCAAACTGCCGAACATCAGCGCCTCGGTTCCGCAACTGCAGGCCGCGATCAAAGAATTGCAAGCCCAGGGCTTTGAACTGCCGGACTATCCGGAAACCGTGACCAGCGATGCCGACAAGAGCGCCAGAGCGGCTTACGACAAGGTCAAGGGTAGCGCCGTAAATCCGGTTCTGCGCGAAGGCAACTCTGACCGCCGCGCCCCGCTGTCGGTCAAGAACTACGCCCGCAAGCACCCGCACAAAATGGGCGCCTGGAGCTCGGACTCCAAGTCCCACGTCGCTCACATGAGCGCTGGCGATTTCTACGGCAGCGAAAAAGCCGCCCTGATCGACGCCAAAGACAGCGTTAAAATCGAACTGATCGCTCGGGATGGCAGTACCACCGTCCTGAAAGAAAAAACCACCGTACAAGCCGGTGAGATCCTCGATTGCGCCGTGCTGAGCAAAAACGCCCTGCGCAGCTTCATCGCCGCTGAAATCGAAGACGCCAGGCAAAAAGGCGTGCTGCTGTCGGTTCACCTGAAAGCGACCATGATGAAGGTCTCCGACCCGATCATGTTCGGCCAGATCGTTGCCGAGTTCTATAAAGACGCCCTGAGCAAGCACGCTGACGTGCTGGCACAGATCGGCTTCAACCTGAACAACGGCATCGGCGACCTGTACGCCCGCATCAAGGCCCTGCCGGCCGAGCAGCAAGCACAGATCGAAGCCGACATTCAGGCGGTCTACGCCGTTCGTCCGTCGCTGGCCATGGTCAACTCCGACAAAGGCATCACCAACCTGCACGTGCCGAGCGACGTGATCGTCGACGCCTCGATGCCAGCCATGATCCGTGACTCCGGCAAGATGTGGGGCACCGATGGCCAACTGCACGACACCAAGGCCGTGATCCCGGATCGTTGCTACGCCACCATCTACCAGGCGGTGATCGAAGACTGCAAGCAACACGGCGCCTTCGACCCAACCACCATGGGCAGCGTGCCAAACGTTGGCCTGATGGCGAAAAAAGCCGAAGAGTACGGTTCCCACGACAAGACCTTCCAGATCAAGGCTGACGGTGTTGTTCGCGTTTCCGACAGCGCTGGCCGCACTCTGCTGGAACAGTCGGTTGAAGCCGGCGACATCTTCCGCATGTGCCAGACCAAAGACGCGCCGATCCAGGACTGGGTCAAACTGGCCGTCAACCGTGCTCGCGCCAGCAGCACTCCAGCGATCTTCTGGCTGGACCCAATGCGCGCCCACGACGGCGTGGTGATCGAGAAAGTTCAGGCCTACCTGAAGGATCACGACACATCCGGCCTGGACATCCGCATCATGTCGCCAGTCGACGCCATGGCGTTCACGCTGACGCGCATCCGCGCCGGTCAGGACACCATCTCGGTGACCGGTAACGTACTGCGCGACTACCTGACCGACCTGTTCCCGATCATGGAGCTGGGCACCAGCGCCAAGATGCTGTCGATCGTTCCGCTGATGAACGGCGGCGGTCTGTTCGAAACCGGCGCTGGCGGTTCAGCACCGAAGCACGTTCAGCAGTTGCTGGAAGAAAACTTCCTGCGCTGGGATTCGCTGGGTGAGTTCCTGGCTCTGGCCGCCTCCCTTGAGCATTTGGGTGTGACTTACAACAACCCGAAAGCCCTGGTACTGGCCAAGACTCTGGATCAGGCCACCGGTCAGTTCCTGGACAACAACAAGTCGCCTGCACGCAAAGTCGGCAACATCGACAACCGCGGCAGCCACTTCTACCTGGCGCTGTACTGGGCCCAGGCCCTGGCCGCCCAGACTGAAGATGCCGCCCTCCAGGCGCAATTTGGCCAACTGGCGAAAACCCTGACCGAAAACGAGGCGGCCATCGTTGCCGAGCTCAACGCCGTTCAGGGCAAACCAGTGGAAATCGGTGGCTACTACTACGCCACGCCAGCACTGATCAGCAAGGCCATGCGCCCTAGCGAAATCTTCAACGCGGCAATCGCTGCGCTGGCTTCCGACAGCCTGGCTGCCTGATAGCGCTGCACTGTAATACCAGAGCCCCGGCCCCGCGCCGGGGTTTCTGTTTATGGCTTGCGCTCTTTGCTCTTTGTAGGAGCCGAGCTTGCTCGCGATGCAGGCGACGCGATGTGTCTGTTGCACCGAGGTGATGCCATCGCGAGCAAGCTCGGCTCCTACAGGGACCGCGCTCGTTTTATGATGACCTTCTCCCCCAACCCCAAGGCAGAATATTTTTATGGATTGGCAGCCCCACATTACCGTCGCGACCATCGTCGAAGACAATGGCCGCTTCCTGATGGTCGAGGAACTCGCAGGCGGACGAGCGGTGCTCAATCAGCCCGCCGGGCACCTGGATCCCGACGAAACACTGATCGACGCCGCGATTCGTGAAACCCTCGAAGAAACCGGCTGGGACATCGAACTGACCGGCGTTATCGGCATCTACCTCTATACTGCTCCAAGCAACGGCGTGACCTACCAACGCGTGTGCTTCGCTGGCAAACCGCTACAGCATCATCCCGATTATCAGCTGGATGACGGCATTATCGGCCCGCGCTGGCTAACCCGCACCGAGCTGCTGGAACGACGCCCGGACTGGCGCAGCGAGCTAATCCTCCAGTGCATCGACGATTATTTGAGCGGCAAGCTGCACAGTCTCGAGCTGATCCGCCCTTCTCTTTAGCCTTGCAGGCTCCGGCCTGTTAGAATCGCGTCCTTTTTCAAGACACCCTTTGAATCCCTATGCGTGATCCAGCCCCTTCTGACACACAAAAGAAGCGCGTTATCGTCGGCATGTCCGGCGGCGTGGACTCTTCCGTTTCCGCCCTACTGCTGATCGAGCAGGGTTATCAGGTGGAAGGCCTGTTCATGAAGAACTGGGAGGAGGACGACGGAACGGACTATTGCACCGCCATGGACGACCTGGCCGACGCTCAAGCCGTTTGCGACAAGATTGGCATCAAGCTGCACACCGCCAACTTCGCCGCTGAGTACTGGGACAACGTGTTCGAGCATTTCCTGGCCGAATACAAAGCCGGGCGCACACCGAACCCGGACATCCTCTGCAACCGCGAAATCAAGTTCAAGGCGTTCCTCGACTACGCCCTGATGCTCGGTGCCGACCTGATCGCCACCGGCCACTACGTGCGCCGCCGCGACATCGATGGCCGTACCGAACTGCTCAAAGGCCTGGACCCCAACAAGGATCAGAGCTACTTCCTGCACGCCGTCGGCGGCGAGCAGATCGCCAAGACCCTGTTCCCGGTCGGCGAGCTGGAAAAACCTGCGGTTCGAGCGATTGCCGAGAAACACCAGCTGGCTACGGCGAAGAAAAAGGACTCCACCGGGATCTGCTTTATCGGCGAACGCCGTTTCAGCGACTTCCTCAAGCAATACCTGCCGGCACAGCCTGGCGAGATCAAAACCACCGAAGGTGAAGTGATCGGTCGCCACCACGGCCTGATGTACCACACCATCGGCCAGCGCCAGGGTCTGGGCATCGGCGGCCTGAAAGACGCCGGCGAAGAGCCGTGGTACGTGCTGATCAAGGACCTGGAGCACAACGAGCTGATCGTTGGCCAGGGCAATGATCACCCATGGCTGTTCTCCCGCGCGCTGCTCGCCTCGGACATCTACTGGGTCAACCCGGTCGACCTGAGCACGCCGCGCAAGCTCACTGCGAAAGTCCGCTATCGCCAGAGCGACCAGCCCTGCACCCTGGAAAAAACCGCCAATGGCTATCGCGCTATTTTCGACGACCCGCAGCGCGCAGTAACCCCCGGCCAGTCCGTGGTGTTCTACGACGGCGAAATCTGCCTTGGCGGCGGCGTCATTGAAGTGGCCGAACCCTGGAGCAGCAAGGATTCGCGCGCATGAGCCCGACTCAGGAGCAACTGACAGCCCTGGGCGGTGTTTTTCTCGCCGCAGTCCTGGTCGACAAGATCGCCAAGACCGGCCAGGTCACGGAAGCCGGTCTGAGCTGCATGCTTGGCAGCCTGCTGATCCGTGATCCGAAGGACACCCTGGAAGTCTACGGTGGCGACGACATCAATCTGCGCGAAGGTTATCGCGCACTGATCGGCGCCCTGGAGCGCGACCCGAACACCTTGCAACGCGAACCCTTGCGCTATGCGCTGTCGATGCTCGGCCTCGAGCGACAACTGGCCAAGCGTGACGACATGCTCGAAGTGATCGGCAAACGCTTGCCGCAGATTCAGTCCCAGGTCGAGCATTTCGGCCCGGCCCACGAAAACGTGATCGCCGCTTGTGGAGCGCTGTATCAGGACACCTTGAGCACCCTGCGCCAACGGATTCAGGTGCACGGCGACATGCGCAACCTGCAGCAACCGAGCAACTCGTCGAAGATCCGCGCCCTGTTGCTGGCCGGCATCCGCTCGGCGCGCTTGTGGCGCCAGCTGGGTGGTCATCGCTGGCAGCTGGTATTCAGCCGCCGCAAACTGCTCAAAGAGCTTTATCCGCTGATGCGCAGCAGCTGAACCGCGCCCGCAATATTGTTTTGTAGTCTGTAACGCGTAAACGCTGGTCAGTTGGCAACGGACCAGCGGTTTTTTTCATGTATGATACGCGCCCCATTTCGTTGCCCGACTGTCCGAGAACACCCCATGCAGCTCTCTTCGCTCACTGCGGTTTCCCCTGTTGACGGCCGCTACGCCGGCAAAACCCAGGCCCTGCGCCCAATTTTCAGCGAATACGGTCTGATCCGTGCTCGCGTCCTGGTTGAAGTGCGCTGGCTCCAGCGCCTGGCCGCTCACGCTAGCATCTGCGAAGTCCCGGCGTTTTCCGCCGAAGCCAACGCGGCTCTGAATGAACTGGCGGAAAACTTCTCGCTGGAACACGCCGAGCGCGTCAAAGAGATCGAGCGCACCACCAACCACGATGTTAAAGCCATTGAGTACCTGCTCAAGGAACAGGCCGCCAAACTGCCTGAACTGGCCAACGTCAGTGAATTCATCCACTTTGCCTGCACCAGCGAGGACATCAACAACCTGTCCCACGCCCTGATGCTGCGCGAAGGCCGTGATGAGGTGATGCTGCCGCTGATGCGCCAGACTGCTGAAGCCATTCGCGAGCTGGCGATCCGCTTCGCCGACGTGCCGATGCTCTCGCGCACCCACGGTCAACCGGCTTCGCCGACCACCCTGGGCAAAGAACTGGCCAACGTGGTTTACCGCCTGGAACGCCAGATCGCCCAAGTCGCCGCCGTTCCGCTGCTGGGCAAGATCAACGGCGCTGTCGGCAACTACAACGCACACCTCTCGGCCTACCCTGAGATCGACTGGGAAGCCAACGCTCGCGCGTTTATCGAAGATGAACTGGGCCTGGGCTTCAACCCGTATACCACGCAGATCGAACCGCACGACTACATCGCCGAGCTGTTCGACGCGATCGCCCGCTTCAACACCATCCTGATCGACTTCGATCGCGATATCTGGGGTTACATCTCCCTGGGCTACTTCAAGCAGCGCACCATTGCCGGCGAAATCGGCTCCTCGACCATGCCGCACAAGGTCAACCCGATCGACTTCGAAAACTCCGAAGGCAACCTGGGTATCGCCAATGCACTGTTCCAGCACCTGGCGAGCAAGCTGCCAATCTCCCGCTGGCAGCGTGACCTGACCGACTCCACCGTGCTGCGCAACCTCGGCGTCGGCTTCGCTCACAGCGTTATCGCTTACGAAGCCAGCCTCAAAGGCATCAGCAAACTGGAGCTCAACGCCCAGAAAATCGCTGCTGACCTGGATGCGTGCTGGGAAGTCCTGGCCGAACCGATCCAGACCGTGATGCGTCGCTACAACATCGAAAACCCGTACGAAAAGCTGAAAGAGCTGACTCGCGGCAAGGGCATCAGCCCTGAAGCGCTGCAGACTTTCATCGATGCACTGGACATGCCTGCCGAGGCCAAGGCCGAGCTGAAAAAGCTCACTCCGGCCAATTACATCGGCAACGCCGTGGCTCAAGCCAAGCGCATCTGACCGCTCGTAATACATTTAGACGCCCGGCAGCGCCGGGCGTTTTTATTCCCGTCTGAAAAGTACTTTTTTTCAATAGGTTACACATGAATCCTGATATTCCTCTTCAACTTCTGGGCGGCATCACTGCACGGGAATTCCTGCGCGACTACTGGCAGAAAAAGCCGCTGCTGATTCGCCAGGCGATCCCTGATTTCGAAAGCCCGATCGACGCCGACGAACTGGCCGGCCTGGCACTGGAAGAGGAAGTCGAATCGCGACTGGTCATCGAGCACGGCGAGCGCCCATGGGAATTGCGTCGCGGCCCGTTCGCCGAAGACGAATTCAGCAAACTGCCCGAGCGCGAGTGGACCTTGCTGGTGCAAGCCGTCGACCAGTTCGTGCCGGAAGTCAGCGAGCTGCTGGAGCACTTCCGCTTCCTGCCGAGCTGGCGCATCGACGACGTGATGATCAGCTTCGCTGCGCCTGGCGGCAGCGTAGGCCCGCACTTCGACAACTACGACGTGTTCCTGCTGCAAGGCCATGGCAAGCGCAACTGGAAGATCGGCCAGATGTGCGATTCCGAGAGCCCTCTGCTCGAGCACGCCGACCTGCGCATCCTTGCCGACTTCCAGGGGACCGACGAGTGGACCCTGGAACCGGGCGACATGCTCTACCTGCCGCCGCGCCTGGCCCACTGCGGCGTGGCTGTCGACGACTGCATGACCTACTCGGTGGGCTTCCGCGCCCCGAGCGCCGCTGAAGTGCTGACCCACTTCACTGACTTCCTCAGCCAGTTCCTGCCTGACGAAGAGCGTTACACCGACGCCGACGCACAACCAGCGATCGACCCGCACCAGATCCAGCATGACGCCCTCGACCGCTTGAAAAGCCTGCTGGCCGAACACATGAGCGACGAGCGCCTGCTGCTGACCTGGTTCGGCCAGTTCATGACCGAACCACGCTACCCGGAACTGGTGGTCGGCCCGGAACTGGAAGAAGACGACCTGCTCAGCAGTCTCGAGCAAGGCGCCGTGCTGATCCGCAACCCAAGCGCGCGCCTGGCCTGGTCGGAAGTCGACGACGACCTGCTGCTGTTCGCCAGCGGCCAGAGCCGTTATCTGCCGGGCAAGTTGCGCGAGCTGCTGAAAATGATTTGCGCCGCCGATGCGCTACACGTCGACAACCTTGGCCATTGGCTGAGCGATGAAGACGGTCGGGGCCTGCTGTGTGAACTGGTCAAGCAAGGAAGCCTGGGGTTTGCCGATGAATAAGATTCACGTACGTGTCGCAGACTGGCAAAAGGACAACGCCGAGATCCGGCGCATTCGTGAAGCGGTGTTCATCGCCGAGCAATCCGTTCCAGCCGAACTGGAATGGGATGCCGACGACGCAAGCGCCGTGCATTTCCTCGCCTTCGAAGGTGATTTTCCGATTGGTACTGCGCGCCTGTTGCCTGATGGGCACGTCGGCCGCGTATCAGTCCTCAAGGACTGGCGCGGCCTGAAGGTCGGCGATGCGCTGATGCAGGCGGTGATCGGTGAAGCCGAGAAGCGCGGGCTCAAGCAGCAGATGCTCAGTGCACAGGTTCAGGCGACAGCGTTCTATGAGCGCCTGGGCTTCAGCATTGTCAGTGAGGAGTTCCTGGAAGCAGGGATTCCGCACGTCGACATGGTGCGAGGCCACCACTGATCGTTCCCAGGCTCCGCGTGGGAATGCAGCCGGTGACGCTCCGCGTCACCACCGCGAAAGGACGCGGAGCGTCCTGAGAGGCATTCCCACGCAGAGCGTGGGAACGATCATCCCACGCGGAGCATGGGAACGATCAGCAAAACGCCCTGCTATCTTCAGATACCGGGGCGTTTTGCCGTCCAGGATTCAACTTGCCCCTTCGCAGGCCGACAAACTGGCAAACTCGAGCCTTTGATCGCGGAGATAACGGACATGTCCCTACGCACCCTGTTCACCACACTGCTGCTGACCTGCAGTTTTTCGGTCATCGCCGCTACCGAGGTGGTGCAACTCAACAATCGCACCAGCGCCGACCTGCTGCCGGTCGCGCAGAATTTTATCGGCGGGGACGGCAAGGTCAGCGCCTACGGCAACCAGCTGATCGTCAACGCCGAACCCGACAAGATCAACGAATTCAAGGCCCTGATCGCACAGCTCGACACCGCGCCCAAACGCCTGCTGATCACTGTCGACACCAATGAAAACAACCAGCAAGACAACACCGATCAGCGGACGCGGATCATCACCTACAGCACCGACAGCCGCGAAGGCGGCATTCAGCAAGTCCAGACCAGCGAAGGTACACCGGCCCTGATCCAGATCGGCCAGATCGTGCCGCTGACCAGCACCCAGACCGATGCCTACGCCAGCCTGCCAAACCAGACCAACACCTCCAGCCCGCCGCAAAACCCGAGCAACAGCTCCAGCCCACCGCAAAACCCGAGCAACAACTACGCCCACCTGCAAAGCCAGACCCAGTACCGCAACGTCACCCAGGGTTTCTACGTCACAGCCAGCGTCACCGGCGACATCGTTCACCTCAATATCAGAACCAATCGTGACCGAATGAGCCAGGAACGTCCCGATGTAGTGAACGTGCAAAGTACCAACACCACGGTCAGCGGCCGTCTTGGCGAATGGATCACCCTGGCCGGGGTCAATCGCCAGACCCAGGCCGATAAACAGGGGCTGGCCCGCAGCTATTCGACTCAGGGCCGGGATGACATGACCTTGCGGGTAAAAGTCGATACCTTGGACTAACACACCAAAAACTGACTGATTAGTCGTATTAGACCAAAGATGTAGTGCTTAAAAAAAAGCACTACAAAACGTTTGACGAGCCAAAAAAGCAAAGGCATGATGGCCTCGCTCCCGCTAATCAGGGGCCCTGGCAAGGGCCTTCGAATCGCCGCTCTAACCTACCTACCTGAGCCGATTCGTGTCTGTACCGCCCACAAGGTGTGTTTGACGAGGTTGCGACTGGAACGAAGTTGTCCCGAGGGACGGAAGCGTAATTAGGTAGACCGGCAACACACTGATGATCGTATAAAGGCCCACGACGCCCGAATGCGCCCACCAGCTCGCCCTTACCTGCTCAGCGTCCATCCTCGAGCCCATCGTTCATCCCGTCGCCCTCCCCGCCAGACCCGACTTGACCACCTAAGCTTCTGGTCAGCGAGCAGCCATCTACGCAATCTTTCAAACCTGCGTACCTGGTGGAGCTGGAATTTTCCACCCAAGAACCACTTTCCACACAAGACGCGACGAGGTTTATCTCCATGGCACTGACACGCGAACAGCAAATTGCAGCCCTCGAAAAAGACTGGGCTGAAAACCCACGCTGGAAAGGCGTGACTCGCGCTTACTCCGCTGCTGACGTCGTCCGTCTGCGTGGCTCGGTTCAACCTGAGCACACCTTTGCAAAAATGGGCGCCGAGAAGCTCTGGAACCTGGTCACCCAGGGTGCCAAGCCGTCCTTCCGTCCCGAGAAAGATTTCGTCAACTGCATGGGCGCCCTGACCGGCGGCCAGGCCGTACAGCAAGTTAAAGCCGGTATCCAGGCGATCTACCTGTCGGGTTGGCAAGTCGCTGCAGACAACAACTCTGCAGAATCGATGTACCCGGACCAGTCGCTGTACCCGGTCGACTCCGTACCGACTGTGGTCAAGCGCATCAACAACTCGTTCCGTCGCGCCGACCAGATCCAGTGGAAAGCCGGCAAGAACCCGGGTGACGACGGCTACATCGACTACTTCGCACCGATCGTCGCCGATGCTGAAGCCGGTTTCGGTGGTGTGCTGAACGCCTACGAGCTGATGAAAAGCATGATCGAAGCAGGCGCTGCCGGCGTTCACTTCGAAGACCAACTGGCGTCCGTGAAAAAATGCGGCCACATGGGCGGCAAGGTACTGGTTCCTACCCAGGAAGCCGTACAGAAGCTGACCGCCGCCCGCCTGGCGGCTGACGTTGCCGGTACACCGACCATCATCCTGGCCCGTACCGACGCCAACGCCGCTGACCTGCTGACCTCGGACTGCGACCCGTACGACCAACCGTTCGTCACTGGCGAACGCACTCAGGAAGGCTTCTACAAAGTGCGCGCCGGCCTCGACCAGGCTATCGCTCGCGGCCTTGCCTATGCGCCATACGCCGACCTGATCTGGTGCGAAACCGCCAAGCCGGACCTGGACGAAGCTCGTCGTTTCGCTGAAGCGATCAAAAAGGAATACCCGGACCAGCTGCTGTCATACAACTGCTCGCCTTCCTTCAACTGGAAGAAAAACCTGGACGACGCGACCATCGCCAAGTTCCAGCGCGAACTGTCCGCCATGGGTTACAAGCACCAGTTCATCACCCTGGCCGGCATTCACAACATGTGGCACAGCATGTTCAACCTGGCGCACGACTACGCCCGCAACGACATGACCGCTTACGTGAAACTGCAAGAACAAGAATTCGCTGACGCCGCCAAGGGTTACACCTTCGTGGCTCACCAACAGGAAGTCGGCACCGGCTACTTCGACGACATGACCACCGTGATTCAAGGCGGCACGTCTTCGGTTACCGCGCTGACCGGCTCCACCGAAGAAGAACAGTTCCACTGATCGACTTCGCTTCTTGAGCAAACGGCCATTTCAGACCGTACAGAAAACTAACTGGAATGCCGCATATCTAACGCCCCGACCGGTTCGGGGCGTTTTTTTTGGGGATTTCCCAGACAGCGTTTGATCCCCCGTGGCAGCTGGCGAAGCCTGCGTTCGGCTCGGTCCGCGTTCGGGCGGAGCAGTCGTAAAACCAGGTAGCGCGGTTTTGCAGGCTCACCGTGCTTACCAAATTGCGACCGCTTCGCCCGAACGCGGACCGAGCCGAACGCAGGCCCGCGAGCTCGCCGGCTGCTACGGATCGCGTCTTGACTCAAAGCTTGCGCCCGCAGCCGATAAAAAAAATTGATCCCAAGCAGTATCAGATCTCGAAAAAAAGGTTAAAACGGCTGAGCTCGCAACTTGCAGTAGAGGGTATGTATGCGCAACTTCCCGCTTACCACCCCAAGTAGCAGTTTAAAAACCGCGTTAAACAATATTGATTATCATTTAAACTGTACATTGTTCGTTACATCACCCACAAAAGATAATTGACAAAACAGCGCCTAATGCCCGCAACGTCTGGGCTGCGAGGGTCCGGAGGCATGCCATGTCCTCATTTCACTAAATAATTTCGCCATAGAAAATTTACTTGCCCGGTGTTTAGCCATAAAATCACCGGGATTGATTGCGCTGCGACATATCGTCACTGCTTTATTTCTATTCAAGCTCAGAGACCTTTGCTCTCTGCCAAGGATTACCAGCATGCCCGAAGCGACAGGACTCATGGCCCACAACTGGGGCTTTGCCATTTTCCTTCTGGGTGTTGGCGGCCTTTGTGCCTTCATGCTCGGTGTTTCCAGCCTGCTGGGCTCCAAAGCCTGGGGCCGCAGTAAAAACGAACCGTTCGAGTCCGGCATGCTGCCTACCGGTAGCGCCCGCTTGCGGCTCTCAGCCAAATTCTATCTGGTCGCGATGCTCTTCGTGATCTTCGATATCGAAGCCCTTTTTCTCTTTGCCTGGTCTGTGTCCGTCCGCGAAAGCGGCTGGACCGGATTTGTCGAAGCTCTCGTTTTCATAGCAATTCTGTTGGCAGGTCTTGTCTACCTTTGGCGAGTGGGGGCACTTGATTGGGCTCCGGAAGGTCGTCGTAAGCGGCAAGCGAAGCTAAAACAATGAGGCTTTGGCGATGCAATACAATCTCACCAGGATCGACCCGGATGCTCCTAACGAGCAGTACCCGATCGGCGAACGGGATACCGTTTCCGATCCGTTAGAAGATCAAGTCCACAAAAATATCTTCATGGGCAAGCTCGAAGACGTGCTGAACAGTACGGTCAACTGGGGGCGTAAAAACTCCCTGTGGCCATACAACTTCGGTCTGTCGTGCTGCTACGTGGAAATGACTACCGCCTTCACGGCGCCCCATGACATCGCACGCTTTGGCGCCGAAGTTATCCGGGCATCACCGCGCCAGGCGGATTTCATGGTTATTGCCGGTACCTGCTTCATCAAGATGGCGCCGATCATTCAGCGTCTCTACGAGCAAATGCTGGAACCCAAGTGGGTTATCTCCATGGGTTCGTGCGCCAACTCCGGTGGCATGTACGACATCTATTCCGTCGTTCAAGGGGTGGACAAGTTCCTGCCCGTGGACGTCTATGTGCCCGGCTGCCCGCCCCGCCCTGAAGCTTTTCTGCAAGGCTTGATGCTCTTGCAGGAGTCGATTGGCCAGGAGCGTCGCCCACTTTCCTGGGTCGTTGGTGATCAAGGCGTTTACCGCGCCGAAATGCCGTCGCAAAAGGAACAGCGCCGTGAACAGCGTATTCAGGTAACCAACCTGCGCAGCCCCGACGAAGTCTGATCCAGCTCAGCTCTTACAAAGAAACGAGAACCTGGTTTCATTCTTTACGTTGACCGAAAGCGATAAAAAGCCATGACTACAGGCAGTGCTCTGTACATCCCGCCTTATAAGGCAGACGACCAAGATGTGGTCGTCGAACTGAACAACCGTTTTGGCCCGGAGGCGTTCTCCGTCCAGGCCACCCGCACCGGCATGCCGGTGCTTTGGGTTACCCGCGCCAAACTCATCGAAGTCCTGACTTTCCTGCGTAACCTGCCCAAGCCGTACGTCATGCTGTATGACCTGCACGGCGTGGACGAGCGTCTGCGCACCAAGCGTCAGGGTTTGCCGAACGGCGTCGAATTCACCGTGTTCTATCACCTGCTGTCGATCGAACGTAATAGTGACGTAATGATCAAGGTCGCCTTGTCCGAGAGCGACCTCAGCTTGCCGACCGTCACCTCGATCTGGCCGAACGCCAACTGGTACGAGCGTGAAGTGTGGGACATGTACGGCATCGACTTTGCCGGCCATCCTCATTTGACCCGGATCATGATGCCGCCGACCTGGGAAGGTCACCCGCTGCGCAAGGATTTCCCGGCCCGCGCCACCGAGTTCGACCCGTTCAGCCTGACCCTGGCCAAGCAACAGCTGGAAGAAGAAGCCGCGCGCTTCAAACCGGAAGACTGGGGCATGAAGCGTTCCGGCGCCAACGAGGACTACATGTTCCTCAACCTTGGCCCGAACCACCCTTCGGCTCACGGTGCGTTCCGTATCATCCTGCAACTTGACGGTGAAGAAATCGTCGACTGTGTTCCGGACGTCGGTTACCACCACCGTGGCGCCGAGAAAATGGCCGAGCGTCAGTCCTGGCACAGCTTCATCCCGTACACCGACCGGATCGACTACCTCGGCGGCGTGATGAACAACCTGCCGTACGTGCTCTCGGTCGAGAAACTGGCCGGCATCAAGGTGCCGGAGAAGGTCGACGTCATCCGCATCATGATGGCCGAGTTCTTCCGGATCACCAGCCACCTGTTGTTCCTGGGTACTTATATCCAGGACGTCGGCGCCATGACCCCGGTGTTCTTCACCTTCACCGACCGGCAAAAAGCCTACACCGTGATCGAAGCCATCACCGGCTTCCGTCTGCACCCGGCCTGGTACCGCATCGGCGGCGTCGCGCACGATCTGCCACGCGGCTGGGACAAGCTGGTCAAGGACTTCGTCGAATGGCTGCCAAAGCGCCTCGACGAGTACGAGAAAGCCGCGCTGCAGAACAGCATCCTGCGTGGCCGGACCATCGGCGTCGCGGCCTACAACACCAAAGAAGCCCTGGAATGGGGCGTCACCGGTTCTGGCTTGCGTTCCACCGGCTGTGATTTCGACCTGCGTAAAGCCCGCCCGTATTCGGGCTACGAGAACTTCGAATTCGAAGTTCCGCTGGCGGCCAATGGCGATGCCTACGACCGCTGCATGGTTCGCGTCGAAGAAATGCGCCAGAGCGTCAAGATCATCGACCAGTGCCTGCGCAACATGCCGGAAGGCCCGTACAAAGCGGATCACCCGCTGACCACGCCGCCGCCTAAAGAGCGCACGCTGCAGCACATCGAAACCCTGATCACGCACTTCCTGCAAGTTTCGTGGGGCCCGGTCATGCCGGCCAACGAATCCTTCCAGATGATTGAAGCGACCAAGGGTATCAACAGTTATTACCTGACGAGCGATGGCGGCACCATGAGCTACCGCACCCGGATTCGTACCCCAAGCTTCCCGCACTTGCAGCAGATCCCTTCGGTGATCAAAGGCAGCATGGTCGCGGACTTGATCGCGTACCTGGGTAGTATCGATTTCGTTATGGCCGACGTGGACCGCTAAGCATGAACAGCACGCTTATCCAGACAGACCGTTTCGCCCTGAGCGAAACCGAGCGCTCGGCCATCGAGCACGAGCTGCATCACTACGAAGACCCGCGCGCGGCGTCGATCGAAGCCCTGAAGATTGTCCAGAAGGAACGTGGCTGGGTGCCCGATGGCGCGCTCTACGCCATCGGCGAGATCCTCGGCATTCCGGCCAGTGACGTTGAGGGCGTGGCGACGTTCTACAGCCAGATCTTCCGTCAGCCAGTGGGCCGTCACATCATTCGCGTCTGCGACAGCATGGTCTGCTTTATCGGCGGTCACGAGTCGGTGGTCAGCGAGATCCAGAGCAATCTCGGCATCGGCCTGGGTCAAACCACCGCCGACGGTCGTTTCACACTGCTACCGGTCTGCTGCCTCGGCAACTGCGACAAGGCACCTGCGCTGATGATCGACGACGACACTTTCGGTAATGTACAGCCTGCTGGCGTTGCCAAACTGTTGGAGGGCTACGTATGACCCTGACTTCCTTCGGCCCTGCCAACCGCATCAAGCGCAGTGCACAAACCCATCCGCTGACCTGGCGCCTGCGTGACGACGGCGAAGCCGTCTGGCTCGACGAGTACCAGGCCAAGAATGGCTACGCCGCTGCGCGCAAGGCATTCGCCGATATGTCTCAAGACGATATCGTCCAGACCGTCAAAGACTCCGGCCTCAAGGGTCGCGGTGGCGCAGGCTTCCCCACGGGTGTGAAGTGGGGCCTGATGCCCAAGGACGAATCCATCAACATCCGCTACTTGCTGTGCAACGCGGATGAAATGGAACCCAACACCTGGAAAGACCGCATGCTGATGGAGCAACTGCCCCATCTGCTGATCGAAGGCATGCTGATCAGTGCTCGCGCGCTGAAAACCTACCGTGGCTACATCTTCCTGCGTGGCGAATACACCACCGCCGCCAAGCACCTGAACCGTGCTGTGGAAGAAGCAAAAGCCGCGGGCCTGCTGGGCAAGAATATTCTGGGCAGCGGCTTCGATTTCGAACTGTTCGTCCACACCGGCGCCGGGCGTTACATCTGCGGTGAAGAAACCGCACTGATCAACTCCCTCGAAGGCCGCCGCGCCAACCCGCGCTCCAAGCCGCCCTTCCCTGCCGCCGTTGGCGTGTGGGGCAAGCCGACTTGCGTGAACAACGTCGAAACCCTGTGCAACGTGCCGGCGATCATCGCCGACGGTGTTGACTGGTACAAATCGCTGGCCCGTGAAGGCAGCGAAGACCACGGCACCAAGCTGATGGGCTTCTCCGGCAAAGTGAAGAACCCCGGCCTGTGGGAACTGCCGTTCGGCGTGACCGCTCGCGAGCTGTTCGAAGACTACGCCGGCGGCATGCGCGACGGCTTCAAGCTCAAGTGCTGGCAGCCAGGTGGCGCCGGTACCGGCTTCCTCTTGCCTGAGCACCTGGACGCACAAATGTACGCCGGTGGCATCGCCAAAGTCGGCACCCGTATGGGTACCGGCCTGGCAATGGCCGTGGACGACAGCGTCAACATGGTCTCCCTGCTGCGCAACATGGAAGAGTTCTTCTCCCGCGAATCCTGCGGCTTCTGCACCCCGTGCCGTGACGGTCTGCCGTGGAGCGTCAAGCTGCTGCGTGCGATCGAGAACGGTGAAGGGCAAGCCGGCGATATCGAGACCCTGCTGGGTCTGGTCGGTTTCCTCGGCCCAGGCAAGACTTTCTGTGCTCACGCACCGGGCGCCGTGGAGCCATTGGGCAGCGCAATCAAATATTTCCGTCCAGAGTTCGAGGCCGGCATTGCACCCACCAGTGCTGTCGTCCCGCCTCTGGCTCGCCCGATCCCGATTCCGGTCGGCGCGTAAACGTATCGAACGAGGGTGGTCCGTGCCGCCCTCCTATCGTCTGAAGACGCTTCAGGCCTGTTGAAAACACAGTTTTCAACAGGCCTGTTCCAGCGCCAGGCGAGTACACAGATTCCATTAGCCACGCCCGCTGACACCGGGCCAACGAAGAACTTTGAACCATGGCCACTATCCACGTAGACGGCAAATCGCTCGAAGTCGATGGGGCAGACAACCTGTTACAGGCGTGTCTGTCGCTAGGCCTCGACATCCCGTATTTCTGCTGGCACCCCGCCCTTGGCAGCGTTGGCGCTTGTCGCCAGTGCGCCGTCAAGCAGTACACCGACGAGAACGACAAGCGTGGTCGTATCGTCATGTCGTGCATGACACCTGCCACCGACGGCAGCTGGATTTCCATCGATGACGAAGAAGCCAAAGTGTTTCGCGCCAGCGTCGTCGAATGGCTGATGACCAACCACCCGCACGACTGCCCGGTCTGCGAGGAAGGCGGTCACTGCCACCTGCAAGACATGACGGTGATGACCGGCCACAACGAGCGCCGTTACCGCTTCACCAAACGTACCCACCAGAACCAGCAACTGGGCCCGTTCATCTCTCACGAAATGAACCGCTGCATCGCCTGCTATCGCTGCGTACGTTTCTATAAAGACTACGCCGGCGGCACCGACCTCGGTGTATTCGGCGCCCACGACAACGTGTACTTCGGTCGCGTTGAAGACGGCACCCTGGAAAGCGAGTTCTCCGGCAACCTCACCGAGGTCTGCCCGACTGGCGTGTTCACCGACAAGACTCACTCCGAGCGCTACAACCGCAAGTGGGACATGCAGTTCTCGCCGAGCATCTGCCATGGCTGCTCCAGCGGTTGCAACATCAGCCCGGGTGAACGTTACGGCGAACTGCGTCGTATCGAAAACCGTTTCAACGGTTCGGTGAACCAGTACTTCCTCTGCGACCGTGGCCGTTTCGGTTATGGCTACGTCAACCGCGAAGATCGTCCGCGCCAGCCACTGCTGGCTGACGGTCAGGTCAAACTCGGTCTCGACGCTGCACTGGATAAAGCTGCCGATCTGCTGCGCGGTCGCAATATCGTCGGTATCGGCTCGCCACGCGCCAGCCTCGAAAGCAACTTCGCCCTGCGCGAACTGGTCGGTGCCGAGCACTTCTACTCGGGTATCGAAGCGTCCGAGCTGGAGCGTATTCGCCTGGTTGCCCAGGTGCTCAAAGACAGCCCGCTGCCGATCCCGAACATGCGCGAGGTCGAAGACCACGACGCGATCTTCGTCCTCGGCGAAGACCTGACCCAGACCGCTGCCCGCATGGCCCTGGCACTGCGTCAATCGGTCAAAGGCAAAGCCGAAGACATGGCCGACGCCATGCGCGTTCAGCCTTGGCTGGATGCTGCGGTGAAGAACATCGGTCAGCACGAACTGAACCCGCTGTTCATCGCCAGCCTGGCTGAAACCAAGCTTGATGACGTGGCTGAAGAGTGCGTTCACGCCGCTCCAGACGACCTGGCTCGTATCGGTTTCGCCGTGGCTCACGCCCTCGACGCCAGCGCTCCTGCCGTTGAAGGCCTGGACAGCGACGCGGCTGAACTGGCGCAGCGCATCGCCAACGCCCTGTTGGCAGCCAAGCGTCCGCTGATCATTGCGGGTACTTCTCTGGGCTCCAAAGCGCTGATCGAAGCCGCGGCGAACATCGCCAAAGCTCTCAAGCTGCGCGAAAAAGCCGGCTCCATCAGCCTGATCGTGCCAGAGGCCAACAGCCTCGGCCTGGCCATGCTCGGTGGTGGATCGGCAGACGCTGCGCTGCAAGCGGTGATCGACGGCAAAGCCGACGCCATCGTCGTACTGGAAAATGATCTGTACACCCGCGTCGACGCAGCCAAAGTCGATGCCGCACTGAACGCTGCAAAAGTCGTGATTGTCACCGACCATCAGAAGACTGCCACCAGCGATCGTGCACATCTGGTTCTGCCAGCCGCCAGCTTCGCTGAAGGCGACGGTACGCTGGTCAGCCAGGAAGGCCGCGCCCAGCGCTTCTTCCAGGTCTTCGACCCGACTTACCTGGATGCGAGCATCCTGGTTCACGAAGGCTGGCGCTGGCTGCATGCCCTGCGCAGCACCTTGCTGAACAAGCCGGTGGACTGGACCCAACTGGACCACGTCACCGCAGCCTGCGCCGAAAGCAACCCGCAACTCGCTGGCATTGTCAGCGCCGCACCGTCGGCCTCGTTCCGCATCAAAGGTCTGAAACTGGCTCGCGAGCCGCTACGTTACAGTGGCCGGACCGCCATGCGCGCCGACATCAGCGTGCACGAACCGCGCACTTCCCAGGACAACGACACTGCGTTCTCGTTCTCCATGGAAGGTTACTCGGGCTCCGCCGAACCACGTCAGCAAGTACCATTTGCCTGGTCTCCGGGCTGGAACTCGCCGCAAGCCTGGAACAAGTTCCAGGACGAAGTCGGTGGTCACCTGCGTGCCGGCGACCCAGGTACTCGCCTGATCGAAACCCAAGGTGATGGCCTGAGCTGGTTCGCCAGCATTCCGGGCGCGTTCTCCCCTGCTCGCGGAACCTGGCAAGCGGTGCCGTTCTATCACCTGTTCGGCAGTGAAGAGAACTCTTCGAAAGCCGCTCCGGTTCAGGAACGCATCCCGGCCGCCTACGTCTGTGTGGCCAAATCCGAAGCGGATCGTCTGGGCGTCAACGACGGTGCCCTGCTCAGCTTGAATGTTGCCGGCCAGACCCTGCGTCTGCCGCTGCGTATCAATGAAGAGCTGGGTGCTGGCCTGGTTGCTTTGCCTGCCGGTCTGGCGGGTATTCCACCGGCCATCGCCGGCCTTACCGTTGACGGTCTGCAGGAGGCAGCTCAATGACCTGGTTCACACCTGAAGTGATCGACGTGATCATCGCGGTGCTCAAGGCCATCGTGATTCTGCTCGCCGTGGTGGTTTGCGGCGCGCTGCTGAGCTGGGTCGAGCGTCGTTTGCTCGCCCTCTGGCAGGACCGTTACGGTCCGAACCGGGTTGGCCCGTTCGGCGCCTTCCAGATCGCCGCCGACATGATCAAGATGTTCTTCAAGGAAGACTGGACGCCACCGTTCGCCGACAAAGTGATCTTCACTTTGGCGCCGGTGGTGGCCATGAGCGCCTTGCTGATTGCCTTCGCAATCATCCCGATCACCCCGACCTGGGGTGTCGCGGACCTGAACATCGGCGTGCTGTTCTTCTTCGCCATGGCCGGTCTGTCGGTCTACGCGGTGCTGTTCGCCGGCTGGTCGAGCAACAACAAGTTCGCCCTGTTGGGCAGCTTGCGCGCCTCGGCACAAACCGTGTCCTATGAAGTGTTCATGGGTCTGTCGTTGATGGGCATCGTGGCGCAGGCTGGTTCGTTCAACATGCGCGACATCGTCGATTACCAGGCCCAGCACCTGTGGTTCATCATTCCGCAGATCCTCGGTTTCCTCACCTTCTTCATCGCTGGCGTGGCCGTGACTCACCGTCACCCCTTCGACCAGCCGGAAGCGGAGCAGGAACTGGCCGACGGTTACCACATTGAATACGCTGGCATGAAATGGGGCATGTTCTTCGTCGGTGAGTACATCGGCATCGTGTTGATCTCGGCGCTGCTGGTGACTTTGTTCTTCGGTGGCTGGCACGGACCTTTCGACATTTTGCCGCAGATCCCGTTCATCTGGTTTGCTCTGAAGACCGCGTTTTTCATCATGATCTTCATCCTGCTGCGCGCATCGATTCCGCGCCCACGGTATGACCAAGTGATGGATTTCGGCTGGAAATTCTGCCTGCCGCTGACCCTGATCAATCTGCTGGTGACCGCTGCGATCGTGTTGTTGAACACGCCCGCCGTCGCGGCTCAGTGAGGATAGAGAATCATGTTCAAGTATACTTTTGACATCGTGCATGGATTCTTCACCCAGCTTCGCAGCCTGGTGATGATTTTCGGCCACGCCTTCCGCAAGCGCGACACGCTGCAGTACCCGGAAGAGGCGGTGTACCTGCCGCCGCGCTTCCGTGGGCGCATCGTCCTGACCCGCGACCCCGACGGCGAAGAGCGCTGTGTAGCCTGCAACCTGTGCGCCGTAGCGTGTCCGGTGGGTTGCATCTCGCTGCAGAAAGCTGAAACCGAGGACGGTCGCTGGTACCCGGACTTCTTCCGCATCAACTTCTCGCGTTGCATTTTCTGCGGCCTCTGCGAGGAAGCCTGCCCGACCACTGCGATCCAGCTGACACCGGATTTCGAGATGGCCGAGTTCAAACGTCAGGACCTGGTTTACGAGAAAGAAGATCTGCTGATCTCCGGTCCCGGTAAGAACCCTGATTACAACTTCTATCGTGTTGCAGGTATGGCCATTGCCGGTAAGCCAAAAGGCTCCGCGCAAAATGAAGCCGAACCGATCAACGTGAAGAGCTTGCTGCCTTAAGGAAGAAAGATGGAATTCGCTTTCTATTTCGCATCAGGTGTTGCCGTTGTGTCCACGCTTCGCGTGATCACCAACACCAACCCTGTGCACGCCCTGCTCTACCTGATTATTTCGCTGCTCGCGGTGGCGATGACCTTTTTCAGTCTCGGTGCTCCATTCGCCGGTGTACTGGAAGTGATCGCCTACGCCGGCGCCATCCTGGTGCTGTTCGTGTTCGTGGTGATGATGCTGAACCTGGGCCCGGCCTCGGTTCAGCAAGAGCGCGTCTGGCTCAAACCCGGTATCTGGGGTGGTCCGGTCGTACTCGCTGCACTGCTGCTGGCTGAACTGCTGTATGTACTGTTCAGCCATTCCGCCGGCACCGGCATCGGTCAAACCACCGTAGACTCCAAGGCCGTGGGCATCAGCCTGTTCGGTCCTTATCTACTAGTGGTCGAACTCGCCTCGATGCTGCTGCTCGCTGCAGCCGTCACGGCGTTCCACCTGGGCCGCAACGAGGCGAAGGAGTAAGACCATGCCTGCTATCACTCTTGGTTCTATCCCGTTGGAGCATGGCCTGGCTGTCGCCGGCGTCCTGTTCTGCCTCGGTCTGGTCGGCCTGATGGTCCGCCGCAACATTCTCTTTGTGCTGATGAGCCTGGAGATCATGATGAACGCCTCTGGTCTGGCCTTCATCGTTGCAGGTGCAAGATGGGCGCAGCCGGATGGACAGATCATGTTCATCCTGGTGCTCAGCCTGGCAGCCGCCGAGGCCAGTATTGGCCTGGCGATTCTGTTGCAGCTGTATCGCCGCTTCCACACTCTCGATATCGACGCTGCCAGCGAGATGCGCGGATGAACCTTCTCTATCTGACTTTCCTGTTCCCTCTGATCGGTTTTGTGCTGCTGGCGTTCTCTCGGGGACGCCTCTCGGAAAACCTCTCGGCATTGATCGGCGTCGGCTCCGTTGGCCTCTCGGCCATTGTCGCCACCTATGTGATCTGGCAATTCAACGTCGCACCGCCTGAAGGCGGCCACTACACCCAGGTGTTGTGGCAGTGGATAGCGGTGGAAGGCTTTACGCCGAACTTCGCCCTGTACCTGGATGGTCTGTCCGTGACCATGCTCGGTGTGGTGGTGGGCGTGGGCTTTCTGATCCACCTGTTCGCTTCCTGGTACATGCGCGGTGAAGCCGGTTACTCGCGCTTCTTCGCCTACACCAACCTGTTTATCGCCAGCATGCTGTTCCTGGTCCTGGGCGATAACCTGCTGTTCCTGTACTTCGGTTGGGAAGGCGTGGGCCTGTGCAGCTACCTGTTGATCGGTTTCTACTACAGCAACCGCAACAACGGTAACGCCGCACTCAAGGCCTTTATCGTCACCCGTGTCGGCGACGTGTTCTTGGCCATCGGCCTGTTCATCCTGTTCCAGCAACTGGGCACGCTGAACATTCAAGAGCTGATGGTTCGTGCTCCGGAACACTTCAAGGTCGGCGACTTCTGGATCGTTCTGGCGACCCTGATGTTGCTCGGTGGTGCCGTCGGTAAATCCGCGCAACTGCCGCTGCAAACCTGGCTGGCAGACGCGATGGCCGGCCCTACCCCGGTCTCGGCACTGATCCACGCCGCGACCATGGTGACCGCCGGTGTCTACCTGATCGCTCGTACCCACGGTCTGTTTGCTTTGGCGCCGGATATCCTGCATCTAGTAGGGATCGTCGGTGGCGTGACTCTGGTACTGGCCGGCTTCGCCGCGCTGGTGCAGACCGACATCAAACGCGTCCTCGCCTACTCGACCATGAGCCAGATCGGCTATATGTTCCTGGCCCTGGGTGTCGGTGCCTGGGAAGGCGCGATCTTCCACCTGATGACCCACGCCTTCTTCAAGGCGCTGCTGTTCCTCGCATCCGGTTCGGTGATCGTTGCCTGCCACCACGAGCAGAACATCTTCAAGATGGGCGGCCTGTGGAAGAAACTGCCTTTGGCCTACGTCAGCTTCATCGTCGGCGGTGCCGCGCTGGCGGCCCTGCCACTGGTGACCGCAGGTTTCTACTCCAAGGACGAAATCCTCTGGGAAGCCTTCGCCAGCGGTAACCACGGCCTGCTGTACGCCGGTCTGGTGGGTGCCTTCATGACCTCGCTGTACACCTTCCGCCTGATCTTCATCACGTTCCACGGTGAAGTGAAGACCGAAGCCCACGCCGGTCACGGTATTGCCCACTGGCTGCCACTGTCGGTGCTGATCATCCTGTCGACCTTCATCGGCGCCATGATCGTTCCACCGCTGCACGGTGTACTGCCGGAAAGCGTCGGCCACGCCGGCGGCGAAGCCAAGCACAGCCTGGAAATCGCCTCAGGTGCTATCGCCCTGTCCGGTATCCTGCTGGCAGCACTGCTGTTCCTCGGCAAGCGTCGCTTCGTCACCGCCATCGCCAACAGCGGCATCGGTCGTCTGCTCTCGGCCTGGTGGTTCGCCGCGTGGGGCTTCGACTGGATCTACGACAAGCTGTTCGTCAAGCCGTACCTGATGATCAACCATGTACTGCGCAAAGACCCGCTCGACCAGACCATTGGTTTGATCCCGCGTATGGCCAAGGGTGGACATCACTCCCTGAGCCGTACCGAGACTGGCCAGCTGCGTTGGTATGCAGCTTCCATGGCCGCAGGTGCCGTGCTGGTAATCGGTGCCATTGTGTTGGTAGCGGTCTGATATGAACCTTGCGAAATTGCGAAAGGAATTGAGCCCGTCATGATTCTGCTTTGGCTAATCCTGATCCCCTTTATCGGCGGCCTGCTGTGCTGGATGGGTGAGCGCTTCGGCGCTACCCTGCCACGCTGGATTGCGTTGCTGACCATGTCCCTGGAACTCGCTCTTGGCCTCTGGCTGTGGGCCCATGGTGACTATTCATTTGCACCGGCGCCTGGCGCCGATCCGACCTGGGTGATTGAGTTCAAGCACGTCTGGATCGAGCGCTTCGGCATCAACGTGCACCTGGCCCTCGACGGCCTGTCGCTGTTGATGATCCTGCTGACCGGTCTGCTGGGTGTCCTCTCGGTACTCTGCTCCTGGAAAGAGATCCAGCGTCACGTGGGCTTCTTCCACCTGAACCTGATGTGGATCCTGGGCGGTGTCGTCGGTGTGTTCCTCGCCCTCGACCTGTTCATGTTCTTCTTCTTCTGGGAAATGATGCTGGTGCCGATGTACTTCCTCATCGCGCTCTGGGGTCACAGTTCATCGGATGGCAAGAAAACCCGGATCTACGCGGCGACCAAGTTCTTCATCTTCACCCAGGCCAGCGGCCTGATCATGTTGGTGGCGATCCTGGGTCTGGTGCTGGTCAACTTCAACAGCACCGGGGTGATCACGTTCGATTACTCCCAGCTGCTGAAAACCAAGATGTCGCAGACCACCGAATACATCCTGATGCTCGGCTTCTTCATCGCCTTCGCGGTGAAGCTGCCCGTGGTGCCGTTCCACTCCTGGCTACCGGATGCGCACGCCCAGGCGCCGACCGCCGGTTCCGTCGACCTGGCCGGTATCTTGTTGAAGACCGCTGCTTATGGGATGTTGCGTTTCGCCCTGCCGCTGTTCCCGAATGCTTCGGCCGAGTTCGCGCCGATCGCCATGACCCTGGGTCTGGTCGGGATCTTCTACGGTGCGTTCCTGGCGTTCGCCCAAACCGACATCAAGCGTCTGATCGCCTTCTCCAGCGTTGCGCACATGGGCTTCGTGCTGATCGGGATCTACTCCGGCAGCCAGCTGGCGCTGCAAGGCGCGGTGATGCAGATGCTGGCGCACGGTGTTTCGGCAGCCGCACTCTTTATCATCAGCGGCCAGTTGTACGAGCGCATGCACACTCGCGACATGCGCGAGATGGGTGGCCTGTGGTCACGCATTGCGTATCTGCCGGCGGTCAGCCTGTTCTTTGCAGCCGCTTCGCTGGGTTTGCCGGGTACCGGTAACTTCGTCGGCGAATTCCTGATCCTGCTGGGCAACTTTGCCAGAGCGCCATGGATCACCGCGATTGCCACTTCCGGCCTGGTGTTCGGTTCGGTCTATTCGCTGATCATGATCCACCGTGCCTACTTCGGCCCGTCCAGGTCGGACGAAATACTGCACGGCATGGATGCTCGCGAACTGATCATGGTGGTTGGACTTGCAGGGCTGCTGGTCTACATCGGCATTTACCCGCAACCGTTCCTCGATACCTCTGCCGCGACGATGCATGGCGTGCAGCAATGGTTCGGCACCGCCTCCACTCAACTCGCTTCGGCCCGGTAAGAGCGCTATGGACCTGACGACTCAACACTTTATCGCGCTTGCGCCGCTGCTGATTACCAGCGCCACGATTATCGTGGTGATGATGGCGATCGCCTGGCGTCGCAACCACTCACAGACCTTCCTGCTTTCAGTAGCCGGTCTCAACCTGGCCCTGCTGTCGATCCTCCCGGCCCTGAAAGTCGCGCCTCTGGCCGTGACCCCGCTGCTGCAGATCGATAGCTTCGCCTGCCTCTACATGGCGTTGATCCTGGTCGCTACCCTGGCCTGTGTGACCCTCGCCCACGCCTACCTCGGCGATGGCAGTACGGGTTACCCGGGCAACCGCGAAGAGCTGTACCTGCTGATCCTGATGGCTGCGGCCGGCGGTTTGGTTCTGGTCAGCGCGCAGCACCTGGCCGGCTTGTTCGTCGGCCTGGAACTGCTCTCGGTTCCAGTCTACGGCCTGGTGGCGTATGCCTTCTTCAACAAGCGCTCCCTGGAAGCCGGCATCAAGTACATGGTGCTGTCGGCCGCCGGTTCCGCGTTCCTGTTGTTCGGCATGGCGCTGCTTTACGCAGAGGCCGGTACCCTGAGCTTCAGCGGCATCGGTCACGCACTGGCCGCTACCGGTCTGCCAAGCCCGATCGCGCAACTGGGCCTGGCCATGATGCTGATCGGCCTGGCGTTCAAGTTGTCGCTGGTGCCCTTCCACCTCTGGACCCCCGACGTGTACGAAGGCGCTCCTGCTCCGGTCGCAGCCTTCCTCGCCACCGCGAGCAAGGTTGCGGTATTCGCGGTGATGCTGCGTCTGTTCCAGATCTCGCCGGTGGCCAGCAGTGGCATACTGAGCAACGTTCTGACCATCATTGCGATCGCCTCGATCCTGTTTGGTAACCTGCTGGCACTGACCCAGAGCAACCTCAAGCGTCTGCTGGGTTACTCCTCCATCGCGCACTTCGGTTACCTGCTGATCGCCCTGGTGGCGAGCAAAGGTCTGGCAGTGGAAGCCATCGGCGTTTACCTGGTCACCTACGTGATCACCAGCCTCGGCGCATTCGGCGTAATCACCCTGATGTCCTCGCCGTACAAAGGCCGCGACGCAGATGCCCTGTACGAATACCGCGGCCTGTTCTGGCGCCGTCCGTACCTGACCGCCGTGCTGACCGTAATGATGCTGTCGCTGGCCGGCATTCCGCTGACCGCAGGCTTCATCGGCAAGTTCTACATCATCGCCACCGGTGTCGAATCCCACCAGTGGTGGCTGGTCGGCTCTCTGGTACTGGGTAGTGCCATCGGCGTCTTCTACTACCTGCGTGTGATGGTCACTCTGTATCTGATCGAACCGAACCTGCGTCGCGTTGACGCCCAGCTGCACTGGGAACAACGTGCCGGTGGCGTCATGCTGCTGGCCATCGCTGTTCTGGCGTTCTTCCTCGGCCTGTACCCACAGCCGTTGCTGACGCTGGTTCAGCAGACAGGCCTGGCCGGTTGATCGCTTAAGCGACAGGCAGCAGAAAACAGAAACGGCACCTTCGGGTGCCGTTTTTGCGTTTGGGGGGCTGCTCTCCCCTTTCCCGGAAAGTGCCTGCAAAGAGACCGGTAGCGGCTGAAATGATCGTTCCCACGCTCTGCCTGGGAACGCCTCAATGGACGCTCTGCGTCCGCTGTTGGGACGCGGAGCGTCCCGGGCTGCATTCCCACGCGGAGCGTGGGAACGATCAATCAAACGATCAAACAATCAACCCGACCTTTGCATAAACAAAAACCCGCACAAGGCGGGTTTTTGTTTGCAGCAAACGCCGGCCTTAGTCAGCCAGGCGCCACGTCGTGCCGCCCTTGCCGTCCTCCAGCACCACGCCCATGGCGGTGAGCTGGTCGCGGATGCGGTCCGACTCGGCCCAGTCCTTGTTGGCACGGGCTGTCAGGCGCGCCTGAATCAGCGCATCGACTTCTGCTGCATCGACCCGACCTTCGGCACCTGCTTGCAGGAAGTCGTCGGCTTGCAGTTGCAACACACCGAGCACGCTGGCCAGTTCTTTCAAGCGTGCCGCCAGACCGGCCGCTGCGTTCAGATCGCTCTCACGCAGACGATTGATCTCACGGACCATCTCGAACAGCACCGCGCAGGCTTCCGGCGTGCCGAAGTCGTCGTTCATCACTTGGGTAAAACGCTCGACGAAGGCTTCGCCACCGGCGGCCGGAACCGTCGGCAGGCCTTTCAACGCGTGGTAGAAACGCTCCAGAGCGCCTTTGGCGTCCTTGAGGTTGTCTTCCGAGTAGTTGATCGCGCTGCGGTAGTGGCTCGACACCAACAGGTAACGCACGACTTCCGGGTGGTACTTGTCGAGGACGTCGCGAATGGTGAAGAAGTTGTTCAAGGACTTGGACATCTTCTCGCCATTGATGCGAATCATCCCGCAATGCATCCACGCGTTGGCGTAGGTCTTGCCAGTGGCCGCTTCGCTCTGGGCGATTTCGTTTTCATGGTGCGGGAACTCGAGGTCGCTGCCACCGCCATGAATGTCGAAGGTCTCGCCCAGGCAGCAGGTCGACATCACCGAGCACTCGATGTGCCAGCCCGGACGCCCGGCGCCCCACGGCGATTCCCAGCTCGGCTCGCCCGGCTTGGCGGCTTTCCACAGGACGAAGTCCAGCGGGTCCTGTTTCGACTCGTCGACTTCGATGCGGGCGCCGATGCGCAGGTCTTCGATCTTCTTGCGCGACAGCTTGCCGTAACCCATGAACTTGCCGACGCGGTAGTACACGTCGCCGTTGCCCGGCGCGTAGGCATAGCCCTTGTCGATCAAGGTCTGGATCATCGCCTGCATGCCGGGGATGTAATCGGTAGCCCGTGGCTCCATGTCCGGCTTGAGGATGTTCAAGCGCGACTCGTCTTCATGCATCGCCGCGATCATGCGCTCGGTCAACACGTCGTACGGCTCGCCGTTTTCACGGGCGCGATTGATGATCTTGTCTTCGATGTCGGTGATGTTACGCACGTAGGTCAGGTCATAACCGCTGAACCGCAACCAGCGGGTCACCAGGTCAAACGCAACCATGCTGCGCCCGTGGCCCAGGTGGCAGTAGTCGTACACGGTCATCCCGCAGACGTACATGCGCACCTTGTTGCCATCCAGCGGCTTGAAGACTTCTTTGCTCTTGGTGAGCGTGTTGTAGATCGTAAGCACGATTGTTCCTTGGCTCTAAATCACTGGCCCCACGAATCACGCAGGGTCACGGTGCGGTTGAATACCGGGTGACCGGGTTTCGAGTCCTTGATATCCGCGACGAAGTAACCTTCGCGCTCGAACTGGAAACGGTCTTCCGGCTGTGCATTGCCCAACGAAGGCTCAGCACGACAACCGGTAAGCACCTGCAGCGAATCAGGGTTGATGTTGTCCAGGAAACCGGCGCTGTCTTCGGCCTTCTCAGGGTTCGGCGAACGGAACAGGCGATCGTACAGACGAACTTCACACTCGACGCTGGCCGCTGCCGGCACCCAGTGAATCACGCCTTTGACCTTGCGGCCTTCAGGGTTCTTGCCCAGGGTGTCCGGATCGTACGAGCAACGCAGTTCGACGATGTTGCCATCGGCGTCCTTGATCGCTTCTTCGGCACGGATCACGTAGCTGCCGCGCAGACGCACTTCGCCATTCGGTTCCAGGCGTTTGTAGCCTTTTGGCGGCTCTTCCATGAAGTCTTCACGGTCGATGTAGATCTCACGGGCGAACGGCAGAGCCCGTACGCCCATGTCTTCTTTCGGGTGGCACGGCAGTTCGAGGTTCTCGACCTGGCCTTCCGGGTAGTTGCTGATCACGACTTTCAGCGGACGCAGCACGCACATGGCACGCGGGGCGCTGTGGTCGAGGTCGTCGCGGATGCTGAATTCCAGCATGCCGAAGTCGACCACGCCTTCGGAACGGTTGGTGCCGACCATGTCGCAGAAGTTGCGGATCGATTTCGGGGTGTAGCCACGGCGCCGGAAACCCGACAGTGTGGACATGCGCGGGTCGTCCCAGCCGTTAACGTGTTTCTCGTCGACCAACTGCTTGAGCTTGCGCTTGCTGGTGATGGTGTAGTTCAGGTTCAACCGCGAGAACTCGTACTGACGCGGGTGCGCCGGAACTGGCAGGTTGTCGAGGAACCAGTCGTACAGCGGGCGGTGGCCTTCGAACTCCAGGGTGCAGATCGAGTGGGTGATGCCTTCGATGGCGTCCGACTGACCGTGGGTGAAGTCGTAGTTCGGGTAGATGCACCACTTGTCACCGGTCTGGTGGTGGTGCTCGTGACGGATGCGATACAGGATCGGGTCGCGCAGATTCATGTTCGGCGAGGCCATGTCGATCTTCGCTCGCAGTACGCGCGCGCCATCCTTGAATTCGCCAGCCTTCATGCGGGCGAACAGGTCGAGGTTCTCTTCGACGCTGCGCTCACGGAACGGACTGTTCTTGCCCGGCTCGGTCAGGCTGCCACGGTATTCCCTGGCTTGCTCCGGGGTCAGGTCGCAAACGTAGGCCTTGCCAGCCTTGATCAGCTCCACCGCCCAATCGTGCAACTGGTCGAAATACTGCGAGGCATAGCGCACTTCACCGGACCATTGGAAGCCCAGCCATTTGATGTCGCTTTCAATGGCGTCGATGTATTCCTGGTCTTCCTTGGCCGGGTTGGTGTCGTCAAAACGCAGGTGCGTGACGCCACCGAACTCTTCGGCCAGGCCGAAGTTCACACAGATCGACTTGGCGTGACCGATGTGCAGGTAGCCGTTGGGCTCTGGCGGGAAGCGGGTCACGATCTGCGTGTGCTTACCCGAGTCCAGGTCCGCCTGGATGATCGGGCGCAGGAAGTTGACTGGAACGGCAGGTCCGGTCTTGGAATTCGAGGTAGGGTCGACAGTGGGCTTGCTCATAGGATCCTTGACGTACAAGTGCGTGGCCAGGTAGCGGGCCTGATAAATCAAAGCGCCTATCATAGCCGATGCTGTCAAGCACCTGACAGAGCAGGCCCTAAAACTGCTGCTTTTAATGTGCCTGAAGTGAAAAACAGCCTCGAAATTCGCCGCCGTCACGCTAAACTGCGCACCTTGGTGAGTTTTTGCCAAACAGGTGTGGGCTCGCACGCGTCATGCTGCGCCCCGAAAGCCACGAATTCCTTGAAAGAGTAACGAATATGAGCAAAGTCAAACTGAGCACCAACTTCGGCGACATCGTCCTGGAGCTGAACGCCGAGAAAGCCCCGATCACCGTTGCCAACTTCCTCGAATACGTTAAAGCCGGCCATTACGAAAACACCGTTTTCCACCGTGTCATCGGCAACTTCATGATCCAGGGCGGCGGTTTCGAGCCAGGCATGAAAGAAAAGAAAGACAAGCGTCCTAGCATCCAGAACGAAGCCGACAACGGTCTTTCCAACGACAAGTACACTGTCGCCATGGCGCGTACCATGGAGCCGCATTCGGCCTCCGCGCAGTTCTTCATCAACGTTGCCGACAACAGCTTCCTCAACCACAGCGGCAAGAACGTTCAGGGCTGGGGTTATGCCGTGTTCGGTAAAGTGACCGCCGGCACCGACGTCGTCGACAAGATCAAAGGTGTTTCGACCACCATGAAGGCCGGCCACCAGGACGTTCCAGCAGACGACGTGATCATCGAGAAAGCCGAGATCATTGAGTGATATTGCTGATTTCAGATTTACATCTGGAAGAGGAGCGCCCGGACATTACCCGGGCGTTTCTGGATTTGCTCGCCACCCGCGCCCGCTCGGCGACCGCGCTGTACATTCTGGGCGACTTTTTCGAGGTGTGGATTGGCGACGACGCCATGACCTCCTTCCAACGCTCCATTTGCCAGGCTCTTCGCGAACTCAGCGAGAGCGGCACACAGATTTTTCTGATGCACGGCAATCGCGACTTCCTGCTCGGCAAGGCCTTCTGCAAAGCAGCCGGCTGCACCCTGCTCAAGGACCCGAGTGTCGTGCAGCTCGCAGGTGAGCCAGTGCTGTTGATGCACGGCGACAGCCTCTGCACCCGCGATGAAAGCTACATGAAATTGCGCCGTTACCTGCGCAATCCCGTCACCTTGTTCGTGCTGCGCCATCTGCCGCTGCGCACCCGGCACAAACTGGCGCGCAAGCTGCGCAGCGAAAGCCGCGCGCAAAACCGGATGAAAGCCAACGACATCGTCGACGTCACCCCCGAGGAAATCCCGCGGATCATGCAGCAGTACGGCGTGAAAACCCTGGTCCACGGCCACACCCACCGCCCTGCCATCCACAAACTGCAGATTGGCGAGCAGGCGGCCAGGCGCATTGTGCTGGGCGATTGGGATCGTCAGGGCTGGGCGTTGCAGGTCGATGAGCAAGGGTTTCAGCTGGCAGCGTTTGATTTTGTGCCACCCTCGGTAGCCGCACTACCCCATCTGTAGGAGCCTGGCTAATCACCATCTGATCCAGCTGCGTGTAAGCCTTGACCCCTGCCCCGCCCAGATGCGTCAACGCCTCGCGGGTCGCCGGCTCAAAGGTATTGATGCTTTCAGTCAGGTAGGCGTGATGCTGATCGGCCCGGCGAATCCAGATCCAGGTGGTCAGTGACGCCGCGAAGCTGCCGCCCAGGGTCCGAAGGAACGTCGCCAGACCCGAGCCGTCGGCGATCTGGCTCGGTGGCAGGTCCGATAGCAGGATGGTCAGGGTCGGCATGAAGAACAGCGCCACGCCGATCCCCATGAACAGCTGCACCAGGGCGATATGCTGGAAGTCCACTTCATTGGTGAACCCGGCGCGCATGAAACAGCTTATGCCGATGGCCAGGAACGCGCCGCCCGCCAGCACCCGCATGTCGAATTTCGGTGCGTATTTACCGACGAAGGGCGACAGCAACACCGGCAAGATACCCAACGGTGCTACGGCAAAACCGGCCCAGGTCGCGGTGTAGCCCAGCCGCGTCTGCAACCATTGAGGCAGAATCAGGTTGATCCCGAAGAACCCGGCGTAACCCAATACCAGCACAATGGTGCCATAGCGGAAGTTGCGGTGGGCGAACAGCCGCAGGTTGACCACCGGATGTTCATCGGTCATTTCCCAGATCACGAAGAATGCCAGGGCGATCACCGAAATCACCGTGCCGACAATGATGAAGCTGGATTCGAACCAGTCAGCATCGTTGCCTTTATCGAGGACGATCTGCAAAGCCCCGACACCGATGATCAACGCGATCAGACCGACGTAGTCCATCGGCTGGCGACTGGTGACCACCGGGCGTTTTTTCATCTGTTGGGTAACCACGAACGCGGCAAACAGGCCTATGGGCACGTTGATGAAGAAGATCCACGGCCAGCTGTAACTGTCGGTGATCCAGCCGCCGAGGATGGGACCGGCAATCGGTGCGACCACCGTGACCATCGCCAGCAGTGCCAGTGCCATCCCCCGCTTCGCCGGCGGATAGACCGCAATCAGAAGGGTCTGGGTCATTGGATACAACGGCCCCGCCACCACCCCTTGCAGGACCCGAAAGCCCACCAGTTCAGGCATGGAGGTAGAGATTCCACACAGAAACGATGCCAGGACGAACAGCAGCGTTGCCCAGATAAACAGCTTCACTTCACCGAAGCGCCGACTGAGCCAACCGGTCAACGGCAGCGCGATGGCGTTACTCACGGCAAACGAAGTGATAACCCAGGTGCCCTGCTCCGAACTCACGCCGAGGTTGCCGGAAATCGTCGGCAAGGCCACGTTGGCGATGGTGGTGTCGAGCACCTGCATGAATGTCGCCAGCGACAGACCGATGGTACTGAACAGCAGGCTGGGTGGAGTGAAAGAAGCGTTATTGCTCATCGCGAATCCTTTGAAACGAAGCTGACGCTGCGACCACAGGGCTTTGGGCCGCAGCTGACGGACTGGCGAATCAGCGTTGGGCCGTTTTGCTCACGGCCGCGCTGTTGTCGTGGATTAACTGCGTAATCATCGCATCGGCTTCAGCCAACTGACGGTCATAGACGCTGGTGCTGAAAGAAGCCTTTTGCGGCGGTTGTTGCGCCAGCACCGGACCGCTCTGGTCGTGCAGATTGACCTCAACCTGAGTCGACAGACCGACCCGCAGCGGGTGCCTGGCGAGTTCTTCGGCGTTGATATGAATGCGCACCGGTACCCGTTGGACGATCTTGATCCAGTTGCCGGTGGCGTTCTGTGCCGGCAATAAGGCAAAGGCACTGCCGGTGCCCGCACCGAGGCTGTCGATGGTGCCTCTGTATTTCACGTCGCTGCCGTAGACATCCGTCTCAATGTCCACCGGCTGACCAATGCGCATGTCCCGCAGCTGGGTTTCCTTGAAGTTGGCGTCGATCCACAACTGATCCAGCGGGATCACCGCCATCAACGCCGTGCCTGGTTGAACCCGCTGACCGAGTTGCACGGTGCGTTTGGCGACATAGCCGGTGACGGGTGCGATCAAGGTGCTGCGGGCATCGCTCAGGTAGGCCTGACGCAATTGCGCAGCGGCGGCCTGCACGTCCGGGTGGGACGAAACCACGGTGTCGTCCACCAACGCGCTGGTGGTATTGAGTTGCTGTTGCGCATTGGCCAAGGCGTTTTGCGCCGAGGTCAGGTCATCGCGAGCGTGGGACAGCTCCTCTTGGGAAATCGCCCCGCCGGCCGCCAGATTTTTTCGGCGATTGAAGTTGTCCTGGGCTTTTTGCACCGCGGCTTTCTGCGCGCCAACTTGCGCTTTCATGCCATCGACGTTGCTGTACAGGCCGCGGACCTGACGCACAGTGCGGGCCAGGTTGGCCTGAGCGCTCTGCAAACCGACTTCGGCGTCATTCGGGTCGAAGTTGACCAGCACCTGGCCTTCATGCACCAGGTCGCCGTCATCGGCGCCGATGCTCACGACCGTGCCGGTGACCAACGGGGTGATTTCCACCACGTTGCCATTCACGTAGGCGTCGTCAGTGCTTTCACTCCAGCGACCGTAGAACTGGTGCCAGCTCCAGACGCCCAGCCCGCTGAGGACGACGATGACGGCCAACATCAGCAGCATGACTTTGCGCTTGCGCGAATTGCCGTCGTCCTGGGCGTTTTGAGCAGTGTTGATTGTTTCTTCAGTGGCCATGACAAGTACCTTGAATTATTCAGTCCGCGTGGCTGGGGTTGGGTTGGCCGCGGCCATGGTGTCGGCCTGAAACCCGCCGCCCAGAGCCTGCATCAGTTGAATCGAGAGATCGATTTGCTCGGCATTCAGGTTTGCCAGTTGACGCTGGGCCTGCAGCAGTTGCTGCTCGATGCTGAGCACGTCCAGGTAGTTACCGATACCGGAACCGAAGCGCTGGACCACGGTGTTGTAAGAATCCTGAGCGATGTCGGTGGCGTGTTGCTGCGCACCGATCTGCCGGCCGATGTCACGCAACTGGGAAATCGTGTCGCTGACATCCCCCAACGCTTTCACCAGAGTCTTGTTGTACTGCGCGACGGCGAGGTCGTAGTCGGCGTCGCGAGCATCGAGGTTGGCGCGCAAGCGGCCGCCATCGAAGATCGGCAACGACACGGTTGGCACAATATTGAAGAAGCGGCTCGCCGAGCCAAACATCGCGTCACCCAACAACGATTCGGCGCCGGCGGCCGCGCTCAAGTTGAGATTCGGGTAGAACTTTGTTTTACCTGCGTCGATGTTTTTGCTCGCCGCCTCGACCCGCCAACGCGCGGCGATCAGGTCCGGGCGACGACCGAGCAACTCGGCCGGCAGTGTCGATGGCAACGCCACGGCGCTGGCCTGAAGGATTTTCGGCCGGGCAATGTCGTTGCCACGATCCGGGCCTTTACCGAGCAGCACGGCCAGGGCGATTTTCGCGCTCTGAAGGGTCTTTTCGGCGTCGATCAACGTGGCTTCGGAGCCGGCTTCCAGGCTTTCGGTTTGTTGATACTGGTATTGGCTGTCGATACCGGAACTCAGCCGACGCTTGCTCAGATCAAGCATTTGCCGAGTGCGCTTGAGGTCATCGTTGGCCAGGTCATAGACGATGTGGGCCTGGCCCAGGTTGCTGTAGGCGCGAGCAACGTCGGCCGACAAGGTCAGTTGCGCGGCTTGCTGATCGACTTCGGCAGCACGGGCCTGGCCCAGCGCCGCTTCCCAGGTGGCACGCTGGCCGCCCCAGAGGTCGAAGGTGTAATTGAAACTGGCGCCAATACTGCGCACTGTGGAGTAAGTGCCACCCACTCTGGTCGGGTCCTTGTCACGAGCCAACCGCGAGCGGCTGACACTGGCACTGGCATCGAGGGTCGGCATCCGCGCGGCATCGGCAGCATAAGCGGCGGCGCTGGCCTGGTGGGCACGGGCGTCGGCGATCTGCATGTCCGGGCTGTCGTGCAGGGCTTCACGGATCAGACCATCGAGCTGTGGGTCGCCGAGGCTTTTCCACCAGTCGCTCTTTGGCCACGCTGCCGGCGACAGGGTTACACCGCTGAGGGATTGCCCAGCCTTCAAGGTTTTCGCATCGAGGCTCACGCCTTGGGTGTTCAGGCCACTGTAGCTGGCGCACCCGGCCAGGCTCATGGCCAACAGCACCAGGCTGAGGCCGGTACGCAAGGTTTTACTGCTCATTTGTCACCTACCCGCAGCAAGGTGATCGAGTCACCGGCCGCCAGCAAAATTTTCTTCAGGATCTGTTCCAGGGTTTTCAATTCATCTGGAGTGATGGCGCCTGCCAGTTCGTTCATCGCCTCGGCACCGATGTGTGGCAAACGGTCGGCCAGCTGCTGGCCTTCCTCGGTCAGCACCAGTTGCACCTGACGGCGGTCGCCTTCGGAGCGCTGGCGGACAAGAAACCCCTTCTGTTCCAGACGATCGAGCATGCGGGTCATCGAACCGCTGTCCAGGGACAGATGCCGGCACAACTCGGCCGGTGTATCGACGCCGAACTGGGCCATGATGATCAGCACCTTGAACTGCGCGGCGGTGATGCCGTGGGGTTCCATGTGCGTGTCGATGATCCGGTCCTTGAGCAGCGCAGCGCGCCCCAGCAGCAGACCGAGATGGCAATTTTTAAAATCGTCCGGCGTGAAATGTTTCATCTGACCACCAATTAGCTGCCTAGGCAGAGAGTCTGTTTCGAGATATTACTGCCTAGGCAGCGAATGTCAACGAAATAGTTAGGAGGCTTTGTAATCAGGTGATAAATGGCGGGTTTTAGGGCGAAGGGGTTATGAGCGATTGATGCTTAGAAGGGAGAGTGCTGAGTCACTGAAACCACGACTTGCGCGGTCATTGTGGCGAGGGGGCTTGCCCTAATGCCGGTAAGTTAAAGAATTATTGGTTCAACGCATTTCCCCGTATTAGAAATCCCGCTTGTAGAAGATATCCAGTGAACTGGCGATGCCGCTGGCGGCCTCCAGATAGACCTTCTTGCTCAGCTTGTAACGCAGCGCGATGGTATTGGCGGGCTCAAACACCCCAACCCCGTAGCGTAAACTGAGCTGCTCGGAGATGTTGCCGCTGGCGACCACGCTGGTGGTGTTGCCGCTGCCCTGAGTGTCGAGCTGGAAGTCCTGAATTCCCAGGTCCTTGGCCAGACCACCGGTAATACTCGAACTGCTCATCAGCCCCAGACCCAACGCCGCCTGGGCCAGCATGTTGTTGTCTTCTCCGGTGGTGCTCAGCGGACGCCCCAGAACCAGATAGGACAACGCCTGCTCCTGGCTCATGGCCGGCTCGGAGAAGATCTGCGTGGTTGGCTGCTCGGCGTTGCCGCTCAGGCGAATGCCGGCGATCACGTCGTCGGTCTGACGAATCGCTTCGATGTCCAGATACGGTTGATCGATGGGACCTGCGAACAACAACCGTGCACGACGAACGGTCAGGCGCTGGCCGTAGGCGCGATAACGGCCATCGTTGAGCCAGAGCTCGCCTCGGGTATCCAGGTTGTCGCCGATATGCACCTGACCTTGTAGATTGGCGGTCAAGCCAAAGCCACTGAAGCTGAGCTTGTCCTTACCCACCTCGACGTCGATGTCCATCGCCATGACCATCGGCGGCTTGCCCTCTTCGGTCTGATGGCCAACGATCACTGTGTCACCCGAGACTTTGACCGTCGACGGCGGCAACTCACGGATGGTGATTTCGCCTTTAGGCACCTGCACCTTGCCGGCAATCGCCAGCTTGTCGTTCTTCATCGAAATTTTCAGGTCCGGTGCCACTTCCAGCACCGCATAGGGCTCGACCGTGACCGGCAGCTGCGAGCCTTTGAGGCTCAAATCAACCACCAGCGCTTCGCCCCAGGCTACATTTCCATTCAATGTGCCCTGCCCGGTTTTGCCGCTTTTCCAGCCACCGTTCAGTTGCACGCTTTCACCGACGATCAGCGCCTGAATCTGCAGCGCCTCGAAACTGGTGGGCAATTCAGGCCCTGAGATTTCGCCATCGCTAAGGGTCAGGCTGCCATTGACCTGGGGCGCGAATAAACCGCCGGACAAACTGCCATTGCCGTTCAAATGCCCGGACAGCTTCTTGACCATCGGCACAAACGGCCGCGCCACCGATAGATCCAGACCGTTGAGCCGGAAAGAGCCGGTCAGCGGCTTGTTCTTCGGAAACGGGTTGACCTGCGCCTGCACCATCAGTTCGCCGAGCCTGGCACCGACGAAGTCGAGCTGGGTATCGATGCGTTTGGGGCCCAGGGTGCTATTGAGCTTGAGTGTCTGGTAAGGGAAATCCAGCCACTGGCCTTTTTCGCGCATACGCAGCGTACCGCCGCTCGCGTCGACCATGATCTGACCTTTCGGGCCGCTGGCCGGCAGATCGAGTTGCAGGTCGGCATTGAGCTTTCCCTGCCAGGCGAAATCCTTCGGCAACCATTGCGCCAGGCTTTCAATCGGGAACTGCTTGAGGTGGTAGCGCAACTTGGGCTCAGGCATCAGCCGCTGGTCTTCACCGCACAGGCTGGCTTGCCCGGACATCCAGCAATGAGCGGCAAAGGTCACTTTGCCGTCGGCCAGGCGTTCGAGTTTCGCCGGGTTCTGCAACTTCCAGTCCTGGCCGCCAGCCTGTATGTCACCACTGGCCAAACGTCCGCGCCAGTTGCCTTTATCCAGATTGCCGTCCAGCCCCAGCGCCAGCTTGAGCATCGGCCCCTGGAGGTCCAGTTGCAATTTCTGGTTTTTGACATCGCCCTGGCCGCTGGCCGTCAGCGTGCCCAATTGCGTATTTGCGGTCTGGATACCGCTGCCTTTGAGGTCGATACGCGCGCGTTGGGCGCTGTCGAGGCTGGCGTCCAGGTTCAGGCTTTGCAGGCGATTGTCGGCCATCACCAATTGCAGACCGTGCAGGCTCAGCTTGCCTTGCGGCGCTTTCAAGGTGCCGGTGAGATCAAGACGCCCATTGAGCTGACCGCGCAATTGCGGCCAGAGTTGGCCAAGGCGCGGCATCTGGATATCGAGCTGCCCGGCCAGTTGGTTGTGCAGGCTGCCCTTGCCGTTAATGCGGTTGTCACCCAGGCGAATATCCAGCGCACTCAGGCTCCATTGCTCACCGCCACCATCGGCCTTGGCCTGAAACACGGCAGGTTGACCGCGCAGTTTGCCCTTGAGGTCCAGGTCAGCATTCAGGCTCAGTTGCCGGTTTTTCATTTCGCCTTTGCTGCGCAACGGTCCAGCGAGATTGCCCGGCAACTCCGCCAGCCAATACGCCGGGTTGATCGCCGACAGGTCCAGCGCCGTGTCCCAGGCGATGCCATCGGCAAACTGCAGATTCAAATGCCCTTCGGCCTTACCCTGCCCGGCTGCAAGCTTGAACTGCGGCAAGAAGATTTTTGTCAGGTCGCCACTGAACGGGCTGCTCAGGCTGAACGCCCCCGCCGGGCCATCGAGCGCGGCCTTGAAATTGCCCAGATAGTTGCCATCGCGATAGGACACTTCAGCGTTGAAGGTGCGCAGCGCCACTGCCGGTTCGTCGATCAGCGGATAGAGCCGATGCCAAGGGAAGTTCAGCCAGTCGATCCTGGCTTCAACGCTGAAGCCCTCGCTCCAGTCCAGTTGCCCGGTAAGCTTGAGACTTTGCTCGGCGCTGGCACTGAGGTCCAGCGCGGCAATTTGCGCGCCCTTGGCGTCGACCTTACCTTGCAGCAGCAGGTCGACCGGCCCCTGCTCGGCAGGCAAGGTGGCTTTGCCCAACAGTTGATAACCGTCTTTCAGATCGCCTTTGCCGGTCAATTCGAGTTGATTGAGTTGCAGCGTGTCCGGCAAGTCGGCGCTGGCCTTGAAGCCATTCGCAGTGATGCGCACTTGAGCGGGCAGATTCTCCACCAGCGGTTGCAGCTCACCGGTCAATTGGCCTTGCAGGTAGCCGCTGCTGTCGGCTTTGAGGTTAAGGGTCTTGAGCAAATCGCCGTCGACTTTCAACGCCAGCGCCCACGGTGCGGTGCCCGGCGCCGGCAAGGTCAACGTGCCTTCAGCCGTCAGCGGCCAGTTACCGCTTGGTTGCAACAGGCCCGACAGGTCCAGGCTCAGGCCATCGCGTTGCAGGTGCAAGGCGTCGATCTGCAAGCCCTTGACCGTCCACCGGGCCGCCAGTTGCAAGCCCTTGAGTTGTTCGCTGCCGTTGAACAGCAGGCGGCCGATCTGCACTTCACCCAACTCGATAGCCAGTGGCAGTTTCAGTTCGGGCAGGCTGACGGGGCCGCTGCTCTCATTTGTACTCGATGGAAATTGCAGGCTGACCTGCTCGACGCGCAGTTGCTCGATGCACAAGGTCACGCGCGCAAGACACAACGGCGACCAGGCAAAAACCGGCTTGATCAGTTCGACCCGGCCGCTGTCCTGCTGCCAGAGCAGGTGGTCGGCGCTCCATTGGCCGCCCAGACGGCCCTGGAAATTGTCTACCGTCAAACCCGGTACCCGCCCAAGGGCCCACTGGCTGCCAGCCTGGGTTCCAAGCAACGTAGCCAGCGCCAGCAAAACGACCATCACCAGCGTAAGTATCGCCAGCAGCGCTATTTTCAAACCACGATTCAAAGCTCAGGCCCCATGGAAAAGTGCAACCGAATGCCGCCTTGGTCATCCATCGCATGGGCGAGGTCCAGACGCAGCGGTCCGACCGGCGAGACCCAGCGTACGCCGATGCCGACGCCGGTCTTGAGGTTCGGCAGTTCGAGTGTGTTGAACGAGTTGCCCTGGTCGATGAAGGTCGCGACCCGCCATTTCTCGGCGATGGAGTATTGATACTCGACGCTACCAGCGACCATGTAGCGACCACCGATGCGATCACCATTGGAGTTTTCCGGAGACAGGCTCTGATAGTCGTACCCGCGCACGCTTTGATCACCACCGGCGAAGAAACGCAGTGATGGCGGAACCGATTTATAGCCATTGGTGGCGCTGCCGCCGAACTGCACGCGCCCCAGGAAGCGGTGCTTGTCCCAGACGGTGGTCAGGCCTTTGAGCAGTGCAGTGCCATAGAGCAAGTTGGTGTCCGACGCCAACCCTTCCTTGGCCACCTTGGCGTCGAATTGCAGACGATAGCCATTGTGCGGGTCGACGCGGTTGTCGCTGCGCAAGTAGGAATAGCTGACACCCGGCATCAGCAAGTTGCTCAACCCCGAATCGTCGCCGAGGCGAAACTCTTCCCGTTGCCATTTCAGCGAGATCACTCGTTGCCAGCCGCCGGGCAGTTTGCTGTGCCACTCGGGACCGACCGTGAGCAGCTTGCTCAGGCTATCGGTATGGGCGATTTCTTCATATTGATAGCCCCCGGCAAAGCGCAGTTTATCGGTGAGCGGCGGGTCCAGCGGCACGTCATACCACACGCCGACGTTCTGCCGCGGTGCGGACACTTCGGTCTCCCAGCCGTAACTGTCACCCTGGGGGTTGACCCAATGCCGGGTCCAGTTAGCCTTGGCGCGCGGACCGACATCGGTGGAGAAACCCAGGCCCAGGCCCATGGTCCGTGGCTTGCGGGTTTCCAGCCGCACCGCCACCGGGATCACATCGTTGGCAGCGGCGGCGGGCGCGGCATCGACCCGTATGCCTTCAAAATAGCCGCTCGACTGCAACGACTGATTGAGTTCGGCGATCAGTTCGGAATCGTAGGGGGCGCCGGCCTTGAACGGCACCATGCGTTGCAGCAAATCTTCATCGAACGGTGTGTCACCGGCGAAGCTGACCTTGCCCAAGGCATAGCGCGGGCCGCTGTCATAGATCAGTTCGATGTCGGCGACACCGGCCTGGGGATCGACTGATAATTTCTGGCTGGTAAAGCGTCCGCTGAAAAAGCCATAGCGCGATGCCTGATTCTGGATCAGCCGCTTGGCCTCTTCATAATGGCCGTGATTGAGCACGGCGCCGGATTTCAGCTGATCGCTTTTCGGTACGCGGAAGGCTTTGAGGGAAGCTGCGGGGCCATCGATACGCAGGGTGACATTGCGCAGGTGCACAGGCTCACCGGGGTCAATGTTCAACACCAACCGTGGCGACTTGCCGCCGCTGACTTCGCTATTGATCTGCGGCTGATAGAAACCCAAGGCCTGGGCGGCCTTTCTCGCTTGCTCTTCGGCGCCACGACTGAAGCGCAACAAGGCTTCTTCGTCGCGATCGCCAAGGCCACCGATATAGCCCTCTACGTTGGCCTTCAGTTCATCGTTTGACGGTTTGATCCGCACATCCAATTCACTTTGTGCCAACGCCACACAGCTTGTGACCAGCATGAGCAAGCCGCTGGTGAATCTTCCTGGATACTTCATAGGGCACGGATGCTATCACGAGCTTGGGAGCGTGATAGAGCCCGGCAGTGACTGCAAAGCTCTACATTAAGCAGTTGCTGTTTGTAACACCTGCGGATTGGGGTGAAAAAACACATGCTCGCGGACAGGTCCTATAGCAACCTCACCAATCTCCTCGTAACCCTGACGCTTATAGAACTCCAGATAACGAGAGTCTCCGGTATCGAGCACCACGCCCTCAGAGTGCTCGTCTTCTGCGCACCAGTTATGCACCGCTGCCAGAAGTTGTTCGCCGAAGTGCTTGCCCTGGAATTGCGGGTGAATTCCCAGCAGCGGCAGGACGTGAACCGCATCGGACGGCAGGCAGGCCGCCACCGCCGCGTGATATTCCAGATAACGGCGCGTGCAACGAAACCCGGCGCTCAGCACCATACGCAGGCGCCAGGCCCAACTTTCGGTGATGCCCAGGCGGCGTTGCGGTGGTGCGATCAGGGCAATGCCGATCAGTCGGTCGTTGACCAGCAGGCCGATGGCTGGCAAATCCTGAAAGAAATGCTGTTTGACCAGTTCACGCACCGTTGCCCGGACCCGTTGCTCATAACCGGGTCGCTCTGCCTCGAACAGAAAGCCAAAGGTCGGCTCATGCCGGTAGGCCTGATACAGCAAGGAACGCGCTTCGCGGGAATAGCCGCTGTCGAGCATATGGATGTCGGCGATGGCTGTTGAGGTTTCAGGCATAACGAATGATCTCCCCTGGACGCGACTCAAAAGGCCCTCTCCCACAAGGTATAGACCAGACTTGGAGATTGTGGTCAACCCGCCGCGCAGGCGCGACACCTCCCCGCAACCGGTTAGCGCCCCATCTTGCGAACCGCCACGCTGGCCGCCGTCGGACTTGTCGGCTAGCATCGCAGTTTTGCCAGGACTGTCGACCATGAAGATCGTCTCGTTCAACATCAACGGCCTGCGCGCCCGGCCCCATCAGCTGGCCGCGCTGATCGAGAAGCACCAGCCGGACGTGATCGGCCTGCAGGAAACCAAGGTCCATGACGACCAGTTCCCCCTGGCCGAAGTTCAGGCCCTGGGTTACCACGTGCATTACCACGGGCAAAAGGGCCATTACGGCGTCGCCCTGCTCTCGCGCCTGGCACCGATCGCACTGCATAAAGGCTTTGCCAGTGATGAAGAAGACGCTCAGCGACGCTTTATCTGGGGCACTTTCGCCGATGCCAACGGCGTACCGGTGACCATCATGAACGGCTATTTCCCACAGGGTGAAAACCGTGACCACCCGACCAAATTCCCGGCCAAGCAACGTTTTTACAACGATTTGCAGCAGCTGCTGGAAACGCAGTTCAGCAGCGACCAGCCGCTGATCGTGATGGGTGACGTGAACATTTCCCCGGAAGACTGCGACATTGGTATCGGTGCGGACAACGCCAAGCGCTGGCTGAAAACCGGCAAGTGCAGCTTCCTGCCGGAAGAGCGCGTGTGGATGGCCCGCCTGAAAAACTGGGGCCTGGTGGACAGTTTTCGTCACCTGAACCCGGATGTCTCGGATCGCTTCAGCTGGTTCGACTACCGCAGTCGCGGCTTCGAAGACGAGCCCAAACGCGGTCTGCGCATCGACCTGATCATGGCCTCTCAAGGTCTGTTGCCGCGAATCAAGGCTGCCGGTGTCGACTACGATTTGCGCGCCATGGAAAAACCTTCCGATCATGCGCCGATCTGGCTCGAATTGAGCTGATCGCGCTTGATCGTTCCCACGCGCCGCGTGGGAACGATCTCACAGCTGCTGGCAAGCTGTCATATTGCAGCAACCTTACTGACTTATTCTCCCGGCACTTCCTTTGACCTTAGAAGGTGCCGGCCTGATGCTGCGCGCGCTGTTTGTGACGATGCTTTGCGGCTTGCTGTCTTTTCCGGTCTTCGCCAGCGAGCTAGCGACCCCGGACCATGGCCCTGCCCTGCGTATTCAGGGCTCCAACACTATCGGTGCCGCGCTGGGTCCGGCGCTGGTCAGGGGGCTGATGGAAGCGCAAGGCTTGCGCGAGGTTCACAACGTCATCCAGGGTAAAGACAACGAGCAGCGCATCGTCGGCAAAACCGAGCAAGGACGCCGGGTCGTGGTGGATATCGCCGCCCACGGTTCCAGCACCGGCTTTAGTGCACTTAAAACGGCGAACGCCGACCTGGCTGCTTCATCGCGGCCGATCAAGGACAGTGAGCTGGTCGACCTGAAAGCCCTTGGCGACTTGAAAAGCCCCGGTGCCGAGCAAGTGATCGCCATTGATGGGCTGGCGATTATCCTTCACCCGCACAACCCCTTGAACCAATTAAACACCGAGCAACTGGCACGGATTTTCAGTGGCGAGGTGAAAGACTGGGAAGAACTTGGCGGTACTGGCGGGCCGATCCACCTGTATGCACGGGATGATCATTCGGGCACCTACGACACCTTCAAGGAGCTGGTGTTGAGTCATCATGGCAAAACCCTGGACAGCGCGGCTCAACGCTTCGAATCCAGCGAACAGCTTTCCGACGCGGTCAGCCAGGATCCTCAAGGCATTGGCTTTATCGGCCTGCCGTATGTGCGGCAGGCCAAAGCCGTGGCGATTGTCGACGGCGACTCGCAGCCGATGTTGCCCCGCGCCAGCCTGATCGCCACCGAAGACTATCCGCTGTCGCGGCGCCTGTTCTTTTACCTGCCGCCCAACGGGCAAAACCCGTGGGCCAACGCGTTGGTGGCATTCGCCCAAAGCAGCAAAGGCCAGTCAATTGTTGCGGCCAATGGTTTTATCGCTCAGACAGTACAAGCGATGACGGTAGCGCCCAGCCCACAGATGCCTGAAGGCTATCAAGCCATCGCCCGCCTGGCACAACGGCTGACGGTGAATTTTCGCTTCGCCGAAGGCAGCGCCACCCTGGACAACAAGGCCCGGCAGGATCTGTCGCGGGTGCTCGACTATTTAAGGCTCCACGACAAACTCAATAAACACGTCACGCTGGTGGGTTTTGGCGATGCCAAGAGCGATACCGCGCGGGCGGCTTTGTTGTCGAAGCTACGGGCCATGGCGGTGCGACGCGAACTGGTCAAAAACGGTGTGGTGTTTCGCGAAATCCGCGGCTTTGGCGCCGAAATGCCAGTGGCGGCCAATAGCGCGGATGAAGGCCGGATCAAAAACCGGCGGGTGGAGGTTTGGGTGTATTGAGTTCTGGAAGTGCTGCATTGACTGGGCTGATGCTATCGCGAGCAAGCCCGCTCCCACATTAGATCAGCGTCGAGCACAGATTGTGCACACGCCGAAAATCCAATGTGGGAGCGGGCTTGCTCGCGATGAAAGCGACGCGGTCTTAATGCCCGCTACGCATCATCTCTTGGGGCACATATTTACCGATCTCGAACTTTCCGATCGCCGCGCGGTGAACCTCGTCCGGGCCGTCGGCCAGGCGCAGGGTACGCTGCATGGCATACATATAGGCCAGCGGAAAATCATTGGAAACCCCGGCCCCGCCATGGATCTGGATTGCCCGGTCGATGACCTTCAAGGCCACATTGGGGGCGACAACCTTGATCTGGGCGATTTCGCTTTTCGCCACCTTGTTGCCGACAGTGTCCATCATGTACGCCGCTTTGAGTGTCAGCAGCCGCGCCATGTCGATTTCCATCCGCGAGTCGGCGATCTTGTCGATATTGCCGCCCAGACGAGCCAGGGGTTTACCAAACGCGGTGCGATTCACCGAACGTTTACACATCAACTCCAATGCCCGTTCAGCCATGCCGATGGAGCGCATGCAGTGGTGAATCCGTCCCGGGCCAAGGCGACCTTGGGCGATTTCAAAACCGCGGCCCTCACCCAGCAGCACGTTCTCGTAGGGAACGCGGACGTTTTCGAACAGCACTTCTGCGTGGCCGTGAGGCGCATCGTCGTAACCGAACACCGGTAGTGGGCGGACAATCTTTACACCCGGGGCATCCGCCGGCACCAGAATCATCGAGTGCTGTTGATGACGCGGTGCATCCGGATTGCTCAGGCCCATGAAAATCAGGATCTTGCAGCGCGGATCGCAAGCACCCGAGGTCCACCATTTCTTGCCATTGATCACCCACTCGTCACCATCGCGCACTGCACGGGCGGCCATGTTAGTGGCGTCGGAGGAAGCGACATCCGGCTCGGTCATGGCGAAGGCCGAACGGATTTCGCCGCGCAAGAGTGGCTCCAGCCAGCGTTGTTTCTGATCTTCGTTGGCGTAGCGCACCAGGACTTCCATGTTGCCGGTATCCGGTGCCGAGCAATTGAACGGCTCCGGCCCCAGCAAGGAGCGGCCCATGATTTCCGCCAGCGGCGCGTATTCCAGATTGGTCAAGCCGGCGCCCAGTTCGGATTCGGGCAGGAACAGGTTCCACAAACCTTCAGCCTTGGCCTTGAGTTTGAGTTCTTCCATGATCGCGGTCGGCTGCCAGCGATCACCTTCGGCGACCTGGCGTTCAAACACCGCTTCAGCCGGATAAACGTAAGCGTCCATGAACGCGGCCACGCGCTCACGCAGTTCCTGAACCTTCGGGGAATAAGCGAAATCCATGAGCAGCTACCTTCTTCTAGGAGGTTGTTGAGGTCATGCAATCGATGCTAGAACAGCTACGAAAATTTACCTAACCTATTCTCGGCGTGTATTAACATTCATCACCGATATATGATCGGTTGATCGAAACCTAAAAGTAAGAGTGCCGCGCCATGAATCTGAGCAAGGTCGACCTGAATCTCTTCATCGTCTTCGACGCGATCTACACCGAAGCCAATCTGACCCGCGCCGGGCAAATCGTCGGCATCACTCAGCCAGCCGTCTCGAATGCTCTGGCCCGCCTGCGCGAGACCTTCAACGACCCGTTATTCGTGCGCACCGCCCAGGGCATGGTGCCCACGCCCATGGCGCAGAACATCATCGGTCCGGTGCGCAATGCACTGTCGCTGTTGCGCGTGTCGGTGCAGGAAAGCCGGATTTTCAACCCGGCGCAGGCGGTCAAGACCTACCGCATCAGCATGACCGACCTCACGGAAGCGGTGATCCTGCCGCCGCTGTTCCAGCGCCTTCGGCGTCTGGCGCCGACGGTGATCATTGAGAGCTTTTTGTCCAAACGCCGGGAAACCACCAAGGAGCTGGCCGCCGGTCGCCTTGACTTCGCCGTCGATGCGCCCCTCAACACCGACCCCCAAGTGCGCCACGTCAAGCTGATGGAAGACCGCTACGTCTGCGCCATGCGCAAGGGGCATCCTCTGGCGGGCAAAGAGAAACTCACCCTCGATGACTACCTGTCGTTGACCCATATCCATATTTCCAGCCGCCGCAGCGGGCTGGGGTATGTCGACCTGGCGCTGGGCAAAATGGGCATCCAGCGCAAAATCGCCCTGCGCTCGCAGCATTACCTGATGGCTTCGCAAGTACTGCAGCAGACCGACATGGTCATGACCGTACCGGAGCGTTTTGCCCGTCGACATGACCTGTATTCGGTCAACCTTCCGGTCAACGACGTACCACCGGTTGAAACCCACCTCTACTGGCACGAAAGCACCGACCAGGACCCGGCCAACCGCTGGATGCGCGAACAAATGATCGAGCTGTGCCAGCAGGTAACAGCGCATGAGAAGAAACTCGATAAAGCCTGAAAATCACGCAAACCGTGTAGGAGCGAGCGGTGCGGCGATCCGACTTGCCCGCGAAGAACGATGACGCGGTCATTCTGTTGCACCGTGTTGCTTTCATCGCGGGCAAGTCGGATCGCCGCACCGCTCGCTCCTACAAGAGACAGGTGCTTGACGTATACGTCAAGCAGCCATTAGCTTAGTGCCAGGACCTTTCTTGAGCGCTTCCATGAGCAGCCAGACTTACAGCATTTCCGACCTCGCCCGCGAGCTCGACATCACCACCCGCGCCATTCGCTTCTATGAGGAGCAAGGTCTGCTCGCCCCCGAGCGGCGTGGCCAGGAACGTATCTACTCGCCCCGCGACAAAGTCAGCCTGAAGTTGATTCTGCGGGGCAAACGCATTGGCTTTTCGCTGGCCGAATGCCGCGAGCTGATCGAACTCTACGACCCCACCAGCGGCAACCAGAAACAGTTGCACAGCATGCTGGCGAAAATCGCCGAACGTCGCGAGCAGCTTGAACAGCAAATGCTCGATATCGAACAGATGAAGCTGGAACTGGACACGGCTGAAGAGCGCTGTACCCAGGCGCTGGAACAAACCATCGAGAATCAGAAAGCCATTCAATGATCGTTCCCACGCTCTGCGTGGGAATGCATCCCGTGACGCTCTGCGTCACATCCAACAGCGGACGCGGAGCGTCCAGGGCGGCGTTACCACGCGGAGCGTGGGAACGATCACATTACAAAAACCAGGTGACCTCCTTATGTCTATCCCAACCCATGTGCGCCTCATCGAAGTTGGCCCTCGCGACGGTCTGCAAAACGAAGCCCAACCCATCAGCGTGGCGGACAAAGTGCAACTGGTCGACGCGCTGACCGCCGCCGGTCTTGGCTATATAGAAGTCGGCAGTTTCGTTTCGCCCAAATGGGTGCCGCAGATGGCCGGTTCCGCCGAGGTCTTCGCACAGATCCAGCGCAAGCCGGGCGTGACCTACGGTGCGCTGGCACCGAACCTGCGCGGTTTCGAAGACGCGCTGGCGGCCGGGGTCAAGGAAGTCGCGGTGTTTGCCGCCGCGTCCGAAGCGTTTTCCCAACGCAATATCAATTGCTCGATCAGCGAAAGCCTGGAGCGTTTTGTACCGATCATGGACGCCGCCAAACAGCACGGCGTCAGTGTGCGCGGTTACGTCTCCTGCGTCTTGGGTTGCCCATATGAAGGTCATGTGGCGCCCGAACAAGTCGCCTACGTGGCCCGCGAGCTTTACGCCATGGGCTGCTATGAGGTTTCTCTGGGTGACACCATCGGCACCGGTACCGCCGGCGCTACGCGCACAATGTTCGACGTCGTTGGTGCACAGGTGCCGCGGGAAAAACTGGCCGGACATTTCCACGACACCTACGGCCAGGCGCTGGCCAATATCTACGCCAGCCTTTTGGAAGGCATCGCGGTGTTCGACAGCTCCATCGCCGGTCTGGGTGGCTGCCCATACGCAAAAGGCGCCAGCGGTAACGTCGCCACCGAAGACGTGCTGTACCTGCTCAACGGGCTGGGGATCACAACCGGGATCGACATGGATCGCCTGATCCTCGCCGGCCAGCAGATTTGCGCGGTATTGGGACGCCCTACGGGTTCTCGCGTGGCCAAAGCCCGGAGCGCAGTGTGAGGGGGACGGGTGTGTCTGGGTGTTACCGACAGCTCTAGCCCGTATCAAAAACGAGTAACACGGAAACAGATGACCGGGTTCTGGCAGATTGGATTTTCTTACAAAACTACCAAACCATTGATTTTAAAGGACTTTATAAAGTTGGCATGGCTTCTGCTATCTCTATGGCATAACAAGAATAAAAAAATTGCAGCAACCCCAATAAAAACAAGACGTAACGACTCTGGCATAACAAAAACAACACGGCAGAGACGCAGCTAACAGATTTTTTTGGAGAAGGTGTGCTTTTCAGGGTGCTTTTTGAAGTAACCCGCAACCGGGCAGAGAACAATAAAACTACCTTCAGGTAGCTCCCGAACTGGTTGGATCGCTCAGCGAAAAAGCAGATCAGCGCTCAAAAAAATACGTTTGCTCTTGATCCCGGATGGGGATCGACAATAACAGCGGTAAAGGGCCACGGTTGCCAAAAACAACAACAGACCGCCCCTCAATAATAAAAAAAGAGCACGTAACAACAAATTAAAGGGGAGCTTCGGCTCCCCTTTGTGCTTTCTGGCTTCTGACGAAATCCCCCAGTGACCTGCAGGAGCGAGGCTTGCCCGCGATGGGAACACCGCGATCCAACGGCCTCCCCATCATCGTTCATCGCGGGCAAGCCTTGCTCCTACCGTTACTCGGCCTTGCCTCGCAGCTCCTCGATGCTGATCTCCCTCATCCGAAACTTCTGAATCTTGCCGGTCACGGTCATCGGAAACTCTTCGACGAACTTGAAGTAACGCGGCGTCTTGAAGTGCGCGATGCGTTCCTTGCACCAGGTTTGCAGTTCCTGTTCGCTGGCGCTGTGGCCGGGATGGAGCTTGATCCAGGCCACGATTTCTTCGCCATACCTGGCATCCGGGATGCCGATGATCTGCACATCAGCCACCGCCGGGTGAGTGAAGAAGAACTCTTCCAGCTCACGGGGGTAAACGTTTTCGCCGCCGCGAATGATCATGTCTTTGTTGCGCCCGGCGATGCACACGTAGCCTTGCTCGTTCATGCTTCCCAGATCACCGGTGTGCATCCAGCCGGCCTGATCGATGGCCTCGGCAGTGCCTTGCGGATTGTTCCAGTAACCGAGCATCACACTGTAACCACGGGTGCACAGCTCACCCACCTGACCGCGCGCAACCGTGTTGCCAGCCTCATCGATGATCTTGCTTTCCAGCTGCGGCTGGGTTCGACCGACCGTGGTGACACGTAACTCAAGATCGTCCGCAGGACCTGTCTGCAATGACACCGGACTGGTTTCAGTCATGCCATAGGCGATCTGCACTTCACTCATGTGCATTTCGCTGATGACCCGGCGCATCACCTCGATAGGACAGGTCGCTCCAGCCATGATCCCGGTGCGCAGGCTCGACAGATCGAACTCGGCGCGCCGTGGTTGATCGAGCATGGCGATGAACATGGTGGGCACGCCGTACAACCCCGTGGCCTGCTCTTCAGCGACGGTGGTCAAGGTCAGTAACGGATCGAAGGCATCACCGGGGTAGATCATGGTACTGCCATGGGTCACACACCCCAGGTTGCCCATCACCATGCCGAAGCAGTGATACAGCGGCACCGGAATCACCAGACGATCCGCGGCAGTCAGCCCGAGGCTTTCGCCGACCATATAGCCGTTGTTGAGAATGTTGTAGTGACTGAGGGTCGCGCCTTTGGGAAATCCGGTGGTGCCCGAGGTGTACTGGATGTTCACCGCCTGATCGAAATGCAGACTGTTTTGCCGGGCATGCAATCGTTCGGTCTGCACCCCGGCGCCCAACGCAGACAACTGTGACCACGGCAGGAAACCCGATGGCGGCTGCGCATCAAGGCTGATGACGCCGCGCAAGCCCGGCAAGCGTTCGCTCTGCAGCTGGCCGATGGAGTGTTCTGCCATTTCCGGGACCAGGCTCTGCAGCATGGCGTGGTAATCAGAGGTCTTGAAGGACCCGGCACAGATCAGCCATTGGCAGCCGGATTGCTTGAGCACATATTCCAGCTCGGAACTGCGGTAGGCCGGGTTGATATTGACCAGAATCACACCGATCTTCGCGCTGGCGAATTGACTGATACACCACTGGGCGCAGTTCGGTGCCCAGATTCCGAGGCGCTCGCCAGCCTGCATACCCAGCGCCAGGAACGCTCTGGCATGCAGATCGACAACCTCGGCCAATTGTTTCCAGCTGTAGCGCAGTTGCTGATGGCGAACCACCAACGCTTCTCCTTCTGGATACCGCGCTACAGTGTTATCGAACGCCTGACCAATGGTCTGCGCCAGTAAGGCTTTGTCCTGCGAGCCACGGGTGTAGCTCTGACTTGGGTAAGAACCTGGTTGATCCATAACGACCCCTATTGTCTTTATTGGCGGGTGTGTATGTGGGAGTCGGGCCTGCCCCAGTGCCATGTAGGAGCGAGCTTGCTCGCGATGGACGTTAACGATAACGCGTGTTTTCTGAATAAACGCGTCGCCCTTGAGTCCATCGCGAGCAAGCTCGCTCCTACACATCCCCTTACTGACCGCCTCGCTCCTACAGAAAGCCTCTCTACTCTCGCTCAAGTTGACGTTAACGTAAAGGGTGATTGACAGCCGCCCATCGCAGGCTTACGTTAACGTAAAGGTGAGAGCTGATCAGGCGCCCTCCACTCCTGACAAAAAGACCAAAGGTGACCCATGAACTACCCGACCCTGAACTTCGCCCTGGGCGAAACCATCGACATGCTGCGCGATCAGGTTCAGTCCTTCGTCGCCAAAGAGATCGCGCCTCGCGCCGCACAAATCGACATCGACAACCTGTTCCCCGCTGACCTGTGGCGCAAGTTCGGTGACATGGGGTTGCTCGGGATCACCGTGCCGGAAGAGTACGGCGGCGCCGGCCTGGGCTACCTGGCCCACGTGGTAGCCATGGAAGAAATCAGCCGCGGCTCGGCCTCGGTCGCCCTCTCCTACGGCGCGCACTCCAACCTGTGCGTCAATCAGATCAACCGTAACGGCAACCATGAACAGAAAACCAAATACCTGCCGAAACTGATCAGCGGCGAACACGTCGGCGCCTTGGCCATGAGTGAGCCGAATGCCGGCTCGGACGTGGTTTCGATGAAATTGCGCGCCGACAAACGCGGCGACCATTTTGTCCTCAACGGCAGCAAGACCTGGATCACCAACGGCCCGGATGCCAACACCTATGTGATCTACGCCAAGACCGCCCTGGAAAAAGGCCCCCACGGCATCAGCGCCTTCATCGTCGAGCGTGACTGGAAAGGCTTCAGCCGCAGCAACAAGTTCGACAAACTCGGCATGCGCGGTTCGAACACCTGCGAGCTGTTCTTCGACGACGTCGAAGTCCCGGAAGAGAACCTGCTGGGCGCCCTCAACGGCGGCGTCAAAGTCCTGATGAGTGGCCTCGATTACGAGCGCGTGGTGCTCTCCGGTGGCCCGACCGGGATCATGCAAGCCTGTATGGACCTGGTGGTGCCCTACATCCATGACCGCAAACAGTTCGGCCAGAGCATCGGTGAGTTCCAGCTGATCCAGGGCAAAGTCGCCGACATGTATACCCAACTCAACGCCAGCCGAGCCTATCTCTATGCCGTGGCCCAAGCCTGTGAGCGTGGCGAAACCGCCCGCAAGGACGCCGCCGGGGTGATCCTCTACAGCGCCGAATGCGCGACCCGAATGGCCCTCGACGCGATCCAGATCCTCGGTGGTAACGGCTACATCAACGAATTCCCGGCAGGCCGTCTGCTGCGCGACGCCAAGCTGTATGAAATCGGTGCCGGCACCAGTGAGATCCGTCGCATGCTGATCGGTCGTGAACTGTTCAACGAAACCCGCTAACGGAGCGAGCGCCCCATGGCAATTTTGCATACCCAGCTCAACCCGCGGTCGGCGGAGTTCGCGACCAATAGCGCGGCCATGCTCGAACAGGTCGACGCGCTGCACACCCTGCTCGCCCAGGTCCAGCAAGGCGGCGGCCTCAAGGCGCAGGAGCGCCACACCTCGCGGGGCAAACTGCTGCCGCGCGAGCGAATCAATCGCCTGCTCGATCCGGGTTCAGCGTTTCTGGAAATCAGCCAATTGGCGGCCTATGGGGTGTACGGCGAAGATGTGCCGGCCGCCGGAGTGATTGCCGGGATCGGCCGGGTCGAAGGCGTCGAATGCATGATCGTCGCCAACGACGCCACGGTAAAAGGTGGTTCCTACTACCCGTTGACCGTAAAAAAACACCTGCGCGCGCAAACCATCGCCCAGCAGAACCGCCTGCCGTGCATCTATCTGGTGGACTCCGGCGGCGCCAACCTGCCGCGTCAGGATGAAGTGTTCCCGGACCGCGAGCACTTCGGCCGAATCTTCTTCAACCAGGCCAACATGAGCGCCATGGGCATTCCGCAGATCGCCGTCGTCATGGGCTCCTGCACCGCCGGTGGCGCCTACGTGCCGGCCATGGCCGACGAAGCGATCATGGTCCGCCAGCAGGCCACCATCTTCCTCGCTGGCCCACCGCTGGTGAAAGCGGCCACCGGTGAAGTGGTCAGCGCCGAAGACCTCGGTGGTGCCGATGTGCACTGCAAGATTTCCGGTGTCGCCGACCATTACGCCGACAGCGATGAACACGCGCTGGCACTCGCTCGACGCAGCGTGGCCAACCTCAACTGGCGCAAGCTCGGTGAGCTACAACAGCGCGCACCGATTGCCCCGCTGTTCGCCAGCGATGAGCTGTACGGCGTAGTGCCGGCCGACGCCAAGCAACCGTTCGATGTGCGTGAAGTCATCGCCCGGCTGGTAGACGGCTCGGTGTTCGATGAATTCAAAGCGCTGTTCGGTACCACGCTGGTCTGCGGTTTTGCCCATCTGCACGGCTATCCGATTGCGATTCTCGCCAACAACGGCATCCTCTTCGCCGAAGCCGCGCAGAAAGGTGCGCACTTCATCGAACTGGCCTGTCAGCGCGGCATTCCCCTGCTGTTTCTGCAGAACATCACCGGCTTCATGGTCGGTCAGAAATACGAGGCCGGTGGCATCGCCAAGCACGGCGCAAAACTGGTGACCGCTGTGGCCTGCGCCAAGGTGCCGAAGTTCACCGTGATCATCGGCGGCAGCTTCGGTGCCGGTAACTACGGCATGTGTGGCCGCGCCTACGATCCACGCTTTTTGTGGATGTGGCCCAATGCACGAATTGGCGTGATGGGGGCAGAACAGGCCGCCGGCGTACTGGTGCAGGTCAAGCGTGAACAGGCGGAACGCGGCGGTCATCCCTTCTCCGACGCTCAGGAAGCCGAGATCAAGCAACCGATCCTCGACCAGTACGAACGGCAAGGCCATCCCTACTACTCCAGTGCACGGTTGTGGGACGACGGCGTCATCGACCCGGCGCAGACCCGCGATGTCTTGGCCCTGGCCTTGTCGGCCTCGTTGAATGCCCCTATCGAACCGAGCCGCTTCGGTGTGTTCCGCATGTGACTTGGAGCGAAAAAACATGAACGACTTCAACACCCTCGAACTGCTGACCGACTCCCGTGGTTTCGCCACGTTGTGGCTCAGCCGCGAACAAAAGAACAACGCCTTCAACGCCGAGATGATCCGCGAACTGATCATCGCCCTGGATCAGGTCCAGAGTGACACGAGCCTGCGTTTTCTGCTGGTGCGCGGGCGCGGCAAGCATTTCAGCGCCGGCGCCGATCTGGCCTGGATGCAGCAGTCGGCCGAACTCGACTATCACACCAACCTCGACGACGCCCGCGAGCTCGCAGAGCTGATGTACAACCTGGCCAAGCTGAAGATCCCGACCCTGGCGGTAGTGCAAGGCGCGGCCTTTGGCGGTGCGCTCGGCTTGATCAGTTGCTGCGACATGGCTATCGGTACTGACGATGCGCAGTTCTGTCTCTCGGAAGTGCGCATCGGCCTGGCGCCGGCGGTGATCAGTCCGTTCGTGGTCCAGGCCATCGGCGAGCGCGCGGCGCGGCGCTATGCCCTGACCGCCGAACGTTTCGGTGGGCAACGGGCACGGGAAATAGGCTTGCTTGCCGAAAGCTATCCGGCCGCCGAGCTTGAGCAACAGGTCGAGCTCTGGGTCAACAACCTGCTGCTCAATAGCCCCTGCGCCATGCGCGCCAGCAAAGACTTGCTGCGCGAAGTCGGCCACGGTGCTCTGACCCCGGCACTGCGTCGCTACACCGAAAACGCCATTGCGCGGATCCGCGTCAGCCCCGAAGGTCAGGAAGGCCTGCGCGCCTTCCTGCAAAAACGTCCGCCAAGCTGGCAGCCCGACACGACCACCAAGGAGCCGCGTTGATGAGCGCCCCTCTTCTTACCACCCTGCTGGTGGCCAACCGCGGCGAAATCGCCTGCCGCGTGATGCGCACCGCCAAGGCCCTGGGCCTGACCACCGTTGCGGTGCACAGCGCCACCGACCGCGATGCACGGCACAGTCGCGAAGCCGATATCCGCGTCGACCTGGGCGGCAGCAAAGCCGCTGACAGCTACCTGCAGATCGACAAACTGATCGCCGCTGCCAACGCCAGCGGCGCCCAGGCCATTCACCCCGGTTACGGTTTCCTCTCGGAAAACGCCGGGTTCGCCCGCGCCATCGAAGCCGCGGGTTTGATCTTCCTCGGCCCGCCCGCGTCGGCCATCGACGCCATGGGCAGCAAGTCCGCCGCCAAGGCCCTGATGGAAGCCGCTGGCGTGCCGTTGGTACCCGGTTACCACGGCGAAGCCCAGGATCTGGAAACCTTCCGTGACGCCTGCGAGCGCATCGGCTATCCAGTGCTGCTCAAGGCCACGGCCGGTGGCGGCGGTAAAGGCATGAAAGTGGTCGAGGATGTCAGCCAGCTGGCCGAAGCCCTGGCCTCGGCTCAGCGTGAAGCGCAATCCTCGTTCGGCAATTCGCAGATGCTGGTGGAGAAATACCTGCTCAAGCCTCGCCATGTGGAAATCCAGGTGTTCGCCGATCAGCATGGCAACTGCCTGTACCTCAACGAACGCGACTGCTCGATCCAGCGCCGCCACCAGAAAGTCGTCGAGGAAGCGCCGGCGCCGGGTCTGAGTCCCGAACTGCGCCAGGCCATGGGTGAGTCTGCCGTGCGCGCGGCTCAGGCGATTGGTTATGTCGGCGCGGGCACCGTGGAGTTTTTGCTGGATTCGCGCGGCGAGTTCTTCTTCATGGAGATGAACACGCGCTTGCAGGTCGAGCATCCGGTCACCGAAGCCATTACTGGCCTCGACCTGGTGGCCTGGCAGATTCGCGTCGCTCAAGGCGAAGCGCTGCCAATGACTCAGGAACAGGTCCCGTTACGGGGCCACGCCATCGAAGTGCGGTTGTATGCCGAAGATCCGGGCAATGATTTTTTGCCGGCCACTGGCCGTCTTGATCTGTATCGCGAATCGGCAGCAGGCCCGGGACGTCGCGTCGACAGCGGCGTGGAAGAAGGTGACATTGTTTCGCCGTTTTACGACCCGATGCTCGGCAAGCTGATCGCCTGGGGCGAGAACCGTGAGCAGGCGCGTTTAAGGTTACTGAGCATGCTCGATGAGTTCGCCATCGGCGGGCTGAAAACCAACATCAGCTTCCTGCGACGTATCGTTGGCCACCCGGCCTTCGCGGCGGCGGAACTCGATACCGGGTTTATTCCGCGCTATCAGGAACAACTGCTGCCCGCACCGAACGAGCTGAACGATGAGTTCTGGCAAGCCGCGGCTCAAGCCTTTGCTCAAAGCCTGCCGGACACCGTGCGTGAAGATGACCGCAGTTCGCCGTGGGCGATTGCCAGCGGTTTGCGTTTCGGGTTGCCGGCACAAACCACCTTGCATTTGACTTGTGAGGGGCAGGACAAAGCGGTCACCCTGGACATTGCCGGCACTCGCTCTGCCGAGCTTTCGGGCGAGCAGTTACTGATCGAGCGCGACGGCCTGCGTCGCCAACATCGGGCAATACGCCACAGCGATACGCTCTATCTGCACTGGGAAGGCGATCTGCGCAGCATCAAGCCTTACGATCCGATTGTCGAGGTCGAGGCCAGCCACAGCCATCACGCAGGCCTCACGGCACCGATGAACGGCAGTATCGTGCGAGTGCTGGTGGAGGCCGGCCAAACCGTCGAAGCCGGCGCGCAATTGGTGGTACTGGAAGCCATGAAGATGGAACACAGCATTCGCGCACCCCATGCCGGAGTGATCAAAGCGCTGTATTGCCTGGAAGGCGAGATGGTCAGCGAAGGCAGTGCGTTGGTGGAATTGGAGGAGTAAGCGCGGTGAAGCGATCGGTCCGACGCGTTGCGCAGGACCGATCAGGCTAGAACTTCATCGTGGCTTGCATCACCACCCCGATGATTCGGCATTCATCGGTGTAGAGGGTTTTCGGATAAGTCGGGTTGAGCGGGACGAGATAACGTTGTCCGCTCTCCTCGATCAACTTGCGAAAGGTCGCTTCAGCGCTGCCCGGCCAGCGAGCAATAACCAGTTTGCCTGGCACCGCTTCAACAGCCGGATCGACCAGAATCAGCATATCTTGCGCAATACTGATGCCGCTCGGGGCGGTCATCGCGTCCCCGACCACTACCAGCCAGAACGCCGCGCCCCGAGCATGATAATCGGACAGCTCGTAGCGCCCGCTGGAATAGCCCGCAGGCTCAGTCTCGCGCGCTTCGCACGCACCTTGCCAATCACTGACCGGATAGCGGAAATACGGGTTGTACTTATCTGCCAGTGAAAGTTCGTAGCCCTCGTGCCCGCCCTCCTCATTATTCGAGACTGAGGGTTCCTTGATTACCAGCGCCACTTCCAGAAACCCCAACCCCAGCTCCTGAAGAACACGGTTCATGTCTTCAATCTTGGGTTGGCGACGTTTGCTCAGCCAGTGGCCGACGCCGCCCTGGGACATTCCGAGGCGCTCTGCGAGTTTCTCTTGAGTGATCTTCAGATCACTCATTTTGGCCTTGACCAATTCGATCCATTTATCCATGGCCGGAACAATACTTTGTGTACTCGGGCTCTCAATACACATATTGTAGTATTTAAATTATCGTCACAAATACACTATGTACTAGTCTTGGATCTACTGACTTGACCCATCATTAGAGCACCCGCAATCATGATCAAACCCAGCAATGACTCGTCGGAAATGGAAACAGACGTCGCCCTCACCTCGTTCAAGGGCAACGCCGCAGCGCAGCGCGCCCTGGACTATTACTTGAAACCAGCTGTTTCAGAATCCGAAGTCGAGGAAAAACTCTTTGATGTCAAACGCGGTATCAGCAGCGAAGAAGCCATGGTCCACGCCTCGGGCCTGTTGCGTTGCGCAGCGGCAACCGCTTATGAATCCGCGGAAAACCTCTGTGGCACACACCGCGATCTGGCGTTCTCTGTGGTGCATATGATTGATTTGGCCAAAGCCATGGTGGACAGATCGCTGGATGGAAACCTCGCCGATTGAATAGCGTAGCCGGCACGGTCAACGAAATGACGACGTGATGGATTCAATGCGCAGGCGTATTGGAGCGGACAGGAAAAAGATTTCCAATAAGGAGAGGGAAAACATTTGACTTGCAAATGATAATGATTATTATTGCATGCAGCTGGTCGCGAGATCAGTCGATAGCCCAAGAGACCTTAGGTCGGACTCCTGGAATATCTCCTCATCAGGCTAATCACGGTTTTTGACCCGGCTTTTTGCCGGGTCTTTTTTTGCCAGTTTTTCTGGCTTGGCTTCAGGTTAATGAAGTCTGGGTACTGCGCTGTTCGAAGGCGGCGATGATATCAAAAGAATATCGCTTTGCAAGAGAGCCTTCCCCCGGCAACGCCGGGAAAATCCGCCAAAAATTAACACTTGAGAACCCACCACACAGTCACTAAGCTGCTGCTGCGTCAAGGACGACGCCCCCCCTTCTTTTTCCCGAAATTGCCCCCTGTTTCCTCCCCCCTTGCGTGTAAAGTAGCCGTCATAAAAATCATACCCAGGTATCCAGACTATGGCCGCGGTTCAAGGCTCATTTCAAATTACTGCCAACTTCGACAGCGGCAATATCCAGGTGCTGGACACCAGCAATCCGCTGCAAGTGCTGCTGGCTATCAAGCCAGACACTCGCAGCCCGCACTTCCAATGGTTCCACTTCAAAGCCAGCGGCCTGCATGTGGGTCAGGAGCATTGGTTCCGTCTGAGCAACGCGAGCAAATCGTCCTATAACAAAGCATGGGACGGTTACCAGGCCGTCGCCTCCTACGATCACGTCAACTGGTTTCGTGTGCCGACGATTTTCGAGGGCGACACCTTGCGCTTCAGCCTCGAAGCCAGCGCAACGCATGCCTGGTTCGCGTATTTCGAGCCCTATAGCCGTGGGCGCCACGACTGGTTGATCGAGCAGGCGCTGACCAAGGCCGGCACCGAACTGCTTGCTACCGGCAAAAGCGTCGAAGGCCGCGACATTCAACTGTTGCGCAAAGGCTCCGGCGCCGAAGGTCAACGCAAGGTCTGGATCATCGCCCAACAACACCCCGGCGAGCATATGGCCGAGTGGTTCATGGAAGGCGTGATCGAGCGCCTGCAGTTGCGTGAAGATCGCGCGATGAAAAAACTCCTGGCCAGCGCCGACCTCTATCTGGTGCCCAACATGAACCCGGATGGCGCTTTCCATGGCCATCTGCGGACCAACGCCATGGGCCAGGATCTCAATCGAGCCTGGCAGAGTGCAAGCCAGGAAATCAGCCCTGAAGTGTTCTTCGTTCAGCAGCAAATGGAAAAGTACGGTGTCGACCTGTTCCTCGATATCCACGGCGACGAAGAAATCCCCTATGTCTTTACCGCCGGCTGCGAAGGCAATCCTGGCTACACGCCACGGATCGAGAATCTCGAAAACCATTTCCGCAGCCACCTGAAACACCTGACCCGCGATTTTCAGACCACCCACGGTTACGCCCGTGACAAACCGGGCAAAGCCAATATGACTCTGGCCTGCAACAGCGTCGGCGAGAAATTCGATTGCCTGTCGTTGACCCTGGAAATGCCGTTCAAGGACAACAATGATGCGCCGAATGCGCTGACCGGTTGGTCGGGCAAGCGTTCAATGGACTTGGGTAAGGATGTATTGAGTACGATTGCGGATATGGTCGAAATATTGCGCTAAGCCTGCTTTTGGACTGCATGCCATCAACAGAGGGCTCGCAGTCCACTCACTCCACCGCCACCCGCCGACAATCCTCAGGCCCCAACAACCGCCCATCTTCAGCGCGCAACTCCAGGCGCCGCACCGGTTGCCCATTCTCTCGGTCGACCATTAGCGAATGCGGCTCCCCCGCCTCATAGAAAAACGCCTCGCCCCACTGCCGCAAACCGATGATCAGGTTGAACAGGCCTTTGCCCTTCTCCGTCAGCACGTACTCCTGATAAGCACTGCCGTCGGATGCCGGTACCACTTCGAAAATCCCGTGGGCCACGAGCGTACGCAAGCGCGCCGAGAGGATGTTCCTGGCCATGCCGAGGCTGCGCTGGAACTCTCCGAAGCGGCGAATGCCATCGAAGGCATCACGAATGATCAGTAACGACCACCAGTCGCCAATGGCGTCCAGTGAGCGGGCGACCGGGCACTCGGCGCCCGCAAGACTTGTGCGTTGGACCATGGTTGAACTCGCAGATCGAAGAACAGGAAAGTGGTTGCAATATAAAACCAGCCTCACTACCGTACAACTGGTTTTATTACGAAACTACTTTCCAGGAGTCAGGCATGGAGCTTGAATCACCGATCCGTCACCCTTCTACGCAGCCACGCCTGAACAGTGGCGTGGTGTTGCTGTTCGCCGTTGCCTGCGGGCTAGCGGTCGGCAATGTCTATTACGCGCAGCCTTTGCTTGATGCCATGGCTCAGGCCTTCGCCATGGACCCGGCAACCATTGGCATCGTCGTGACCCTGACCCAGGTCGGTTACGGGTTGGGCTTGCTGCTGTTGGTACCCCTGGGAGACTTGCTCAACCGCAGGCGTTTGATTGTCGGTCAGACGCTACTGTCGACACTCGCACTGGTAATGATCGCCCTCGCACCGAACAGTCTCTGGCTGCTGATCGGCATGGCGCTGACCGGCCTGTTGGCGGTGGTGACTCAAGTGCTGGTGGCCTATGCGGCGACCCTGGCGCTGCCGACTGAACGTGGCCGGGTGGTGGGCGTAGTCACCAGCGGCATCGTTATCGGCATCCTGCTGGCGCGCACGGTAGCGGGGAGCATGGCCGACCTTGCTGGTTGGCGTTCGGTCTATCTGCTTTCAGCGGGACTGACATTACTGATGGCCCTGTTGCTGTTTCGTGTGCTTCCGGGGAGCGAACAAGCGAAGCCAGCCAGTTCCTATGTTCAGTTGATTGGCTCGGTATTTACCCTGTTCAAGGAAGAGAAAATCCTGCGTGATCGAGCGGTCATCGCGATGCTGATTTTCGCTGCGGGCACGGTGCTGTGGACCCCCATGGTCCTGCCCCTGAGCGCACCACCGCTGTCGCTGTCACACACCGAGATCGGCTTGTTCGGCCTCGCCGGTGCCTTTGGCGCGCTCGGCGCAGCACGCGCCGGACATCTGGCAGACCGCGGTCTGGCCCAATGGACCAGCGGCCTGGCACTTTCGCTGATGCTGGTCTCCTGGCTGGCCATCGCCTTCACTCAGTCATCATTGTGGGCACTGTTGCTCGGTGTGATTACGTTCGACCTGGGCTTGCAAGCGGTACACGTCACCAGCCAGAGCATGATCTACAGCGTGCGCCCCGAGGCCCAAAGCCGGTTGGCCGCGGGCTACATGCTGTTCTATTCGATCGGTAGCGCGTTGGGTTCGATCAGCTCAACAGCAATCTATGCCTGGTCAGGCTGGATCGGTGTTTGCCTGCTGGGTGCAGGGATCAACGCCGTGGCCTTGGGGTATTGGCTGTTGACCCTGAAAGGCGGCGTGTTCCAACAATGCGCCGCAGAGACCTGATGCGAGGAACAGCACACCTGCGTAGCAGCTGGCGTAGCCTGCTCGCGTCAGGGTTCAGCTGTGATCCTTGCCGAATAACATGCTCTGCAATACCCCATCACGACGCACCCAACCATGGAACAGCGCCGCCGCCAGATGCAGCAGCACGGTCAAGAACAGCAGGTACGCCAGATAACCGTGGGCTTTGCGCAGGAAGGCAAAGGTCTGCGCATTGGCCGGCACTATCGACGGCAGTTGCAGCGAACTGCTAAGCATCACCGGATCACCGGCCGCCGAGATCATCGTCCAGCCTAACAGCGGCAGTATCAGCATCAAGGCGTACAGCAACACATGGGACGCCTTGGCCGCCAGCGCCTGCCATCCTGGCAGGTCAGCCGGCAGCGGTGGTTGCCGGGTCGAGAAGCGCACGGCCAGACGCACGATGACCAGCAGCAGAATCGCCACACCCAAAGGTTTGTGGATATGGATCAGCCATTCGTGACGCTCGGACACCGAGGCCACCATGCCCGCGCCGATAAACAGCATGGCGATGACCATCAGCGCCATCAGCCAGTGCAGCAGCCGCGCCAGGGGAGCGAAATGATTCGGTTGGGCGCTCATGGGTGCGACTCCTGTGTAGCGGCGGGCAATTGGCTGACTTCACTGGTGCGACGCAGATAGGACTTGGCGTACGCCGCAGAGCGGGCGGCCAGCAATGGGTCGTCGGAACCTTCGATGCCACTCGGCAAAATCAGCGGGTCGTAGTTGATGTCGCGGCACTCGCCGTTGCTTTGCGGCTGGGTGCTCTCAAGCACCAGCGTGCCGGCATTCAGTACTTTTCTATCGTTAGGCCAGGCTTTGCTGGCGTCATTGGCGGGATCACCGGGATTGGCCAGGGTGATGTTCAGCTGCCAACGCAACGGTCCGGCGGCCAGTCGCTGGACCAGATCTTTCTCTAGAAAATCACCGCCTTCAGGTGCGCTGGCTCCGGCCGCATCCTGACTCAGCGGTACCACGCCCCAACGCACGGCCTGACGCTGACCGGCAGCATTCACCAGATAAAACGCGTTGATACTGTTGTAGGTTTCGGTGGCATAGCTGGCCGACGGTTTAGCGGTCTTGACCCACTGCAGGAACGGCGCGGTTTCCGGATGCGCGGCAAAGAACGCCGCAGGGCCCGCAGGATTCGGCTTGCCGGTGGCCGGGTCCGGAGAACTGGCCTGTTGCAGTTGATAGAAGGCTTCGGGCGTGCCCACCGGGAACACCGGCATGCTGTTCATACCCGTGCGCCACTGTTGACCATTGGCCTGAGTGAAACGCAGCGCCAGGCTACGGATCGGTACGCTACTGTCCGGCGCATAAGGATTGCCGCCGGGCAACGCAAACCGCCCCACCACTGGCGTACGCGCCTCGCTGAACACCTGTGCGCTGGAAAACTCACGGACCTGGCCGCTGCTCTCGAAGTAACCGGCCACGCACACGCCTTTGGCGTGATTGCGCCGGAACCCCGGATGCGCCCCATTGTTTTTCTCCAGCACATCGACCAGCGCGTTGGGCGTCAGGCGCTGTGGGTCGAAGGTACCGTGAACATAGGCAAACGCCCCGGCAATCGCCGCGACCACCACGGCAATACCCGCCAGGCGTACGGTCAGGCTCATGGCACTCAGCCCAGGCCTGATTGGCCGCGCAGGCGGCGGTGAGCGATCAACCATGAAAAACTCCAGGGCCGTGGGCCGCAGGTGAGAAGGATCAATCAGACGAAGCCCGGAAAGGTTTATTCCATCGCTCGGTATTTATTTTTACAGGCGTGGAATACCCTTCAATGCCGGGCGTCTTCCTAGTCCCAAGCGTAGTGACTAGCCAGCATTTCATGAACGATCTCGACGAACAGTTACGCGAACTCATCCCAAGGCTTCGGCGGTTTGCCGTGTCATTGACCCGTAACCCGAGCAGCGCTGACGATCTGCTGCAATCGTGCCTTGAGCGGGCGCTGTCGAGTTGGGCCGATAAACGTCCCGAGGGCGATCTGCGTGCCTGGCTGTTCTCGATTCTCTATCGGCAGTTTCTCGACGCCCATCGGCGCTCGCGGCGCTATGCGCGAATGCTGGAATTCTTCACCGGCCGCGATGATGCGCAGCCCTCGGTTGAACGCACGGTGATCGCCCAGTCGACCCTCCAGGCGTTCGATCAACTGACCGCCGAGCAGCGCGCGCTGCTGCTATGGGTCTCGGTGGAAGGCTTGAGTTACAAGGAAGTCGCCGAGATTCTCGACGTTCCCACCGGCACCGTGATGTCTCGCCTGTCCCGCGCCCGCCAGGCCTTGCGCCAGTTCAGCGACGGCGAAATCACCAGCCCTTCTCTGCGGATACTCAAATGATCAGCATGCCCCCAAGCGTCAGCGACCTGCACGCCTACGTCGACCATCAGCTCAGCGATGCCGATCGGCGCCTGGTCGAGACTTATCTGGCGGCTCAGCCTGAAGTCGCGGCGCAAGTCGAAGCCTGGCAGCAGGATGCACAACAATTGCGCGCGGCATTGAGCGGCGCCTTGCAGCAACCGGCCAACCCGGGTCTCGACCCGACCGTTATTCGCCAGCGCCTCAAGCGTCAGTCGCGACGCAATCTGACCAGCGCCGCCGTGCTGTTGATCGCCGTCAGTGTGGGTGGGTTGAGCGGCTGGCAAGCACGGGAAATGACCATGGTCGGCGCACCACCGCCGATGACCGACGCCATGCAGGCGTACCGGATGTTCGCCCAGCAAGGCATCCTTCCAGCCGATTTTAAAGTGCAGAGCAACGGCGACATGCAATCCTGGCTAGACCGCTATTTCACCCAGGCCAACCGTATGCCCGATCTGCAGAACGCCGGATTCAAAGCGGTCAGCGGACGCTTGTTAAGCACCGAACAAGGGCCAGCGGCGATGGTGCTATATGAGGATCAGAATGGGCGGAAGGTCAGCTTCTACATTCGCCCACCGGGACCGAAAAACAACCTGCTGCCGCGAGGCAGTCGACGGGACGGCGAGTTGCAGGCCGAGTATTGGTCAGGTGCCGGATACAACTACGCGATGGTCAGCCCGGCGGATTCATCGGTCGCGCAGATGTTGCAGCAGACGATAAGGTTTTAAAGCCGCGATCTTTTGGGGCACCCAATGCTTCATTGACGGACACCAGCCTCCATCACTCCACCTGTCCAAATACCTGCGAAGGCCGGCGCAGCAGCGGGTCGAACGGGTTGATCCGCGGGCCGATCGCGGCGGCTTCGCGCTTGAGCATTTCCACCACTGTAGGCAGGCGGTCCGGCCCCAGTCGATCACTGATGGTCGCCACGCTCAAGGCCGCCACTGCCCGGCCTTCACGGTCGAGAATCGGCACCGCGACTCCGGCCATGCCCTGCAGTACGCCGGTGTTGCGCCCGGCATACCCGAGGCTGCGGACATTCTCGACTTCCGAGCGTAAAAACACCTCGTCATACAGATGGAAGTCCTTGAGGCGCGGCAGGTTGTAGCGGATCACCGTTTCGCGCTCGTCTTCGGGCAGGAAGGCGAGGATCGCCAGGCTGCCCTGACCTACGCCCAGCGCCACCCTTCCGCCGATATCCCCGGTAAAGGTCCGGATCGGAAATGGCCCTTCGCTGCGGTCCAGACAGATCGCGTCGAACCCGCTGCGCGCCAGCAAAAATAGCGAGTCGCCCAACGACGCCGACAGCCGCAACAGCGCCGGGCGCACCAGTTCACGCAGATTGCCGGTGTTCCCGGCGCGGGCCGCCAGGGCGAAGAACTCCAGGCTCAGGCGATAGCGTTTGCTGCGCGCGTCCTGCTCGACCATGCCCTCCTCCATCAGGCTGCGCAGTAAACGGTGGGTGGTCGGCTGCGACAGGCCGATACGCTGGGCCAATTGCGTGACCCGCTCACCACCCTGCTCAGTGTCACCCAGGCTGCGGAGCACGGCGAACAGTCTTGAGACCGCACCTACACCGACTTCATTTTTATTTTCGTTCCGTTCAGTGGAATTCATAACGATTTTTCTCGACGATAAATTTACTCACTGAATTAAATTGAAAATAGTCGTTCTTTCAGTGAAATAGGCCATTGAGCCCATCCTAGTCTTCGTCCTAATCTGCGTCCATACAGGGGCGATTCGAACAACAGCGGCAGCCGACTCAAATCGAGCGCCAACGCACCTGGTGGGCTGTGTGGCTAGTTCTGTTAGCCGTACAGGCCACTGACCTCTTTTCGTATCTGCCCATTACAAAAAGCGCGCCTCGGTGCGCATAACAATCACAGGTGGAACGCAGTTATGGCCTTTGTGCAACTTGAAGGACTATGCAAACGCTATGGCGAGATCGATGCGGTCGTCGCCACACATCTCTCGGTGGAAAAAGGCGAATTCGTCTCGCTGCTCGGTCCCTCCGGTTGCGGCAAGACCACTACCCTGCAAATGATCGCCGGCTTCGTCGAAGTCACCCGCGGGCGGATCCTGCTCGACGGTCGCGACATCACCCACGCCAAACCCAGCAGCCGCGGCCTGGGCGTAGTGTTCCAGAGTTACGCGCTGTTCCCGCACATGAGCGTGCAGGACAACGTCGCCTTCGGCCTGCGCATGCGCAAGGTGCCGAGCGCCGAGGTGCAAAAACGTGTGGCCACCGTGCTGCAACTGGTGCGCCTGACCCAGCATGCCGAACGCTACCCACGGGAGCTGTCCGGTGGCCAGCGTCAGCGCGTCGCCTTGGCCCGGGCGCTGGTGATCGAGCCGCCGGTATTGCTGCTCGACGAACCGCTGTCCAACCTCGACGCCAACCTGCGCGAGGAGATGCAGTTCGAGATCCGTCGTATTCAGCGCGAAGTCGGCATCACTACGCTGATGGTCACCCACGATCAGGCCGAAGCGCTATCCATCAGCGACCGCGTGGTGGTGATGCAGGCCGGGCGCATCACGCAGATCGACGAGCCCTACAAACTCTACGAACACCCGCGCACCGAGTTCATTTCCGGTTTTGTCGGCAAGGCCAATCTGCTGCCGGGCGAACGTGACAGCGCCGGTATCGCCCAGGTTCGAGGCAGTCGTGGCCAGGGCGAACTGACCTTGAGCCTGCGCCCGGAAAAAATCGATGTGTTGTCAGCAGGTGAAGGTCGTCTGCAAGGCAAACTCCTCAGCCGGTTCTTCCTCGGCAGCCAGTGGCTGTACCGCGTTGACACCGCCCTCGGCGAGATCACGGTAGTACGGCGCAACGACGGCTCGGCGCCCTTGGCCGAGGGCACTGCGGTCGGCCTGGACTGGTCGCCGGGACTGTTGCGGGTGCTCAGCGTCGACGAGGTGCCGGCATGATCCTGCTCGCGGCCATGAAACAAGGGCGCCATGGCTATCTGCTGTCCGCGCCGGCCCTGGCCTTGTTCCTCGGTTTGCTGATCCTGCCGCTGGGTCTGAACCTGGTGCTGTCGTTCAACGTCTTCGACTACGGCAGCGGGATAAAAAACGACGCCTACACCCTCAAGCACTACAGCAGCCTGCTCAGTGACTCGTACTTCTACGAGATCTTCTTGCGGACCTTCTGGATCAGCGGCCTGACCACCCTGCTCTGCGTGCTGATCGGTGTACCCGAGGCCTACATCCTCAGCCGGATGGGCACGCCCTGGCGCTCGATTTTCCTGATTCTGATCCTCACTCCGCTGCTGATTTCGGTGGTGGTCCGGGCCTTCGGCTGGAGCTTGCTGCTGGGCGCCGACGGGCTGGTCAACCAGACCCTGCAAGCCCTCGGCGCCGCGCCGATGAAACTGCTCTACACGCCGTTCGCCGTGGTGATCGCACTGGTGCATGTGATGTTGCCGTTCATGATCATTCCGGTCTGGACCTCGCTGCAGAAACTTGACCCCGCCGCCGAGCAGGCCGCTCTTTCGCTGGGTGCCAGCCACGCCAAGGTCATGCGTCTGGTGGTATTGCCGCAGATCATGCCCGGCGTGCTGTCCGGCACCTTGATTGTCTTCGGCTTATCGGCCAGTTCCTTCGCCATCCCCGGTCTACTCGGCGGCCGGCGCCTGAAAATGGTCGCCACGCTGATCTATGACCAGTACCTCTCGGAACTCAACTGGCCCATGGGCGCGGCGATTGCCATGACGCTGCTGCTGATCAATCTGGCGATCATGCTCTCGTGGAACCGGATGATCGAAGGCCGCTACAAGAAGTCATTGGGATAATTCGACATGTCTAGAAACGGTCCTTTCGCCCTGTTGTTCCATGCCCTGGTAGTGCTGTTCATGCTCGCGCCGCTGGCGGTGGTCTGCCTCGTCGCCTTCACCCCGGAAAACACCCTGAGCCTGCCGACCACGGACTTTTCCCTGCGCTGGTTTCGCGCGGTGTTCGAGCGCGCGGATTTTGTCGACGCGTTCTACAACAGCCTGATTCTGGCGTTTTCGGCGGCGAGCCTGGCCACGCTGATCGCGGTGCCCGCCGCCCTGGCCATGACCCGTCATCAGTTTCCGGGACGGGACTTTCTCAACGGTTTGTTCCTCTCGCCGATCATCATTCCGCACCTGGTGCTGGGGGTGGCGCTGCTGCGGTTGTTCGCCTTGATGGGGGTCAATGGCAGTTTCAGCTGGCTGATCTTCGCCCACGTGCTGGTGATCACCCCCTATGTACTGCGTCTGGTGCTGGCGGCGGCCATCGGCCTGGACCGCAGCGCCGAACAGGCCGCCGAGTCCCTCGGTGCCGGGCGTTTCACGCTGTTTCGCCAGATCACCCTGCCGATGATCCTGCCCGGCGTCGCTGGCGGTTGGCTGCTGGCGTTCATCAACAGTTTCGACGAGGTCACGCTGTCGATCTTCGTCACCTCGCCGGCCACCCAGACCTTGCCGGTGCGGATGTACGTGTACGCCACCGAATCCATCGATCCGATGATGGCGGCGGTGTCGGCACTGGTGATTACGCTGACCGCGCTGACCATGATTCTGCTCGACCGGGTCTACGGCCTGGATCGGGTTCTGGTGGGTAAACAATGAGGCTGCCATGGCTCTGCTGAAACGACTGGCCGAAGGCGACCGCCCGGCCCTGAACTTTACCCTCGATGGCCAACCGGCCAGCGGCTTGCTCGGCGACACCTTGCTGACCGCCGTCCTGACGAGCGGCGAACACCTGCGCGGCAGCGACTTCAGCGCCGAACCCCGCGCCGGGTTCTGCCTGATGGGCGCCTGTCAGGATTGCTGGGTTCGCTTGGGCGACGGCCGCCGGGTGCGCGCCTGCTCGACGCTGCTCGAAGCCGGGCAAAGCGTCAGCCGTGAACCGGGGCGCAGGTCATGAAGACGCCTGCTGTGGTCATCGTCGGTGCCGGTCCGGCGGGCATTCGTGCCGCGCAAACCCTGGTCGCCCATGGCCTGCGTCCTTGTCTGCTGGATGAGGCAACACGCGGCGGCGGGCAGATCTATCGGCGTCAACCGGAAAACTTCAAACGCTCGGCGGCCATGCTCTATGGCTTTGAAGCGCGCAAGGCGATCGCCCTGCATGACACCCTCGACGGGCTGCGCGAACAGCTCGACTATCGCCCCGACACACTGGTCTGGAATGCCGAAGCCGGCGCCCTCGATACTCTGCGTCAGGGCCGCGCCGGACACATCGAATATTCCCGGGTGATCGTCGCCACCGGCGCCACCGACCGCATTCTGCCGGTGCCCGGCTGGACGCTGCCCGGGGTCTACAGCCTTGGTGCAGCGCAGATCGCGCTGAAGTTCCAGGGCTGCGCCATTGGTGAGCGTGTAGTGTTCGCTGGCAGCGGACCCTTGCTGTACCTGGTCGCCTACCAGTACGCCAAGGCTGGCGCCAAAGTGCTCGCGGTACTCGACAGTTCGCCCTTCAGCGCTCAGGTTCGGGCCCTGCCCGGCTTGCTCGGGCAACCGACGACCCTGGCCAAAGGCATCTATTACCGATCCTGGCTGACCGCTCACGGCATTGCGGTTCATCAAGGTGCAACCCTCGAACGAATCGACGGCGAGCGAGGGGTGCACTCCCTGACCTGGCGCAACGCCCAGGGTGAACAGCGTCTGGACTGTGACGCCGTGGCATTTGCCCATGGCCTGCGCAGCGAAACCCAGCTCGCCGATCTGCTGGGTTGCGAGTTCAGCTGGAACCCGTTGAACCGCGCCTGGCTACCGCAGCGCGACGCCAGCGGACGCAGCAGCATCGCCGAGGTCTACCTGGCCGGCGACGGTGCCGCAATCATGGGCGCCGAGGCAGCGGAAATGGCCGGCGAACGGGCCGCCCTGGCGGTACTGGAAGACATTGGTTACCCCATCGATCCGGAGCGCTCTGCCGACCTGGAAAAATCCCTGAAACGCATCGGCCGGTTCCGCGAAGGTCTGGAGCAGGCCTTCGAGTTTCCCGAACACTGGGCCAAGGGAGCCACGGATGAGCTGATGGTCTGCCGCTGCGAGGAGGTGCGCGCCGGTGAGTTGCGCAGCGTGGTCCGCGAAGGTCATTGGGAAATCAATCGGGTCAAGGCCCATTGCCGGGTTGGCATGGGCCGCTGTCAGGGCCGGATGTGCGGCGCGGCGGCGGCGGAAATCATCGCCCGGGAAAGCGGTCGCGAGTTGCACGCCATCGGCCGCTTGCGCGCGCAGGCGCCGATCAAGCCGCTGCCTTTCGGTCTGGAGGCAGAGCAATGAACGAAGTCGATGCGGTGATTATTGGCGGCGGTATCGTCGGCACCTCGGCAGCCCTGGCGCTTTGTCGCTCCGGGCGTAGCGTGGTGCTGCTGGAACGGGATTTCTGCGGCTCGCATTCCAGTGGCGTGAATTACGGCGGCGTACGCCGTCAGGGCCGCCCGCTCTCGCAATTGCCGCTGTCGCAACGGGCCCATGAAATCTGGGCCAGGCTACCGGAGTTGATCGGAATCGATGGCGAGTATCAGCGCAGCGGCCATCTCAAACTGGCCAGAAGCTTTCGCGACATGGTCGCCTTGCAGGATTACGCCGACAGCAGCCGCGGCTTTGGCCTTGGGTTGCAGGTACTCGATCGCGGGCAATTGCGCGCGCGTTTCCCTTGGGTCGGCGATGTCGCGGTGGGCGCCTCGTTGTGCCCGGACGACGGCCAAGCCAATCCGCGTCTGGTATCGCCAGCCTTTGCCCGTGCGGCACGGCAACTGGGCACACAGATTCATGAACAGAGTGCCGTCACTGACGTGTCTCATGACGGACAACGGTTTGAGGTCCGGACTGCAGGCGGGTTAAAAGTCCGCGCACCCTGGCTGCTCAATTGCGCCGGAGCTTGGGCCGACAGCCTCGCGGCGCAATTCGGCGAGCCAGTGCCAATGCATTCCGGCCACCCGGCAATGTTGGTCACCGAACCGCTACCAATGGTGATGGACGTCAGCACCGGGGTCGAAGGCGGCGGCATTTACGCCCGACAAGTTGCCCGGGGTAACTGCGTACTCGGTGGCGGCCAAGGCTTTGCGCTCGACACCGCACGGGCGCGGCCAGGACAAAGCGCGGTACTGGAGATTCTGCGTCAGGCCGTCGAGCTCTACCCGTTTCTCGAAGGTGCCCAGGCCATCCGAACCTGGAGCGGCACCGAAGGCTACTTGCCGGATCGCCAGCCGGTGATCGGCCCCAGTTCCACCCAGCCTGGTCTGTTGCACGCCTTCGGCTTTGCCGGGGCGGGCTTTCAGATCGGTCCTGCGGTCGGCGAGGTGCTGGCCGAAATGGTCTGCACCGGCGCTTCGTCAACACCGCTCGAAGCGTTTTCCATCACCCGGTTTCACTCCATCCCAGTTGTTTGATAGAGGAAGGTCGCGCCAATGAACCACGCCAAACGCAAAGCACTGATCGGATTGTCCTGCCTGCCCCTGACCGCTCTGCTCGCCGCCGCCCCGGCTCAGGCCGAGCCGACACTTTATCTGGGCATGAACGGCGGGACTATGGAGCGCCTGTATGCTGACAAGGTGCTGCCGCCCTTTGAGAAGGCCAACAACGTCAAAGTGGTGATCGTCCCGGGCACCTCGGCTGACATTCTGGCCAAGGTCCAGGCCAGCAAGGACAACCCGCAGATGCACGTGATCTTCCTCGACGACGGCATCATGTACCGCGCCATCTCCATGGGCCTGTGCGACAAACTCCAGGACAGCGCGCCACTGGCGCAGATCCCGGCCAAGGGGCGGATCAAGGACCAGGCGGTGGCTGTCAGCCTGGGCGTCACCGGTCTTGCCTACAACACGCGAATGTTCAAGGAAAAGGGCTGGAACGCACCGACCTCGTGGATGGACATGGCCGACTCGCGGTTCAAGGACAAAGTGGTGTTCCAGTCTATGGCCTCATCGACCTTCGGCCTGCATGGATTCTTGATGTTCAACCGCATTCAGGGCGGCAGCGAGACCGATGTCGAACCCGGTTTCAAGGCTTGGCCAAATACGGTCGGGCGCAACGTGCTGGAGTACATTCCCAGCTCGGCAAAAATTTCCGAGATGCTGCAGACCGACGAAGCCGCGCTGTTCCCGTTGACCCCGACCCAGGTCACAGCGTTGAAACTGCGCGGTATGCCGGTGGAATATGCGCAACCCAAGGAAGGCGCGGTGGTGCTCAACGTCGCCGAATGCGCCATTGCCAATAACACTCAACCGGAACTGGCACAGAAACTCGCGGCCTTCCTGCTGACACCCGAAGCGCAAGCCGCGGCCCTTGAAGACGGCGACCAGATCCCGTCCAACCCCAACACCCCGACCACCGACAAGACCCGTGGTCAGGTCGAGGCGATGAAGCAGTATCTGCAAACGGCCATCGCCGTCGACTGGGATCAAGTCAACGAACGGCGCCCGGCGTGGAATGCCCGGTGGAACCGGAGTATCGAGCGCTAGGGGGCTCGGATACCAACAAAATCTAATGTGGGAGCGGGCTTGCTCGCGATGGACTCAAGGGCGGCGCGTTTATCCAGCAAACACGCGTTATCGTTAACGTCCATCGCGAGCAAGCTCGCTCCTACACCAATCTCAACGCCAACGCCTTGGCCTGACTGGCCACATCCGTCACCGCAGTACTTTCCCACCACATCCCGCGCAATGGCGGGCCCATGGTGAACAAGCGGTCGGCGACCTGCCCATTGGCATTGACCAGCGCGCCGCCCGCATCGGCGGCAATCCCCAGCGCCAGCGGTCCCGGCTGAATCAGACCGCGAGCCAGCAGTTGCTGCGGCAAGGGCCGGGCCACGCGGCGCCAGTCGTATTCGATCCCGCTGGAGTTGATCAGCGCCGCACCACTGACCAAGGTGGTGTGCACCTCTCCACGTCGACGAATGCGAATACTCACCTGGCCGTCAGCCGATGGCTCGAGGCCCTTGAATGACGCTGCCTGAATCCGCAAGCGCCCCTCGGCGTGCAAACGCTCCACCAGCTCGGCACTCAACGGCGGCGAACGGTGATGGTGACTCTCCCACCACGGCCGTACATGCCGCACGAACTGCCGGCGTTGCACATCGGTCGCCTGGCTCCACAAACGGCCGATATGCGCCCGCACGGTGTCCAGCGGCGCTTGCCAGTCGATACCGGTCGCCAGTGCCGCCTGGCAATGACGACGCACTTCGCGCAGCAACTGTTTCGGGCTGCGGATGCTGTGATCCTCGGCAAGAAAATCCACCCAGCCCGGGGGTTGGCGGCGGATATGGGGCAACAGTCCGTGCCGGGAAAACACCTCGATCGGCCCGCGATGTCCGGCCTGTTCCAGCGACACCACGGCATCGACCATGGTCAGCCCGGAGCCGATGATCAGCACCGTAGACTGCGGATCTAGTCGGGTCATGGCCGAAACATCCCAAGGGTCCACCGCTGCAGCATTCAAACCGCTGGATTCGGTTTGCGGCGTGCGTGCGGCCGGGAACATGCCCGTGGCCAGTACCGCGAACGCACCGCGCAGTTGCGTGCCGTCGCCGAGGGTCAACAGCGCCCCGGTTTCGTCCGTTTGCAGATCGACCACTTCCCCACGGACATGCTCGACGCTGGAGCCATTGCGCGCGCCAACAGCCTGCGCTTCGGCCAGTCGTTGCTGCACATACAGTCCAAAGATCCCCCGTGGCGGGAACAACTCACTGACCGGCACCTGCTGCTGATCCGACTCCGGCCAGCCACCGGCGGCGATGAACTCGCTCAGCCATTGGGTCAGGTCATCGGCATTGTCCGGGTCGACGCTCATGCGCGCGGCATTGCCGTTCAAGGTATGTCCCAACTCGACCGCGCTGTAGGCCTCGCCCCGACCCAATTCAGCACGGGGCTCGATCACCAGTACCTGACGCCTGCCTGGCAGACGCAACAGCTGCGCCGTCAGCAACGCGCCACTCAAGCCACCGCCGACGATCAGAATGTCAGCGTTGCGGATGGCGTGGGTGGCCTGTCTTTTGGTTTCGCTCATGCCGTTCTCACTTGTCATTCGTCCCAAAATGGTAGTGGTTCCCGCTGCCCGAATCAGATCACCACATTGCGCACGAAACGCGCTGCCACCGGCCCATCGTTGCGGTAGGAGTGAGGCTGGTTACTGGCGAACATGAAGAACTCCCCGGCTTCAAGCGTGCGCGCCTGATCGCCGAGCATCAGCGTCAGACAGCCATCGAACACATAAAGCTGCTCGCTCCAGCCCTCGGCATCCGGTTCGGACAGATACTGCTCGCCCGGTTCCAGCCGCCATTCCCACAACTCGACTTCACGGCTGGCCGTGGCCTTGGCCAGCAACACCGCTTTGCTGCCGGGGATTACCCCGGCCCAGGCCAGCTCATTGATGCGGCTCGAATCCCGGGCATCGGGGGCCTGGATCAGGTCGCTGAAAGCAACATCCAGGGCTTCGGCGACCCGATCCAGTGTCGTCAGGCTGACGTTCTTCTCGCCAGCTTCGATGGCCACCAGCATTCGTCGACTGACGCCGGATTTTTCCGCCAGCGCCGTCTGGCTCAACTGCGCGACATGTCGCAGGCGACGTACGTTCTGACTGACGTGTTGAAGGACGGAGGCGCGCTGCGCAGGATCTTTGTGCACTATATTGCTCACTTGACTGGATTGCGCAGTATACTGCCCAAATTCAGGCGCATTGTGCGTCCCACTCAGGTAGCGCGCAAGGCCATGACGTCGGTGAAATCCCCCCAATCATCTCCCCTGTTCTCGCGATTCAGCAAAGCTGAATGTGCGCTGGTACTGATTACCATGGTCTGGGGCGGGACATTTCTGCTGGTGCAAAATGCGATGACCGTCAGCGGCCCGATGTTTTTCGTCGGTTTGCGGTTCGCTGCGGCCGCAAGCATCGTGGCGCTGTTCTCGTACCGTAGCCTGCGCCATTTGACCCTGTTCGAGTTCAAGGCCGGCGCCTTCATCGGGATGGCGATCATGCTGGGTTACGGTCTGCAGACCGTGGGTTTACAGACCATTCCCAGCAGTCAGTCGGCCTTCATTACTGCGCTCTACGTCCCTTTTGTACCGTTGCTGCAATGGTTGGTGTTCGGGCGTCGACCGGGATTGATGCCGAGCATTGGCATCATGCTGGCGTTCACCGGTCTGATGCTGCTTTCCGGCCCAAGTGGCACATCGCTGAATTTCAGCCCGGGGGAAATTGCCACGTTGATCAGCACCATCGCGATCGCTGCCGAAATCATTTTGATCAGCACCTACGCCGGGCAGGTCGATGTTCGCCGGGTCACGGTTGTGCAACTGGCCATTACGTCGGTGCTGGCATTTCTGATGGTGGTGCCGACGCAGGAAGCCATTCCTGAATTTTCCTGGCTGCTGCTGATTAGCGCTTTGGGCCTGGGCGCGGCCAGTGCGGCGATTCAGCTGGCGATGAACTGGGCGCAAAAAAGCGTTTCACCGACCCGCGCGACATTGATCTATGCCGGTGAGCCGGTATGGGCCGGGATCGTCGGGCGCCTGGCGGGTGAACGGTTACCGGCGATTGCCTTGCTGGGTGCAGGGTTGATCGTGGCGGCGGTGATCGTCAGCGAGTTGAAGACCAAGGGCAATGGTGCGGCTGAGGCTGAGGAAGCATTGGAGCGAGAAACCCTGAGGTAACCTGGACCGCCAAAGATGATCGTTCCTACGCTGCGCGTGGGAACGATCGCAGACGGGGCGTCAACACGAGGAAAATCAGCGCTTTTGCACCTACCTTGTAGGATCCTGCCACAGCTTGGCAGTTGGTGATCCGGGGTACGGCACGTATGATCCTTCACAAACCTCCGCAGATTAGAAGCCTATGTCCCTGATAGTTCTACTGCTTTTGCCTTTTATCGGCAGCTTTCTGGCGGCCCTGCTGCCGCACAACGCGCGTAACACTGAATCCCTGCTGGCCGGTCTGGTTGCACTGATCGGCACGATACAAGTCGCCATGCTCTACCCGCAGATCGCCCACGGCGGCGTCATTCGCGAAGAATTCTTCTGGCTGCCCAGCCTGGGCTTGAATTTCGTCCTGCGCATGGATGGCTTTGCCTGGCTGTTTTCGATGCTGGTGCTCGGCATCGGCACACTGGTATCGCTGTACGCGCGCTATTACATGTCACCGGAAGATCCGGTGCCGCGCTTCTTTGCATTTTTCCTGGCGTTTATGGGCGCCATGCTCGGCCTGGTGATCTCCGGCAATCTGATTCAAATCGTATTTTTCTGGGAACTGACCAGCCTGTTCTCGTTCCTGTTGATCGGCTATTGGCACCACCGTGCCGATGCCCGCCGTGGCGCCTATATGGCGTTGATGGTGACCGGCGCGGGTGGCCTGTGCCTGCTGGCGGGAGTCATGTTGCTCGGCCATGTCGTCGGCAGCTACGACCTGGACAAGGTGCTCGCTGCCGGTGACCTGATACGCGCCCATGCCCTTTACCCGATTCTACTGCCCCTGATCCTGATCGGCGCCTTGAGCAAAAGCGCACAATTTCCCTTCCACTTCTGGCTTCCCCACGCCATGGCCGCACCGACACCGGTCTCGGCCTATCTGCACTCGGCAACCATGGTCAAAGCCGGGGTGTTTCTTCTCGCGCGGCTTTGGCCGTCACTTTCCGGCAGCGAAGAATGGTTCTATATCGTCGGCGGTGCCGGTGCCTGCACCCTGTTGCTGGGCGCCTACTGCGCAATGTTCCAGAACGATCTCAAAGGTCTGCTCGCCTACTCGACCATCAGCCACCTGGGTCTGATTACGCTGTTGCTGGGACTCAACAGCCCGCTGGCCGCCGTCGCGGCGGTGTTCCACATTCTCAACCACGCTACCTTCAAGGCCTCGCTGTTCATGGCCGCCGGTATCATCGACCATGAAAGCGGCACCCGCGACATCCGCAAGCTCAGCGGCTTGATCCGGCTGATTCCGTTCACTGCGACCCTGGCCATGGTCGCCAGCGCCTCGATGGCCGGCGTGCCGTTGCTCAACGGTTTCCTGTCAAAAGAGATGTTCTTCGCCGAGACCGTGTTCATTTCCGCCACTGCCTGGGTCGAAATGACTCTGCCGGTGATCGCCACCATCGCTGGCACGTTCAGCGTCGCCTATTCCCTGCGCTTCACCGTCGACGTGTTCTTCGGCCCAGCGGCCACTGACCTTCCCCACACCCCCCACGAACCGCCACGCTGGATGCGCGCGCCGGTCGAGTTGCTGGTATTCACTTGCCTGGTGGTGGGGATCTTCCCGGCTCAGGTGGTCGGCTCGCTGCTGGCAGCGGCCGCTCTGCCGGTGGTCGGCGGCACACTGCCCGAGTACAGCCTGGCCATCTGGCACGGCTGGAACGCGCCGATGATCATGAGCCTGATCGCCATGTCCGGCGGCATCGTGCTCTATCTGCTGTTGCGCAATCAGCTCAAGCGCGGGCGTTTCAACTACCCGCCGATCATCAATTACTTCAACGGCAAGCGGATGTTCGAGCGCAGCCTGGTGTTCATGATGCGCACGGCCCGGCGCATCGAGCGGCGGGTCAGCACCAAGCGCCTGCAAACCCAATTGTTCCTGCTGGTACTGATGGCGGTACTCGCCGGGTTGATCCCGATGCTCCACTACAGCCTGAACTGGGGTGACCGGCCGAAGATTGAGGGTTCGATCGTGTTCGTTGCCCTCTGGCTGTTGGCGATGGCCTGCGCCCTCGGCGCCGCCTGGCAAGCCAAGTATCACCGGCTCGCGGCCCTGACCATGGTCAGCGTCTGCGGCTTGATGACGTGCGTGACCTTCGTCTGGTTCTCGGCACCGGACCTGGCCTTGACCCAGCTGGTGGTCGAAGTGGTAACAACGGTGTTGATCCTTCTCGGTCTGCGCTGGTTGCCACGGCGGATCGAAGACGTCTCGCCATTGCCAAGCAGCCTGCCCAAGGCACGCATTCGCCGTCTGCGCGACTTGCTGCTGTCGACGGTGGTCGGTGGCGGCATGGCGTTGTTGTCCTACGCCATGCTGACCCGTCAGACGCCCAACGATATCTCCTCGTTCTACCTCAGCCGCGCACTGCCGCAAGGTGGTGGCAGCAACGTGGTCAACGTAATGCTGGTGGACTTCCGCGGCTTCGACACCCTCGGCGAAATCACTGTGCTTGCGGCTGTATCCCTGACCGTATTCGCCCTGCTGCGACGCTTCCGCCCGCCCAAGGAGAGCATGCAGTTGCCGGCTCAGCAGCGTTTGCTGGCACCCGACGTGGTGACCGATCTGGTCAACCCGCGCCACGCCAGCGACACCGCACTGGGCTTCATGATGGTTCCGGCGGCGCTGGTGCGGTTGTTGCTGCCGATTGCCGTGGTGGTGTCGTTCTACCTGTTCATGCGCGGGCATAACCAACCGGGCGGCGGTTTCGTTGCCGGGCTGGTGATGTCGGTGGCGTTCATCCTGCAATACATGGTCGCCGGCACCCAATGGGTCGAGGCGCAGATGAGTCTACGGCCGGTGCGCTGGATGGGCACCGGACTGCTGTTCGCCACCGTCACCGGGCTGGGCGCGATGGCCGTCGGCTATCCGTTCCTGACCACCCACACCTGGCACCTCGGGCTGCCGATAGTGGGCGACATCCATATCGCCAGCGCGCTGTTCTTCGATATCGGCGTATACGCCGTGGTAGTCGGTTCGACGCTGCTGATCCTCACCGCCCTGGCTCACCAATCGGTGCGCGGCCATAAACCGGGCATCCAGGTCAAACCCATTGCCACGCCAGGAGCCATCTGATGGAAGCAGTCATCGCAATTGCCATTGGGGTTCTGGCAGCTTCCGGGGTCTGGCTGCTGCTACGCCCCCGGACCTTTCAGGTAGTGATGGGTCTGTGCCTGTTGTCCTACGGAGTCAATCTGTTCATTTTCAGCATGGGAAGCCTGTTTATCGGCAAGGAACCGATCATCAAGGACGGCGTGCCGCAGGACCTGCTGCACTACACCGATCCGCTGCCGCAAGCCCTGGTGCTGACCGCTATCGTCATCAGCTTCGCCATGACCGCACTGTTTCTGGTGGTGCTGTTGGCATCCCGGGGCCTGACCGGTACCGACCATGTGGATGGCCGGGAGCCTAAAGAATGAGCGGGATGCCCCATCTGATTGCTGCACCGATTCTGCTGCCGTTGCTGACAGCCGCCCTGATGCTGATGCTCGGTGAAAAACATCGACCACTCAAAGCCCGGATCAACCTGTTCTCGAGCATGCTTGGTCTGGGGATTTCGGTACTGCTGATGCAGTGGACCGAGCAAACAGGCGTGCCCGGTTCCATCGGTGTGTACCTGCCGGGCAACTGGCAGGTACCGTTTGGCATTGTGCTGGTGGTCGATCGCCTGTCAGCGCTGATGCTGGTGCTGACAGGAATCATCGGCGTCTGCGCCCTGTTGTTCGCCATGGCCCGCTGGGACAGTGCCGGGGCGAGTTTCCACGCGCTGTTCCAGATCCAGTTGATGGGCCTTTACGGCGCCTTCCTGACCGCTGACCTGTTCAACCTGTTCGTGTTCTTCGAAGTGCTGCTGGCAGCCTCCTACGGGTTGATGCTGCATGGTTCGGGTCGGGCACGAGTGTCGTCGGGCCTGCATTACATTTCGATCAACCTGCTTGCCTCCTCGCTGTTCCTGATTGGCGCGGCGCTGATCTACGGCGTCACCGGCACGCTGAACATGGCTGACCTGGCGCTGAAAATCCCGCTGGTGCCGCAGGCTGATCGCGGCCTGCTGCATGCCGGTGCGGCGATCCTCGCGGTAGCGTTCCTGGCCAAGGCTGGCATGTGGCCGCTGAATTTCTGGCTGGTGCCGGCCTACTCCTCGGCCAGCGCGCCGGTAGCGGCGATGTTCGCGATCATGACCAAGGTCGGCGTGTATACCTTGCTGCGCTTGTGGACCCTGCTGTTCTCCGGGCAAGCCGGTGCTTCGGCATACTTTGGCGGTGACTGGCTGGTCTACGGCGGTATGGCGACGATCGTCTGCGCAGCGCTGGCGATCCTCGCGGCGCAACGGCTGGAACGCATGGCGAGCCTGAGCATCTTGGTCTCGGCGGGGATTCTGCTGTCAGCCGTCGGTTTCGCCCAACCGAACCTCACCGCCGGCGCGCTGTTCTATCTGGTCAGCTCGACCCTGGCGTTGAGCGCACTGTTCCTGCTGGCGGAACTGATCGAACGTTCGCGCTCAGCCCATGAAATGCCGCTGGACGATGAGATCGAAGCCTTGCCAAGACCGCTGGAGTCCTTGCAGCCGCCCAAAGGCACCAACCTCGATGACGATCAAAAAGCCGTGGTCGGTCAGGTGATTCCGTGGACCATGGCCTTTCTCGGCTTGAGCTTCATTGCCTGCGCCCTGCTGATCATCGGCATGCCGCCGCTGTCGGGGTTCATCGGCAAGCTCGGTTTACTCAGCGCCCTGCTCAACCCACTGGGACTGGGCAACGCTGCCGACCAGCCAGTTTCGAATGCCGCCTGGGGTTTGCTGGCGCTGTTGATCCTTTCCGGACTGGCTTCACTGATCGCCTTCTCGCGGATGGGCATCCAACGCTTCTGGACACCCAAGGAGCGCCCGTCGCCACTGCTGCGACGCCTGGAATGCGTGCCGATCATTGCCTTGTTGGGCCTGAGCATCCTGCTGACGTTCAAGGCCGAACCGCTGCTGCGTTATACCCAGGCCGCTGCCGACACCCTGAATGACCCGCAGCAATACGTCATGGCGGTGCGAGGCACGCGCACAGTGCCGAGTCCCGAAGCCAAAGCTGCGCTGCCGGAGGTGCAACCATGAAGCGTCTGTTCCCTGCTCCATGGCTGTCGCTGGCGCTCTGGCTGTTGTGGCTGGTGCTGAACCTGTCTGTCAGCCCCGGCAACCTGCTGCTCGGTGCCGTGCTTGGCTTTGCCGCGCCGCTGATGATGAAACCCTTGCGGCCACTGCCGATCCGCGTTCGCCGGCCCGGGGTCATTGTGCGGTTGTTTTTCCTGGTCGGTCGCGATGTGCTGGTGTCCAACATCGCTGTCGCCTGGGGCGTGTTGAACGCCGGGCGCCGGGCGCCGCGCTCCAGGTTCATCAAGGTGCCACTGGAGCTGCGTGACGCCAATGGCCTGGCCGCGCTGTCGATGATTACCACGGTGATTCCCGGCACCGTTTGGTCGGAGCTGGCGCTGGACCGCAGCATTTTGCTGCTGCATGTATTCGATCTGGATAACGACGCGCAATTCATCCAGCACTTCAAGACGACTTATGAGCGTCCATTGATGGAGATCTTCGAATGAGTGCCCTGCTCTCGAATGCGGTTCTGCTGAGTCTGTTGCTTTTTTCCGTGGCCATGGCCCTGACCCTGATCCGTCTGTTCAAAGGCCCGTCGGCCCAGGACCGGGTTCTGGCACTGGACTATCTGTACATCCTCGCGATGCTGATGATGCTGGTGCTGGGTATCCGCTATGCCAGTGACACCTACTTCGAAGCGGCACTGCTGATTGCCCTGTTTGGCTTTGTCGGCTCGTTTGCGCTGGCGAAATTCCTGCTGCGTGGCGAGGTGATCGAATGAATCCTTTCAGCCAATTGCCACTCTGGGTCGAGATTCCAGTGGCCATCCTCCTGGTGCTCGGCAGCCTGTTTGCCCTGATTGGCGCATTCGGTCTGCTACGGATGAAGGACTACTTCCAGCGCATGCACCCACCCGCCCTGGCGTCGACATTGGGTGCCTGGTGCGTGGCGCTGGCTTCGATCATCTATTTCTCGGCACTCAAGTCCGGTCCGGTACTGCACGCCTGGCTCATCCCGATTCTGCTGTCGATCACCATGCCGGTGACCACCTTGCTGCTGGCTCGGGCGGCGTTGTTCCGCAAGCGTATGGCTGGAGATGATGTGCCGGCGGAAGTGAGCAGTCGCAGAACCGAGGGTGGGAGCTGAGCGAAGTTGTGTCGCCTGACAGGCCGTCATCGCGGGCAAGTCGGATCGCCGCACCGCTCGCTCCTACAAGGGCCGCATAAAACCTGTAGGAGCGAGGCTTGCCCGCGAAAAATTTTGAAGCCGCCCATCAACCCCAGGCCACCGCCAGCAACCCAAAGCCCAACACCACGCACAGCGGTGAAAACGCCCAAGTGTCCAGCCGGGCAAACTTCGAACCACCGACTTGTTTGAAGAACCCCACCAGGTTGGAGTCGCCGATTGCACGAGCGAACATCACCAGCGCAATCGCGGTGATCGCCCATTGCAGCGACCAATGGGAAACCACTGACACAAACAACCCGACTCGCAGACAGACCAGCACCGCAATCACCGCCAACCCTGCGGCCACCAACAGTGTGCCGAGCGCAGAGGGTTTGAACGCCGGTATCAACTCCCCGCCAGACGTGCCCGGCACCTGCGGCACTGCCGCATCACTGCCGGTCCTGCCGCCTAGCGCCCAATACAGATGGATCAGGCTGATCAACGCAAAAATACCGGCAATCCCTTGAGCAACCAAAAGCATCATGACCAGCCATCCTTTTCCAATCCCTTCACTTTAAAGCCGATGACACCTTGTCAGCCACATCCTTGGGCACCCACACCTGCCACACATCTGGATGCGCCTTCATAAACGCTTCGGCGGCCTGACGTGGCGCCGTGTGTTTTTCGCTCATGCCGGCCAACGCCTTGTTCAAGGGATCGATAGGCAAATCGACCTTGGTGAAGAACTCGGTGAGTTGCGGGTATTGCTTGCGAAACGGCGTGGAGACGCCAATGGACAGCTTCGACGCCAGGGAGCGTGTTGGCTTGGGATTCGGGTTGTCGGCGTCGGTCAGGGTTTTCCACGCCTCGGCGTCGAACGGCGGCTCTTGCAGTTGAATCAGCTTGAAACGCCCCAGTAACGGCGTGGGTGACCAGTAATAAAACAGCACCGGTTTGCCACGACGAATCGAGGAACTGATTTCTGCATCCAGCGCCGCGCCGGAGCCACTGCGAAAATTCACATAGCTGTCGGTCAGGCCATAGGCCTTGAGCTTCTGCTGGTTGACCACTTCCGAGGTCCAGCCGATCGGACTGTTGAGGAAGCGCCCTTTACCCGGACTTTCCGGATCACTGAAGACCTCCTTGTAACGCGGCAGATCGGACACGCTGCGCAAGTCCGGCGCCAGGGGTTTGATCCCTTTGGCCGGATCCCCCTTGACTACATACTCCGGAACCCACCAGCCTTCGGTCGCACCCTTGACCGTGTCGCCAAGGCTCGCCACCTTGCCCTCGGCCTCGGCCTTGACCCATACCGGGCTGCGTCCGGCCCACTCTTCGCCGATGACCTGAATGTCATTGTTGGCCAACGCAGTTTCCAGCGTGATGGTCGTGCCGGGAAGCATATCGGTAGGCAGTCCATACCCCTTCTCGACAATAATGCGCAGGATCTCGGTGATCAGGCTGCCGCTTTCCCAGTTCAGGTCAGCAAAATGAATGGGTGCCGGGGCAGCAGCTACCGGGACGGACGCAGTCAACAAACCGAGAGTGGTCAATGTGCTGGCCAGCAGCACCCTAAATCCTTTCATGCTTTTGCACCTCGTGCTTTTCACAGCAACAGCAGGATGATCTTCCACAGGAAGACCGCAAGCGTCTCTTAGTCAATCAACTGACTGTAGTAGAGGTTCCTGCATTCGAGGCATGACGGTTACTTTTCGCAGGATTCCTGCAAACGTTTTAACTCCCGTCGAACCATGCTGGCGTACTCCGCCGGGCGCAAGCTGTAGATCTCTGAGGCCACCCAACCCAACCAGGCACCTTGCAGAACGGCCTTCTGTGTGAACAGACGAAGGGCCTGCGCGCGAGCACTCTCAAGGTTCTGCCCATGAAAGTCGGCACGGGTCAGCGTCATTACTCGCTGGCCTTGAACGTAAGCTCGCCCTTGCGCCATTTCGCCGCTTTGCCCGTCACCGCTTTCAAGGTCTTGGTCAATCCGCCTTCCAACTGCGCGTTGGCGGCAAACACCGTCACGACGGTTTGCCCCTCCTTGAACAGGATTGCGTGCCCATCGGCCGTGGTGACAAACGCATATTCGCCCAGACCATAGACCGTGAGCTTGATCTCGCGAAACTTGATTTCAAACTTGCCACCTTCACGGCTGGGCAATACCGCAGCCCTGAAATGGTCACCCACTTTGAGTTCCAGACGCGGTTTGTCATCGACGACCAATGCCGTTTCGGTATCGATCTCGGCGATGTAGATGCCTTCAGCGCTCTGTTCGGTGATATAGACGAAACGTGATTGAAACTGTTTGACCAGCTTTGCGCGCAAATCACCCAGCACGAACAAAGCGTGCATATCGAGATTACTTACTGCCAAGGAAACGTCCCCGAATCTAAAAATGACTCTGCCCGCACGAAAAGCAGACAGCACAAAAAGCCGCCACGTCGGTATTGTCACGACAATGACTAGCGCTCAAATCCCTGAACAACGTTAAACATCCCTTCAACACAAGGCAGGCGAAGCCCGGCACAGCGACGCTGACGCTGTCTCGCCATGCCGTCGTCAGACCTTGAAGAAAATCGCCCTTCCAGGCGCCAGAGAATACTGAACTATCAACTTCAGGGAGAAAACTCTTTAAAAAAGCACTCTTGCGGCCTATTGCCAGAAAAAATGCTTCAGATACACCTGAACCTCAAGCGTCGAAGACAATTCTAGAGCAGCTTCGGCACGCCGACCAGCGTTTGCCGGTGGTAGTCGTTTCGTCACACCGATGACTTAACTCAGCCGCCGGCAGGCAACAACTGCCATACTGGCCCAACCATTGAAAACCGGCCTGCGCGGCTGTACTTCAAAAACACAATAATTTCCAAGGGAAAGCGTTACGTGACGGAATTTGATATAGGCGAGTTTTTCATCCATGGCGAGGCCAGGGAAGTAGAAGGCGAGTTTCAGGCAGTGATCGTGATGCGCGCCAAACCGCCACTAACCACCGTTACCGTCCATCAGGTGGAAAAGGACCGCTGGTTCAAGACTTCAGACGTTGCCGAAACGGCCGCCAGACAGGCCGCCAAGTCTCTTAAAGCGGCCGTCGATGAAGGAGCGCTGAAGGCCTGATGCCTCCCTGACGTGCTCTGCCCTTGCACAGGCAAAGCACGACCACGTTCAAACAGGCGTCAGATCAGCTTGCGCTTGATCGCTTCGTCCAGCGTGCTTTGGGTCAGTTGTTTGATGACCGCATCGCCACGTTCATTGAAAGGCAATCCGACGATCAGCAGCAATTGCATCCAGGTCCTGGTGTTTTCCCGTTTGACGACTTTGCCAAGCACATTGCCGTCTTTGTCCTTGAAGACCGTTTCCAGCGTAAATGTATTGCTGAACGTCGTAGGGATGACGAAAAACGTAAACCCGGTCAAGTAAGCGCTGACCAGACTTCCTTGCTCGTTATTGGTCAAGTTGGCGGTCACGTACAGGTTAGAGTCGACCTGCTGTGTTGTTACCGCCTGAAACTTGCCGGACTCCTTGAAGGTTTCCAGCAGGTTTTTTTCCACTGCGATTTGATTGACACCACCCCCCGACAGCTCGCCATTGAACTGATTCTGGGTGGTAACGCGCAGATAAACGTCTGGTTTTGTCTGAGTCGTCCGGGCGGGTGGCCATTGATCGACCGGTGCCAGATCATGCTGAGAATAAGAGATGCAACCGGTCAGCGAGCTGCTGGCCAGCAGCATTACGGCCAGGAAAAATCTGTTCATGAGAGGCTCAGTTCGTCGAAGGATTGCGCAGTTGAGGAGTGGCACTTGCGAGCAACTGAGCGATCAGATCGCGCAGCTGAGTGGCGCCCAGGCGGGTATTGAAATAGTCGGAGTTCCACAGGCCGATGTTCTTGTCGAGCTTGAGCTGCTCGACGGACCTGGCCAGTTGCTTGCCATGACGGTCTTCAATGATCAGCTCACCGGCCAGGTCGTATTTATCGACGTAAATCGGACCATTGGCCCAGATCCAGAGGGTCAGCGTAATCACAGATCCCGGGATGTAGGCCGGGTGCATGGTGCGTTTGCCTGCCAGGGACGTCAGATTGAATTTAAGGATGACGTCATCTTCTCCAGCCTTCACCGGAAACACGACGATCTTTTTGAAGTAGTCACTTTTCTCGACATACGCGCTGATCTGATCGGTCAACTGCTTGCTGCCAGCGGCACGCACGTTGTCGTCCAGGCGTGGGGCGGAAATCACCACATCGCTGACCTGCGCACCACGATCCAGCGTGGTGGTGGCGCGATTGGCGGGTTCGCCGATCGGCCCCAATGGGGTGAAAGAGACACAGCCGGTCAACGATAGACCGAGAACTACGGCCATCGCATAGAAAATACGCTTCACTGCTTACATCCTTTTTGGTTCTAAAGAGGATCAGGGGAGCGAAAAAGGCTTCACAGCGAGAGCGGCCGGAATCGATGCGCCGGCAATCATCGCCTCACCCACTGCGGGGTCGTTCGAGCGGATCAGGCCGGGGACGAGAATGAAACAGGCGAAGGGAGAACCCTCCATGGCGTGTAACAACTACATCCATGTGTACGCGACGACATTGGCAGCTCTATGACGCCAAAAACGCGGCGGCAGGTTAAAGCTTGCAGGAGGGATAAGCAATAGCCAATTGCCACTACTTACTTCGAAAGCACTGGCGCGAACAATTCAATGCAGGCTGCCGGTTTTTTCAACATTCAGTTGAGCCAGCCAGGCAGCCTTGCACTCCTCGGCCTCATCACGACTGGAAAACGCCGTGCCGCGCTGCTCGCCATTGAGCAGCACGACCCAGCAGACACTCTGCCCCAATGCTCGCAGGGTGGCCGGCACCCCACTGCCAATCATCACCGCGACATCGACTTTGCTCTGCATGAGGGCTCTCCGTTTTTTTCATTAGCTGCCTAACAGTATCGGCATGTTAATGACTTAACACGGAGGGAAATAGCTATCGCCCTGCACAGGTTTTTTGCATGCCGAGTAACAATCGCTTCATCAGACCTGTGGCGCGTTCTCGGGTTTGTAACCCAAGCGCAGTCCACCCCAATGCCGGCCCTTGACCATGATCGGCACCGACAGGTCATGCATCAACTCGCCGGTGTCGCGGGTATAGGTCTGCAGTAAAACCTCCTGCTGATGGCTGCCACAGCGGATCCCGGTTCTGTCCGCAAACTTTCGTTTGGTGCGGTTTTGCAGCGTATCGGCCTGCGCATCGCCGGTCAGCGGCTGGCTGAATAGCCTATTGTGGGTCGGCACGTAGCCCTGCTGGGTGCAGGCAATGGCAAACACCAGGCCTTCATGACGAGGCAGCAGTGGCTCCTGAATCGCCGGCAATACCTGATCGGTGTAGCGGTCAAAACGGGTCTGGTACTTGGTTGGCGTGGTATTGGGAATAGCCTGATAGCTGCGGTCGAACAGGTCATCCAGACTGACGCGCCGCTGTTCGATATCGGCTTCGAATTGCGCCGTGATCTGTCTCGCACCTTCCCGGGCGAGGTCATAGATCCGCTGGTGATAGTCGTCCAGCCCCACTTCAGCAAGACGTTCGCTGATGGTCTCGGCCTGACCTTCCATCTGCACCGCCGCTTCAGCCAGACGCCGGGTCTGTTGATCGCTGGCAGCCAGGTCGCTGCGCATCTGTTCTACCGCGTGAAACAAGCTGTCGAGCTGTTCGCGATTGGTTTGCGTACCTTTGGCGATGTCGCTCACCTGGCTCTCGACGCCCGCCGCCAGCCGGGCGATGTTCTGCAGAGACTGGCCGGTGTGTTCCACCTGCTCGACCCCGGTGTTCAGATCGCTGGACAACTGGCGAATCTGCTCTACCACTTGCGCCGTGCGCAGTTGAATATCGGCGACCATCACTCCGACCTCGTCGGTAGCGGTCGCGGTGCGCCCTGCCAGACCGCGAACTTCGTCGGCAACCACAGCAAAGCCTCGTCCGTGCTCACCCGCGCGCGCCGCTTCAATGGCCGCGTTCAGCGCCAACAGGTTGGTCTGGCTGGCGATCGACTGAATCACCAGCGTCACCCGCTGGATTTCTTCGCTGCGCACGCTCAGGGCTTCCATCAGTAGACGGCTGTCATTGGCACGCTGGCTGAGCTGATGCATGCGGGTAATGGATTCAGCGAGCACCAAACTTCCCTCGGCACTGCTCTGATGGGCCTCACTGGCCGCGTTCAGAGCTTGTCGACTGAGTTGTGAAGTGGCTTTCTCGGTGTCGATCATCACCTCGGCGCTGCTGACAATCCGCGCAGCAGCATCCAGCTGCGACTGCAGCTTGCCAGCCAGTTGCTTGACCGAAAAGGCCACGCCGGCGGCGGACAGTGCATTGTGACTGGTGGTATAGGAAAGATCGCGAGTCAACTCAGCGATCGCACTGCCGGTGTCCACACGGGTTGCATCGATGCCGGGTTGCGAACGCAGCCGGGGAAGCCAGATGCTCAGCACCACCAGCGGCAGGCAAAGGTAGAGCGACCAGCCGTCGAGTGCCATGCCACTGAGCACCAGCATCAGGACGATGCTTTGCACAGTGGGTGTCAGCCAGCGCAACCCGGCCTTGGGCATTGCCACAGATTGCGGCACTGCGCCAGCCAGAGATCCGTCTCTCGTCATGTTCGTCACCCCCACCGCTTCTATTTATTGTGTCTGCATTAAACGCCGGCACAAGGCCATTATCTATGGTCCCTTAGTCGGGGGGTGCAGCAGATCAATAGAAGTGCACAATGGGTGTCGAGCATCCAACCTGTGGCCAGGGAGCAAGCCCCCTCGCCACAAAGGCCTGTCAGGCCTGGCGCTGGTGCTTGTCGATTTGCTCGTGACGTTCTTGAGCTTCGATGCAGTATTTGGTGGTCGGGCTGATCAGCAGGCGCTTGAGGCCGATTGCCTCGCCGCTGTCGTCGCACCAGCCGAAGGTGTCTTCAGCGATACGGCCCAGAGCCATTTCCAGCTGCGGCAGCATACGCTGGTCGCGATCGATGACGTTGACCAGCCAGTGGCGCTCTTCTTCGACGGACGCTGCGTCGGCAGGATCGGCAGGGGTGTCCAGGCTTTCAATGGCAATACGGCTCTGCTCGATACGCGCGTGGGTTTCGACCTTCATGGCCTGCAACAGCTCAGTGAAGAAAGCCAGTTGCTCGGCATTCATGTAGTCATCCGCCGGCATGGCCAGCAACTTTTCCTTTGTCATTGATTTCTCTATAAAAAATACGTGCATTAAGGCGAATAAGGGAGCGTTCCGGCCGACCTGTTCAGATCTTCGGAAAGGCGCCATACATTCCAAGCGCCACCCGGCACTCAATTTACGAGGGGCGGCAGTCTAAGGCCGGTTTGAGGGCTCAGCAACTGAAATGACAGCGAATTTGTCCAACAAAGCTTGAAAGTGCTCTATGGCAGGCTTTGCGGACGGTAATCGGAGTGTGTTTATAGCAAGAAATTCAATCGGACGGCTCTATATAGAAGACAAACGGCTATGCCACGCGGTCAGGCGTGGCGCAGATCACACTTTTGAGTCGCGATCAGAACACCGTTTCTACCTTCACCCCGCCAATGATTGCCGAGTCGACTTCGCGAACGCCACCGGGATCACGCACGTACTGCAGGTTCGGCCGCACCGTCAGCCAGTTGGTGACATGAAAGCCGTAATACACCTCGGCGCTGTATTCGCTGTTTTGCAACGGAATGCTCGCCGGGTCGTTGAAATCGGTCGCGCCGTTGACCTGGTTCTGCAGTTCTGCCCGCTTACGGAAATCGCTGTTGGTGTGGACGCGCGCCAGGCCGAAGCCGATTGCGTCCTTGGGCCGCGAGTCGAACGGCCCGGTGTAGACCAATCCCGCCTGGACGAAGTTGTCGACCTGATTGGTGTCCTTGTCGTGCAGCGTCAGGTTGGCGAACAGCGACAGACCGCGACTGGCATCACCGCCGTGACTGGTGATCTGCTGCTGCGCCACCAGCCAGTAGCCGGATTTGCCGCTGTGGGATCGAAATTCACCGCCGGTCAAAGGTTGCGGCTGGCCGTTGACGTCCTTGAGCACATCGTTGGCGTTGGCGGTGCTGTAGTAGTAGCCGACGCGGTACTCGCCCGGTAGCCCCTGGACTTTAGGCGACCAGACCAGCTCCACCGGGAATATCGTGCCTTTGGTACCGCTGCCGTCAAGTTTGAAGCCGTTGCCGACCTCCAGGTTCGACGGATTCTGGTTATAGGCGCCGACCTGCACGAAGACTTCGGGATTGAGGCTGTACTTGACCCGTCCGGCCCATTGGCTGACTGGCCAGTTGAACCAGATGCTGCCGGCCCAGTTGCCGACCTGGGAGCCGCAGAAGGTCAGGCTCTGGAAATCGCAGGGGAAGCTGTTGAAGTCCTCGCCCGGACCAAAGCGGCCGACCTTCACGTCCAGTGCGCCATCCTCCAGGAGGCCCTTGCTCAACCACAGTTGCGTCAGGCGCCAGGTCTGGCCACGACCGAAGACTTCCTGGGACGAGGTGTAGCCACCGACTCGTGGGTCGGTGATCCGGTCGTTGGTCAGGCTGCGGCCGTCGCGCTCAGTGATCGCGACCTTGAACAGCGCGTTTTCCAGGCCCATGGCCTTTTGCAGGTCGACTTTCAGGCCAAACACGAACTGCTCGGTCCAGCGTGCAGTCTTGTCATTGTTGAAGCCGCCCTTGAGGTTGCTGGCGAACTCCCCACCGTGCTCTAGCTGGAAGTCATAGCCCTTGTCCAGCAAGTCGGTACGCAGACCGCCCCAGTCACCGGTCAGCCATTTGGAGTCAGCCGAGAATGCCTCCGCCGCATGGCTCTGGCCGACGCAGCCCAAGGCCGCCAGCAGCAGGCAAGGTGAGAAGTATTTTGTGTTTCTAACGCCCATGGCAAAGCTCCCCTTTATTGTTATCAGGATGTTTTTATCAACGTTGAGAGATGTCTTATTGCGCGTTAACCGTAGGAGCAGCCGGTCGACGCTCGATTGCTCGTGATGGGCCGGGGTCGCGCTCGACCAACTCGGTTCATCTGTCGCACCGCGTTATCGTTCATCGCGAGCAATCGAGCGTCGACCGGCTGCTCCTACAGAACGGGGACCAGGACAGGCCCCCGCTTTTTACCAGCCGGATTCAGCGTTTGAGTTTGCGCTTGTTGCGGTATTGGTCGATGACCACTGCGACCACGATGATCAGGCCTTTGATGATGTCCTGAATGTAGGCATCGACCCCCACGAAGGTGAAGCCGCTGGCCATGACCCCGAGGATCAGTGCGCCGATCACCGTGCCGGTGATGCGCCCTACTCCGCCGGCCAGGCTGGTGCCACCGATGACCGCTGCGGCAATCGCATCCAGCTCGTAGGACATGCCCATCCCCGCCTGCCCGGTCGCGGCGCGGGCCGAAGCCACCACGCCAGCCAACCCGGCCAGCAGCCCGGCGATGCTGTAGACAATCACCAGATGGCGCTTGACGTTGATCCCCGAGGTCCGCGCCGCCTGCATGTTGCCGCCGATGGCGTAGGTGTATTTGCCGTACTTGGTGTAGCGCAGGGCAATATGGAAAATCACCGCCACCACCAGAAAGATGATCACCGGCATCGCGCCGTGGCCGATGGCCGTGTACGAATCGGAGAGCATGCTCACCGGCTGCCCCTCGGTGTAGTAGCGCGCCAGACCGCGAGCCGAGACCATCATGCCGAGGGTGGCAATAAAGGGTGGAATCCCGGTGATGGCAATGATGCTGCCGTTGATCGCCCCCGCCAGCAGCCCGACCCCGAGACCGGCGATCACCGGGATCCACACTGGCAAGTCGGTCAGCGATGGAAAGACTGCCCGGGCAAAGTCCGAGGTCTGCGCCAGACTGGCAGCGATCATCGCCGACAACGCCAGCACCGATCCGGAGGACAGGTCGATGCCCGTGGTGATGATCACCTGAGTCACGCCGATCGCCAGCAAGCCAATGATCGACACCTGCAGAATCATCAGCACCAAACGTTGCGAGTTCATCAAAAAGCTTTGGTCGCGAACGATCCAGCCAAACATTTCGAAGACCAGCCCGATGCCGATCAGCACCAGGAAAATGCTCAGCTCGGTCGGAAGCCGCCGGCGCGTCTTGACCGACGCTGCCGCGGGTTTGTTTTCCAGTATCGCGTTCATAGCCACTCACCCTTCTATAGCGTTGCCGGCGACGAGCACCCTCGTCACCCACAGCAAACCGTTTAAATGCATTGAACCGTCAATGAACCACGGACATTCCGGAAGCCAGTTGCATGACCCGCTCCTGGGTCGCTTCGCTGCGATCGAGGGTGCCCATCAGGTCGCCCTCGTGCATGACCATGACCCGGTCGCTCATGCCGAGCACTTCCGGCAGTTCCGAAGAAATCATGATCACCGCCATGCCTTCGCTGGCGAGGCAGGAAATCAATCGGTAGATCTCGGCTTTGGCGCCAACGTCGATGCCGCGGGTCGGCTCGTCGAGAATCAGGATTCGCGGATTGGTCATCAGCCAACGAGCCAGCAAGGCTTTCTGTTGATTGCCGCCGGACAAGGTGTCGATGCACTGCTCCAGCGACGGAGTCTTCACCCGCAGTTTCTTGCACATGTCTTCGCACAGGGCGCGCAGGGCTTTCTGCTGGATAAAGCCGTTGCCGACGTAATGCGGCAGCACCGCCATCTCCATGTTCTCCAACACTGACAGGCACGGGAACAAGCCGCTGAGCTTGCGATCCTCGGTCAACAACGCAAAGCCCTTTTCGATGGCCATGTGCGGATCGCTGATGCGCACCGGCTGACCGTCGAGCCTGATTTCACCACCGTCGCTGGGGGTGATACCGAAAATCGCTTCGGCGACATTGGTTCGCCCCGACCCCATCAGCCCGGCGATGCCGAGAATCTCACCGGCATGCAGGTCGAACGACACGTCCTTGAAAACGCCGTCCAGACGCAAGTCACGCACCGACATCAACAGATCGCCGATTGGCTTCTCGCGAACCGGGAACAACTGGCTCAATTCACGGCCGACCATCATCGAGATCAGGCTGTCGCCATCCATACTGTCGGCCCGTTGCAGGCCGATGTAGGCGCCGTCGCGGAACACCGCCACTTCATCGGCGATGCTGAACACCTCATTCATTTTGTGAGTGATATAGATGATGCCCTTACCCTGAGCCTTGAGGTCGGCAATGATCGAGAACAGGTGGGCGACTTCCTTATCGGTAATCGCCGACGTCGGTTCGTCCATGATCAGGATGTCGGAGTCGTAGGACACTGCTTTGGCGATCTCGACCATCTGCCGCTCGGCGATGCTCAGGTTACCGACCTGCTCCTCGGGATCGAGGTTGATCCGCAGCCGCTCCAGCAGTTTCGCCGTACACCGATGCATTTCCCGGTGATCGATCATGTGCAAACCGTTGAGCTGCTCGCGGCCGATCCAGATGTTCTCGGCGATGCTCATGTGCGGCATCAGGTTGAGTTCCTGGTGGATCATCGCGATCCCGGCCTGCAGCGCTGCAAGCGGTGTCTCGAAGGTCACTGGTTTACCGCGCAGGCGCAGTTCACCAGCATCCGGCTGGTAGATGCCGGCAATGATTTTCATCAGGGTCGATTTGCCTGCGCCGTTCTCGCCCATCAAGGCCAGTACAGAACCCGGACGCACGCGCAGTTGTACATCGGACAAGGCCACCACACCTGGAAAGCCCTTGCTGACGTTGATGATCTCCAGCAGGTACGGCTCATCGACAAGTGTCGCAGTTGGCTGGATACCCACCAACGGGGTGCTCGAAGCAGTCGCTGAAGCGAACATGATCAGGTACTCCATCAGCAAGGTCGCCGTAGCCACCTTGCGTGCTTATTGTTGTTATTGAACGGACCGGCTACTTGAACTGATCGACGTTGTCCGGGGTGATCAAACGGTAAGGTACCCACACGGCCTGCTCCACCGGCTCGTTCCTGGCCATCTTCACCGCCGCATCGATGGAGCCTACGGCCTGGCCTTTGGCGTCCTGGAACACCGATACCGCCAGATCGCCTTTCTTCACCGCGCGCAGGCCGTCGGGCGTACCGTCCACACCTGCGATCAGCACACTACCCTTTTCCACCCCGGCCTGCTTGAGGGCCATGGAAGCGCCGATGGCCATCTCGTCGTTGTTGGAGACGATGGCGTCGAATTTACGGCCCTGAGTCAGCCAGTCGTTCACCAGGGTCATGCCTTTGTCCCGCGACCAGGTGCCGGTCTGCTCCTGCTCGATCTTGATGTTCGGGTACCTGGCCAGCACCTCTTTGACGCCTTTGGTGCGGTTGGTGGTGGAGTTGTTGGCCAGGTCGCCCAGCAGAATCACGATGTCACCTTTGCCATTCATTTTTTCGGCCAGGTACTGCATCTGCATCTGTCCGGCTTCCAGGTCGTTGGACGCTACAGTGATCACGCCCTTGGGCAGCTTCAGGTCATCCGGACGGCGGTTGACGTAGACCAGCGGAATCCCGGCCTTGACCGCCGCTTCAGTGATCTTTTTGGTTGCCGCGGTATCCACCGGGTTGACCACGATGGCATCGACTTTCTGGCTGATGAAGCTTTCAACCTGGCTCAGCTGCTTGACCACGTCGCTGCGCGCGTCTTCGAATTGCAGCTTCACGCCATCGGGCATGGACCTGGCTTTCTGGTCCATGGATTCACGCAGGTAAGTCAGCCAGGTGTCATCGAACTGCGACATGCTCACGCCAATCTTCATGTCAGCGAGGGCAGCACCGCTGGCAAGCATCAGGGACAAGGCAAGCGAGGTAAAACGGATCTTGGTCTTCATGAAACTCTGTCTCCACATTCTTGTTGGTTTTATGGATAAAGCGTTGGACCGGGATCAACTGACCTGCGCAGACAAACGAACGATCGGCGCGCCGGGAATGCAGCACACCAACGCGCCCTTGCGCTCGACGCACAGGAGTCTGGAAAGAGAAAGGGGCATGGACAGGCGCGGACCGCGAAGCAGATCGCGGGGCATTTGGAACGCGGTACGTAAAACTCGCAGAGCAGTGCTGAAGGTTTTCATCGACGGTACCTGTTTGTTTTTGTTGGTTCGTCCTCCACTGCTTCAATTGGCTTGAGGCAGATCGGAACGTTGATAGTCGGCAACCTGGAAATGACTTTATTGGAAAATAATTTCTATATCAACTGATTTTAGAATTTTATTCTGATTTTATTCCATCGATGGAAACGGCACCCAGTTCGACCACTTGATGCCGTTGCGAACTGAGGCGCGCAGCGTCTAGAACACGGGTGCTCGCCAGTGCATCGCGAGGGTCGACCGGCAGCGGGCCAGCGCTCTGCAACGCCTCTTGCAGCTGTAAATAGAACTGGTTCCAGCAGCCACGCTCAGAGGGAATCCGCTCGCGCTCTTCACCTTGCTCGAACCACCCCCAGCGCCGATGCTCTTCAACGCCCCAGCGCTCGCCCTCGGATTTGGGCGACAGACCGGCCAGCGCAGCGGCCTCCTGCCCGTCCAGCCCCTCGACGGTGTAGCAACCCGCTGTGCCGGTGACCCGAAAACGCGGTGCCGGGTTGTTCTGCAGACAGCTGCCCGACAAATGTGAAATCACCCCGTTGGTGTGGGTCAGCGAAACGAAGAAGCCGCTATCCAATACTTGCGTTTGATTGGCGTATTGCAGTTCGGCGTAAACCCGCGCCACCGGCCCGAACAGTTGCATGGCCTGATCCACCAGATGGCTGCCCAAATCGCGCAGGAAACCACCGCCACTGCCGTTACCCACCGATTGCGGCGCATAGCGCTCAATCCGTGATTCGAAACGGGTGACCTGCCCCAGCGCACCGGCCTCCAGCAGTTTGCGCACCGTCAGAAAGTCCGAATCCCAGCGACGGTTTTGATAGACACTCAGTGGAACCTTTTGCCGTTCGGCAGCCGCAATCAGCGCGGCTGCTTGCTGCGCGTCGGCGGCAAAGGGTTTGTCGCTGACCACCGCCACACCGTGTTCGATGGCTTGCAGTACTAACGCCGGACGCCCTTGCAGGGTGGTCGAAATCACCAGCACATCGACCCCGGCTTCAACCAACTGGCCAATAGAGTCGAAAGCCGCAACGCCGGGATAGTCCGTTGCCAACAATAGCCGTCGTTCGGCCGAGCGGGTCACCACGCCGACGAAGGTTGCGGCGGGCAAACTGCTGATCAGCGGAGCATGAAAAAAACGACCGCCATGGCCGTAACCGACAAGTCCGATTCGCATAAGGTTTTCCTTCATCTGATGATCGTTCCCGCGCTCCCGCGTGGGAATGCAGCCCGTGACGCTCTGCGTCACATTGAAACGGACGCGGAGCGTCCAGTGAGACGTTCCCACGCAGAGCGTGGGAACGATCAACGATCAGTGGGAACGATCAGCGGCACAACTCGCGGGTCACCCGCTCCAGCATCATCCGGTTGGACTCATCCGGCCGGTCTTCCCAGGCGAACACCGAGACCGTGGCAATGCCGTCGAACTTGATCTCGCGCAGGGTGCTGAAAAACGCCTCCCAGTCCACTTCGCCCTGACCGATGTCCAGGTGCTGATGCACGGTGGCGGTTACGCCCGGCGGGTTGACGATGTAGCGCAGGCCCGACGAGGCTTTGTGGTTGTAGGTGTCGGCGATGATCAAGTGGGTCAGCTTATCGCCGGCGTACTTGAGCATCGAGGCGATGTCGCCTTTGCCGTCGTCGTAGAAGAAGGTGTGCGGCGCTGCGTAGAGGTAGTTGATCCAGTCGCGATCCAGACCGCGAATGATGTCTACCGATTCGTTGTTGCGTTCGCAGAAGTCATAAGGGTGCGCCTGGATATCGAGCTTGATGCCTTCACGCTCGAACACCGGCATCAGCTCGTCCATGGAGCGCATGAACTGGTTCTCACAGACCAGCGGGTTGTCCGATTGTCCGGTGAACTCGGTATTGACCAGCTCGCAGTCCATTTCCACGGCGATCTGGATCGCGCGCTTCCAGTTGCGCAATGCCGCCTGGCGCAAGCCTTCGTCGGCAGCGGCCCAGTGGTACATCGGCAACAGCGAGGAGAGCTTCACACCCGTGTCGCTGAGGGCCTTGCGAAATTCCTTGATCCGCGCCTTGTCGACTCGCGGTGCCTTGTAGAACGGCAGGAAATCTTCCCGTGGGGACAGTTCGATATGTTCGTAGCCAAGCTCGGCAACCTTGTCGACCATCTTGCCCAGGGACAGGTTGCGGTACATGTAGGGATCTAGTGCGATGCGCATAATTTTTCTCCTTCACCAGCTGCTTGATCGTTCCCACGCTCTGCGTGGGAATGCCGCCTTGGACGCTCCGCGTCCGTCGCCAGGTGACGCAGAGCGTCACGGGATGCATTCCCACGCGGAGCGTGGGAACGATCAGTCCTCGCCTTGATCAGCCGTAAAACTTCGGACGATCCGGCAACCCGACCTTCACGATCGTCCCGCTCTGCTGTGCTGCAACGCAGGCATCCGCCGCCACCGCCGCCGCAAAGCCGTCCCAGGCCGACGGCCCGCCTACTTGCCCGGCCCGTACGCCGTCGATAAACGCCTGCAACTCGACGTCATACGCGGCGATAAAGCGATCCTTCCAGTCCATCAAAATCGCATTGGAGAGTTTGGCGCCGCTGCGCAGTTGCACCTGGGATGGCTCAGGCAGTTTGGCAATACCGGTCTCGCCGACCACTTCGCACTGGATGTCATAGCCATACTGGCAATTGACGAAAATCTCGACGTCGATGCGGGTGCCCTTGGCGGTTTCCAGCAGGACGATCTGCGGGTCCTTCAAGTGAGCGTGGGCCTTGCTGGTCTTGCGCGGGAACACCACCTGGACCGACACATAATCATCGGCCAGCAGCCAGCGCAGCACGTCCAGTTCATGGATCAGCGTGTCGGTGATCGCCATGTCGGTCTTGTAGTTCTCGCCCACGCTCGGGTTGCGGTGCGCGCAATGCAGCATCAGCGGTTCGCCGATCTGGCCGCTGTCGATCACCGCCTTGAGTGCCCGATAGCCCTGATCGTACGGACGCATGAACCCCACCTGCACCAGACGCTTGCCATGGGCTACTTCGGCCTCGACGATCTTGCGGCAGCCTTCGGCGGTCACCGCCAGCGGCTTCTCGCAGAACACCGGTTTGCCGGCGGCAATCGCCGCGAGTACGAACTCTTCATGGCTCGGGCCCCAGGACGTCACCAGAATCGCTTCGACTTCCGGCGCCTTGATCAGCGCATGGCCATCGGGGTAGACCTCGGCGGTCAGTTTCAAGTCGGCAACGACCTTGGCCGCCTGCTCGAGATTGATATCGGTAACGGCCACCACCTGGCTGTTGAGCAGGGTCTGGCTGCAGCGACGGATATGGTCCTGACCGATGGCACCGGTGCCGATGACGCCGATTCGCAACGAATTAGAAAGCAAAGACATGTCTGTTCTCCATTGGAATGTTTGTTGTTGTATCCAGAGCAATCAGTACTGACGGGCCTTGGCCAGTCGTTCATTCAAGGTTTTGGCTACCGCATCGGTGCGTGCGCTGGTGGAGACTTGCGCCACGCCAACGCGCCACCAGGACAGGTATTTATGAATCATTGTTTTGGGCAGAACCTTGATATCGATCAGTGTCGACACCGTCTGCAAACGCGCATCGGCCAGCGCCGCCTGCAGCTCTTCAACCGTGTTCACTTTGTAGGTTTTGCAGCCATAGGCCGCCGCGCTCATGGCGTAATCCACCGGCACAAAACCACCATCGAGCTTGCCGGTAGCAGGGTTGCGGAAACGGAACTCGGTGCCGAAGCTGTCCATGCCGTGTTCCATCTGCAAATTGTTGATGCAGCCGAAGGTCATGTTGTCGAGCAGGATCACGTTGATCTTGCGTCGCTCCTGGATCGAGGTGACCAGCTCCGAATGCAGCATCAGGTACGAGCCGTCACCCACCAGCGCATAGACTTCGCGTTCAGGCTCGGCGAGTTTCACGCCCAGCGCGGCATTCACCTCGTAACCCATGCAGGAATAGCCGTACTCGACGTGATAGGTGTTCACGCCCTTGCTGCGCCAGCTGCGTTGCAGGTCACCGGGCAGACTGCCGGCGGCGGCAACGATAACCGCGTCACCGGGCAAGGTTTCATTCAGCACGCCGAGCACCCGGCTTTGGGTCAGGCACGAGCCCGTCAGCTCGATGAACTCGCGCAGTACCGCCGGGTCCATGTGGTCGTTGATTTCCGGGACGAAGTCCTGAGTCTGGTATTGGACCTGATAAACACGGTCGACCTCGGCGTCCAGTTGCGCCTTGGCCTGGCGCGGTTGATCGCCCCACGCGGAGCGATAACCGGTTAGCGCCAACGCATCGGACAAGGCTTGCAGGCCGGATTTAGCGTCGGCCAGCAACTGCACGCCGTCGAGTTTCAGCGCATCGCAGGGGCTGATGTTCAGGTTGAGAAATTGCACCTCGGGATGCTGGAACAGTGATTTCGACGAGGTGGTGAAGTCGGTGTAACGGGTACCGATGCCGATAATCAGATCAGCCTCCCTGGCCAGCAGATTTGCCGCCAGGCAACCGGTTTCGCCAATACCGCCGACGTTCAGCGGATGGGCTGAAACCACCGCGCTCTTACCGGCCTGGGTTTCCGCGAACGGGATATCGAAACGCTCGGCAAAGGCCTGCAACGCCGCGTTGGCGCCTGAGTATTTGACCCCGCCGCCGCAGATAATCAGCGGTGTGCGCTTGCCTTTGAGCAAGGCCAGGGCATCACCGAGCATCGCTTCGGTGGCCAGTCGGCGGTCGATGCGGTGTACGCGTTTTTGCAGGAAATAATCCGGGTAATCGTAAGCCTCGCCCTGCACATCCTGAGGCAAGGCCAGGGTCACCGCGCCGGTTTCCGCCGGATCGGTGAGCACCCGCATGGCGTGGATTGCTGCGCTCATCAGTTGCTCGGGGCGATTGATCCGGTCCCAGTATTTGCTCACGGCCTTGAACGCATCGTTGGTGCTGATGCTCAGGTCGTGGAACTGTTCGATCTGCTGCAGCACCGGATCCGGTTGGCGGCTGGCATAGACATCGCCGGGTAACAACAGCAACGGAATACGGTTGGCAGTCGCTGTTGCCGCGGCGGTGAGCATGTTCGCAGCGCCGGGGCCGACCGAAGAAGTGCAGGCGTAGATCTTGCGCCGCAGGTGTTGCTTGGCGAAACCGATGGCCGCGTGGGCCATGCCCTGCTCGTTGCGGCCCTGATGCACCACCAGCTCGCCGCTGTCCTGCTCCAGGGCCTGGCCGAGGCCCAACACGTTGCCGTGACCGAAAATGGTAAATATCCCGGCGACGAATTTACTCTCGACTCCATCCACCTCGACGTACTGGTTATCGAGGAATTTCACCAGGGCCTGGGCCATGGTCAGTCTTGTAGTAGTCATGCTTGCACCTTGTGTGAATGCAAATCCAGAGATTGACCGGGATCAAGTGTGGGAGCGGGCTTGCTCGCGATGTCGATGTACCAGACGCCACCGTGTCGCGCCCATCGCGAGCAAGCCCGCTCCCACATTAGATCCGGGCAATCCATTAACCGTGTCAGGCCAGCGCGTGCTTCAGGTGATCCATGCTCGCGCCAATCGCCTGCTGGATATCCGCCAGCCCATGCACGCTTTCGGCAAACGGTTCAAACGACAGGTAGCCCTTGTAGCCGGTACTGAGCAAGGTATCGATCTGCGCGGCATTGCCTAAAATGTCCGCCTCGCCCACCAGCACCCGATGACCGTCGCGAATGGTCGCCAGCGGTGCTTGTGCATCCTCGACACCGGAGATGTGCACCAGCCCGGTCAGCTCGGGGAAGAATTCATGCTCGCAGGCCAGGTGATGGTGAAAGGTGTCATGCACCAGGCGGAAAACATCCAGCCCGCCAATCGCCTTGATCGCATCCACCGCCGTGCGTTTGCGCCGCAGTGAACACTCCTCAAAACCCAGCGGTTCGATAAAGCCGAGAATCCCGTACTCGCGCAGGATCGGCGCCAGTTCGCTCAGTGCCGTGCGCAACCCGGCGTTGCGCTCTGCCTCTGTGCGCGGATCGGCACGATCATTGAGCGGGCACATGACCAATCCTTCCGCACCGCAGTCGCGGGCATAGGCGGCGAGCTTGATGGTTTGCGCCCGGCGTTCGTCGTTCCACACATCGAACGGATACAGCGCGTTGATCGACAGCACCTTGATCCCTTGGGCCGCGCACAACTCACGGACCCGAGCCGGCGGCGTACCGTCTTCGATCTCGACACCTTTGAGGTCGTTGCGGATCTCGATGGCATCGGCTTTCAAGGTCACCGCCAGGTCAATGAAGTCCGGCAGTGACAAACGTGGGGCAACCATACGATTCAGGGCGAAACGCAGGGGCTGGCTCATTTTTCTTATTCTCCGCATTGAAGGTTATGCATTCGGGGTAAACGCTGAATTACTTGGCAGTCGGCATGCTGAATTCCGGGCCTTTGGCGATGCTGTCAGGCCAGCGCTGCATCACGCTTTTGTAGCGGCTGTAGAAACGGATGCCTTCTTCGCCGTAGGCATGGTGGTCGCCGAACAGCGAGCGCTTCCAGCCGCCGAAGGAATGCCAGGCCATCGGTACCGGAATCGGTACGTTGATGCCGACCATGCCGACCTTGATGCTGCGCGCGAACGCCCGGGCGATGCCGCCGTCGCTGGTGAAGCAGGACACGCCGTTGCCAAACTCGTGAGCGTTGATCAGTGCCACGGCGCTGGCGAAATCCGCGACCCGGACAATGCCCAGTACCGGACCGAAGATTTCCTGCTGGTAGATGCTCATTTCGGTCGTGACCTTGTCGAACAGCGTCGCGCCGACAAAGAAGCCGTTCTCTGCACCCGGCACTTTGAAGTGTCGACCGTCGACAATCAGTTGCGCGCCCTGGGCCACACCCTCGTCGATAAAACCTTCGACCTTGGCCTTGTGCTCGGCAGTGACCAGCGGCCCCATGTCGCTGTCGCCCTGCATGCCGTTGCCGACCTTGAGCTGGTCGATGCGTGGCAGCAGCTTTTCGATCAGTTTGTCAGCGACGTCGCCCACCGCCACGGCAATCGAAATCGCCATACAGCGCTCACCGGCCGAACCATAAGCGGCACCGATCAACGCGTCGGCGGCTTGATCCAGATCCGCGTCGGGCATGACAATCATGTGGTTCTTCGCCCCGCCCAGCGCCTGCACGCGTTTGCCACGCGCGGTGGCTTGCTGGTGGATGTACTCGGCGATCGGCGTCGAACCGACAAAGGAAATCGCCTCGACGTCCGGGTGTTGCAGCAAACCATCGACCGCGCTCTTGTCGCCCTGAACGACGTTGAACACGCCGTCCGGCAGACCGGCCTCGGTCAGCAGGCGCGCCATCAGCAAACTGGCCGAAGGGTCGCGCTCCGACGGCTTGAGGATGAAACAGTTACCGGTCACCAGCGCGATCGGGATCATCCACAACGGCACCATCACCGGGAAGTTGAACGGGGTGACGCCGGCGCAGACGCCCAGCGGCTGACGCAGGTTCCAGTTATCAATGCCGCCGCCGATGTTGTCGCTGAACTCGGTCTTGAGCAGGCTCGGCGCACCGCAGGCGTACTCGACGATCTCGATGCCGCGAGTGACCTCGCCTTTGGCATCGGAAAAGACTTTGCCGTGTTCGCGGCTGATGATTTCCGCCAGCTCATTGTGATGACGATCCAGCAGTTCCTTGAACTTGAACATCACTCGCGAGCGACGCAGGGACGATTGTTCGGACCAGGCCGGGAACGCCTTCAAGGCCGACGCGACGGCTTCGTCGATGGTCTTCTGGCTGGCCAGTCCGACCCGTGCCTGAACGCTGCCATTGGCCGGGTTGAAGACATTGCTGAAGCGTTCGCTGCCACTGTCCTGCACCTGGCCGTTGATGTAATGACCGATTACCTGGGCGTCACTCATTGTTCTTGTTCTCCGTCTGAAAATTAAAAGCGCAGTAAGGCCTACAGATCCAGCAGCCAGCTGTGCTGCGGGTCGTTATGGAATTGCCAGACGCGTTTGGGCCCGGCCATCACGTTCAGGTAATACGACTCGTAACCGTAGGGCACGCTGACCGGGTGATAGCCCTTGGGTACCACCACCAAATCACTGTTTTCCACGGCCATGGCCTGGTCGATGCTGCGGTCGTCGGTGTAGACCCGCTGAAACACAAAGCCCTGGGGCGGGTTGATCTGGTGGTAATAGGTCTCTTCGAGAAAGCTCTGGTGCGGCAAGTCGTCGGTGTCGTGCTTGTGCGGCGGGTAGCTCGACGAATGCCCGGAAGGCGTACGCACCTCCACCACCAGCAGCGAATGGGCCGGCTCGGTGTCTGGCAGGATGTCGCAGACATAACGGGTGTTGGCGCCTTTGCCGCGCACGCTGCGCTTCATGTTCTGCGGTTTGATCAGCCGTGGGCCGAGGCCGTTGGTGGTCGAACCGGGGGCGGCGCAGACGGCGATCTGCACATCGCTCAAGGCGACCACATGCGCCTGACTCTGCGGTGGCAAGTAGGCGGCGAACGGAGACTTGTCCTCGAACACCGACTGCCGGTCGCCGATGTTGTCCCAATTGAACGCACCCTGCCCCGGCGCTTCGCCCTGAATCGTGACCCGACCACTGAGCAGCACCAGACATAGTTCTTTATCACCAGCGCGGACCGGCAGGGTTTCGCCAAGGCTCAAGCGGTAGGCGGCGAACCCGACGTACTCCAGCTCACCGGCACCCAGCTCGACCATGGTCTGGCCGTGCGCCTTGCTTTTGACCAAAAGACTCATTTTCCAGTGCTCCGGTTAGATACGGCGGCATTGAGCAGACCACGCAGCGTGTCGTAACCCTTTTTCGCGTAGACATAACTCGGTGCAACGGCCGGATCCTGCTCGGCCTCGACCACCAGCCAGCCGTGATAATCGGCGGCCAGCAGCACGTCGAGCAGCGCGGCAAAGTCGATATCGCCGTCGCCGGGCACGGTAAAGGTGCCGTTGATGATGCAGTCCGGGAAACTCCAGAGGTTGTTGCGCGCCAGCTGCACCACCGGTTTGCGCACGTCCTTGAAATGCACATGGCAAACGCGGTCGATATGTTTGCGCAGCACCTCAAGGGGTTCGCCGCCGCCCATGTAGCAGTGACCCGAATCGAACAGCAGGCCGACTTCGCTGCCGGTCAGGCTCATCAGCGTGTCGATGTCCGTCGGCGATTCGACGTAGGCACCCATATGGTGGTGGTACGCCAGGCGCACGCCCTGGGACAAGGTGAAACGCGCCAGCTCCGTGAGCTTGTCGGCGTACTCCTGCCAGGCCTGTTCGGTATGCAAACGCGGGCGTTCGACCAGTGGAATGCGCTGGCCCTGAATCGAATCGGCGACTTCTCCGTAGACCAGCACCTTCGCGCCGTTCCTCGCCAATAGCTCGACGTGACTGCCGATGGCGTCGATTTCCTCGGCCACCGAACGCCGGGCCAGACGGCTGGAGTACCAACCGGAGACCAGCGCCAAGTCGTAGGGCCGCAGCACATCGCCGACACCTTTGGCGTCTTTGGGAAACTTGCCGTTGAGCTCGAAACCTTCGTAGCCGATCTCCTTGCCCTCGCTCAACGCAGTGCTCAGCGGCGTTTCACCGCCCAGCGATGGCAGGTCGTCGTTGCTCCAGGAAATCGGGTTGATGCCAATTCGGATTGCGGGCATGGCTGCACCTTTTATTGTTTTTACATTAACCATTGAATGTGGCGCAGAACCCTGTGGGAGCGAGCTTGCTCGCGATAGCGGTATGACGATCACATTGATGTTGAATGTGCCGCCGTCATCGCGAGCAAGCTCGCTCCCACAGGTCCAGTGTCCACACACAAATCAGTTTCAAGCGCGAGCAGCGCGCCAGGCCTCGATCAATTCGACAAAGGTGCCCTGCACCCGCTGGATCAGCGCTTCATCATCGATTTCACCGGCCATCCAGGCCCGGCTGGGTTCCTGAAAAATCGTCCGGCCGACAGCAAAGCCACGGCAGGTCTTGCTCTGACTGGCCTGCTGAAAACCTTCGGCAAGGGCTGCGGCCGGCGCATTCAGGCCCAACAGCACCACGCCCCGGCAGTAAGGGTCGCGCTCTTGAATCAGTGCATCGAGTTGCTCCCATTCGGCTGCACTTTGCGCTTCGATCTTCCACCAGGCCGGGAAGATGCCGAGGTTGTACAGGCGCTTGATGGCGCGATAGAGCACGTCCGGATGAGGCGAGGGATGATCTTTGGGCGGGATGATTTCCAGCAGCAATTCATGGCCGCTGACTTGCGCCGCCTGATACAGGCCCTTGATTTGCGCTTCCTGTTCCAGACGCAGCATCGGCTCGTCGTCAGGATGGAATTGCACCAGGCATTTGATGATCTGCTCCTGAGGCCAGGCGATCAGGTTGCTGCCGATCGAACGACCGTGCTCGAAAGCCAATGGCCGCGAACCCTGGACTTCCACCGGACGCGCGACCCACCAGCCGCGACCGGTGGCGGCGTTCAACGAATCCTGACCAAAGCGCTGATCGGCCAACAGCCCGACATCCGCTTCAATGCCTTGCTTGCGCAAATCGGCCTCGACCCGCTCCACGGCTTTGATGAACAACTGCTTGAGTTGGCAAATGCTGTTGAGGTCACGGCCGCCCTTTTGCGCCAGTTCGACCAGTTGCCCGCGATGGTCGAAGGCGAAGATAAACAGTTGCTTCCAGGCTTTGCGCGGCACACTGACCTGGTGCAGGCGTTGCAGCACCACGTCCTGATCGGGTCGGGTAATCGGCACCGGGCTGTTGAACAGGTAATCCAGTTCGGCAGGGGTCGGCATCGCCGGGGCACAGGCATGCCGCGACACCACCAGACCGCCGCAGGCATTGGCCAACTGGCAGCAACGCTCGTCGTTCGCATCCTCCAGCCAACCGCTGAGGAAGCCCGACATAAAGGCATCGCCGGCCCCAAGCACGTTGAGTACTTCGACCTGTACACCGGGATAGATCGCGCCGTCTTCGAGACGCACCGGGATCACCCCGTGAATCACCGTGCAACCTTGCGGACCAAGCTTGACCACCAGGGTTGCGGCAGTCAGCGAACGCACCGTGCGTAGCGCAGTGAGCAGGTCTTCGCTGCCGCCGGCAATCAGAAACTCTTCTTCAGTGCCGACAATCAGGTCAAAGCCGGGGAGAATTTTCTGCACATGCTGGCTGACCTTCTGGTCGGCGACGAAACGGGTTTCGCCGTCAGCCTTGCCGGCCAGGCCCCAGAGCACCGGGCGGTAGTCGATGTCGAGAACCCGTTTGACGTTGTGCTTGCGGGCATATTCCAGCGCCTGGATGCTCGCCTTGTACACGCCGTCCGTGGAGAAATGCGTGCCGGTGATCAGCAAGGCTTTGCTGGACGCGATGAAGGATTCCTGGATGTCTTCAGCGCGCAACGCCATGTCGGCGCAGTTTTCGCGGTAGAAAACCAGGGGAAAGGTTTCGCGGTCCTTGAGACCCAGCAAAACCATGGCGGTCAAGCGTTCAGGATCGATTTTGATACCGCTGATGTCGCAGCCTTCGCGGGCCAGGGACTCGAGCAGAAAACGACCCATATGGTCGTCCCCTACCCGGCTCAACATCGCCGATTTAAGGCCCAGGCGTGCGGTACCAAAGGCGATGTTCGCCGATGACCCCCCCAGGTATTTGGCGAAACTGCTGACATCCTCGAGCCGCGCACCCACTTGCTGTGCGTAGAGGTCGACGCCAAGGCGCCCGAGGCAGATCAGATCCAATTGACGCCCACTGGCAAAACGAGTCTGGCCCATGCTGGCTCCTGTTATTTTTATCAGCCTGCGTTCGCCGCTGTGAAGGCGCCGAACACTCTTGGTGTGGGGCCAGACTAAAACGTCTCGCGGCGCCAATCAATATTTATTCTATAAATTTTTTACATGGAATATTTTTTCCAATAAACTTTGCCAGGACTGATCCAGACACAGTGGATCGATTCAGCAATCCATCACCTGACTTCACACTCAAGATTTTATTTGCGCCTACCCTGTAGACTGCGCACAGCCAACCTATTGTCGAGGGCCGGCATTCACCAGCCGTCCCTATAAGAACAAGCCAGAAGGATTTTTTATGTCCCGCACCGATCAGCCGGCTACGCCCGAGAGTCCGCCCGAGAGCGACCTCCTCAGCCCCCCGATCAATGCCGAGCGTCTGCTGCAGCTGATCACCGACGAATACGAAAGCCTGCCGCGCCAGCTCAAACGCATCGCCAGCTACATGAGCCAGCAAAGCGACCGGATCATGGTCGACCGCATCAGCGACATTGCTCGTGAATGCGAAGTGCATCCCTCGGCCATCGTGCGCTTCTCCCAGCGCTTCGGCTTCAGTGGCTTCAGTGAGATGCAGGCGCTGTTTCGCGAGGCCTACACCCACAAAACCACGCCGGTGCAGAACTACCAGCAGCGCATTCGCAGCATGATCGCCAACAAGTCGCAGAAAGCCAGCGGCGGCGATCTGGCGCGCGAATGCGTCAACGCCACGCTGTCAGGCATCGAGCGTCTGGGCCTGGAACTGGACGACCAGGCGTTCGACAAAGCCGTGGATCTGGTGGTGAATGCGGACAACATCTACGTCGTCGGCGTGCGTCGCTCATTCGCGGTGGCCGATTACCTGGTCTACAACCTGCAACACACCAACAAACGTATTCACCTGGTCTCGGGGCTGGGCGGCAGTTATCGCGAACAGATGCGCAGCGTGCGCGCCAACGACCTGGTGATCGCCATCAGCTTCACGCCGTACGGCAAGGAAACCCAGCACTGCCTGCGTATCGCCCAGCTGCATCAGGCGAAAACCCTGATCATCACCGACAGCAACCTTTCGCCCCTGGCCAAGCGGGCCAATACGGTGCTGCTGGTCAATGAGGGCAGCTCGTTCGCCTTCCGCTCGCTGAGTGCGACCTTGTGCTTGTGTCAGGCGCTGTTTATCGCCGTGGCCTATCGACTGGAATTGAAGGTCGATGAGATTCACGAGCAGGTGGGGTTTGAGGATTAGCGCAAGCTGACTACTTCGCGTGGTGAGTGTGGGCCTGTAATGAACCCGGAACCCCGGTACGCACCAGCCCGCCCTTCTCGATCCAGCTCAGGGTTTGCTGATAGGCCCGTTGCAGCAACTGATCGGTCTGGCTGAAGTCGAACACCGAAATCCCCAAAGGGCACAGCGGCGCGACCACATGGATGTCGGCCCGCGGCGAATACAGCTCAATGTCCCGCACCAGTTGCCCCATGCTCATCAGGTTCAGGGTATGTAGCGCCAGCGCCACCAGACCGGCCGGCGGGCGCGGACAGGCGCAACCGAACCCGGTTGGCACCACCACGACACGCGTCGCCCCAAGAGATACCGCACTGGCGATCGGCGTGTTGCTGGCCACGCCGCCATCAACCAGCCATTTGTCGCCGATTTGCACGCAAGGAAACACCAGAGGGATAGCCGCGCTGGCCAGCAAGGCCTGTTCGGCACTGCCGCTCGACAGCAGTTCTTCGGCGCCAGTGAGCTGGTTGGTGGTGACGATATACAGGGGCAGCTCGGTGTCTTCGATCAACGTGACCGGCAGCGCGCGGCGCACCAAATGCTCCAGCGCCGAAGACTGCAGCAAAAAACCTCGATGCCGCAGGATCGCGGCCAGGGTATCGATCAGCGAGAACGGAAACACATCCCCCTTGTGCAAGCCTCGCCAGAAGTCCGCCAGCTCGGCGACGCCCCGGGCATTGGGTTTGGCCGCGAAATACGCGCCATTGATGGCCCCCACCGACGCGCCGATCACCAGATCGAAAGAAACTCCGGCCTCGACCAGCGCCCGCAACATGCCGACCTGAACAGCCCCCAGACTGCCGCCGCCGGCCAGGACCAGCGCGGTTTTAATGGCGGACATTTCAGGCCTCCTGCTTCAACTCAGCCCATGGATTAGCAAGCATAGCTGGCGAATGGGCACCCAACCCGGGCATAAACTTCCTGTTCAAGAGGATGGTAAACCCTGAAGGTTTACCGCTAAATTAGCCCCCGTCATCGCACCGTTGCTCATCACAAGGAGCTGTACATGAAGCTGATCGGAATGCTGGATTCACCTTACGTTCGACGCGTCGCCATTACCCTGAAATGCCTGGATATCCCGTTCGAACATGCGTCGATATCGGTGTTCCGGGGGTTCGAAGAATTCCAGCGGATCAATCCGGTGGTCAAGGCTCCGACGCTGGTTCTGGGCGACGGCGAAGTGCTGATGGACTCGAACTTGATCATCGAGTATCTGGAGGCGTTGGCCGGCCCCGGCAACAGCCTGATGCCCGCCGACCTGAATCAGCGCCTGCGTTCCCTGCGGCTGATAGGGCTGGCAATGGCAGCCAACGAGAAATCGGTTCAGATCTATTACGAGAGGAACCTGCGACCTGCCGAGAAACAACATGCGCCGTGGCTGGAGCGTGTTCATGGGCAGTTGCTGGCGGCGTATTCCGAGCTGGAACGAGAGCTGCTCAGACAGCCGCTGAAAATGGACGGCTCGATCGCTCAGGACGGCATCACCCTCGCCGTCGCCTGGAGCTTTACCCAACTGGTGATCGCCGACCAGGTCGACGTTGCGCAGTTCCCACTGGTCAGTCGTTTCACGGCATATGCCGAGCAACTCGAGGCGTTCATCTCGACTCCGGCGACCTGAAGCAGGACTTCTGATCGTTCCCACGCTCCGCGTGGGAATGCCGCCATGGACGCTCCGCGTCCGCCTTCGGCTGTGACGCAGAGCGTCACGGGATGCGTTACCACGCGGAGCGTGGGAACGATCTGACATGCGTTGGAACGATCTGAAACAACACACTTCAAACCGGAAAGTTGGCCCGCAACGCCGACAGTCCCTCGCGGTAGATGCCGGTGAACAGCTCCACCGCCGCCTCGTCGCTCACGCCGACCGGTGTGAAGCG
>NZ_JBWKWW010000006.1:0-87210 GCF_059422425.1 Pseudomonas sp. GW821-FHT01E05
ACGATCCAGATCGCTCATGGGAATGACCTTGTGGTGACCCGTGTAGGAGCAGCCGGTCGACGCTCGATTGCTCGCGAAAAACTTGAGAGCGCTGAGGTGCATCTGGCTTCCCGCGTTAGCGTTAACGACCATCGCGAGCAATCGAGCGTCGACCGGCTGCTCCTACACGGGTCACCACAAGGTCATTCCCATGAGCGATCTGGATCGTTATCTGCACGCGGCAACCCGCGAGAACACACGGCGCAGTTACCGGGCAGCCATTGAGCACTTCGAAGTCAGTTGGGGCGGGTTTCTGCCGGCGACCGGCGGTAGCGTGGCGCGTTACCTCGTTGCTCATGCCGGCGTGTTGTCGATCAACACCTTGAAGCTGCGGCTGTCTGCGCTGGCGCAGTGGCATAACAGTCAGGGCTTTGCCGATCCGACCAAGGCACCCGTGGTGCGCAAGGTCTTCAAGGGCATCCGCGCTTTACACCCGGTGCAGGAAAAGCAGGCCGAACCGTTGCAGCTCGAGCATCTGGAGCGAGTCATTACCTGTCTCGAGCAAGAAGCGTTGCAAGCCATGGCGGACGGCGATCAACCCACGCTGTTGCGGGCCAGGCGTGATGCTGCACTGATCTTGTTGGGCTTCTGGCGGGGCTTTCGTAGCGATGAGTTGTGCCGCGTGCAAATCGAACACGTGCAGGCAACCGCCGGCTCGGGCATCACGCTGTATTTGCCGCGCAGCAAAAGTGATCGCGACAACCTGGGCAAGACCTATCAAACCCCGGCGCTGCAGCGCTTGTGTCCGGTGCAGGCTTACATCGAATGGATCAATGCCGCCGGGTTGGTACGCGGCCCGGTGTTTCGCAGGATCGATCGCTGGGGCAACCTGAGCGAAGAGGGCTTGCACGCCAATAGCGTGATTCCGTTGTTGCGTCAGGCATTGCAACGCGCGGGGATTCCCGCCGAGCAATACACCAGTCACTCATTGCGCCGGGGTTTCGCCACCTGGGCTCACCGCAGCGGTTGGGATTTGAAGTCGTTGATGAGTTATGTCGGCTGGAAGGACATGAAATCGGCCATGCGCTATGTCGAAGCCAGTCCGTTTCTCGGGATGACTCAACTCGCCGAGAAACGCATTGGCGAGTAGCTAACATTTTCTTCTATTAACACAGCGTGCTAATAGCCAAAACCAATCGGCGGCATCATCTTTGCCAATGAGCCATCAGGAAGTTGAGTGGGTAGGATTCACCTCATCAACTTTTCAACCCTGACGGAGAGTCACCGATGCCTATCATCAACAGCCACGTTAAACCGTTCAAAGCAACCGCATTCAAAAACGGCGCATTCGTCGAAGTGTCGGACGCCGATCTGAAAGGCAAATGGTCTGTCGTGTTCTTCTACCCGGCCGACTTCACCTTCGTATGCCCGACCGAGCTGGAAGACCTGGCTGATAACTACGCCGAGTTCCAGAAGCTGGGCGTAGAAATCTACAGCGTGTCGACCGACACCCACTTTGCTCACGCTGCCTGGCACAACACTTCGCCTGCTATCGAAAAAATCCGCTACACAATGATTGGTGACCCGACCCACGTGATCTCCCGCAACTTCGACGTGCTGATCGAAGAAGTCGGCCTGGCTGACCGTGGCACCTTCGTGATCAACCCTGAAGGCCAGATCAAAATCGTCGAACTGAACGACGGCGGTGTAGGCCGCGACGCTTCCGAGCTGCTGCGCAAGATCAAAGCCGCTCAGTATGTCGCTGCTCACCCAGGCGAAGTTTGCCCAGCCAAGTGGAAAGAAGGCGAGGCCACTCTGGCGCCGTCTCTGGACCTGGTCGGCAAGATCTAAGTCCGTGAGTCGATTGAGGGCGATGAGCTCTTGAGCCTGTAAACCGCATCGCCCCAAAAAAACGCCTGGGCGAATCTGCCCGGGCGTTGTTTTTTCTACCGTCCTGCCTCTCTACCAAAAACATGGAAATCGCCCGTATGTTGGACGCCAATCTAAAAGCTCAGTTGAAGTCATACCTGGAACGGGTCACCCAGCCGATCGAGATCGTCGCCTCCCTCGACGACGGTGCGAAATCCCAGGAAATGCTCGCGTTACTCAAGGACGTTGCCAGCCTTTCCAGTCTCATTACCTTGCTCGACAACGGTACCGATGCGCGCAAGCCATCGTTCTCGTTGAACCGCCCGGGAAGCGATATCAGCCTGCGCTTCGCCGGCATCCCTATGGGCCACGAATTCACTTCGTTGGTGCTCGCCTTGCTGCAAGTCGGAGGCCACCCTTCGAAGGCCAGTAGTGAGGTGATCGAACAGATCCGCTCGCTCAAAGGCGAGTTCAACTTCGAGACTTATTTCTCGCTGTCTTGCCAGAACTGCCCGGACGTGGTCCAGGCGCTGAACCTGATGGCGGTGCTTAACCCGAACATTCGTCACGTTGCCATTGACGGCGCGCTGTTCCAGGACGAAGTCAATGATCGTCAGATCATGGCGGTGCCAAGCGTTTACCTGAACGGGGTCAACTTCGGCCAGGGCCGTATGGGCCTGGAAGAAATCCTCGGCAAGATCGACACCAGCGGCATCGAGCGCCAGGCTGAAAAGATCAGCGCCAAAGAGGCCTTTGATGTGTTGGTGGTGGGCGGTGGCCCGGCCGGTGCTTCGGCTGCGATCTACGCCGCCCGCAAAGGCATTCGTACCGGTGTCGCTGCCGAGCGTTTTGGTGGGCAGGTGCTGGACACCATGGCCATCGAAAACTTCATTTCGGTCCAGGAAACCGAAGGGCCGAAACTGGCCGTGGCCCTGGAAGAACACGTCAAGCAATACGACGTCGACATCATGAATCTGCAGCGCGCCGATGCGCTGATTCCCGGCAAGAGCGGGGCGCTTCACGAAGTCAAATTCGCCAGCGGCGCATCGCTCAAAGCCAGGACGGTCATCCTCGCGACCGGCGCCCGCTGGCGTGAAATGAACGTCCCGGGCGAGCAGCAATACCGTAACCGTGGCGTAGCTTACTGCCCGCACTGTGACGGCCCGCTGTTCAAGGGCAAGCGCGTGGCGGTGATCGGTGGCGGCAACTCGGGTGTCGAGGCGGCCATCGACCTGGCCGGTATCGTGGCGCACGTCACGCTCCTGGAGTTCGATGTGCAGCTACGCGCCGATGCGGTATTGCAGCGCAAGCTGCACAGTCTGCCGAACGTTACGGTGATCACCCATGCGCAAACTACTGAAGTGACCGGCGATGGGCAGAAGGTCAACGGCTTGCTCTACAAGGATCGGCAGTCAGGCGAAGTGTTGAATGTCGAGCTGGAAGGGATCTTTGTGCAGATCGGTTTGCTGCCCAACACCGATTGGCTGAAGGGTACGATCGAGCTGTCGCCTCGTGGTGAGATTATTGTCGATGCACGCGGCGAGACTTCACTGCCGGGGGTGTTCGCCGCCGGTGACGTGACCACGGTGCCGTATAAGCAGATTGTCATTGCAGTGGGCGAGGGTGCCAAGGCATCGCTCAGCGCGTTCGATCATTTGATTCGCACGTCCGCACCTGCATAAATCCTCGATGCAGAAACAAAACCCCTGTGTGATCGTTCCCACGCTCCGCGTGGGAATGCAGCCCGTGACGCTCTGCGTCACATCCAAAGCGGACGCGGAGCGTCCGTTGAGGCATTCCCACGCAGAGCGTGGGAACGATCATGTTCTGGATCACTTATAGGTGGTTTACAGTGGTGTCGGCTGAATGATTTCAACCCAGTAGGCGTCCGGGTCCTTGATGAAGGCCAGGCTCTTCATGCGGCCGTCGCTCAGGCGTTTCTGGAAGTCCACACCCAGTGCTTCAAAGCGCTCGCACGCGGCGCGGATATCCGGCACCGAGATGCAGATATGGCCGAAGCCTCGTGGGTCGGTATTGCCGTTATGGTAGGCAAAATCCGCGTCGTTTTCGGTGCCGTGGTTGTGGGTCAGTTCGAGAATGCCGGGAATCGACTTCATCCACTCGGTACGCGCGCCAGCGTCAGCCGGGATCTGCGCTTTATCAACCAGGGCCAGGAAGTACAGACTGAATTCGGCTTCCGGAAAGTCGCGTTTTTCCACCAGGGAGAAACCCAGGATGCGGGTGTAGAAGTCCAGCGACCTGGTAATGTCCTTCACCCGCAGCATGGTGTGGTTGAAGACGAATTTCTGAGTGGCAGTGTCGGTCTGGGCGGTCACACCCGGGAAAGTGTTCAGTTCGTGCAGGCTCATGGGCCCTCCAGAAAATAAGTGGGGCAAACGGCGCTCCAGGTCACGAGCGGTCCCCTGGCTTGCGGTTGATTGGGTGGACCAATGATACGCAAGCGTTGCTGGCAGCGCCAAACCATACGTCAACAGACCCTGGCCTATTGCCTGGTGACGTTGCGGGCCTCAAACTTTATCGTTCGACCCGCGAGTGCTCATTGCAATGATCCGACCCTATAAAACCCTATTCGTTTTGACAGGCCTGTTGCTTGGCAGTGCTGGCATTCAGGCTGCCGACCCGGTTATCACCTGGCCCAACGGCTGGGAAGTGGAGGTGTTGCCGCAAGAAGGCTCAACGCTTGAGTCCTCGCCCAAAGTGTCCAGGCAGCGAGCGGTCAAGAATGATCAAAGCGCAACTCCGGTCATGGTCATGGAGTTGACCATGACTCAGATTGACGCCGGGCATCAGGTCAATCTGCAGGGGGTGTTGCTGGAAATGCGCAAGTCCGTGCAAAAGGATTTCGTTTCGGGGGGATATCAAAGCGTTTGCAACAAAATCCACTCAGCCACATTGAGTCGGCTGTCGGCGCTTGAAACCACTTGCACCATCACGCAAAACGGGCGGCACGTACTGTCTCAAACATTAGTCGCTGCGGTTGATGGCGATAAAGCTTATGTTCTTTCCTATGCAGGGCAAGCAGAGGCTTATGCGGCGAGCCAGGATGAGATACTCGTTGCACGAAACAGCCTGAAACTTTAATTGTTTGTTCAATCGTTACGGATTTTGCGCCGGGATTTGCTGTTAGCTAGTCGAGGGGGCAAGTACAAAGTTGTGGTGTGGGCCGGGTATTTCTAACGGGCTCGACAACCATCGTTAGATTGACTGCCGCCCTGAACGAAAAGGCCCTGCATGTGCAGGGCCTTGATGTGGCGCAATCGCTTAAGCTCGCAGCCAGGACTCAACGGTGGCGGCACCGTACTGTTCCTTCCAGGCTTTCAAGCCGCGGTGATTACCGCCCTTGGTTTCAATCAGTTCACCGGTATGCGGGTTGTGATAAACCTTGACCACGCGGGCCCGACGCGTCTTCGGAGCAGCCACAAGCGGGCTGGATTTACCCAGCTTCGGATCGAGGATGGCGATGATGTCGCGCAGGCTCTTGCTGTAGGTTTTCATCAGGCCCTGGAGCTTTTCTTCGAATTCGATTTCTTTCTTGAGCCCGGCGTCATTCTTCAGCGATTCCAGCTGCGCAAGCTGTTCTTGAAGGGCCTTTTCAGCGGCACGAAATTCAGCGAGTCTGGACAATATCTTCACTCCAATAGTGTATTTGGCTGATACCAACCGCAAACAAAGCTATAAGCCAAGAGCCTTAGGACGAGTCGGTGATAATGGCTCACCTGCAATCTTGCACAGGCAGCAAAAATTGTAGTAGTTAATGCATCAAGAGTAAATCATGTCTTTTTGTTCATCGGGTGGATAAGAGTCGCCCGATGCAATGTGCTGCATGATTCAATTGCAACATGGGGATTTTTGTCCGGTAAGCCTCTCTATTTAATGGTGATTTAATGTCAGGAGGAATTCATCTCCGGGCATGGGCCGAGCGAATAGATAGCCTTGCAGAAAATCCACACCTTGTGCCGCGAGATAGTCGCGTTGTTCGGGTGTTTCGACACCTTCTGCAACGATACCCAGGTCGAGTTTGCCTGACAGTTCAATGATGCTGTCGAGTATATGACGGGACAGGGCGTCGACTCCGATCATCGCTACAAAGCTCTGGTCTATTTTCAAGAAGTCCACATTGAATTGGCGCAAATAGCCCAGGCTCGAGTGGCCTGTGCCGAAATCGTCGATGGCGATCATGACACCCAGCTCATGGAGTTGTTTGAAGAGCTCCCGGGTGATGTCTGTTGGCTCGATCAGCTCGCGCTCAGTCAACTCCAGAACGAGCGTGACTTTGCCGGGTGGGAATGCGCCGAGAAACTCCCGGCAGTCTTCAACCAGCTCCAGGTCATGGCAGTGGCTGGCGGTGATGTTGATACCGATATGGAAGCCGTCATTGAATGACTGGGCATTTGGGGCCAGCAATGCAGCGGTTTGCCGCATCAATGAGCGGGTCATCGGGACGATCAATCCGCAGTGCTCGGCAAACGGGATAAACAGGTCCGCACGCACCAGGCCTTCTTTGGGGTGTTGCCAGCGCATCAACACTTCCATACCGGCCCATTGCTTGTTATCGCCGCGTACCACGGGCTGGAAATAGGGAATGAACTCAGCTGCCTTCAATGCACGTTGTAACTCATGGCTTGGCGAGGATGAGTGCTTCTGCAGCCGATGGCCAATGGTTCCGGAAATTACACCGAAGAAGATCAGCAGGCTGAAAAGAGCCGGGTACCTGGCCTTCATATAGCGCCAGACTTCGCCCTCAGGCATACCTGCTTCGACACTATAGGCATAGCGCGATGATTTTAGATGGTTGGGGGCCACGGGGAAGACCGGTAAACGCGAGTCGTGAACCTGGCCATCGGCGGATAACCAGTTGGAACCTACCTGGAGCACGAGGTCTGTATAGCGGCTTATCAAACGCAGTGCATTGGTCAGATGGTAACCATCGATGGTTGCAAGAGCTCCCTGACTGCCCTCGCTCAATCGATAGACAAGCACGGCAGTATTTGGCGTGACGGGGTTGCCACTCATCAGCCACAGTTTCCCTTCGACATAATCTTCAGGGTCAAGCACTGCAACAGCGCTGTTGCCATACAGAGAACTGCAATAGTTACTGTTATTCCAGATCAGGTTGGTAGAGCGCACGAAAGGGCGACGGGTGACTTGCTCGCGAAGTGCCAACTGTTTGTCGTCATCACAAGACGGTCCCGCGAGGGGGAGAATCTCCCGCGCCGCCATCGCGGTGTTATCGAGCATCAAGTCAAATTGGCGCACCGCCTCTTCGGCGGTTTGTGCGGTGGCCTGCTCCAGTGTGCGCTGCGCTTGCGTATACAGGATGGCGAACCCAAGCACTACGGGCATCGCTGCAGTCAAAACGGTTATTGCAATACGGCGGGTCCGTTGCTGACGACTTTTAACAGTCAATGGCATTTGCGAAACCTATAGCGAAGTAAGAGCGGTAGGGCTCTCAAATACGGGTAGGGCAATGACTTTCCTCCCAAAAAGAGTTCATGCACCGGCCATGATAGTTGGTGCACGCACTTTACGCTTTTTCATCGGTAATCGAGGCTCAAGGCCAACTTGATGAAGGCCAGTGTCGCCGGCGATGCCTGCCGTTGATCCAGTACTGCCAGACCCACCTGACGCTTGACCTGAGGACACAGCGCTCTTTTTACATACCGGTCGTCTGCGCAGTTCGGTAGCGACAACTCGGCGACGATCGTCAAGGCGTCACCGCGGCTGACGGTCTCCAGTGTGCTGAGCAACTGCGAGCTTCGATAACGAATGTCGGGCGTCAATCCGGATGCGGTGAACAGCCTTGAAACCAGCTCCGATGAGCCCGCCTGCGTGAGAATGAACGGGTCGTCGCACAGGTCTTTCAAGGTCACGCCTTTCTTCGCGGCCAGCGCATGATCGACCGGGATCAGCGCGACCATCTGGTCTTCGACCAATGCATACGTATCGAAGCGCTCTTCAGGCAATACCACAAATCCGATATCGATCCGCCGCTCTTCGAGCCACTGGACGACCTGATGGTCCGGGCCTTCGTCGATGTGCACCTCAATCCCTGGATGGGCTGCACGATAGGGCTGCAGAATCATCGGCAGAAGTCTCATCGATGACGTCGGCCCAAAGGAGCCAATGCGCAAAGTACCGCGTTTCATGCCGCGCGCATCGGCGGCTTCCTGTTGCATGGTGTTGGCCAGGCCCAGCATGGCCCGGGCGCGCAACACCAATTGCTGGCCGATGTCACTCAGTTCGACCTGGGACTGATGCCTTCTGAGCAGCTCGACGCCAAGCTCTTGCTCCAGCGATTTGATGGCGTGGGATACCGCCGATTGGGTAATTCCCAGGCGGGTCGCGGCGCTGGTAAAACCGCGCAGCTCGGCAACCAGCGAAAAGATCTCGAGTTGGGTCAGGGTCATGAGTTTTTACTCATTTTACGATGATCATGTATTAGGTGAAGAATACGCTATCCCCTGCCTTCGCGCCCGAGAGTGTTATGAGAACCGATGTAAACGCTGTCCCGATTGAATCCGATGTGCCGGTTTACCTGAAGCTGGCGGCGGTCACGATGATCTGGGGCGGGACTTTTGTCGCTGGACGTTTCCTGGCCGACACGCTCAACCCGTTGCTCGCGGCGAGCGTGCGCTTTCTGCTGGCCAGTCTGGCGTTACTGCTGTTCATGGCGCTGGCACGTATCCCCTTGGCGCGCCCCAACCTCAAGCAATGGCTGCAGTTGGCCGTGCTGGGGTTCTTCGGGATCTTTTTCTATAACCTGTGTTTTTTCTATGGATTGCATTACATCAACGCCTCGCGCGCTTCGCTGATCGTGGCGTTGAACCCGGCAGTCATCGCCCTCGCGTCGTGGCTGTTGTTCAGGGAGCGCTTGAGTCGGGCGAGAGTTTTCGGCATCGGGATTTGCCTCGCAGGGGCGGGCCTGGTGATCGTCAGTCGAAATCAGCAACTGTTCAACGGCGCTGCGAATGCCTGGGTCGGTGACTTGCTGATTTTCGGCTGCGTGCTGGGCTGGGGAACCTTCTCGCTGTATTCCAAAGGCCTGAACCAGGCTCTGGGGTCACTGCAAACCGTGACCTATTCGATCCTGATCGGCACCGTGATGCTCTGGGCGACCAGTGCAGCGCGCGGTGAACTGAGTATCGAGGTGCTGGCAAGCCTCAACCCCAGGCAGTTTTTCAGCCTGCTTTATTTGGGCGTGCTGGGTTCGGCGCTGGCCTATATCTGGTACTACGACGGTATCCGAAAAATCGGCGCAACCCGTTCCGGCGCTTTCATCGCCCTCAACCCGCTGACTGCGGTAATTCTCGGAGCACTGCTGCTGGGTGAGCAACTGACCCTGCCGATGTACCTGGGCGGCGGGTTGATTCTGGGGGGCATCTACCTGTGCAACAAACCCCTTGCACTGGCGTCAAAAAAGGGGATTTGATACAGAATGCGGACAAACTGTTTTACGCTGTGTAGAATCGGTTTACGCATACAAGAATAAGTCTTCTGGCAGCAGAAGCCTCGCCCGTACGAGAATGGGTCGACATGAAGCTACTAGGGTTCCAATTGATTTTCGGTGATTTCCTCGCCCGCAGCGTGCGGGGGATCTCCTGCGCGCCGCCCGTCGGCTTCAGCATTGATAGCAACTAACGATCCGTTAATTCCAGCTGTTAATTCTAAAAGCATGATGAGGCGCCAACCATGGCAGATTTATACGAAAACCCAATGGGCCTGATGGGCTTTGAGTTCATCGAATTCGCATCGCCGACCCCAAACACGCTCGAACCGATCTTCGAGATCATGGGGTTCAGCAAAGTCGCAACCCATCGCTCCAAAGACGTGCACCTGTATCGCCAGGGCCACATCAACCTGATCCTCAACAACGAACCCCACAGTGTCGCCTCGTACTTCGCGGCCGAGCACGGCCCGTCGGTTTGCGGCATGGCGTTTCGTGTCAAGAATGCCCAGCAGGCGTTTGCCCGTGCCCTCGAACTTGGTGCCCAGCCGATTCACATCGAGACCGGCCCGATGGAGCTGAACCTGCCGGCGATCAAAGGGATCGGCGGCGCGCCGCTGTACCTGATCGACCGTTTCGGCGAAGGTAGCTCGATCTACGACATCGATTTCGTGTTCATCGAAGGTGTTGACCGCAACCCGGTCGGGGCTGGCCTGAAAATCATCGATCACCTGACCCACAACGTGTATCGCGGTCGCATGGCGTATTGGGCGAATTTCTACGAGAAGCTGTTCAACTTCCGTGAAATCCGGTACTTCGACATCAAGGGCGAATACACCGGCCTGACCTCCAAGGCCATGACCGCCCCGGACGGCATGATCCGCATTCCGCTGAACGAAGAATCGTCCAAGGGCGCAGGGCAAATCGAAGAGTTCCTGATGCAGTTCAACGGCGAGGGCATTCAGCACGTTGCCTTCCTGACCGACGATCTGCTCAAGACCTGGGATCACCTGAAGAAAATCGGCATGCGCTTCATGACCGCGCCACCGGAAACCTACTACGAGATGCTCGAAGGTCGTTTGCCGAACCACGGTGAACCGGTCGAAGAACTGCAATCGCGCGGGATTCTGCTGGACGGTTCGTCCGAGCCGGGCGACAAACGCCTGCTGTTGCAAATCTTCTCGGAAACCCTGATGGGGCCGGTGTTCTTCGAATTCATCCAGCGCAAGGGCGATGATGGCTTCGGCGAGGGCAACTTCAAGGCGCTGTTCGAATCCATCGAACGTGACCAGGTTCGCCGCGGTGTGCTTGCAACCGAGTAATCAGTTGCTGAAGTAAAAGAGCCCGGCTGCAGCATTCTGCAGCCGGGTTTTTTTTTGCGTGTCGGATGGCGATAGTGAATGTGTTAATGTTTTGCTTTCCAGCCTTTTGACCGATCCTCTTATGACCCATCCAAGACCTTCTTTGACATTGACCCTGCTTCAGGCCCGTGAAGCGGCCATGGCGTTTTTCCGACCTTCGCTCAATCAGCACGACCTGACCGAGCAGCAGTGGCGGGTCATCCGCATCCTGCGCCAGAACGGCGAACTGGAAAGTCACCAGTTGGCAAAAATGGCCTGCATCCTGCCGCCAAGCATGACCGGGGTGTTAACCCGTCTTGAGCGCGATGAGTACGTCAGCCGCCGCAAATCCTCTGAAGATCAGCGACGTTTGTTCATCAAACTGACCGAGAAGGGCGAAGCCTGTTTCGTCTCCATGAGTGGTGACATGGAGATCAACTACCAGAAGATCCAGCAGCAATTCGGCGAAGAAAAGATGCAGGCACTGCTGGCACTCCTCAACGAGCTGAAACAAATCAAGCCCTGACTCAAACGGGCCGTTTGAGTCAGGATTTGCGATGGCGTGCCAGGTGTTTAAACCCTTCGAAGATCAACACCAGCACCGCCAGCCATATCGGGATATAGGTCAGCCATTCCCCCGCACCGATGCTTTCTCCCAGCAGCAGGGCGACGCCGAGCAGCAGCACCGGCTCGACATAACTGAGCAGCCCGAACAGGCTGAAGGCCAACAGCCGGCTGGCGATGATGTAGCTCACCAGCGCCGATGCGCTGATCAGCCCAAGCAGCGGGATCAGCAGGTACAGCCACGGGTGCTGCCCGACCACGCCGAAACCTTGCTCACCGCTTTGCACGAACCATAACGCCACCGGCAATAGCAAGGTCATGTCGAGCCACAATCCACCCAGGTTGTCTGCGGCCAGGCGTCGGCGCAGCACGAAATAGGTCGGATAACCGATGGCCACCAGCAAGGTCGTCCAGGAGAAGCTGCCGACCTGATACAACTCATTGACCACGCTGAGGCTCGCGAAGAATGCCGCGATCTTTTGCAGGTGAGAAAGACGCTCGCCGTAAACGAGTCGTCCGGTCAGAACCATGGTCAGTGGCAGTAGAAAATAGCCAAGGGATACATCCAGGCTATGCCCGTTCAGTGGCGCCCACATGAACAACCACAGTTGCACGCCGAGCAATGCCGAAGAAAGCAGCAGGCCCAGCGCCAAAACAGGTTTGTCGAGCAGGCGTTTGATCAGTGCGACGGCGTGTTTCCATTCGCCCGAGGCGAACATGAAGACGGTCATGCACGGCGCGGTCAAGAGCATGCGCCAGCCAAAAATTTCTACGCCGCTGAGGGGCGAGAGCAGCGATGTGTAGAAATACATGACGGCGAACAGCACCGATGCCAGAACCGATAAAGCAATACCTTTTGACACACTGTCCTCGCGAGACCCTGGGGTTTAAGCGTTTTTGAAAGGGGGGGGGTTTTGCGGTGAGAATATATTGCTTTTATCGTGAGACGTTTACTCTGATTAATGGCCTATTATGGGAAAATTTCTCACGCCCAGGCCCGGCTCATGTCCTTGAACAAGAATCCCGATCTCGATTCCTTTGATCTGGCCATTCTGCAGCGATTGCAGCGCGATAACTCCATGGCGCTGCGGGTGATTGGTGAGCAGGTCAGTTTGTCCACCGCCGCCGTGCAGCGGCGAATCAAACGCATGGAGCAAAGCGGCGTGATCACCGCCAACACCGCCGTGATCGATCCTGAATCTGTCGGTAAACCCATCACTATCCTCGTCGAGGTTCACGCCGAACGAACGCACATCGAAGACCTTGATGTACTGAAGGCACAGATGTCGATCCCACAGGTTCAGCAGTGCTACTACGTCACCGGTGATGCCGATTTCATGCTGGTGATCGTGGTGGAGACGATGAAGGCTTACGAAACCCTGGCCCGTGAGCTGTTTTACGAGAATCGCAATATCAAGTGGTTCCGCAGCATCGTGGTGATGGACCGGGTCAAGGTGAGCTTGAGTGTGCCCTTGAGCTGAGCTCAATCAACTGGAACAGCTCTGGCTCTGCACATCAGCTCAGCCAGGTGACGTGAATGCGGAATAAAAAATCCGAATCTCCATTATTGAAGATTCGGACTTTCAGCGACTACCCAGTGCGCTTAGAGCGAACGCGGTACCCGCCCGGAAACGAAGTGACTGACATCGTTGTAGCCCGGAGTAGAGGAGTGGCCCGGGGTCACCAGCGAGTCGATAAAGGCTTCGTCTTCGGCAGTGATTTTCACCGCCAACGCCTTGGTGTAGGCGTCCCACTGTTCTTCGGTACGCGGTCCGACGATGGCTGAGCTGACTGCTGCATTGTTCAGCACCCAGGCGATGGCAAATTCGACGATGCCGACGCCACGGCCCTGGGTGTATTGCTGGATCTGTTGGGCAATGCGCAGGGATTCGACCCGCCATTCGGTTTCCAGGATGCGTTTGTCCTGTCGCCCGGCGCGGCTGTTGACGTCCGGCGTGACATCGGGCGCGTATTTGCCGCTGAGCACGCCACGGGCCAACGGGCTGTAGGGCACCACGCCGAGACCGTAGGCACTGGCGGCGGTGATCTGCTCTGTCTCGGCCTGACGGTTGACGATGTTGTACAGCGGCTGACTGATCACCGGCCGGTCGACCCCGAGTTTATCCGCCACGCGAATCACTTCAGCAATGCGCCAGCCGCGGTAATTGGACAGTCCCCAGTAGCGGATCTTGCCCTGGCGCAGCAGGTCGCCAATGGCGGAAACGGTGACCTCCAGCGGCGTGTTGTGGTCTTCGCGGTGCAGGTAGTAGATGTCCAGGTAATCGGTGCCCAGCCGGGTCAGGCTGGCCTCGATAGCGTTGAAGAGATGCTTGCGGCTCAAACCCGTGCGATTCGGTACGCCGTCCACCGGGCCGTAACCGACCTTGGACGCGACGACCCACTCCTGACGGCGACTGGCAATCGCTTCGCCGACGATCTCCTCGGAGCGCCCGCCAGTGTAGACATCTGCTGTGTCGATAAAGTTGATGCCCTGATCCCAGGCCTTGTCGATGATCCTCAGGGAGTCCTCGGTGCTGGTCTGTTCGCCGAACATCATCGTGCCCAGGGTCAGGGCGGACACTTGCAGACCGGATTGGCCGAGGGTGCGGTAGCTCATGTTCGAAATCCTCTTTCGGGTTGAGTGTGGGCATACACAAAAACGAGGTTCTTTATTACACCGTTCTGTGTTCCCTCTCAATGCTCCTGGCTTGCGATCCGCGTTGCCGGTGGGAAAAGATCGCAGCCTGCGGCAGCTCCTTGTATCTCGACTATTGATCGTTCCTACGCTCTGCGTTGATCGTTCCCACGCTCCGCGTGGGAATGCCGCCCTGGACGCTCTGCGTCCGCTCTGGATGTGACGCGGAGCGTCACGGGATGCATTCCCACGCGGAGCGTGGGAACGATCAAACCATCAATAGTCGAGATACAAGGAGCTGCCGAAGGCTGCGATCTTTTGATCTTCGGCTACGCGCGCAGCGTACGGGTCATGCGCAGCGCCAGCAGGCTACCGGCAACGATTACCCCGGCCAGCAGATACAGCGCAGCATCGGTCGAACCGGTGCTGTCCTTGACCCAGCCGACCAGGTATGGGCTGAGGAAACCAGCCATCTGCCCCATGGAGTTGATCAGCGCCAGGCCACCCGCCGCAGCACCGGCGCTGAGCATCGCGGTGGGCACCGGCCAGAACATCGGCAAGCCGGTGAGGGCGCCCATGGTGGCGATGCTCAGGCCAAGAATGGCGACGGCCGGATGCGTCGCGAAGTTGACGGCGATCAGCAAGCCCACCGCACCCATCAGCATTGGCACCACCAAGTGCCAGCGACGCTCTTTGTGCAGATCGGCTGAACGACCGACCATCAGCATGAACACCGCAGCCAGCAGATAGGGAATCGCACTGATCCAGCCGATCACCAGATTGTCGCTGAACCCCAGGCTTTTGATGATCGATGGCAGCCAGAAGTTGATCGCGTAAACGCCACTCTGGATGCAGAAATAAATCAGGCCGAAGGCCCAGATGGCCGGATTCTTGAACACCGCCAGCAGTGAGTCGGTGGTGCTTTTTGGCTTGTTTGCCCGATCTTCAGCCTGATCCGCTTCGAGTACCGCACGCTCTTGCGGGGTCAGCCATTTGGCGTTGGCGAAGTTGTCGCTGAGCAGGAAGAACGCCAGCGCGCCGAGAATCATCGTCGGAATGCCTTGCAGCAGGAACATCCACTGCCAACCGGCCAAACCGCCTTGACCCGCCGCGAAGTGGTTGAGGATCCAGCCGGAGAACGGGCTGCCGAGCAAGCCGGAAACCGGGATCGCCGACATGAACAACGCCATGATGCGGCCACGGCGGAAGGTCGGGAACCACTGCGAGAGGTAGAGCACCACGCCGGGGAAGAACCCGGCTTCAGCCGCACCGGTGAACAGCCGCAGAGTGTAGAACTCGGTCGGGGTGGTGACGAACAACAGGCAGGTCGAGAGCATGCCCCAGGTGATCATCATCAGCGCGATCCAGCGCCGTGGGCCGAACTTCGTTAACGCCAGATTGCTCGGTACGCCACACAGCACATAGCCGATAAAGAAGATCCCGGCACCGAGGCCGTACACGGTTTCGCTGAACTTCAGCGCGTCGAGCATCTGCAGCTTGGCAAATCCAACGTTGACCCGGTCGAGGTAGTTGAACAGGTAGCAGATGAAAATGAAGGGGATCAGGCGCAGGGTAATGCGCTTGTAGACGGCATTTTTGTGGTCAGCTGTGACCAGTGTGGCCGCGGCGCTCTGGGACATGGCGGGTCTCTCTTTATTATGATTTTTTGCGATGCGAGGGTAACGTTGATCGCACCAAGAGTCTCGGTCACCCCAGGGTTCCTGTCTTTGTGCCTGCGCACAGGGTTAGGACGCTTGCCCTGTGCTGCTGAACAATCACTAATAAGAAACTGCCTTCAAGGATCACGCTGCTATGTTCGAACTGGATCATGACCTGGCGCAGGATATCGTCGACCGGGCGATGGCCATCCTGCCCTATAACGTCAACGTCATGGACAGCCAGGGCCTGATTCTGGGCAGTGGCGAGCCGGAGCGGGTCAACACCCGCCATGAAGGTGCGCAGTTGGTGCTGGCCAATGGTCGTGTCGTGGAAATCGATGAGCAGACCGCCAAACACCTCAAAGGCGTGCAACCGGGGATCAATCTGCCGTTGTTCCTCGACCAGCGACTGATCGGCGTGTTGGGCATCACTGGTGATCCGGACCAGTTGCGAACCTACGCGCAGCTGGTGCGCATGACCGCCGAGATGCTTGTGGGCCAACGTAACCAGCAGGACGAACAACAATGGCGGCGCCAGCGTTGCGATGATCTGCTGGCCTTGTTACTCAGCGAGGCCGGAGATTCACCACGCTTGATTGACGAGGCCCAACAGCTGGGGCTCAAACCGCAGCTGCCGCGCATTCCTTATCTATTTGAACTGGGGCTGGAACATGGCCCCGGGCAGACCGTTGAAGCATTGAGTGCCTGGCTGGCTTCGCGATATCCCGACAGCTGGTGTGTGAGTTCGGCCAAGTCATCGTTGCTGTGGTGTCGCGCGGCGACGCTGTCGATTGAAAATGAACGGCTGCTGGAAAAACTCGACGGCCAGGGCTGGAACATACTGCGTATCGCCGTCGGTGGTCAGGCCGATGGTCTGCAAGGGTTGCGCCGCTGTTACCGGCGAGTTGGTGACCTGCTGGCCTACGGGCGCGATGTGCTGCCACAGAGTCGCTTGCTGACACTGAACCGCTATCGTCTGCCGGTGATGCTCTGGCGCCATCGCAACGATGATGCCCTCGATGAACTGCTCAATCCGTTGCGCAAGGTCATCGCCAAGGACAGTAACGGCCAGTTGCTGGCGACCCTGCGCAGCTGGTGTGAACACGACGGTCAGAGCCAGGCCTGTGCTGACGCTTTGGGGATACACCGCAACAGCCTGCGCTACCGGATGGAGCGCATCGCCGAACTGAGCGGAGTCGATCCGTTGCGACTCGATGGGATGCTGGCGCTTTATCTCGGGGTGCAGCTGCTGCCTCAAACCGACGCTCACCCTTGACGATGGTCAACGCAATACCCTTGACAGTGGTCAACGCAAATCCCGTAGGAGCACGGCTTGCCGGCGATGGCGTCGTTGAGGTCGCCATCGCGAGCAAGCTCGGCTCCTACAGCAATGGAGGCGACGGCTTTGTGACAATGAACAATAAACCCACCCGGTACTTGTGCAGCGGACCGGCGTTATTCCTGATTCCAACTGGCAGCATGGCTCCATTGGAACTGGAGAACTCACATGAAAATCATCATCGCCCCCGATTCGTTCAAGGACAGCCTGAGTGCCATCGGTGTGGCCGATGCCATCGCCCTCGGGCTGGCGGAGGTCTGGCCGGACGCGCAACTGCTCAAGTGCCCGATGGCGGACGGAGGTGAGGGCACGGTCGAAGCGATTCTCGCCGCGCGCGATGGCGAGTTGCGCAGCACTCAAGTGCAAGGTCCGTCAGGTCTACCGGTGCGGGCCTGTTGGGGCTGGTTGCCGCAGAGCCGCACCGCAATCATCGAAATGGCCGAGGCCAGCGGTTTGCAGCTGGTTGCGATCGGCCAGCGTGATGCCTGTTCCAGCAGCACTTATGGCACTGGCCAGTTGATTGGCGCGGCGCTCGATGCCGGCGCGCAACGGATCATTCTGGCCATCGGCGGCAGTGCCACCAACGACGGCGGCGCCGGTGCGATGCAGGCGTTAGGCGTGCGCTTGCTCGACAGTCAGGGACAAGCATTGAGCCGGGGCGGTCTGGCACTCAAAGCGCTGAGCCGGATCGAACTGGACGCAATGGACCCGCGTCTGGCCCAGGTCCGTTTCGAAATCGCCGCGGACGTCAACAATCCACTCTGTGGTGCCCACGGCGCCTCAGCGATATTCGGCCCGCAGAAAGGCGCCTCGCCTGAACAGGTGCAGCAGCTGGACCAGGCCCTCGGGCACTTCGCCGATCACTGCGCTCAAGTGCTGGCCAGGGACGTGCGTGACGAACCCGGCAGTGGCGCCGCCGGCGGTTTGGGGTTTGCCGCCAAGGCATTCCTGCATGCGCAGTTCCGCCCCGGCGTGGAAGTGGTGGCTGAACTGGTCGGTCTGGCAGCAGCCGTACGTGGCGCCGACCTGGTGATCACCGGCGAGGGCCGTTTTGATGCCCAGACCTTGCGTGGCAAAACCCCCTTTGGTGTCGCGCGGATTGCTCGTCAACAAGGGGTGCCGGTGATTGTGATCGCCGGCACCCTGGGCGAGGGGTATGCGCAGATGTATGAACACGGCGTCGATGCCGCGTTTGCCTTGCCGTCGGGGCCGATGAGTCTTGCGCAGGCCTGCGCTAATGCGCCGCAATTGTTGCGCGAACGGGCAGGGGATATTGCGCGGGTCTGGCGGTTGGCGGTTGGCAAGTCTTAATTCAACGATCGTTCCCACGCTCTGCGTGGGAATGCCGCCCCGGACGCTCCGCGTCCGCTCGTGTGAGGCAGAGCGTCACTGGATGTATTCCCACGCGGGAGCGTGGGAACGATCTTTAATCGCCCGCAAGGCTTGAAGCCATCCCGGGGGGCAGTCGTTGCCTGTCCTAGAGCGCTGTTTCATGTGCTGTACAGCGTGCTTTACCTAACCACTGTATAGGCGGCCACCTGTCAACTCTGACAGTATCGCGTTATTAAAAACCGTGCTTAATTCGCTCAGGCCTCAGCGGCCGCGCAGAGCGAAGGGATGTGTTTTGTCGTACCCGGTTGTATCGATCTGCCAGACAGACTTGATGGTCATTGATATCTCAATGGCCAAAACGGTGTTAATGGGAGAACAACAACATGGCAAGTTCGAATATCAAACTCAAACGGAGAGAGGCACACAGCGCTTATCATAAAATGCGCACCGAACATCGGGCAAGGTTGGCCGATAAACCGATAGAAATCAACCCGGGGGATTTCGCCGACCCGGTGACCAAACTTCTCAAGGGCCCCAACCTGAAGAACGGGCTGAAGGTGTATATCCCGAAATGGGATACCCTGCCGCCGCCAACTGTCCCGGAGAAAATCGAGGTTTTATTCAATCGTGGAAGTGGTCGTTTTGACGTCGTGGCGGAACATGAGTTTGTAATACCGGCTGGCCAGACCGATTTTTCGGAAACCTTCCCGTACGAGATGCTCATCGACGCCAACCACCTTCCGCAAGACGCTACGTGTCATCTGAAATATCTCCACCACACCTATCAAGGTGATGAAATCGATTCTCCGGCCGTGACAGTCATTTGCGATCAACTGCCACCTTATAAACACGGACCGCCGCTGGCATTGAAATTTGCCACGGACTACCTCGACGATACGACGTTGCCCAGTGGTGGCAAGCTGACTGCAACGATTCCTGGTTATCCCGACTGGCAAGACACTGACAAAATCGCCATTTACCTGGTTGACGCAGCCAATATCCCTGTGGATCCGACCAGCGCCGATCAGGTTTTCTTCGATACTGTACCCACCCCAGGCGTTACTGACACCGATGTGGAAATTGACGCAGACCTTGTTCGAGCGTTTGGAGATGCCGAATGCGTTCTTCTCTATGCGTTGATCGACAAGGCATTGAACCCTAGCGCGGTCTCGATCCACAAGAAAATGAGCCTCACTTTCGGGCCGCTGCCGACCAATCTGCAACCGCCGGAAGTTCCTCAGGCAGTTCCGGGACCGTTGGCGGTTGAACATGCTCTGGCGGGTGTGAGCGTCTGGATTCCCAGATATGACAACCCTAAGCCCAATGACAACATTCGATTGAAATGGGGTAACACCCCTCTGGCTGACTATCCTGTTGGACCCAATCCACTGGAGAAGATTGAGGTCCCGGTGCTGCCTATCAAGACGCTGATCCTGGAGTACGGAGAGAACACTACCGGAGACAAGACAACCAACGTCAGCTATGAAGTCATTCGCAGTGGGCGGCCATTTGGTCCTAAAGCTACCGATATCGAAGTCAACTTCGAGGTTCCAATTCCGTGGTTGCCCTGGCCGTCTGACGATTGGCCGAATCCGGTACATCCAAGCCTGTTGGAAGGTGAAGTCAAGAACTACGATGACACCCGGACCAATAAGTTGATACGGGACGACAAGGAAAAGGACGCGAAATTCACGTTCACTTGGTACGACGAGGCGGTTAACGGTCACATCGTCGACTTCTTCTGGAATGGTGCCCGTGTCCTCGAGGCTCAGATTCCCTTTGATGATTCGAATCCGGAGCATGTGCCTGGCAATGAGCAAACCGTTGACATTCCCTGGCAGTACATCAAGGACGGTGGCAACGGGTCGACAGTACCCGTGCACTATCAGGTTAGCGCGGCAGGCCTGGTAAATGATCTGCTTTCAGAGACGACCGAGGTTGATGTTAACGCGATCGCTGTTGAACTGCCGCCTGCGAGTTTTCCCACCATTCCCGATCCGACCGGTTACCCAGGCTGCTCGGTCCTGGAGGCTGATGGCTCGCTCAAAGTCGACATACCTGACCTTACCGGGCTGCTAAAGGATGGCGACACGATCAAGGTCGTATTCACGCCAATGAAAGGGGAAGATCTAAACGCACCCGAAGATCCGATTACAGACGCAATATTCATTGAAGATTATGTGCTAGGCACTGATGGGGCTGTCACCGGCTTCACTATTCTAGTGGAACCCTACACCACTTATATCCTGCCTCTCTATAACGAAAACGCACCCGGTCGAAGAGGCCGCGCGAAAATCTAGTACTTCTTTGATGACGGCACGGAAGAGATTGCATCGACGTCTTTAACGACCCGCACAGCATTCCATCGACCGAATGATCCATGCGAGATCCCAAGGCCTTAGCTCAACCATCAAGGCCGGCACACGGGCGTTTGTCGCCCGTGTTTTCACACTGATGCTGACATTATCTGGATGCAGTTGGCATCGATGTTTCGTATGACTGTATCGAGCAAAATCTCATGCGCCTTAGGATAAGTCCTACATATTTTAAGGAAGAGGGTGCTTAGGATCGCCGCCTTTGAACGTTCAGGCCAGACCGCAAGGCACCGGGCTGAGCGGTTTGCAAAACAGTCTGTTTACCAAGGAGCTATCCATGCCCGTCAGCCACTCATTCTTCGCTGTCACACCTCTCGCACGTTTTCTCAAACTCGCCATACTCACACCGTTGTTGTTGATCAGCCCGAACGGACTGGCGCAGACCTTGATCGATAATGGCTCTTCCAAGACCATCGATGCCGCCACCACGGTTGACGATTATCTGGTAGAGAGCGCAAGCAAACTGACGGCCAACGGTGCCACTACCGACCAGATCCGCGCAACCACGGGTTCGAATGTCGTGTTTAACGGTTCCCATGTCACCGCTAAAGGCACCACTAACGGGGTCGATCTGTCCGCCAGTGAAACGACTATTTCCAATAAAAGCACAGTTGTTAGCAGTCGCACCGGGTTACGTCTGGCGCAAACGGTCAACGGTGGCTCCACGGCGCTGGTTCAGGGCAGTGAGATCATTGGTGGTCAGTTTGGAGCAACCCTCAGTTCCAAAAGTCAGCTGACCCTCGAAGCAGGCTCCAAAGTAACCGGCAGCAACGCCGATGGCATCGGTATCCGCAGCTTCGGCGGCAAAATCTCGGCCACTGACAGCAGCATTGTGGGTGGGCTCAATGGTGTGAGCCTGTTCGCCGACCTCAACCTGTCTGCCGACAACGCGTTGATCCTGAATAAAACTCATGTCGAAGGGCTGAGTGGTTCGGCGATCATCGTCGACGGCCAGACCCAGACCAACACCGAACGCGTGAACATCGAAGTCAACAACGGCTCCACCTTGGTGGGTGGCAACGGTACGTTGCTGGAAGTCATCAATGGTTCTTCGGCGAGCTTCAAGGCCAATAACAGCCATCTGATCGGCGATATTGTGGTGGCGGCAGGCAGCAGTGCCGATGTCGTGCTCGACCATTCCGCCACGCTGACCGGTCGCCTTGAAAACGTTCAGGGTCTGACGGTCAACAACGATGCCCGTTGGGTGATGGTCGGTGATGGCGAGGTCGCGAACCTTGCCATGAACGGCGGTGGCATCCAGTTCGGCAATCCGGGCGAGTTCTACAAGCTGTCGGTGGGCAACCTTTCGGGTGCTGGCACGTTCTTCATGCACACGAACTTCGCCACCGGTCAGGTCGATACGCTGACCGTTACCGGGACGGCCAGCGGCAATCACACGTTATCGATCGATGCCAGCGGGTCCGAACCGGGGGCTGCCGGTGCCATACCGGTGGTCCACATCGCTGCCGGCGATGCCCAGTTTTCCCTGAAGGACGGCCCGGTGGATCTGGGGGCCTTCTCCTACGACCTGATCAAGCAGGGCAACAACGACTGGTACCTGAACACTGCCTCGAAAGTCATCAGTCCGGGCACCCAATCGGTACTGGCACTGTTCAATGCTGCGCCGACGGTCTGGTATGGCGAGCTCAGCACCTTGCGCAGCCGCATGGGCGAAGTGCGCATGGACGAGGGCAAGGCCGGTGGCTGGATCCGCGCGTACGGCAACAAGTTCGATGTTAGCGCCAGTTCCGGCCTGGCGTATCAGCAAACCCAGCAAGGCCTGTCTTTCGGTGCCGACGCGCCTTTGCCGGTCGGTGACGGCCAGTGGCTGGTGGGCGTGCTGGGTGGTTACAGCAAATCCGACCTGGACCTGAGTCGCGGTACCAGCGGTACAGTCAACAGCTACTACATGGGTGCCTACACCACCTGGCTGGACGACCAAAGCGGCTACTACTTCGACGGCGTGCTCAAGTTCAACCGTTTCCAGAACGAATCCAAAGTGCAGCTCAGTGACGGCAACCAGACCAAGGGCAGTTACGACAACAACGGTGTCGGTGCGTCCCTGGAGTTCGGTCGTCATATCAAACTGGCCGATGACTACTTTGTCGAGCCGTTCACTCAACTGTCGGGTGTGATCATTCAGGGCAAGGATTACGACCTGGATAACGGCCTGTCCGCCGAAGGCAATCGCACGCGCTCTCTGCTAGGTAAAGCCGGTGCGACTGCCGGGCGCAACTTCAACCTGGGTGAGGGCAAGGTGGTGCAGCCGTATCTTCGCGCCGCGTATGTGCATGAGTTCGCCAAGAACAACGAAGTCAAGGTCAACAACAACGTATTCAACAATGACCTGTCGGGTTCCCGTGGTGAGCTAGGCGCAGGTTTGGCCATGACGCTGACCGACAAGGTTTCGCTACACGCTGATTTCGATTACAGCAACGGCGACAAGATTGAACAGCCGTGGGGTGCCAACGTGGGTATGCGCTATAGCTGGTAACCCAATGATTTGAGGCGGCTGCGTGGGGAAGGGCTGCTGCACTGCGGGTTCAATGTTCTTTATGTGACGCGAGGAAGAAGGCTGCGGCCATTATTCCTCGCTCTTTTCTAAGGAGTCTTGTTCATGAGCAAGCCTACAAACACTCAATCCTCCAGCAGCCTCAGACTGTTGCCTGAGCCCCGCGTGGATGGATTACTTGACGATGTTCCCAACGGTGAACCCAATCTGCTCCCGGAAGCCGCGACACACGATGACCTGAAGGTCTGGTTTGAACTATGGGAGCACTCCGATCCGACGCTGGGTGAAGAGTCAGTTGAGCTGTTCTTTGACGACGTATCCGTAGATACCCGTTATTGGAGTGACGCGCCTATCGAGGCGTCAGACCGGTTTGTTACATTGCCCAAACGACTACTGCGCGGCAATGACGGGCAACATCGGTTGCGTTACAAGGTGACGGCTTATAACGATGAGACAGATGATTCCTCTGAGTTGGTGATTACACTCGATACTGCTGCGCCTGTTCTTGCTACTGACAGCCAATTGATTTTCCCTCCCGCCGTTCTCCCGCCTAACACAGTCACCGACCTATACCTTAAGGCCCATGAGAATCAGCTGCTGCCGGATCTCCCAACATATACAACCCCAAGACCCTGGGACCGCATCGAATGGTTCTGGGGGACAGGCGCCGGTGACTTCAATTCAGGCGGAGTCATTGTGCTGGACGATCGAAATTACGCTGATCCCGTGGTGGTAACGATTCCAGGTGACTTGATTCGCGCCCGAGGGGACGGCCAGCGCTTCGTGCAATATCGGGTGCAAGATCGTGCGGGTAACACCAGTACGTATTCGGCTCATGTCCAACTGAGCATTGCCGCCACCCCGATCCCGCGCACGCTTCCTCCGTCAAAGGTCAAGGAAGCTACGGGAGGCCCGTCGAGCGGTGTGCTGAGCCCGAGCAATGCCATTAGTGGTGTAACAGTAGTCATTCCTCCCGAGGCGGTCATCTATGACGGGGAGCCAGTGTTTGTGCAATGGGCCGAGCAGGGCAGTGCAGGGGGGTATCGAACGGACATACCGACACCTGTGGGTTCCCGGGAATACAAAATCCCGAGCGACAAGGTTGCCTTTCACGTAGGGAAATCCCTGCCCGTGCGTTACGAGGTGTTCGAGACCGGCGTCGTGGCCCCCTATATATCGCAGACGTATACCTTGCGGGTCGAAGCGTTGGGCGGAATGCCCACTGTTCAATGCGACAAGGTGTCGGGCGCAAGGTTGAGTGTGGGGAGCATTGCGGACGGCGGGTACGCCAATTTCACGCTCGCACGCTGGACCCTCATGTCTACGAACCAGTACATCACCATCAAGGTGATAGGCGTTGGCAGCAATAGCCAGGCGCTCGAGATTCCTGTATTGACGGAGTTTCCTGTCCCGGAAGTGGCGCAAACCATTGCTGTCGGGCGTATTTCAAAGGCTGATCTGCAACGTTTCAAACTCAATGTCGGTTTCGAGGTGCGGGTTAGCGTGAGCTTCGACGGTAAGGAGACCTGGCAGCGCTTTCCATCGTTGACGCCGACACTGGTCGCTTAAGGTTTACGGGGGAGCGGAAGCGGGTTTGCCGGTAACGGCAAACCCGCTTTTTTGTCGTGGGTTACTCGAGGTTTATTTGTAGGTAACGGTGAAGTTCAGCGCACCTTTGGCCAGGCCAGGGCGAACCGCGCTGGTGGGCTCGGTCTGGTAGAAACGGGCAGTGAAATCCAGGACCGTGGTGCCGGGGGAAATCGCGATCAAGGGCACTTCTGTGTTCAATTCCATTGGGGTGATGCCGTCGCCTTTGAGTATTTGAATACCCACGCCCTGGGCATCCGAATCGGAGGTCAGGCTGAAGATTCCACTGGTCGTGGGGCCGATGGGCACTGATCCCCTGACCCCTTCGAGCTGGATATTGGCGGTTGCAACGAAACCACCACCTGTATCGGTTTCGCAGGAACTTAACGTGATATTGAAAGGCACGAGCGTTGTGGTGTAACCCGGGCCGGTGAAGTCTGCGGCATCCCAGTCGCCGAGCTGAACGGGGTCGGCGCTGACGGGATTGGCGCCGACGGTGCATTGGGCCTGAATAATAGTGCCGCTCAACCCATAACCGAACACCTTGCCCAAATCGGGGAAGTGACCGCTGAACAGCTCGCTGCCATCGAGTGTGTGCGCCCCGACAGGCAAAGGTCCGGTTTTCACCAGCGTGACCCGGTTGCTCAGAGGATTGAGCCGAATGTATGTGAGCAACTGTTTGTCGTTGTACCCGTCATAGGGAACTGTCGGGGTGCCGCCGATGGGAACGAAGGAGTTATCCCCTCGGCCATCGAGCGGAATGCCCAGTTTGACGCGTACGCCAACGCCCGGAATGTTGGTTTGCAGAATCTTGCCAGTGACATCTTCACCATTGATCGGATCCAGCGGGCCGGGAAACACAGGGGCCGTGGCTCGGGCATTGAACATCAAGTACTGGGTGCCATTATTCAGGCATTCCGCAGTCATGGCCGGGTTGTCCGGTGTGTTCGCGAGCATGTCAACGGTGCCTATGACGGATCCGACGCGGGCGTCCCGAGGAATGTACAAGGTGCCGATGTTGCGTTGATAGTTTTTCACTGTCGACCCGGCGGGGGCCCACCAGCAATCGGCCATCGCCAGGGGCGACAGACAAGTACCGATCAGAAGTGCTCCACGCAGTAGTGTTCCACGCAACAGTCGGTGTATCGAAGATTTCATGCTGAATTTCCTGATGGATAGCTGTTGACGCGCACCGTCTTTCCTTTGATCAGAGGCATGTCAGTTCCTGCAATCGGTAGCCCTGTACTTGCTCCATGCTGTCGGGGTCGACGTTCAGTCGGCACTGCGGATCGCTCTGATCACCCCAGCGTACGTCGAGTGTCTGTGGCTCGGCGCCGGTGGAGAGCATCATTTGCCCGGCCTGGCCGACGGTGCCGATGACGGTGCCTGCGCCATCGCTGACCTGTGCGCCGAAAGGCAGTGGCTGGCCTGTGGCGGTGCGGCCAGTGATGACCAGGCGATTGACCGAGCGCGCCGGGAACGTAGCCTTGACCACGGCTCCGCGTCTGGGCACGACCTGAGCGCTGCCATTTTCGATTTCCACCTCGGGACCTAGCTGGTCGGTCTGTAACACGACGTGATTGACCCGATAAGGGCGCAGATACGGAACGAGGGCGTAGCCACGTTCGTTCGTCTCCACGCCGGTGGCATTCACGACGCCGACCCCGGCGATGTCTGGCACCTGGACCAGTGCGCTGGTTTCGCCCAGAGAGGGCCCGACATTGATGCCATCTGCGTGTAGCAACACGGCGCCGCTGGCGTTGATTGACGTGCTGCGGTAATCCCGGCCTTGGGTCAGCCCGGCACCGACACTGCCAAAGGGCGCCTGATAGCCGACTGAAAGTGCTGCCGCCTGTTGGCGTTTCTCATCGGAGCTCAGGCTGACCCGGTAGTTGAGCCGGTTCTCATCGACGCTGCCACCCAGGCTGGTGCGCTGGCTGTAGTGCTCACCGTTATTCTGAACATCGAAGGTCGCAGTACTTGAGTGACCGAAATCAAGGGGCATCGACACGTTCAGACCGAACTGTCGGTCGGTGCCGTGGGTATTGCTTAGTGATTGCGAGGTGTACAGGTTGTAGCTGACACCCTGGTATTGGGTGTTGAAGTTGAACTGGTATTGACGTTGTTCGTGACTGCTCCCCCAGTAGTCCTGATGTGACAGTGTCAGGCTTACTGCACTGCGACTGCCGAGATGCTGATAGATAGACCCCTCCAGACGACTGCGCCGGCTACCGTAGAACGTCGAGCTGTTGCTGCGTTGGCTGACCGCTTCGTCGAAATCCCGATAGCCTTCGGTGGAGTAGCGATAACCGGCGAAACGCAGATTGGTCCTGGTCGCAAAAGACTTGCCGTATTTCACGGCGTAACTCATGCCTTGGACATTGTGCGTGTCCAGTGTGTCGATGTCGGTGTTCGAGCGGGTAACGTCCAGGGACACGGCGCCGATTGATCCCAGGTCTTTGGCGAGGCCCAGAGTGCCGGCACGATAGAAATCACTGGCCATCAGGCCGCCATACAGTGTTGAGTTCCAGGCCGTGCCCATGGCCAGCGTGCCCTGCCAGAACAACGGATCATCTTGATTGCTCGCCGAGTGGTAGCGCCCCAATGCACCGCTGTAACGCCATACGCCCTCACGCAACAAGTTGCCGATGGTAGCGTAGGGCTGGGTAAAGCGTCGAACCTGGCCATCGGCCTCGGTCAGAACGATTTCCAGCTCGCCGCCACCGCCAATGGTGCTCAGATCGTCGATTTCATACGGGCCAGGGCTGACATAAGTGGAATAGATCGGGTAACCGTTTTGCAGAACTTCCAGTTTGGCGCGGGTTTGTGCCACACCGCGGATGATCGGTGCATAACCTTGCACGGCATCGGGCAGCATGCCCATGTCTGAATTGATCAAGGCACCTTTGATCGGCACGCTTCTGAACACATCGCTGCCGGTAAAGGTTTCGCCCAAGGTCAGATTGGCATGGGTGCCGGGGAGGTCGCGCTGCGCATAGGTATAGGCACTGGTCCATACACGCTTGCCCTCTTCGTCCTGGCGCATCGACTGGTTGCTGCGCAAGCGCCAAGGGCCAAGATTGATGCCGCTGTTCAGGTACAGGTCGTCACTGTTGTTTTTGCCGCCATAGCGGCTGGAGCCTTGCTGCGCCGAGACCTGGTAGTTGACGAAAGCGGCGTTGATGCCGTAGTCCCAGCGTTCGGGGTCTACGTGACCAATGACATCACGCCGCATGGCGATCTGTGGAATAGAGATCGCCAGCCGTAGTTTGTTGGCGTCGAAGTCGATCTCGGCACCAGGGATCAATACAAACAGATCGACGCAAGAGGCCAGCAATAGCGAGGGGTCGGCCAGTCTGTCGAGCCGTACACCCAGCTGTTCCAATAGCTCGGAGGACAGGCAAGGCAGCAGGCGGTCACTGTCCGGGTCGAGTTCGAAGGCAATCTCGCGCTGGCCGAAATAACGCAGATTGATCTGAATATCCACCCAGTAACGTCCAGGCCCCAGTTCGCTACGATTGGCCAGAGCGCTAAGGGTCAGGGCGCCGGCATCGCTGGCGTGCGCCGGGCTTTGGCGCATGAAACCGGATTGGAATTCGACGGGTTGGGTCGCCAGCGCGGGCTTGATTTCAAACAGAATGGCACTGCTGCTGCCGACGAAGAGTAGTTGAGCGAGACGCAGGCGCTTGGGTCTGGCCGCGTACCGGCGCTCGAGTGAAGTAGTCATGGTTATTTTCCTGGCAGTTAATGCAGTGGGCACTGCCTCAAGGGGCCAGTTGAATCGGCACGGTCATTGGCACACTAAAACCGCCGTAGTCGTTGATCGCCGAGAACACTACCTGCATGCCCTGATGGGGCTTGATGCCGCTCAGGGCGTAGCGCTGGGTGTTGAATGGCTCGACCATGATTGCGTTCTGCACGGGCTGATTCTGGCCCTTGTCGGTCACTTCAAGGCGCACGAAAGAAACGTGGAAAGGGGTCGGATTGTTCACGATCAGATGAGTCTGGCCGCTGGCGTCCTTGATCGACCACTGCAAGTCTTTCAGTCGCGTCATGGGGTTGTCCTTGATCTGGCTGGGGCGATAAAACAATTTGACGCGGGTACGTAGGGCAATATTCAGGGCATTGCCATCGTTGGCTTCTGCCTGCGGAATTTCCTGCAGATTGAAATAGAACAGTGACTCGCGATCGGCGGGCAGGGTGTTGGGCAAACCGTTGATCTGTACCTGTTGTTCTTTGCCTGGGTTGAGTCGAAACAGCGGCGGCGAAGGGATGAACGGCACAGCAGTGGTGTCGTCGTCGCTGGCCGTATTGACCCAGGTTTGCGCCGCGAAAGGTCGGTTGCTGGGGTTGGCGACGATCAACGAAGTACTGCGCTTGTCGCTGTCGAAGACCACGCGGGTGCCATTGAGCGTCAAGGCCGCCTGGCTGACGGGAATATAAGATGCAAGCATGAATACAGTCATGCAGGCGCCAAGGGTCGGGCGGACAGTGGCCGCCTGCTTGATCAAGCCGAACATAGGTCAGTACCTTCTATCCAGGCAGAAACCTGTGCCTGGACAGCATTGAGAGGCCCCTTGATCACGATGTGCGATCAAGGGGCAAGGAGTGGGGGGTATCAGTTGATCGCGACAACGAACTGAACGTCGGCCGAGGCGACGCCAGCCGTCACAGCAGCGGCTGTCGAGCGGTAATAGGCGTTGAAACGCATATCGGTTGGGCCGGTATCTTCGAGGTCGTAATCAGCAGATGCTGCGCCGGGGGCGATCGATGCGCCGGATTTGTCCTTGAGTACGATAACGACATTTCTGGCGCCATCCGCAGTCGGGGTGACCGCGAAGTAATTGCCGCTGATATCGGCAGTACCGTTGAAGGTGACCTTGGCGGTGCTGCCAGTAGTGATGCCGCAGCCTGGAACGCCTGAGACGCGCAAGGCAAAGCTCTTGCCGGCGTATTCCTGGCCGATAGCGGTAAAACGGCTGGACTCGATGCTGCCCATTTTTACCAGATTGCCAATGGTGCCATCTTCCGGGTTGACAACCTCAATCGGGCAGGTGCTGGAGGTGATCTTACCTTCGAAGTTAATGGTGCCGGTATTGGCGAATGCCGAAGTGCCGGCCAGGGTTGCTGCGAGGCCCAGGGAAAGTGCAAGTAAATGTTGTTTCATGATAAATCCTTAGTTGGAGAGAATGCCCGTCATCGCATCGGTTTTGATGCCGGGTTTAGTGTTGCTGGTGATATCAGTTAGTTGTGTGGCGGTGTCATGACGGGGCGGTATTCTAGGTGGGGTTTTAGCTTTAAGATAGGTTACGAAACCGCTGAGGTGGGGGCGCTTGATGTAGGATAATTCGTTATTTTTTTTGATCGTGATCGGAGGCAGGAGGTAGGCGTTTTTATTGAAGCCTTTAGAACTTGAGGTTGATGTGTACAGTTTTCGATTGTGGACTTTGTGAATGCTTATATGGTGGGGTTTTTCTTAGGATCAGAAAAAAGTACTGGATTGCCATGTTTTATCCAGTGCCGAGTACAGTAAGTATTTATTGAGGTTCTGGGCGACAAGAACATAGGCTCTTGTCGCCCTACAGGCGAGGGCTCAATAGCGAGGATTATTAGCGTCTAAAACTGCTTGTGAAGGAGTTCCCGTTTGTGAAGCGCTCACTGCTTTTTTCACTATGTTATTACCAGCTAATTGTCCATTGCTATTACGCGCCTCGAGAATGTACTGAGTTGCCATATCCAATTCGCTCTTTATTGTAGGTCCGGGGACAGGCGGTATAAGCTTTGGTGCCTGACTCGCGATTTCTAAATTGAGTGGTGCACCATTAGGTATCGATGGAAGTGATGAAACGTTCACTACAGTCGGGTTGCCAATCGTAGATCCGGCCGTATTGTTGGAAGGTATTCCCGCTATTTTATTTGGAACTTTGAACCGCGTCCCACCTCCCAAGTGAGCCATCATTGAAGTCTTAAAGTTACTGTTCCCAAGATTCGAAGAAGACGCGTGGGCAATATTGGCCATACTACTGACCGATGCCCTCTTGGCCGTTTCCTTGGTGACGGCACTGAGCAAGCTCCTCACCCCGTTGTAACCACTATAGACAATAGTGGGCGCCGCTACGGCCAGCGCCGCATACCCCAAATACCCCCCCCACTTGGCGGCTTGTTCATCACCGTTGGCGGCCGCGACTGCACTGGCGGCGGTCGATCCAGCGGTAAGGGCTGTACCCACCGCCAGTAGCGTACCCTTGGCGATGATGGGAGCCGTGAGTGGGGTGGCAACGCCAAATGTGGCAATCGTGGCAACGACCCCAACGACAACAAACACGGCGCCCACCGCCACGCCGATCCAGGATTCCCAGCCGCCTCCCTGTTTCAGCGCAGGCAGCACGTCCTCATCCGGCCGCCGCAGCCTGCCACTCCATCCGATCGCTTCGTGCCCTGTCGGGTCGCGCAGCGCAATCGGATTGCCCAGGCAATAGGTATAGGGGTTTACACCGCCGCTGCCAAACGGGCTACGCGAGTCCGGGCTGTGGAAGCGCATCAGGCCCGGGTTGTAAGCCCGATAACCGCGGCCCAGCAGGTACCAGCCACTGACTTCGTCGCGCACTTCACCGTTGAACGCCAGCAGGCTCTGTAGCATGTTTTCACTGTGGCGTTCGCCATAGGCGCTGTAGACGACCGTGCGCAGGTCGCTTTGTTGGCTTTCACCAATAACGCTGTGGTTCGCGTCGGTCAGTAATAACAATGTTTGTGAGTTGTCTGTGGCTTGTTGTCCGAGGGGTTGGCCGTGGTAGAGAAACTGGGTTTGGCGATCATCCTGAACGATATTGCTCAGTTGTTCGTCCTGATAAAAACGCAAGGTCTGGCTTTCATTGCCTTGTTGTGAGGTGACCAGATGATCGTGGCCGTCATAACGATACTGGCTGACGGACTGGCCCAAGGCATTCTCCACACCCAGCAGACGGTTCTGACTGTCGTAGCTCAGGCGTTGGCCGCGTTCATCGTTGAGTTGGCAACCGTTGAGGTCGTAAGTGAACGTCGGGTTGGCTGTCGCTCTTGCCGGCGTATAGGCAATACCCTGGAGCTGGCAGGGGTCATCGGTCGCGTACGTGAATATCGCCCGCTCGAAGGTACCGTTGGGGAATCTCGTCAGCACTAGCTTGATATTGTCCAGCGCATCGAACGAGAAGATCTGGCTGCTGATCTCCCTGCCTTCACTGTCCCTGGGCAGTGTAGTGCCCTCGCAATTGTGGTTGGTCAGCCGGCCCCGTCGGTCATAGGCGAACGTCTCCTTGAGCAGGCTGATCCCGGCTTGTTGAAGATGTCGACCTTCCAGCAGGCCATCAGGCTGCCAGGTTTGCGCCTGGGTGCGCGGCGGCTGCTGGTTCAGGGTCAGCGTGCGCAGAACTTCACGGCCGTGATCGTCATACTGCAGTTCGGTCACCAGCGTGCTGTTTGCGGTCAGGTCCTTGGTGGTGGTGCGCCAGAGTTGGCCCAGGTGGTTGTATTCGAACCCTGCCAGAATCTGGCCCTGCTGGATACTGTCCACCCGTCCAAGAGCATCGTAGTCATAGACGGTGTCCCGCCCGTCGCTGTCCCGTTGCTTCAAGTCGGTTCGTTTGAGCTGGCGGCCTTGCATGGAGCTTGAATAATGGGTCTCCCAGGCTTCCCCTTGTTTATCGACCCAACGTTCGACGCGCAATTGGTTGGCGGTGTCGTAGCCATACTCGCGTGTACCTTGTTCATTTTGCGCGAGGGTCAGCCGCGAGCTGGTTGAGTCATACGTAAAACCTGCGGTTTCGTCTGGCGCACGACTGCTGATAGGTTGGTCAGTGAGAACCAGGTTGTAGTCGTATTCGATGGACTGATTGGCCGGCGTGATCCTTTCCTTGATCTGCATCTTGCCGGGGTCGTAGGTAAAGCGCTCCGTACGGTTGCCAGCCGTGGTTCGGGTCAGGCGTTCCAGGCCGTCGAACTCTTGTTCACCTACGACAGTCGTCACTCCATTGCCGTTGACGCTGAGGGCGACGGCTAATTCCGAGGTGCTGTGTGGGGCATAGGTGCGGCTGACGATGCTGTCGTCGGGCAGGGTGCTGCTGACCAGGCGCGACCAGGCGTCATACGTGAATCGGGTGATGTATTTCGATGTGTCTTCGTGCTGGGTGCAACGACCCAGGCCGTCGTAGAGGTAGGTTTGTGTCGCGATTTCTTCCTGGTCTGCACCCAGGGTACGGACCCGGGTGGGTTTGCCGAACCGGTTGAGCCAGGTTTCGCTCAGGCCGATGATCGTGGGGCTCGGGCCCGCGCTCTGGATCCAGCTACGCAGGATCGGTCCTTGCGACGCAGGCGTTCCGATCGGGTCGATGCTTTGATGGGACTCGACGCCATCGGCGCCAATCACGCAGTCTTGTTGCGCCCAGTCGTCATGGTGGAAAGTGCTCTTGAGCGCCAGGGGCGCTCCATCCAGCCAGTCGTATTCAGTCTGTTCAGCCAAATCGCCCCAGGCATTGTAAATGGCCGCATAGGTTTGTCGGGTTCGGCCCGGGTCATTGCTATCGACATGGTCGCGCTCCTGGAAAACCAAGCGGCCCAACCCGTCGAGAACACTGCGCGTTCTGATCTGTCTGGCGTTGATGCTGACCTGCTCGGCCTGCTGCCCGAACTGTGTGCTGAGAATGTATTCATAGCGGCGGCTGGCCGTGAAGTCAGTACCGGGGGCGACAATTTCGCTCGTCACTTGACCCAGGACGTCGTACTGGTAGTGGGTTTCAACATCGTCAATGCGGCTTAACAGTTCTTGCGAGGTGATCAACGAGTGTTGGCGAAGGACAGCTTTGCTGACGTCATCGAAATCAGTACTCACGGTTTCCGTGGTTTGTTGCACCGGCACACCCAATTGGCGGCTGACGAACTTGCGGAAGTCATAATCAACGCGGGTGGATTTTTCGTTCAGAGTTGCCGTCTGGCGCGTGACACGGCCATGCAGGAACGCATCACTCGGAGCGTTGCTGTGTTCGAACAGCGTACGCTCCAGCTCGGTTTCACCGCTGGTTTGTACCTGCACCAGGGTTTGGCTCTCGACCGTGATCCAGTTTTCCAGTGGGCTGCCGGCCAGCGGCGGTAAGGCCTTGTAGCGATAGCGGGTACGCAATGTCGGGGCGTTGCCGGCAGGCGACGCCGGAGTCACGGTCTGCTCCTTGAGGTGCCGCACAAAGCCCTCGGGGTCGGCCGGACAGCCATCGGCGCCCGCGGCGGGATACCAGATGCAGATTTCGACTACGCCATTGGCCTGGGTCTGCTCCAGCAGGTTGCCGTGGTTGTCGTAGGTGCTACTGAGGGTTTCACTGCGCCGGTGGGTCGGATTATCGAGCAGCGACCAGGTGGTTTTGACTTCTTTGGGCAACTGGCAGTACCGGGGCTGCTGGTCGAACGCGACGTTCGGCGTCAGGTAATACGTAGTTTCGACGGTCTCGACCTTGTTGTTCTGGGTGGTCGTTTCGGTGGTCAGCAGGTGGAACTGGTTGAATTTGCGTTCGATTTTTCGGACCGGTTGCGGTTGCGGCGCCGGTACCGATTCGGTAGGTGGATCTGTTACCCACAGGGTTTCGATGCACACATACTCGTAGGCGCCAATGTGTTTGTAGAGGTTGTCGAGACCGTCATTATCCCACGGTACGGAAAGGCCGAAACCCACGAAATTCGTTTCGCTTTTTCCCGGCCCTTCGCTTTTGTAGGTGTACCGAACATCGACCGCCGGCTGGTCGAATCCCGGATACGTCAGATGCTTTGTCACCCGTGGCAGGGCCGAGCGACCGCTGCCGGCCGGGAACTGGTGACCGAGGTCTTGATAGGACATTTCCTCACGTCCACCGGTGGGCGTCTCCACCCAGGTCATGCACAGCTGATCGCGGACAAGGGTGTAGCCAAAGCGCCAGGACGCCTGGTTCTCGGTCGGCAGAGTGATCTGGGTCACGCGCTTGTCAGACGCGCCCAAGGTCATGACGAAGCGCGCCAACGGCCCGCCGTCAGGGCCGCCGAACGGCTGCAGCAGTACCTCGACGAAGGTGCTCTCGCGCTTGACCGTCAGCAGGGTCTGGCCCGAATCATCCTTGATCCAGGCCAGTAGCTGGTGAGTGCCGCTGAACGGCTTATAGCCGAGGGTGACCTTGTGCCCCGTGGGCGAATGAATCTCGACGGGCAACGCCACCCGGTTCTGGGCGCTGCCCTGCACCTCAAGGATCTCGACCAGGCCGGACTTGTGTACGACCCGGTAACGGGTGCTGCCTTCCGGATAGAAATGAAAGCTGTCGAGTTTCTTTTCCTTCATGGTCAACTGGCCAGTGACGCTGTCGCTGCCGGTGACCTTGAAGGTTTCGCCGGTGCTCAGCGACAGGATCTGGTTGCCGGGCGTGTATTGCGACAGTTGCAGGTTCCAGCCATGGCCGTAGCCACTGTCCAGAGTATTGAGCGGGCTGTACGCCAGTGCCAGAGCAAAGCCCGGGCCGCGCAAGTCATTGGTTTGAATCTCGGGAAAGTTGATCGCTACTGTATATAAACCGGTGCGCGGGTCAACGCCATTCTTCATTGAACTCATGAAGTTAAGCGCGTTGGAGTGTACGGAGCTGGCGACAGTCATTGATATGAACCTCTTTGACGGTTAAATAAGAAAAGCCGGTAGTCGGAACGCAAGTGGGTATCAATAACGTCAGCGTCTACCACCGCTGAATTCAAGCGGGCTGTAATAATAAAGAAGCCGATAAAACGGGTGTTGACCTGCATCCAGTGAATCAATACAGGCATTCAATGCAGACAATAACAGCGGTGCGATGCCGCGTAACCTAGCAGTTCTGATAGTAGGCAGGTTGTCAGTTAAGGCGTAAAAAGTAGCCATCGATAACAGTCAAATTTTTTGCTGTACCAGTGAATTAACTGGCGCCAAGACATGCAAATAAGGGAGTCCAAGTAATGGCTATTGCGCTACCCCCGCCGAAGGTTCCCGGCTTAGGACCGGATAACGCGATTGATCTGGATGATTTAGGCAGTGCGGACCTTGAAACCTACATTGACTATCCCGAGATAGCAGAAGGCGATCAATTCTGGCCCAATTGGCGTGGATGCGGACCGCTCGGCGATGTCGTCGACCAATTTGAAAACCTGGTGACGATAAACCCCGGTGATTTGCGACCCGAAGGCATGCCGATCAGCATCGCCAACGATCTGCTTGTAACCCTGGATCAGGGCTGGGTGTTTTACTCGTACCAGATGGACGATCCGTCTCAACCGGATAATCGGGGAGAGGAATCGCTGCGCCGGTTTTTCTACGTGGGCAAACGACCGTCGATGACGACGGAGTTACTCCCGGCGCCTCAGTTCAAGGAGTCCCATGATCTGTGTGTGGATCTGTCGCTGGTGGAGGCTGGGGGAGCGACCATCGTGACGTTGGCTTATCAGGCGATGTCGGCAGGCGATGTGGTGACGTTTACCATGAAGATGTTTTTTGATGACGGTATTCCCTGGGACGACTTCATCCGCACGAAGACCTTGACGAAACTCGATATCGGGCAACCGCTGCAATGGACAGTGCCACGTAACGAGCTGGAAATCATTGACGGGGGCTCCGTGCAGTTGAGCTACGGCATCGTCTATGCCACCCCGACGGTCTCCACTCCCTCAGCTGAACAAACACTGCGCATCGTTACACCGGTGACCTCATTGCTGCCGCCCCTTGAAATCAAGGGCTTTAGTGGCGACATGCTCGACCCCGAGGCGCATCCCGATGGCATCACGCTGAGCATCAAACTGTATCCAGGTATCTCGGTGGGCGATGACCTGGTGGTGTACGCCTTGGGCGACACGCGCGTTATAAAGGCACTGCGGGTTGATCCGTCGACGATTGATGGCGAAATACTTGAAATCCACCTTGAGTACGAATGGTTAGCGGCCAACAACGGCAAACTGGTGAGCCTGATGTATCAGTATGCCCGGGTCGGCAGTGCAGGCACCTCGATGCCGTTGTCGCTGATGTTGCGCGTGCCCCTGTATTTGCCGCATCCCATTGTCGAGGGGGTGATACCGGATGGCGATCCAGATGAGTACAAAGGTTATTTGCTGGCCCGGAGTACTACCAGTGGCGTCTACATCAGAATTCCGGACGACGCGGTGATTGGTGCAGACGATGGGGTTCAGATGATCTGGGAAGGCTACGGTGACTTGGGGAGTTACATCGCTGACCCTACGGCGGGTAACACGAGACGCTTCTATATTCCGCCACAGTATGTACCCGCGAACCTGGGTAAACGCCTGTGGGTGTTTTATCGAGTCACCCCGCCAGGGGAAGAGCCCTTTCTTTCGAAGGTTTACAACCTGGAAATCAAGGATATGGCGAGCGGCTGGCCGACCCTCCAGATTGAAACTCCCGTTTCGCCGGGCAACAGAGTTTCTTTGGCTACTGTCCCCTCTGACGGTGTGACCTTTCGCCTGGGGTCATGGACGTTCATGGCAGAAGGCCAACGGGTGAAGATATACGCGAGTGGCGTTCTGGCGGACGGCGGAAAAGAGACCATTAACTTGCGCGAAGGCAGCGACGAGGTGATCACCGAAGACGAGTATTCCGAAGGGGAAGTGTATTCGAAACTACCCCGTGCCTTTGTGCAGCGTTTGCGACTCAATGTGCAATTCGATGTATTCGTTGAAACCAGTTTCGATGAGGGCTTCAGTTATAAGGCGTTTCCGATGATATCGCCGCAACTGATCGCGTAACCCATGGCGGGCAGTTATCCATAAGTGCTGAGGTAAAAATTATTCCGCGTGGTTCATCTCCGTCGTCTTTGACGTGGGTGCAAGATGAATCACGCCTGTGGTTGGTCTTTTACAACGACTTAATGCATGAAACGAAGGGATGCCGAACATAAAAAGTCAGTTCGCGTTCATTATCTATGTACCTATCAAATGGAGCCACTATCATGGCCGGTAATTCGTTGAAAGATTTGTTGTCGTGGATGAAAGGTAACTCGCGCATGTTGGGTTGGGGGCTCGTGGTTGCCATGGAGCGACGCAAGACGAATTTACTGTTGCTCCAGGAATATATCAGCCGTTTCGACACAGGCAGCTACTTGCCGCCCATCCGGGGTGAAGTACCGATTGTCGAAAATCAGTGGCTGGAATTTGTCCATGATTTCGTGATGGATGTGCCGGTGCTGTCGTTTGAAAATGCTGATCTCAATGACTCCAAAGCTATGTTGACCATGGGAGTCATGGACGGCAGCCAAATAACCCTTAAGAGAGAGAGCGTTGGATGGAAAGCCGTTAAAGTTGACGAGATCGACCCTCTACAAGGACCGAAGTTATATCTGGATCTGCTGCTCAATGAGGTGCCAGGGGATGTTGATGTCGATGGCCGAGTCATACTGGATTTGAGCAAAAGCGATAACTTCAGGTTGACCTTCGGCCAAACGGAGCATGAGCAACGGATGGGCGGCGATTTTTTCAAGGACTTGTTTAATCAACTGCCGGATGAGGAACGTATTTATCCGCTGGGCAAGATTGAGCGCGGAACGAATGAGTTGATGCGTCCGCAGTCATTTGCCTTGCGGACCCAGGCGAGCGGCGCGGCGGCTCGGGACCCTAAGTCTGCCGAGTACGGAGATGGCGCCATCCTGGCCTTGGTAAGGATGGAGGGGAGTGCAGGAGGAAATTTCCCAGGCGAGAACTACAAATACTTGATTCCTGATGATCAGGGGAAGGATTACTCAGCGACGGTGCTGCTCGATCGAGGTTCAATGGCGGCTCGGCTAATACTTGATGAAGTTCCTAAGCTTATCCCGAATATTGAATTTGGCTATACCTATCAAAACGGAGTGCTAAAGCGGGCGACCTCAACGGGTGGTGAATTAGCGCTGGATGGAGGAATCTATAATATCCCTTATCTCGGTAAAGAGATAGTCGTGGACATTTCGCAATTCCTCTTCCCGGCTGATTCTTCAAGTCCGTTGATTGTTGAGAACCTGGATGGGCTACTTTCAATTAGGTGGATGTCCGCGGCGACGACTAAAGTTGACGTTAGTGCTGTGGATATGAGTGTTATAGACTATTCTTATAATCTGAAGGTCGATATGGATTTGGAGGTAGAGTATGAAATGGTTGAAGTAGATGGGGGGCTGTTGTTAAAACGAACAAAATTTGAGTGCCCCCTAAAGTATAGTATTCCTGAACTGGATGAGGGGCTTAAGGAGGGGATAATTGAGTTTTGGTTATTTTTTATAATACACTTGTTTCTTCCGCTTTGGCTCCCCGGCCTAATGGCCACATTGCTGCTGGGTCGCATCAGAGGAATCTTGAAGGTTACACTTAATTCGGACTTTACGATCACCGAGGCTGTCAGAGAAATAGTCAAACTAAAGTTCGGCCAAGTCATACAAGGCGAAAGAATCCATGCGCCTCACGACATCGGTTTCTTCGGCCGCATCAACCCCACCCAGACGTCTTTCGTGGTCAGCCCGATGCAACCGTTGATCAAGCAGGGTGGCACGCTGCAATTCGCCACTGACCCTGTCGTGACAGGCCTGCAATGGAAGGTCGAAAACCTGGTTGAAGGGCCGGGTAATCCAGGAACCATCAACAACAGTGGCATGTACCAGGCCCCAGCCGCCGCTTCGATCTCTGGGCGCTTCACCCGGGTTCGAGTCACCGCAACGGCCCCGGACCGCGGGTACCACAGCTCGGCCCTGGTAACGGTGGTGGTCGGCGAGCTGTCCGTCCACCCCTTGATCCAGATCTGCGAAATCGGCACCACGGTCGAACTGGCGGCCGGCCTTCTGGGCGAGGGCACGCTCAGTTGGTCGATCAAGAATCCGGTGTCGGGTGAAAGCGGCGAGGTGCGGCCCAGCGACAAACCCGAGGGCGATCATACCTATCACCACGGGCCGGTCGTAAGCACTAAAACCTATGTGCTCGATGAGATAGAAGTTAAAAAAACCGGGACGAATGAAACACGCTCGGTCCATGTTCTGGCGTTGCAGAAAGCATCCGGGGCCACGGTGAAAATAGTCAGCACTGACGTAGCGCAAGGGCGAGTACAACTACAAGCCATCGTCAATGGTTCGACGATGGACGCCGAATGGAGCCTTCCTTTGGGCGGCCCAGGTTCGATTGATCAAACAGGCTGCTATCAGTCGGCCGCAACGGCCACCGAACGATTCGCGCTGATTTTTGCAGTGGTGGACGGTGGTGCATTTGGCACGTTCGAAGGCCATCTGATTTTGCCTCTGCCCCTGGTCGAGCTGCCGCAACTGCTTGAAAAGTTGAGTGAGTGAATAGCGAACATCGAGCAAACAACTTCGTGTTCATTGTGTATGTACCTGTCAATTGGAGACTGTCATGGCCGGTAATTCGTTGGAAAGTTTGTTGGCGTGGATGAAAGACCACTCCCAGATGAGGGGATGGGACCTCATCGTCGCGCTGGAAGGACGCAAGACTAACCTTGGTTTACAGCAAGACCATATCATTCGATTGAGTCAGGGCACTGATTTGGGGAATATCTCGGGTTCCTTTGATATTCCAGGGACCAATATTACCCATTACCTGTCAGGTTTCAGGCTGGCTGCACCGGCGCTGTCCTTTGAGCACGCTTCCCTTCAGAGTGCAAAGACAGCCTTGAGCGTGGCGGTGGTCGGGGGCACCCAGATGACGGTGGAAACCGTCCAGGGCCAAAAAAACATCACCCGCCTCAGCGCCCTCGATCCACTGGACGGCTCGCACCTGACGCTGGACCTGCCCATCGGGGCGGATTCGCGAAGTGTTCACTTGGACCTGGCGAACAGCGAGGACGTGTTGCTGACTTTGTTCAACACGCCAAATGAACAACGTGAAGCAGGGAAGCTTTTCAAGGACTGGTTCGAGACACTGGACAACGACTCGCGGGTTTACACCTTGGGTACGTTCCCGGGTGAGGGCAATCCGTTGATGCTCACCCGCAGCATCGATGTTCGAACCCAGGCTCGCGACGGGCAGGAGCTGTCACCGCAAGCCCTCAACGAAAACGGTGCCGTGCTCTTGTTCGCGAGCATGGTGGATGGCGGCTTGGGTGATTTTCCCGGGGATGGTTCGGGTTTCAGGTACTTGATTCCCGATGATGATGCGCAAAACACTTACTCGGCGACGGCGCTGTTTTCCTCAGGATTGATCCACCGCGCTGCGTTCGGTCATGCCGTCCTGCAGCTGCTCGATAATGCTGAATTCGAGCGCATCCTCGACGAAGAGGGCTTATTGGCAAAAATGGTGGCCAAGCGCGGTGTCCTGCAGGCAACGGCAGGCACTTACCAGAGCCTTGACTATCAGTTCGAGTCCGAGGCCTTCAGCCTTCCGGCCACGGAAGGGGCATTGCCGCTAACCGTGGAGTTTGCTCCGCGCGAAGTGATTCAACGCTGGCACAGCACCTTCACACTACCGTTCAGATATCGCCCCGTAGGGGGCACAAACTGGAACACCTATACAGCCACCTTCAACATCAACCTGCAACACAAGTTCCACTTGTCGGCGGATGAATCCGGTGTTTCGGCGATGGAAGGTGAATTGTTCGTGCCGTATGGCAATAGTCAAGAGGTGAGCCACGTCTCCGGGCTTCCTGGCACGATTGGGTCCGCCGAACTGGAGCAGATCAAGGACTTCGTCGCGTTCACCGTCAAGCGGGCACTACTTGAGTCGTTCTCCAATACGCTGACGACAACAGCGTCCGACACCTTTGTGAAGGGCGTCGATATCGTGGGCGGCAGTACCTTGCATCCGTCCCACGTTGCCTTGCCCCTTGACCTGGCAATGTTCGGCCAGCTCCAGTCGGCCGGTTCGTCATTCTCGATTGTCCAGCCGCAACGCCCGATAGCGGCCGGCAAGTCTCTGCAATTGACCACGGCACCTGTGCGCACTGATCTGCGTTGGGCAGTGGAAAACCTTTCGGGGGGCGGCAACCCGGGCACAATTGACGAGCAGACAGGCTTGTATCGAGCACCACCTGCCCATGCGATGACCGATACCTACAGCCAGGTATTGGTCGTTGCCACCGACGGGCTCACAGGCGAGAAAAGTGCAGCATTGATCAGGGTCCAGGCGAACCCGATTACCATCAATCCGCTGATTCAGATGTGTTACTACAGCCAGCAGGTCGAGTTGTCGGCGGGTCAGCTGGATGGGAGCACGCTGAGCTGGTCGATCAAGAACCCTGTTCCGGGCGAAAGTGGCGAACTGGTGGTCAGTGACAAACCTGGTGGTGGTCGCACTTACATCGCCGGCCCACAGGTTGCCAGCAAAACCTATGTGCTTGAAGAAATAGAGGTTAAAGACAGCTCGGGCACTGTAACCCGGTCGGCCTATGTTCTGGTGTTTCAGAGAGAACCCGGAGCCACGATAAAGCCTGTCGAGAATTCAAATCTGCCAGAAGGCCAGATTCAGTTGCAGGCCTTTGTGAACGGTAACCCTATCGACGGCCAATGGTCACTCCGGCTCGACGGACCGGGATCGATCGATCCTTCTACCGGTATATACAGCGATAACCCCTCGGCCAAAGAGCGGTTCGTTCTGATTACTGTGTTAGTGGACGGTGGTGGATTTGGCGAGTTCGAAGGTCATATCGTACTGCCACTACCGCTCACTGATTTTCCCACCGTACTGAGTGCACTGGCCAAATAACGATTTGGTTTAACTGAAGTAATACCTGGATTTTTTTTGCTTTGTTTTTTAAACAAGGGCGAGGGCGCTATCATGTCTGTTAATTCGCTGAAAAATTTGCTTGAACATATGAGAAAGGGCTCGGTCACCCAAGGCTGGGGTGCTGTTTCGACCTTCAGTCGCAGCCGGCTCAATCGTTTGCTGGAACAACAATATATTGAGAAATTCAACGGTCAAAATTTCCTGCCTCCTGTCAAGGGGCATATAGTTTTAAGTGAAGCGGGGAATGATTACGTTGAGTTGAAAAACATTGCCTTAGGCCAACCGTTGTTGTCGTTCAACACCGCCTCACTGACTAACCCCACCGCGGTGTTGACGATGAACATCGTGGCCGGTGGTTATACCACGTGGCGTCAAAGTCCCGGTGCTTCGAAAAAACTGCTGTCGGCGTTCACTGTCACCGAGCAGCAGGGTTTTAAACTGGAAATGGATATTGACCTGTCCCTGGTGGTCGGAGAAGTCGACAAGCAGGGCAAGGTGAAGTTGAACTTGTCCCAAGGGGCCAATGTCCGGTGCAATCTGGCGGGTAATGACGAGCAGGCGAATAGCCGGTTGGCTGCATTCTTTAAACAAAGCTTCAAGGACTTGCCGGCGCATCGAAGTGTCTTTCAATTGGGGATGCTTGATCTCAAAGGCTACAACCACCTGACACCTGCCTCGTTTCGTATTCTCACCCAAGCGGCGCCAGGTGCGAAGGTCAGGGGCGCGTTGAACTATGGCGACGGTGGCGTGGTGATTTTCATCCGGCTGCGAGGTAATACGGCAGAAGGTCGCTTTCCGCCAGACAATAGCTTTCCGTACTTGATACCGGATAATCAGGAGTCAGATGGCAGCGATCGCTATTCGGCTTCATTGGTTCTCTCCGAATCGATGATTCGTTATGTCGAGAACAATCAGCTGGATGTGCTCAATAACTTGCTCTTTCCTGGCGGTAACGTTTTCGAAGAGCGTGAGCGACATGAGCCTCGCGACCTGGCGGTGTTCGGCAATATCAATGCGAAGCAGACCCGCATCGCTCTGGAACCCGCTTTCAAGACCCTCAAGGCTGGAGACACACAACGCTTCACGCTACGTGACTGGAAGGGGAATGTGATTCAGGCCAGCAGCTGGCGAGCGGTCAGCTTGCAGAGTCATACCGCCGCGGGACATGGCACGATTGCCAATGGACTGTACACCGCTGCCTCGAAAGCCCTTATCGGGCATGAGTCGCTGCATGTGGTGGTGACCGCCGAATACATCAATGCGGGTATTACCTACACCGCTTCGGCTCTGCTATTGGTGGCGTACGACAGCATGGTGGTTGCGCCGCGAGTGGGTACCTACCCGACTGGCGTGCAATCGCAGCCCATTGTATTGACGGCATCGACCCTGAACGATGCTGGCGTGACCTGGGCATTGCGTGCGCCCGAGTATGGCGCGCTGGTGCAGAACGGTAATCAGGGCGCGTTCACCCCCGATGCCCGCGCAAGAGCCAAAGGCCTGGCTGTTCAGCAGGTTGATGCCATGGGCGCCGAGACCATGCACTCATCGTTGCTGCTGGTGAATGCACAGCAACTGCTGCGGATCAATCCTGCTTATATTCCGGCGGTCAGCAAATCCGCGGAGGTACAACTGACGCAGGATGCCACGTTGTTGCCGGGCGTCCCCAGACGCTGGAAGGTCATTAGCGGGGGAGGCACTGTCGACGCTACCGGGCTGTTCAAGGCACCCGCGCAGGGCACGACGTCCAGCAGCGTCGTGCAATGCGAAATCGTGCGTAATGGCGTGGTTTTCTCCAGTGGCTACAGCGTTGTCGATTTTTCCGAACTGGAAGTCGAGCCCGGCTGGAGACAGCTTTCGCAGTTCACCATCAAGGTGCCGGGTGGGCTTGATCAGGGGCGCCTTGGCTCGCTGTATACCAATGGCTATCAACAAGTCAGGGCTCAGATTCTCGTCGAGACAGTCCAGGTTGACGGTGTTGCCTATCCGCTCAGCGTGATTGAAAAGGCCAGCATGCGGCTGGTGGACGAATACTCGAAAGCCGAAATTCAATTTGTGGATGACGCCCTTGACGGTATTCCAGAAGCAGATGACCAAGTGTGGCGCACCCGTTTGATCTCCAATCGCTTCGAACTGGCCGTTCCCAGAGCTGCGGAACCGGATAACCCAATCACTGCCGCCCTGGCCATCAGTCTGCAGGATGTTTACCTCCATACCCGGGAGAGAGCAGGCGCGGCGGCAACCTTTCATGTGACGTTCCAGGCGGACAGTGACGACAGATGGTGGAAATCGACTGACATAACCGACATCAACAACAAGATCGATATCACGCCGCTGGCCATTCCTGATTTCCAACCAGCCGACTACACCTTCGAGCGGGTAAGAGTTGACGGAGGGTCGGGCGGCCCGGGTGATCCGGAAGACGATGATTTTGACTTCCATTTGCGTACGGTCGATTACTGGAAGTTGCGATATACGGGTGTCCCAGGGGCACCTGGGACGACGTTTGAGACGATGGAGTTGATGCCTATTAACGGAAACGAGATCAATACCTCGACTATTCGTTGGGAGAGCGAGCAACTGGCTGAAACGATGTTCAGTTGGACGGGGTATGTTTTTCAGGATCCGCACAAGGCCGATGATACGAAGAAAGTGCAGTTTGATCAGGTCGTCAAGGATGTAGTGAAGTCAGAGTCACTCGATGTGAACGTTAATCAGTCGGTGTTTGAAAAAGGACTGCTGGTCATCAGTTTGCACCGTTCCGATCGCGTGAAATATGTGAGGCCAACGGATCCTTCGCGAAGAAAGTTGTCGCGGGATTTGGCAGTCGTGCTGATTGATAAACGTGGGAATGCGCATAAACGGCGAATCTCTTTCCTGCCCTCCAGTGTAGTGGGGGATCGCAACAGGTTGGTACATACGCTGTTTACTCCCGCCCTCTAATGGGGCATGTCTGGCTGATAAGCCATTCTGACGTCCGGTACTAATGGGCGTCAGAAGTGCCTGGAAAGATGAATTAATTAATGTAAAGGAGTGGTGTCATGAAAATTTTTAAAGTGTTTGCAGTAGGTTTGATGATTGCAGTCTGCGGACTTCCCGCGGCATACGGCGCTACGCAAGCTGCAGCGGTTATGCCGGACGGGGTTATTGCGTTCGCTGAGAAATATGAGAACGGCGCGCCCGGAGGCGATCAGTGTTCGATCGCTGCCAAAACGGATTTCTATAATATGAATTATCATGGCTGCAAGAATGACCAGATGACGTATTTTCGCCTGGATAATGTCCCGTCGGCCACTGTATTTAAACTGGAATCAGAAAAGTGCAGTGGGAGCACGCAAGAGTGGAGTTTTACAGTGAGGAGTATCATCCATCCTACTACAACGGCGTGGGTGTCCATACCAGATCTTGCAGCTAAAGAGGTGGGTGCGATTGTGACTAAGGGGATGAGGCTTGAGGCAAAGAAAACCAATACTTCTGTGCCGTTCAAAGGGAAGTTAAGTTGTGTCAGGATTACTCGCTCGAGTTTGCCTTAAAGAAAGTTGGTCTGTATATGATTGTTTAAGTTCAATAACTACTGTGCGTGGCAAGTGATCGCTTCTTGCTTGCCATGTAATGTGCGAGGTTTATATCAACATGACTGCTTCTACTTCCGTACACTCCAACGCCTTCAACTTCATGAGTTTTCTGCAAAACGGCGTTGACCCACGCACCGGGCAATACACGGTAGCAATCAACTTGCCCGACGTTAAAACCAATGACCTGCAAGGCCCGGGTGTTCCGCTGGCCTTGACCTATAACCCGCTTAATCAGCAGGACAGTGGCTACGGCCATGGCTGGAACCTGCAACTGTCGCAATACACGCCCGGCAACCAGATCCTGTCGCTGAGCACCGGCGAAACCTTCAAGGTCACCGGCAGCGACAGCGTCACTGGCCAGTTGACCATGAAGGAAAAGAAACTCGACAGCTTTCATTTCTATCCGGAAGGCAGCACCCGTTACCGGGTCGTACACAAGTCCGGCCTGGTCGAGATCCTTGAAGTGCGCGGCAGCGCTCAGAACCGGGTGGCGTTGCCCGTCGAGATTCATTCGCCCACGGGGCACAAGGTCACCCTCGACTATAAGGCGTTCAGCGGCACTCACCAGCTACTGGACTGGATCAAGGATGATTCGGGCCAGACCTTGCTGACAGTTAACCGCCAGAGTACGTCCGTCGAGGTGTTGCTGCAGCCGTTCGGCGGGCCAGACGGCGGGCCGTTGGCGCGCTTCGTCATGACCCTGGAGGGCTCTGACAAGCAGGTGACCCGGATCACCCTGCCCACCGAAAACCAGGCGTCCTGGCGCTTTGGCTACACCCTTATCCAAGATCAGCTGTGCATGAGCAGGGTGGAAACGCCCACCGGTGGACGTGAGGAAATGCTCTATCAAGACCTCGGTCACCAGTTCCCGGCCGGCAGCGGTCGCTCGGCCCTGCCACGGGTGACAAAGCATCTGACTTACCCGGGGTTTGACCAGCCGATGATCGAGGTTCGGTACACCTACCCGCAGGAGAAAAACTTCCTGGGCTTCGGTCTTCCCCTGGCGTGGGATGATGACGGCCTCGACAACCTCTACAAGTATATTGGCGCTTACGAATATGCAAGCGTCGAAACCCTGTACATCGGCGAACAGCCGGCCCGCAAAATCGAGCGAAAGTTCAACCAGTTCCACCTGTTGACCACCGAAACGACCACCCGGAACAACAAGGTCGAGACGGTCGAAACTACGTATTACCTGACGCCGAACGTCGCGTTCGACCAGCAGCCCCGGTACTGCCAGTTGCCCAAAGAAGTCAAAACCACCTGGTCGTTGCTCGATAATCCGACCCAGCGGCGCAGTGAAGCCGTCAGCAGCACCTACGACAACCACGGCAACCTGCTGGAGCAGACTCAGGCCAACGGCGTGGTCGAAACCAGCGCCTGGTATCCCGCCGCGGGCGCCGATGGCTGTCCGGCCGACCCCGAGGGCTTTGTGCGCCACCTCAAGGAGCAGACCGTGACTCCGGCGTCGCCTGCCGGCAACGCCCCGACATTGCGTACCCGCTATCGCTACAAGGCCTTACCGCCGCTGGCCGGCAGCCCGCTGGAAAACTGGATCACGGTCGAGAGCCAAACCCTGGTGCAGGTACAAACCAGCATCGCAACCGAGCTGGAGCGTACGCTGTTCGAACACAGCAATGCTCCGAGTGATGCGTTTCTGCATGGCCGTGTCACGCGCCAGACGGCGACCCTGAGCGGAAAATCCACGACGACCGACTATCGCTACAGCAAGCTCGACAGCCCCGACTTCCGGGAAAGTGTGCTGCAGACGGTCGAGACTGTGACCGGTTTTGACCACGAACAAAACGGGAAAAACGTACAAAAAATCATCACCCTTCAGCATTCGCTGCTCAACGGCGAGCCACTGCTCAACCGTGACGACAACAATGTGGAAATCCGATATACCTACGACGCGCTGCGGCGGGTGGTTCGCGAAACCGTCGCGCCTGGCACGGATTACGCCGCCTCTCGTCGCTATGAATATGTTCTTTGCGCGAATACTGACGAACAGGCCGAACAGTTGCTGTTTGATGTCAAGGACGTGAAAACCTGCACGAAGTTCGACGGGCTCAATCGGGCTGTTTACGAAGAGCGGGAAAACGCCGATAACCGTGCGCGCGCCAATGAGCTGCGCCAGACCTACGAGGCGACTTACGACGAATTTGGCCATCTGCGCAAAGAGGTCGAGTACGACTGGCTGGAAGAACAAGCATTGGCCTTGACCACGCAATACGAGTACGACGACTGGGGCGTGCAACGCTGTGTCACCGGCCCGGACGGCGTCAAGACGTTCGAGGAAACCGACCCGATCGGAACGACCGCGTCGCGAGGCCCGATCCAGCGCAGTTGGCGTGAAGGCGTCCTGCCCACTCCGAAGGTCACCGGCGTCACCGAGACCTGGATCAACCTGTTCGAGAAGCCGACCCGTACCGAACGGCTTGACCTGAGCGAACAGCGCGTCAGCCTGCATGAGTACTTTTATGACGGGCTTGGACGTACCGTCAAAGAGATCGTCGGTTTCGGCGATGTGAAGCGCGAGACGCTCTATGGCTATGACGCCTTCGACCGGATGATCACAAACACGCTGCCGGATACCGCCGTGGTTCGACGCAGCTACGCCGCGCACAGTCGTGAGGATCTTCCGGTTTCGATCAGCGTCAACAACATCGTCCTTGGGACGCAAATGTTCGATGGCCTGGACCGTATGACCCACTCGACCACGGGCGGGCGCGAGCAGGTGTTCACCTATAAACCGGGACAAACCGAACCCGACACGGTGACCACGCCCGGCGCAGAGGTCATCGAATACGACTATCAACCACAGCTGGGCAACGAGCCTGTACGGCGGCGCCTGCCTCGCATTGAAGCCAAGGGGGAGTTCGACGAGGCCACCTACGATTACGACCAGAAAAACGCACGGCTGCTTTCTTGTCAGGAACAGGGCATACACCTCACCCGTGAGTACTACAGCACCGGTGAACAGAAACGCGAGCGGCGAGTGGTCGAGGGTGGTGAATACACCATGGACTATCGCTACAGTCGCCTGGGTCGTCTGCTGGGTTACACCGATGTGCTGCGCCAGGAGCAGAGTTATCGCTATGACCCTCAGGGGCGGCTGGAGCAGACGCAACTGGGCACGACCATCTCGACATTCACCTACGACTCCCTGGGCCGCACGGCCACCATCAACACCCGCGACAGTGCCGGTGGACAAAGGGTGACTATCACGCTGCAATACGATGAGTTCGATCGGGAAACCCTGCGCGAATTCGACCTCAATGGGGTCAGGCAACAACTGACTCAGGTGTACAACGATGTCGATGGTCTGACACGGCGGACCTTGAAGGAGGGCAGCGTTGTATTACGTGACGAAAGCTATGGTTACGACCCGCGCGGCCGGTTGACCAATTACGACTGCGCTGGCACCCAGCCGCCCGTTGATCCCTACAACAAAGCCATCACCCGCCAGGTGTTCTCGTTCAGCGAACTGGACAACCTGCGCCTGGTGCTCACCACGTTTGCCGGTGGCACCAACCGTGCGACCTACACCTACGACACGGTTGATCCGGTGCAACTGCGAAAGGTGGTCAACACCCATGCGGATTACCCGGCAGAAATCCTGCTGGACTACAACGAGGATGGCCACCTGATCCGCGACGAAGAAAGCCGCACGCTCGAATACGACGCCCTTGGCCGGTTGACCGGCGTCAGCGGCTCGTCGGGTGGGACGCCGGGCAGCTACAGCTACGATCCGCTGGACACACTGGCCGGTATGAGTGACGGCAGCGGACAGGAACAGCGCTTTTACCAGGGCGATAAATTGGCCAACCAAATCAAGGGCGCCAACAGCAGCACCTTTATGCGGGGCGACGAAGTTGTGCTCGCCGAGCACCAGGCAGGTGCTGGCCCAAAGTCCCTGTTGCTGGCCAGTGATGACAAGAACAGCGTGCTGTGTGAAGTCAGCAACGGTTCGGCCAATGACATCGCTTACACGGCGTATGGCCATCGCAACGCGGAACCGGTGAGCACGCAATTGGGCTACAACGGTGAACCCAGCGAAGCGCAAACCGGTTGGTATTTGCTGGGTAAAGGCTATCGGGCGTTCAATCCGGTGTTGATGCGGTTTCACAGCCCGGACAGTTGGAGCCCGTTTGGGGAGGGTGGGGTGAATGCGTATGCGTATTGCCTGGGGGATCCGGTGAATCGGAGCGATCCGAATGGGCATTGGTCGATCTGGGGGATGTTTAAAGCTACCCGAAAATTTCTTGGCTTAAGGACATCAAGTAAAGCAGCAAATTTGGCCGCACCAGTCACGGCGCCCAATGAACAAGTCAATGCAACTATCTATTCCTTTTCTGCGTCGCACAATAAACGAAGTTCCACCGGATCACTGAGTGATATAGATTATGATATGTTCACGGAGAAATCTCGCCCTGGTTCTGTGGGGGGGGTATTGCCTACAAAAAAACCGGTTGTTAAACATCCAAGACAAGTTGAAGTGAGAACAAAGTCGTATCCAGAAACTCGAGCTCGAAATAACCAACCTCAAGAAAAGGCCAGCACCCGTCAACCTCTCACGCAGGAGATGGAAGAGGCTCTTAAGCGCCAGCTGGGTAAAAAGGAGAGGGAACTTAGCCGTATGCCAAAGGGGAAACTTGCATATGAACATATGGATGAGATACTTAGTTTGGAACAGGAGATTAGCAAGATAAGGGGTAAATTAGGCGTGTAACAACGCCAACAATGTGGCTGCGAGTAAGACTGTCATTGAAAGGCTTCTCGCCCACGCAAAAGATCACAGAAATTGGCTACCCATAGGGAAGGTCTGAAGAAGCCAGCGATTTTTGATGTCCTCTTTGTTTGAGGTTCAAAAAAGGCTGGCCTGACCGAAAGTCAGACCTTGCCTGTTCTTAATTCGTTGTTTCCCCCTTGAATGGCGCATTTCAAGAGTTTTGCCCGCATTCCACGCGTACCTCACCCGCAACCAGCAGCTGTTTTCGCATCATCCACAGGTTCGACAGAGCAAATGGTGTGGTTTGCTGAGCGATGTTTTTTAACTTTCGTATAACCAAACTGACGCTTGATCATCCGAAAAGGATGTTCGGCCTTGGCCCTGACCTGCGCCTTGGCGTATTCAATCTTGCGTCGCAGGCGACCGGTCAAATTTCACCAAATCTGGAAGTCTTTTTCAGAGTTTCCTTAGGGCTTCAATATTTCAACCCACTCACCCGCGCAAACTCCACCAACGCACTATCATGGCCAAGTCCCAACTTGTCCATGGCAGTGCGTTTTTGTCGGCTGATGGTTTTTTCGCTGCGGTTCAGTTGCGCGGCGATCTGCCGGCCGGACAGGCCCTGGACGAACAGGCGCACCACTTCCATTTCCCGTTCGGAAAGACTCACTCGCGGCGCGTCAGTGCTTGTGCGGGGCAAGGTCTGGGCTTCGAGAATCTCTGCAAAAGAAGGGCTGAGATAGCGACGCCCCTTGGCCACGGTCTGTACCGCCTGTTTCAGTTCGCTCAACGGGCTGCGTTTGGGCACAGGCCACTGTTGAGCAAGGCTTGCAGAAGAGAAGGGTTGCGCAACATGGTCATCGCGATCAGCGATACATGGCCAAAATGACGTTTCAGATTAGCCCATTAATGCAAGCCCCTTGGGAACGCGAGAATGATGCGCTGGGGCCTTGGGTTGCAATGCCGGCGCGATACGAGGGCATCGTCGCCGGCATTGCCGAGGGATTGACATCTGGGGTGTGGGCAGGGTTCAAGGCAAATGGATCAAGCCTTGTTCCAGCGCCTTGACCACTGCGGTCCAACGCGAATTCACGCCGAATTTGCGGCGAATGTTGCAGAAGTGGTAATTCACGCCGGCTTCGCTGCAGCAGAAGATCTGGCCGATTTCCCAGGAAGATTTGCCTCTGGCACTCCATTGCAGGACTTCTTTTTCTCTTTTGGTGAGTGTTATGCCTTCCAGGTGCTCGGTTCCCACTGCGTGAAGAGGGGACTGGGTAACGGAGGACCGGGCGGTGATCGGGTTCGAACGCTGCATGAAAGACTCTCCCATTTATCCATCTATGATGTGGGCGCAACGGATCCTTCCTACTTCAAACGGGCGTGGTTCGCGCGACCGGCTTACAGACACCTGTTTCGGTGCTGTGGGCTCGGGCTAGTTATAAACGGATTCAACGACCTTGGAACCTGTAAGAACTAACAGGTGCGGCACTTTAATTCAGAGGTCAAAGGCGTTTCTGTCATCCACTGACATTGATTCAAGTAGGCATATTCACCGCGTAGGCGCGACGAAGCGCCTGCTACGGAGTCAGGATTCCTTCGCCTGCACCGCTCGTCGCTTTTTGAGGAATATTTCAGGGCCGGCCGCATAAAACCTCAAACCCTGCCGATATCGGTGACAGGTCCACACAAAACACCCCAAGAGTGGCGCCCAACTGTCCGGTGAAGCACGGTCCCGTGCCTGGCAGTCTCTAGCGCAAGGATGCTCGCAGCCCTACATCTTCCGAGAGCCATCCTATGTCCCTACGAAATATGAATATCGCGCCTCGAGCCTTCCTCGGTTTTGCCTTCATTGCGTTGCTTGTTGTCGTTTTGGGCGTGTTCGCGGTGAGTCGCATGACGATCATCCGCCAGGCATCGGTTGACATGGAAAGCAACCAGCTGCCCAGCGTGAGTTACCTGGGGAGCATCACGGAAAACGTATTGCGTCTGCGCATTTTGTCGTTCCGGGTGCTGGTCAACCGTGAGGCGGCCGGTCTGCAGGAAGCTGAAACACGTATCGTCATACTGATGGACAAGGTCAGGCAGGCACAATCGAGCTACGCGGCATTGCCCGCGGGAGGCGAAGAAGCGGCGCTGTATAAGAGCTTTACAGTGACCCTGGACAGTTATCTGCAAGCGCAGAACCAGATGATGGAGTTCTCGCGCCAGAACAAAGTCGATGAGATGCGCACCTTGATCAATACCCGAATCAAGGACGGCACCGACCAGATGGGCGAGCAGCTCAACAAACTCATTGCAATCAACAGAGCCGATGCCACAAGAGCCAATACCGAGGCCGGTGACCAATATGACACTGCCAAGCACGGGATCATCGGTGTTTCAGTGGTCGCGGCGCTGATTACCGTGTTGTTGGCCTGGTTGCTCACCCGCAGCATTGTCACGCCGTTGAACAAGGCGGTCGAAGCCGCCGAAATCATTGCCGGCGGCAACCTGACCAAACCGATCATCGTCGATGGTAACGACGAACCGGCGCGCCTGCTCAGTGCCTTGTCCACCATGCAGGCCAATCTGCGCAAGACCATCGAGCAGATTGCCGGCTCGGCGACGCAACTCGGATCGGCCGCTGAAGAGCTCAGCGCGGTCACCGAGGAAGCGTCCCACGGCCTGCAACAGCAAAATAACGAAATCGAACAAGCAGCGACTGCCGTCAACGAAATGACCGCCGCCGTGGAGGAAGTGGCGCGCAATGCGGTCTCCACCTCCGAGGCGTCCAACCAGTCGACCCAGGCAGCCCGCGAAGGTCGTGACCGGGTGGTGGAAACCGTCGGTGCGATCCAGACCATGACTCAGGATGTGCAAACCACCTCGGCGATGATTGAAGGCCTGGCCGTGCAGGGCCGTGACATCGGCAAGGTACTGGACGTGATCCGGGCGATTGCCGAGCAGACCAACTTGCTGGCGCTCAACGCTGCTATTGAAGCCGCTCGTGCCGGTGAAGCCGGTCGTGGTTTCGCGGTGGTGGCTGATGAAGTTCGCGCGCTGGCCCATCGCACGGCGCAATCGACCCAGGAAATCGAAAAAATGGTCGCTGGCATCCAGAACGGTACTGGCCAGGCGGTCGAGTCCATGCAGCAAAGCAATCAACGCACTCAAAGTACCCTGGAGATGGCCCGCGCTGCCGGCGTTGCCCTGGAGCAGATCACCCAGTCGATCCACCTGATCAACGAACGCAACCTGGTGATCGCCAGCGCCTCGGAAGAACAGGCGCAAGTTTCGCGGGAAGTGGACCGCAACCTGGTAAACATCCGTGACCTGGCCAGCCAGTCCTCTGCCGGTGCCAACCAGACCAGCGCCGCCAGCCATGAGCTGTCGCGACTGGCGGTGGATTTGAATGCAATGGTGGCGCGGTTTGTGATTTAAGTTAGGGTTTAGGCTGGAGTTCGCGCAACAGGAGAGAGACATGCGCTATTCAGCCTTGACCCAACGTATTGCCGGCGACGGAGCAGCGGCCTGGCAGATTCACTACCGAGCACTTGAATTGCTGGAGCAGGGCGCCGATGTGTTGCTGTTATCGGTCGGCGACCCGGACTTCGACACCCCCAAACCGATAGTCCAGGCCGCCATCGACAGCCTGTTGGCCGGCGATACCCATTACTCGGAGGTGCGTGGCAACCGCTCGCTGCGCAACAGCATCGCCCGGCGCCATGTCCGGCGCAGTGGCCAGGCGATTGAGGCCGATCACGTCGTGGTATTGCCGGGAGCGCAATGTGCGGTGTACTCGGTCGCGCAATGCCTGCTGGATCCGGGCGACGAGGTAATCGTCGCCGAACCGATGTATGTGACCTACGAAGGTGTATTCGGCGCCTGCGGGGCCAAGGTGGTTCCGGTGGCGGTGCGTCCGGAGAATGGCTTTCGCGTTGATCCGGCGGACGTCGCGGCGCTGATCACGCCCAGGACCCGGGCGATGTTGCTCAACAGTCCGAACAACCCATCGGGAGCAAGCCTGTCGCTGCCAATCTGGCAGGCACTGGCGCGGCTGTGCATTGAGCACGATTTGTGGCTGATCAGCGACGAGGTCTACAGCGACCTGTTGTATGAAGGCGAGCACATCAGCCCGGCGAGCCTGCCGGGCATGGCCGAGCGCACGGCGACCCTTAACAGTCTGTCCAAATCCCACGCCATGAGCGGCTGGCGGGTCGGCTGGGTGATCGGCCCAAAGCCTCTGACGGAACACCTGATCCATCTGTCGCTGTGCATGCTGTTCGGGCTGCCGGATTTCGTTCAGAAGGCGGCTGAAGTCGCCCTTGATGCCGATTTGCCGGAGCTTGCGCAGATGCGTGACGAGTATCGCCGGCGTCGGGATCTGGTCTGTGCACGCCTGGCCGATTGCCCGGGTATCACTGCCGTGACGCCCGACGGGGGTATGTTTGTGATGGTCGATGTTCGTGAAACAGGGCTTGGCGCCCAGGTATTTGCCGAGCGCCTGCTGGAGGGATATGGCGTCTCGGTGCTCGCCGGCGAGGCGTTCGGCCCCAGCGCGGCGGGGCATATCCGGATTGGCCTGGTGGTGGATCAGCGGCGCCTGGCCGAGGCGTGTCGGCGGATCGTGCGGTGTGTGGCGGATTTGCAGGAACAGCGGCCGTCGGCATGATCATCGTGCGGGCACCCGTAGCAGCTGCCGAAGGCTGCGTTCGGCTCGGGCCGCGTTCGGACGCAGCAGTCGTAAGATCAGGCACTGCGGTTTTTCAGATTAACCGTGCAAGCAGGATTTACGACCGCTACGCGGCCGAACGCAGGCTTCGCCAGCTGCTACGGATCGCTTAACACCTGATGTCAGAGCGCCTGCTGGGGGGATACGGTGTATCGGTGGATCGTGCGGTGTGCGGCGGACTTACTGGAACAGCGGCCGTCGGCTTGATTCAGATCGTTCCCACGCTCCGCGTGGGAATGCCTCACTGGACGCTCCGCGTCCGCTCTTGTGACGCGCAGCGTCACGGGCTGCATTCCCACGCGGGAGCGTGGGAACGATCATATTGGTCAGACCACCTTCAATCGCTTCTCCCACACCGATCCATTCACCAGATTCGCCGGCCGCTCGCCGGCGAGTGCCGCCAGCAGATTGTCCACCGCGCAACGGGCCATGGCCTCGCGGGTTTCATGGGTGGCGGAGCCAATGTGCGGCGTCGCCACCACGTTGTTCAGCTGTAACAGCGGTGAGTCGTGTCCCAGTGGTTCGCGTTCGAACACATCCAGCCCGGCCGCGCGGATCTGCCGCTGTTGCAGCGCCTCGATCAGCGCGGCTTCATTGACCACCTTGCCCCGGGAAATGTTGATGAAGATGCTTTCCGGGCGCATCAGCGCAAACTGCTCAGCGCCGATCAGACCTTCGGTTTCGGCCGTCAGTGGCAAGGTCAGGCAAATGAAATCAGCTTGCTGCAATAACTGCGCAAGGCTGCGGTACTGCGCATTGAAGCGCTTCTCCACTGCCGGTTTCGGTGAATGACTGTGATAAATGACCGGCATGCCGAAGCCGAAATGCCCACGTTGAGCCAGCGCCTCGCCGATTCGCCCCATGCCGATGATGCCAAGGGTTTTGCCATGTACGTCGCTGCCAAAATGCATCGGCCCGATGTTTTGATTCCATTGCCCGGAGCGGACCAGACTGGCCAGCTCGACCACTCGCCGGGCCGTTGCCAGGATCAAGGCGAAGCCTGTATCGGCGGTGGTTTCGGTCAACACATCCGGGGTGTTGCTGAGCAGAATGTTGCGCCGTGTCAGGTAGTCGATGTCGTAGTTGTCGACGCCTACCGAGACGCTGGCGACGGCTTCCAGCTGTGGCGCCAGATCGAGCAAGTCGGCATCGAGACGCAGGCTGGCTCCGAGTAAACCCTGGGCACTGGGCAAGGCATCGCGCAGACGCATCAAACCGTCGCTGTCCAGATTGTCGATCAGGGTTACCTGTGCCTGTTCATGCAAACGGGCCATCAGTTCTGGCGAGAGTTTCTTGTAGAGGACGACGTGCTTTTTCATCGTGTTCACCTTCAGTTCAATTCAGGAGTGTGCGGCCAGAGGACGTCTTGGCGAGACCTTGGGCTGCGCCCGGTCACTGGCTCCCGGTTTGAGGAAAATCGTCAGCACTACCGACAGCAGCAACGCGCCGCTCATCAACAGATAGGAAGCACCGGGCGAACCGGTGGAGCTGTTCAGGTAACCGACCAGATAAGAGCCGCCGAAAGAACCAAGGGCGCCCATGCTGTTGATCAAGGCCATGGCGCCACCGGCAACGTTGGCCGGGAGGATTTCCGGGACGATGGCGAAAAACGGTCCATAAGGCGCGTACATGCAGGCCCCGGCGATTACCAATAAGGTGTATGACCACCAGAAATGTTCGGCGCCCAGGGCGTAGGAGCCATAGAACGCCACGGAGGCGATCAGCAGCGGCGGCCAGACGAAGCGCTTGCGCCGTTGAATTTTGTCCGAGCCCCACGACACCACGAGCATCGCAATCACCGCGGCCAGATAAGGCAGTGCCGACAGCCAGCCGGCCTCGATCATGTCCATCTGTGCCGCGTGCTTGAGAATCGACGGCAGCCACAGCACGAAACCATAGACGCCAATGCTCCAGCAGAAAAACTGCAGCGCGAGGATCATCACCTTCGGCGAACGGAAGGCCTCGGCGTAGTTTTTCACCGCTTTGATCCCGACCTGTTCGGCGGCCAGCGCACTGTGCAGGTCCTGCTTTTCGGTATCGCTGAGCCACTTGGCCTGGGCCGGACGATCATCGGCCAGACGCCACCAGATAAAGGCCCAGAGCACTGCCGGCAGGCCTTCGATGATGAACATCCAGCGCCAGCTGAAGTGCTGTACAAGATAGCCGGACACCACTGACATCCAGAGCATGGTCACCGGGTTGCCGAGGATCAGAAAGGTGTTGGCTCGCGAGCGTTCGGCGCGGGTGAACCAGTGGCAGAGATAAACCAGCATCGCGGGCATCACCGCCGCTTCGACCACCCCGAGCAAGAAGCGGATGGCGATCAGCATGTAAGCGTTGGAGACGATCCCGGTCAGTGTCGCCAGGGCGCCCCAGAGAATCAGACTGACGAAAATCAGCTTCTTCACACTGTGCTTTTGCGCGTAGATCGCCCCCGGTATCTGGAAGAAAAAGTATCCGAGGAAAAACAGTGCGCCGAGCAACGACGACAGTCCCGGCGTGATCATCAGGTCGGCGGCCATCCCGGAGGCCGCGGCAAAGCCGTAATTGGCCCGGTCCAGATACGCCAGGCTATAGGTGATGAACACAATGGGCATGATGTACCACCAGCGGCGGGTGGCGAGTTTGGACGTTTGCATGATGGTGCTCCTGAGCTTGTTGTTTTTGTCGCAGCAGGTAACGGGTAAACGGTGAATCAGAGATCGTTCCCACGCAGAGCGTGGGAACGATCAAGGGCAATTGATAACTCGGCACGTGTCGGCAATCCCTCCATATCCCCGCGGCTCTGCACCGCACGACTGCCAATCCAGTTGGCGCGTTGCACCGCATTGCTGACGCTGTAGTTCTCCAGCAGCGCACTGATCAAGCCCACTGCAAAACCATCACCGGCACCGACGGTATCGACGACGTTTTCAACCGGCACGGCCTCGACAAAACCCTGATCCTGATGGGTACGGTAGTAAGCGCCGTGAGCGCCGAGTTTTATCGCCACCGCTTCGGCGCCGTGGTCCAGATAGAACGCGGCAATGTCGGCCGGGTCTTCGAAGCCAGTGAGCAAGCGGCCTTCACTCAAACCCGGCAATACCCAATGGGCGAGGGCGGCCAGCTTGTTTATTTCAGTGATCATTTGTTGTTCGCTGGCCCACAAGGCCGGCCGCAAGTTGGGATCGAAGGAAACGCTGCGCCCGGCCGCACGCATTTGCCTCATCAGCTCGCGAGACAGTTCGCGGGCCGTGGCCGACAACGCCGGCGGAATACCGGTCGCATGCAGGTGACGCGCTTGCAGCAGCTGCGGGCGGATCGCCTCGATCGACAGATGACTGGCGGCCGAGCCCCGGCGGAAGTACTCCACTTGCGGATCACGGCCGTCGTCTTCGCGGGATTTGAGTTGAAAACCGGTCGGGTGCAGCGGATCGACTTCGACATGGGTGCAGTCCAAGCCTTCAGATTGCAAGGTATCGACCACAAAACGCCCCAGGGAATCGGCGCCGACCCGGCTCAGCCAGGCCACGTTGAAACCCAGCCGCGACAGGCCGATGGCGACGTTGCTGTCAGCCCCGGCGATACGTTTGTGAAAGTGCCCGACCTGCGCCAGATCACCGGTTTGCTCGGCGACGAACATGGCCATGGTTTCGCCGAACGACAGAATATCGATCTCAGACATGGGCGCTCTCCAGCCGTGATTGACCCAGTCGGGCCAGGACAGCGACATGCTCGGTGGTCAATTGCAGCAAGTCATCGGCTTGCAACGGGTATTCCGCCGCCCGGGTTACGCCTTGGGTCATGTGCTGCAGCAGTTGCTCCCATAGATGCAGGTCGCCGGGGCCGGGCGGTATTGCCACTAACTTGCTGTCGGCTCTGCGCGTAACAGCCTTGCAATGTACGTAACTCACATGGCGGCCCAGCAAGCGTGCGGCGGTGGCGGCTGATTGGTCCTGCCATTGCCAGTTGCCGATGTCGAAGGTCATCTGCACCGGCAGTTTGTGTTGCTCGACCTGGGCGAAGAACCGTTGGAACGGCTCGATGCGTCCGCCCTGTAAGGTCTGATCGTTTTCCACCAGCAACTGGACCGGATGCTGTGCCAGGCAGGACGCAAGGCTGTGCAGGTCGTTGTTGTCGGTGAAGTAACCCAAGGACACTTTCAGCCATCGTGCGCCGAAGGACTGTGCCCGTTTCAGGGTCGCGGCCAGTAGTGGGTTGGGTTGCGACTGCCCGGCCACCCAGAGTTCCAGCGGCGAAGAAAACACCGCCTCAAGTCCCTGTTGTTCGATGGCTCGGGTCAGTTCGCGCGGGTCTTCGGCGGTGAGCAGTTCTTCACGCCACTCGATGCGCCTGGCTCCGGCGCTGGCCAGCAACTCGACGAATGCCAGTTGCCCGCGTTGCCGAACCAGCTCGGCGCCGTAGCTGGAAAGGCTGATGGAAACGGGTGATTGATTCATGGTTATTGACCTCTGAAACCGGTTTCATTTTTTGTGCAAAAAAAGGTTCAAAAAAATTTGAATGATGCTGATCGGATATTTGTGTTGTCTGTGAGGGCCTCTTCGCGAGCAAGCTCGCTCCTACAAGGACAGCGCTGAACCTGTAGGAGCAGCCGGTCGACGCTCGATTGCTCGCGAAGAGGCCTGTCAGTCAGCAAACCCCTCGCGTCGAGCCCCGAACAATCAACTGCGCCGGATAATCCAGCGTCCGTACGGGCCCGTCATCCCCGCGCAATCGCTTGAGCAAACAATCAAATGCACTGGCGCCGATGGCTTCGGTGGGCTGGGCGAGGGCGGTGATTCCGCTGCCCACCAGCGGGTACCAGTCCAGATCATCCAGGGCGATCAAACCCACATCCTCGAACAGTCCGCAACCCAGCTCACGCAGCGCGCGGGTACTGGCCAGCGCGGCAATGCCGTTGGCGCAGAACAGGGCTTTCGGGCCGGGGCCGGGCGTGGCGAGAAAGGCTTGCAGGCGTGCGGTCAGCTCGGCACCGGTCTCGACAACCCTGCCGAGCAGGGCCGGGCGCTGTGCGATCTCGGCGGTGAAGCTGCTGACCCGTTCGATCCGCGAGCTGGTGCCGTCATAGGGTTCGCTGACCATCAACACATCGCGATAACCTTGTTGTTCAAGGTGCGTGAGGGCGGTGTGGACCGCGGCGGGGTTATTCAGGCCGACCAGATCGCTGTGCAACTGGTCGACCTTGCGATCCACCAGCACCATGGGCATTTCATCGTGCAGTTCGCGTAATTGATCCAGGTGATGGCCGAGGGTGTTCACGATCAGGCCTTCGATGTTGTAGGAGCGCAACGCCGCCAAATGCTGACGTTCCTGCTCGTCATCGCGGTCGGTGTTGCACACCACAAGGCTGTAGCCGTGCTGACGGCAGGCGGTTTCCACGCCATGCATCACGGCAATCGAATAAGGGTTACGGATATCGGCCACCAGCATGCCGATCAGGCGGGTGCGCCCGCGTTTCAGTCCTCGGGCCATCTGGTTCGGGCGATAACCCAGCTCGCTGATCGCCTGTTCGATGCGCAAGGCAATGGCATCGGAGAGCAAGGCGCGGTCTTCGCCGATAAAGCGCGACACGCTGGCCTTGGAGACCCTGGCGCGTTCGGCGACATCGAGCATGGTAACGCGGCTGCGTTGGGCGGCGGAAAAACTGTTCACGGTGGACGACCTTCTTATTGGAATTATTGGGAAGCAGCGGTCATGAGACTTCGCTGAAACCGGTTTCAGAAGACACCAGAACCTGATCGGTCGTCAAGAGGGGGAAGGAAAGGAATGAAAAAATTGTGGCGGTGGCGAGGGGGCAAGCCCCAATGCCCTGTAGGAGCACAATGCTGTTCCGTTAAGCGAACGCAGCTTTTTGTAGGAGCAGCCGGTCGACGCTCGATTGCTCGCGATATGGACGTTAACGATGACGCGAGTTTTCTGAATAAACGCGCCGCCCTTGAGTCCATCGTCGGAACGCCGCCCGGACCAATCGAGCGTCGACCGGCTGTTACAACAAAGCCTCCCCGCCACAATGGGTTCCAGGAAACCCGCGTAAATACTCGAACAGTGCCTCGTAAAGCTCATCAACTTCAACGGCAAGACCACGCGCCCGCAAGCAGCCATGGACCAGCCCCTGACCTTGATAAAGCAAGGCGGGCGTGTTGGCCGCGTTCAGCCGATCACTGAAACATACGCCGTCATCGCGTAATGGATCGAACTGCGCCACTGCGATAAACGCTGGTGGCAGACGGCTGAAGTCGTTTGCCAGTAACGGCATGGCATAGGGCGAACGCTGCGTTGGACTCGGTAAATACAGCGCGTGATAGCAATCCAGATCGTTGGTGCTGAGTAACGGCGCATCGGCGCATTCACTGCGTGACGGCAAACTCGCATCGCCGCCCAGCCCTGGATAGATCAGCACCTGCGCAGCAGGTAACGGCTCATGGGCGTCTCGTAACGCCAGGCACAACGCGGCAACGAGATTGCCACCGGCGCTGTCTCCAACCACAACGCGCCGTTCAAGGTCCAGTTGAAACGGGCAACCATCACTGTCCAGCGCTCGCCACACCGCCAGACAATCGTTAAAGGCTGCCGGGAACGGATGTTCTGGAGCCAGCCGATAATCCACCGCCAGCACCAGCACCTGAAGTCGGGCCGCCAGTTCGGCAGTGATGAAGTCGTGGGAGTCCAGGTCACCGACGACCCAGCCGCCGCCGTGCACGTAGACGATGCACGGCCAGCCGCCGGCCGGCATCGCAGTGGTCGGGCAGTAAGCGCGCACCGGTACGTCATTCAAACGCAATTCCGTCACGGCCAACCCCGCCGGCCGGGGCGGGGTGAACGCCCGGCACATGCGGCTATAAGCTTCACGTAGGCCTTTAAAACTGCTATCCAGGCTATTGAAACTCAAGGTTTTCTCGACGAACTCAAGAAGTTCGGGAGAGAGCGGGTAATCGGTCATACGGCACTCAGTTGGGCATCAAGGTTTCAGACTGGCCTGTACGGTAGCGACGCCATCCTTGCCATCCACACTGGTCACACCCGCCAGCCAGCGTTGCAGATCCTCCGGGTGCTCGCGCAGCCATTGCTTGGCCACATCTTGAGGCGCCTTGCGGGCCATGATCGGCACCATCAACTGGCTTTCCTGCGCGGCGGTAAAGGTCAGGTTTTCCAGCAGCCGGTTGACGTTCGGGCAACGCCGGGCGTAGTCCGGTGCGGTCACGGTGGAGACCGTCGCGGCGCCTTCGTTGGGGCCATAGACGTCCTCGCTGCCGGTCAGATAGGTCATCTTCATGTTGATGTTCATCGGATGCGGAGTCCAGCCGACGAACACCACGAATTCCTTGCGATTCACTGCACGCTGGACGGCGGCAAGCATCCCGGCTTCACCGGACTCGATCAGTTTGAAGCCACCGAGGCCAAAGTGATTGGTTTCGATCATCGTCTTGATGGTGGTATTGGCGCCACTGCCGGGCTCGATGCCGTAGATCTTGCCGCCTAGCTGATCTTTGAATTTGGCGATATCGGCGAAGGTTTTAAGCCCCGCAGCCGCAACGTACTCAGGCACTGCCAAGGTGGCTTGGGCATCGGCCAGGCTGGGTTTGTCCATGACCTTGAGCTGATTGGCGGCGACAAAGGGTGCGATGTTCTGATCCATCGCCGGTTTCCAGTAACCGAGGAAGATGTCCAGCCGCTTGTCACGAATACCGGCGAAGACGATTTGCTGCACGGCGCTGGTCTGCTTGCTGTCGTAGCCAAGACCGGTGAGCAGTACGTCGGCCATCCCACTGGTGGCGATCACGTCCGTCCAGTTGACCACGCCCATGCGCACGGTTTTGCAAGAGGCCGCTTCGCTGGCCATGACGCTGGCGCTGAGCAGTGCGGTGCCGGAGAGAATCAACAGACAACGGTTGAACAGTCTTTTCATGTGAGAAGTCTCGCTCGGCAGGTCGTTTATTGTGGGTTCGGCATCTTTATGCACCGTGCCATCACCTTACGCAGCACGTCAGGCGCCAAAGCGCTCTGCGGCGACAGGATTTTGCACTGTGGCGACACTGATTACCCGTGCAGTTAGCCGATGGACGGAACCCACGGTCTAGAACCAGGAGACCGGCATAGAACACCCCGGAACGCAACTAGCAGATCTGTTAGTGGCGTCGAAAGTATCAATGGCCTGTAATTACCCTGTACGTGACTCCTCGCCAGGAGCGCCATTCACTGTGGAGTAGCAAATGAATCCGGACGACGAAGCGAAGTTCTATCTTCAGTACTCGACTGCAGTTGACGCGAATGGTGAATCGGCACCGTTACTGGCCACGGTTACATTCGATCCAGACTCGACACAACCACGCAATCTACGCAACCCGGGGAGAAGTTCTTCCGAGGCCTGGCTAACATGGGATGCTCCCAGCGATTCGTCGGGTCTGAGTGATTACGAAATCACCTGTCCGGGTAGGGAAACTGTTCAAACCACTGCGCGTGAACACATTGCCAGGAACTTGATACCTGAAGTTGCATATCCGTTTAAGGTTCAGCCGCGCAGAACTGCGGGTATGCCTCCTGCGCTCTCGCAGTCGATCACTGTCGTAACCCACGATTTAACCCCCCCGACCAAACCGAAAGCGCTCAGGCTCACAACGCTGACGCCCGATAGTGCATCGCTGAGTTGGACTGCATCAACCAGCAACGGCGTCCGTTACAGAGTTTATCTCAATGGATCCCTCGTCGGGGAGGTCGACCAACTCCATTTCAATTTTGGGCACCTGCAAGATCATACTGACTTTCACGTTAAAGTTCGTGCAGTTAATACCTCTGGCATCATGTCGAGCGCCGCCTCTCTCAGGTTCAACACCTTGTTGCGTGCGCCGACAAACCTGAGGTTCAGCCATCTCAACGGGTTCTGCAGGCTGGCCTGGGATCCGAGTTTCGGGAAGTATCCGACTCATGTGGTATCCATCAATGGCAAAGTGTTCACCACTGGCCGAGGCCGTGTAGGTTACAACTTCAAGCTGGCCGATCTATCGCCTGGTCCTGCCCCACATCGCTTCAATTTTGCGGTTTATGCTCGACTTGATGATTCCATCTCAAAAACGACCGAACTGGAGAGGACGCTGACTGACGATGTACCTCCGAGTAAACCCGGCGCCCCCATTGTCAGCGATATCACAGACACTTCGGCGAGACTGACCTGGGAGCCGTCGAGCGATAATGTAGGGGTGACTGGTTATAAAGTTTTCTTGAATAGTCTTCCTGGTTTATTTTTTTACCCGAATACTCATTACACTATCAATGGGTTGCAAAGCGGTGCCTACTACTATGTCCATGTGCGCGCACGGGACAAGGATGGAAACGTCTCTGCTTTCAGCGAAAGGGCTGTGTTCAAAACCACAGGGCAGGCGCCTAAGCCTCCACCCTCGACTCCAAGCGCAAGTATCACTGCCCTGACATCTACTGATGCCGAACTGCAATGGTCATTTGTGGAGGAAGAGTCCATCGCGACGGGCGCAAGAATCATGATCAATGACGAGTACTATAAAGATGTGATTATTTTATTTGGCCGTAATCTAGTGTTGGATAATCTGATCCCCGACGTTGAATACTCAATCGCAGTGCGGGCTTTTGACATCTATGGGCAGTTGTCCGAACCGGCCACTCTTGTCTATGAGCCCAAGGACGTCACGCCGCCCAGTGTCCCGGAAAACTTGCGTAAAACTGCCTCAACATCCAGTTCAGTGACACTGGCCTGGGAGCAGTCAACGGACGACGTCCGTATGTGTGGCTATGTCATCTACAATAATCACGAATATTTCGACAGCACACCGCTTGCCCACTACACCGCCGTCGATTTGTTCCCCGGTTCATACTCATTTGAGGTCTGTGCTTTGGATGCTTTCGGGAATACTTCCGAGCCGGCTTCAATAGTCGTTGAAATCAAAAGCTGACTTTCCGGGGGCGTCTTCCTGCAGTTCCGTGATCGAAGAACTGCAGGCGCTCTTTCACCCAAACAACCCCGCCGCAATATTGATCGAGAAACCCAATATCGCGGTGTTGAACAAAAAGCCGATCAGCGACTGCGCCAGGACAATCTTGCGCAGCCCCCGCGTAGCGATCCCGACGTCCGAGGTTTGCACCGCGACGCCGATGGTGAAGGAGAAATACAGGAAGTCCCAGTAGTTGGGGTTCACCAGGCCCTCGGCAAAGCGCAGGGCCGGTTCCTTGCCGCCCCAGGTGTAATAAAGCCGGGCGTAATGCACGCTGAAAATGACCCCGATCAGCAGCCATGAGCCGATCACCGTCAACCCGGTGAAGCCGTAGCGCAAGAGTTTGTGGGTGGTGTCCAGGTCTTTGCTGCCGGCCAGTTCGAAGGTAATAGCCGCGAGGCTGGCAATCGCTGCGATGCACACCAGCAACAGCACCAGCCCGGCATTTTCGTCTTCGACCTCGGCGATCCGTTTCACGTCATCGGCCCGTGAACGCACGGTGAGCCAGAACATCAGCGCCAGGTAAGTCCAGACCCCGGCGTTCCAGCCAAAGAGGGTTTTGCTGATAACCGAATCGGCGGGAGCCAGAATGCTGACCACCACACCCAGCAGGGCAGCGGCGGTCAAACGAGGATGGGTGCGGACCAGGTGCGGCATGGTTGTTCTCTGCGGCGGGGCTTTGACGAACCTTAGCATGTGGCTGAATAGAGAACCCTGTAGCAGCTGCCGAAGGCTGCGTTCGGCTCGGTCCGCGCTCGGGCGAAGCAGTCGTAAAAGGTGCGACCGAGATCCTCCTGAAAGACCCCGATCACCGATTTGCGACCGCTGCGCGCTCGAACGCAGGCTTCGCCAGCTGCTACAAAAAGCGGCTCAATCCGCCTTATGCCGCTTCTTCACAAGCTTCATCACCACCACAAAAAACACTGGCACGAACACCACCGCCAGGGTCGCGGTGATCATCCCGCCGATGACTCCGGTGCCGATGGCTTGCTGGCTGGCGGAACTTGCGCCTGTAGCAATAGCCAGCGGCACCACGCCAAGGATGAACGCCAGCGAAGTCATGACGATGGGGCGCAGACGCAGGCGTGCGGCTTGTACCGTGGCATCGATCAGGTCGTGGCCTTCGTCATACAGGCTCTTGGCGAACTCGATGATCAGGATCGCGTTCTTCGCCGACAGACCGATGATGGTGATCAGCCCGACTTTGAAGAACACGTCGTTGGGCATTCCACGCACAGTCACCGCCAGCACCGCACCGAGCACTCCCAAAGGCACCACCAGCAACACCGAGGTGGGAATCGACCAACTCTCGTACAGCGCCGCCAGGCACAGGAACACAATCAGCAACGACAGTCCGAGCAGGATCGGTGCCTGGGCGCCGGAAAGGCGCTCCTGCAACGACAATCCGGTCCATTCCTGGCCCAGGCCCGCGGGCAGTTGCGCCACCAGCCGCTGGATTTCTGCCATGGCCTCACCGGTGCTGTGACCCGGTGCCGGCTCCCCGGAAATGCTGATGGCCGGATAACCGTTGTAGCGCGTCAACTGCGCCGGGCCCTGAGTCCAGTTGGCCTGGACGAAGGCCGACAACGGCACCATTTTTTCGGCGTTGTTACGCACGTGGATGTTCAGCAAGTCCGCCACCTGACTGCGTTGATCACCTTCAGCTTGCACCACCACTCGTTGCATCCGGCCCTGATTGGGGAAGTCATTGATGTAAGCCGAGCCCACTGCGGTGGACAGCACATTGCCAATATCGGCAAAGGAGATACCCAAGGCGTTGGCCTGCTTGCGGTCGACTTCCAGTTGCACTTGCGGCGCTTCAGCCAAGGCGCTTTCCCGGACGTTGGCCAAAATCGGGCTTTTCTCGGCCGCAGCCAGCAGTTCGGTACGCGCTTGCATCAGCGCGGCATGGCCGACGCCACCACGGTCTTGCAGACGGAACTCGAAACCGCTGGAGGTACCGAGACCGTCCACGGGCGGCGGCAGCACCGCGTAAGCCACCGCGTCCTTGACCTGGCTGAGGGCGATGTTGGCCCGGTCAGCGATTGAGGCGGCCGAGTCGTCGCTGCCACGCTCTGACCAGTCTTTGAGCGTGGTGAAGGCCAGCGCTGCGTTCTGCCCGCTGCCGGAGAAGCTGAAACCGAGGATCACCGTGCTGTCGCCCACTCCGGGCTCGGTGGCGTTGTGCGCTTCGATCTGCTCCACCACCTGCACCGTGCGGTTCTTGCTCGCTCCGGGTGGCAACTGGATGTCGGTGATGGTGTAACCCTGGTCTTCCACCGGCAGGAACGAGGAGGGCAGGCGACTGAAACACAGCCCCAGGCCGATCAACAGCACGCCGTAGATCAACAGATAACGACCGCTACGTTTGAGCGCGTAGACCACCGTGCGTTGATAGCCGTCGCTCAGTTGCTCGAAGCGTCGGTTGAACCCACCGAAGAACCCGCCCCTGGCGTGATGTTCACCCTTGGCGATCGGCTTGAGCAACGTGGCGCACAACGCCGGGGTCAAGGTCAGGGCGAGGAACGCCGAGAACAGAATCGAGGTGGCCATCGACAGTGAGAACTGTTGGTAGATCACCCCTACCGAGCCCTGCATGAACGCCATTGGGATAAATACCGCCACCAACACCAGGGTGATGCCGATGATTGCGCCGGTGATCTGCTTCATCGCCTTGCGCGTTGCCTCTTTGGGCGACAGGCCCTCGGTGGCCATGATTCGCTCGACGTTCTCTACCACCACGATGGCGTCGTCCACCAGGATGCCGATGGCCAGTACCATGCCGAACATGGTCAGCACGTTGATCGAGAAACCCAGCGCCAGCATGGTCGCAAAGGTACCCATCAGCGCCACCGGCACCACCAGCGTCGGGATCAACGTGTAGCGGATGTTTTGCAGGAACACAAACATCACCGCAAATACCAGCAACATCGCTTCGCCCAAGGTGTAGATCACTTTGGTGATCGAGACTTTGACGAACGGGGACGTGTCATAGGGGATCTTGTACTCCACACCGAGCGGGAAATACCGTGCCAGTTCGTCCATCTTCGCCCGCACCAGCGTCGCGGTGCTCAAGGCGTTGACACCCGGCGACAGCTGCACGCTGACAGCGGTCGACGGCTTGCCGTTCAGGCGGGTGGAGAATTGGTATTCCTGGCTGCCGACCTCGACCCGGGCAACGTCGCCGATACGCACGGTCGAACCGTCGGGATTGGCCCGCAGCACGATGTCGGCGAACTCTTCGGGCGTCGACAACTGGCCTTTGACCAGCACCGTCGCGGTGATTTCCTGAGTCGAACGGGTCGGCAAGTCACCGATGCTTCCGGCCGAGACCTGGGCGTTCTGCGCGGCAATCGCGGCGCTGACATCGGCCGGGGTCAGGTTGAAGCCAATCAGCTGCTGTGGATTGATCCAGATTCGCATGGCCCGCTCGGCACCATACAGCTGCGCTTTACCGACGCCATCCAGGCGGCGGATCTCGTTCATCACGTTGCGCGCCAGATAGTCGCTGAGCGCCACATTGTCGAGCTTGCCGTCACTGGAGGTCAGGGTGATCAACAGCAGGAAGCCGGCCGAAACTTTTTCGACCTGCAAGCCCTGCTGGGTGACCGATTGTGGCAGGCGCGGCTCCACCGCTTTAAGGCGGTTTTGCACGTCGACCTGGGCCATCTCCGGGTTGGTGCCGGGCTGAAAAGTCGCGGTGATGGTGGCGCTGCCGAGGCTGCTCTGGGACTCGAAGTACAGCAAGTGGTCAGCGCCGTTGAGCTCCTGCTCGATCAGGCTGACCACGCTTTCGTCCACCGTTTGCGCCGATGCGCCGGGGTAGGTGGCGTGGATTTCGACTTTCGGCGGCGCGACGTTGGGGTACTGCGCCACTGGCAATTGCGGAATGGCCAGGGCGCCGGCCAGCAGGATAAACAACGCGACCACCCAGGCGAATATCGGGCGGTCGATAAAGAATTGCGGCATGGGAGGTGCGTCCTGGGGGCTGTTGCTAGCTACTGGCCAGAAACCTGGGCGAGTGGAAGCGGGGTGTCGTCGATCTGCACTTTCTCGCCGGGGCGAGCATGTTGCAGGCCTTCGATGACAATGCGGTCGCCCGGTTTCAGGCCGTTGGTGACAATCCAGCGATCCTTCTGCTCCTGACCAAGCTGCACCGGTTGCTGACTGACCCGCTGCTCGGCGTCCACCAGCAGCACCTGAGCGATACCGGCGCTGTCACGCAGGATGGCCCGTTGCGGCACGCTGATGCCTTGTGGGTTGACCGCTTGCTCCAGACGTACGCGGATGAAGCTGCCCGGCAGCAGATCGAGGTCCGGATTGGGGAACTCGCTGCGCAGGATGATCTGGCCGGTGCCCGGGTTGACGCTGATGTCGGCAAACAGCAATTTGCCCGGCAGCGGGTAAAGGCTGCCGTCGTCCTGAATCAAGGTGGCGCGGGCCTGATCCTGCCCGACCTGTTGCAACTGCCCGGCGCGGAAGGCGCGGCGCAGGTCGTTCAGCTCACGGGTCGACTGGGTCAGATCGGCGTGGATCGGGTCCAGTTGCTGGATCAGCGCCAGTGGTGTGGTTTCGTTCTGCCCGACCAGTGCGCCCTCAGTGACCAGTGCCCGGCCAATGCGCCCGGAAATCGGCGCGGTGACCGTGGCGTAGCCCAGGTTCAGTCTGGCCCGTTGTACCGCGGCCTGATTGGCCGCTACATCGGCAGCCGTCTGCCGGACGCTGGCTCGGGCGTTGTCATAATCCTGGCCGCTGATGGCGTTGCCTTCGACCAGCTGGCTGTAACGCTGCTCCTGCAAGCGTGCCTGGAACGCATTGGCCTCGGCCTTGCGCAGGCTGGCCAGGGCGCTGTCGAGGTCGGCCTTGAACGGCGCCGGGTCGATGCGAAACAGCACGTCGCCTTGCTTGACGTCGGAACCTTCACGGAACGTGCGTTGCAGCACGACGCCGGCCACCCGTGCCCGCACTTCGGCAATCCGCGGCGCGGCGATCCGTCCGCTCAGTTCGCTGCTGATAGACAGTGGCTGCGCCTGGAGGGTTTCGATCCGGACCGTGGCCAGCGGTGGCTGTTCTTCGGCGGTGGAGGACTTGTCACAAGCGCTCAGCGTCAATGCCAATGCAATCAGGCCAAGCTTTGCAAACAGGTTCTTTGACATGTGAATACCCCAATAATGACTCAGGCATGCTACGGGGAGTCGTCGGGGGTAGCGGTGAAGCTTTGTAGGTGCTCTGTGAAATTGTGTGAAGGTTTTGCTCGCGGGTGCGCCAGGGCGTATATCCTTTGCGACCGCTTCGCGGTCGATCGCGGGCAAGCCTCGCTCCTACGGTTTTGCACCGTTCCTGTAGGAGCGAGGCTTGCCCGCGAAGACGGACTAACAGTCACCACAGCACTTTCTGGAAACACCCATGCCCAACATCCTCCTGGTCGAAGACGACACCACGCTCTGCGAACTGATCGCCAGCTACCTGGAACGCAATGGCTATCAGGTCAGTGTGATCAGCCGCGGCGATCAGGTGCGTGAGCGTGCGCGAGTCAATCCACCGGATCTGGTGATCCTCGACCTGATGCTGCCGGGGCTCGACGGGCTGCAAGTCTGCCGCTTGCTGCGGGCCGATTCGACGACGTTACCGATTCTGATGCTGACCGCCCGCGACGACAGCCACGATCAGGTGCTGGGCCTGGAAATGGGTGCCGACGATTACGTCACCAAGCCCTGCGAGCCGCGTGTGCTGCTGGCGCGGGTGCGGACCTTGCTGCGGCGCAGCAGTCTCAGCGAGCCGCAAACGGCCAGCGACCGTATTTTGATGGGCAACCTGTGCATCGATTTGTCGGAACGCAGCGTGACCTGGCGTGAGCAATTGGTGGAGCTGTCCAGCGGCGAGTACAACCTGCTGGTGGTGCTGGCCCGGCATGCCGGTGAAGTCCTGAGCCGCGATCAGATCCTGCAACGCCTGCGTGGCATCGAGTTCAACGGCACCGACCGCTCGGTGGACGTGGCCATCTCCAAGCTGCGGCGCAAGTTCGACGATCACGCCGGTGAAGCACGCAAAATCAAAACGGTGTGGGGCAAGGGTTACTTGTTCAGTCGTTCCGAGTGGGAATGCTGAGCCGATGCTGAGAACGCTGATTCGGTTGTACCTGATCACCATCGTCACCTTCAGCGCGGCGATTTACCTGATCCCGGACCTGGTGATCAAGGTTTTCCATGAGCGCTTTGTGAACTACAACCTGGACCAGTCCCGCGGTCTGCAAAACCTGATCGTCAAACAGTTTCACGCAGTGCCGGCCGAGCAATGGCAGGCGTTGGCAACCGAAATGGATCAGCAGTTCCGGCCGTTGCAGGTGGCGTTGGTGCGCAACGACGACCCGGACTTCAGCGCCTACGAAACCGAGCGTTTGCAGCGTGGCGAGAAAGTGGTCCGTCTGGGCGATTGGGGCTGGCGCACGTTGACCGTAGCGCCACTGGATGAGCAGAGGGTGGTCAAGCTGATCGTTCCGCCGGACCCATTGGACGTCAACTTGCTGTACTGGAGCATGAACGTGCTGATCGTCGCAGCGTTGCTGGCCTGCCTGCTGTTCTGGCTACGTGCGCACTGGCGTGATCTGGAACGTTTGAGTGGCACCGCCGAGCGCTTCGGCAAGGGCCATTTGAGCGAGCGCACGCAAATCCTGGCCAGCTCCAATATCGGTAGCCTGGCCAATGTGTTCGACACCATGGCCGGTGATATTGAAAACCTGCTCAACCAGCAACGCGATCTGCTCAACGCTGTGTCCCATGAACTGCGCACGCCGCTGACCCGGCTCGACTTTGGCCTGGCGCTGGCGCTTTCCGACGACTTACCGGCGGCCAGCCGCGAGCGCTTGCAGGGGTTGGTAGCGCATATCCGCGAGCTGGATGAGCTGGTGCTGGAGCTGCTGTCCTACAGCCGCCTGCAAAATCCGGCGCAGGTGCCTGAACAGGTGGAGGTGTCCCTCGATGAATTCATCGACAGCATTCTGGGTAGCGTCGATGAGGAGCAGGAGTCCCCGGACATCGTGATCGATGTCCTGCTGCATGGCATGCTTGAGCGCTTTACCCTCGACCCGCGGTTGACCGCTCGGGCGATCCAGAATTTGTTGCGCAATGCCATGCGCTATTGCGAGCGGCGAATTCAGGTGGGGGTTGAGGTGTGCCCCAAAGGCTGCAAAATCTGGGTCGACGACGACGGCATCGGCATTCCCGACGGCGAGCGCGAACGGATCTTTGAACCCTTCTATCGACTGGACCGCAGCCGCGACCGCGCCACCGGAGGCTTTGGCCTGGGCCTGGCCATCAGCCGCCGGGCGCTGGAAGCCCAGGGCGGCACCCTAACGGCCGAGACTTCACCGCTGGGCGGGGCGCGATTCAGGTTGTGGTTGCCGGTGCTGGAGTGAACAACCTTAATCCAGTGCCGGGTTACTGATCGTTCCCACGCTCCGCGTGGTAACGCATCCAGGGACGCTCTGCGTCCAGGGCGGCATTCCTTTGCTGCGCGTGGGAACGATCAAAACCTTGACCCCAGGATCTCTCACAAAAACGCCGTCGCACTCTCCACATCGTTTGCGGTGATCAACCGCACGCCCGCCGTTTGCATCCGTTGCGTGGCAGCGGCCAGTGAGCCGTCCCTGTCAATCGCTCTGCAGGCATCCACCACTACAAAGGCGTTGAACCCGGCCGCTCGCGCATCGAGTGCCGAATACATCACACAAAAATCCAGCGCCAGTCCGACCATATAGACCGTGTCGATCCCGCGCGCTTTCAGATAACCGGCCAGTCCGGTGGTGGTTGTGCGATCGGCTTCGACAAAGGCCGAATAGCTGTCGATGTCAGGGTTGCAGCCTTTGCGGATGATCAGTTGCGCGTGGGGCAGATTCAAGTCGGCGTGAAGCTCTGCACCGTGGCTGGCTTGCAGGCAGTGATCAGGCCAGAGCGTTTGCGCACCGTAAGGCAGCTGAACACTGTCGTAAGGCTTGCACCCCGGGTGGCTGGAGGCGAACGAGGCATGTCCGGCCGGGTGCCAGTCCTGAGCGATGACCACTTGTTTGAAGTGGCTGGCAATGCGATTGATCAGCGCAACAATCACATCCCCTTCGGGCACCGCCAGTTGGCCGCCGGGAATAAAGTCGTTCTGCACGTCGATGACCAACAGCACGCTGCGATTGCGGGGTGTACCGAGTGATTTCCATTGAACCGTGGTGGTTGTCATGCCGGGATCCTCCCTGGAAGTAAGATGCCAAGCATAGTGCCAACTGTGATCAAGCGCTGAATCGGCTTCTAAATAGCTGCGCCATGGCCTCAAGCTCCGCTGTCGGGTTATGGCCGATGACCATGTAGGCGTGATCGGTTTCGGACCAGTAGACGATATTCATCCCGCGCCGTTGCTCTTGCGCGGGAGGGCGAGTGGCGTTTTTTGAGCGGGTGATGCACAGCGCCAACGGACCGTGGATCGGGTCCAGGTATGTGATCTGGGCAATCGGCACACCATCGTATTGGAGTAACTGCGCGCGTTTGAGTACAGGTCGCGGTAGCACCAGTTGTGCCGGTTCCAGTGCCAGTCCCAGGCGCTGGTCGATGGTTTTTAACTGTGCGCGTTGAGACGCTTCGTCGTCGGGGAGGTTGTCCAGGGTTTGCGGGGTGTAGAGAGCCATGTAGTCAGCCACCAATCCACGCCAGTTGGTTTCAACCTTGGGCGTGGATCCGAGAAACAGCCGATCGGCCGCGATGCCTGCAACCAGAAAACCTGCCGCAACCGCGATGAAATGGCGTCGGCTCAACGCAGCGCTGGTCGCCGGCGACGGCAAGATGTTGAGTATTGCGGCCAGCCGGTCCCGGGGCGCCTGATCGAGTAAATCCGCATAGACGCTCTGGAAGGGCAGATCACTGCGCGACAGCCACTCAAGACGCTGTTCCAGGGTTTCGTCATTAGACAGTGCAAAATCGACCCGGTCCCGGTCCTCGGCACTCAGCTGACCGTCGAGGTAGGCCACCAGCAGTTCATCCGATGGTCCTTGTTGCGAGCGCTGGTCAGTCATCGCCGTTCTCCTGTCGAGGTGGTGGGCACTGAGTGCAGGGGCGGATGCTCGGCCAGCTTCAAACGAGCGGCAGCCAGACGGCTCATGACGGTGCCGATGGGGACCGCGAGGACCTCGGCGACTTCCCGGTAAGACAGACCCTCGACATAGGCCAGAAACACCGTTTCGCGCTGCGCCTCAGGCAAGGCATCGACGCGTTTGATCACTTGTGCGGCCAGCACGTGGGTCTGCGCTGCGTGTTCACCATCGAACGACAAGACGCTGTCCGCTTCGACGAACCCCAGACCCTGGCGCACCCGCAGCGCGCGGACCTCGTTGAGCCAGATCGAATGCAGGATGCTCAGCAACCAACGATCCATGCGCGTGCCCGGCACAAACTGCCCGGCACGTTCCAGCGCCCGCAAACAGGTGGCCTGCACCAGGTCTTCAGCCACGTGCCGTTGCCGAGACAACACCAGGCCATAACGCCATAAACGCGCCAGATGCTGGCCCAGCTCTGCTCGTATTGTCTGATCGCCGGCGATAGCGGCCTCCGTTATTGTTGTTGGAAGGTTTTTCAGGTTTTCGACGAGTCGGCGATGGCTTCGGCCAGGTCCTTGTATTCCTCGCAGGTGGTGCTGCAAATCGACTTGATGCTCTGCAACTGCTCTTGCGCCAGATCCAGCCGGCCTTTGATCACATAGGCCTCGCCGAGGTATTCACGCACTTGCGCATAGTGCGGATCGAGTTTGACCGATTGCAAATAGTAGCCAATGCCTTCGTCGGTACGCCCCAGTTTGCGCGTGGCGTAGCCGCGGTAGTTCAGGGCTTTGGCGGTGTTCGGCTGTTTGAGGGTGTCGAGCAGGGCGAGGGCTTCTTCATAGCGACCGTCCCTGGCCAGACGGAACGCATAATCGGTGCGGTCTGCATCCGGGGTCAGGCTACTTTGCTGGTCCACACAACCTTTGCTGCGAGTGTCCCAGACCTTGCCTTTCGGGCAGTTGGGTTTGGCCGGGGCGGATTCATCGCCATGGGCCATTACCAGGGAGCTGGATAACGCCGCTGCCAGACAACCGGCGAGCAGCAGCGGGGTGGTGAAAATAGCGGGGCGGGTGTTCATCAGCGATGCTCCGATCGGTGGGATACAGGTATTGAAGAACCTACAGAGAGAACACCTGACGGTGGTTAATTATTCATGCCTGCCTGAATATCGGTGCATATCCCCGTAGCAGCTGGCGAAGCCTGCTGCTACAGGGGGCCATACAGGCCCGAGAGTCCCGCATTTGGCCGATGCGCTGCCTTACTGCCAACCGCGATGGCTTGTTATAGTCTGGCCCTCATTTTCCAGCCCCGGTAAGGATTACTGTCATGTCCGAATACCAAGCCTTTCGCGTCGAACTGGCGGACAACATCGCCCATGTGCAGATAAATCGTCCGGAAAAGATCAACTCGATGAATGCGCTGTTCTGGACCGAGATCATCGAGATTTTCCAGTGGATCGATGACACTGATGAAGTCCGGGTGGTGGTGCTCAGCGGCGCGGGCAAGCACTTTTCGTCCGGTATCGACCTGATGATGCTGGCTTCGGTGGCCAACGAACTGGGCAAGGACGTCGGCCGTAACGCGCGACTGCTGCGGCGCAAGATCCTGCAACTGCAAGCCTCTTTCAATGCCGTCGACAACTGCCGCAAACCGGTGCTGGCAGCGATTCAGGGCTATTGCCTGGGCGGTGCCATCGATCTGATCGCGGCTTGCGATATGCGTTACGCTGCCGAAGACGCGCAGTTCTCGATCAAGGAAATCGACATGGGCATGGCTGCCGATGTTGGCACTTTGCAACGGTTGCCGCGAATCATTGGTGACGGCATGCTTCGTGAGCTGGCTTACACGGGACGTACCATCGGTGCCGAAGAAGCGCGTAGCATTGGCCTGGTCAACCGCAGCTACCCTGATGCGGTCAGCCTGCTCGACGGCGTGATGGGCATCGCCCGGGAAATTGCCGCCAAGTCGCCGATTGCGATTGCCGGGACCAAAGAGATGATCAGTTACATGCGCGATCACAGCATCAACGACGGACTGGAGTACATCGCGACCTGGAACGCCGCCATGCTGCAATCCGCTGATCTACGCTTGGCCATGGCCGCGCAAATGAGCAAGCAGAAACCCGAATTTCTGGATTGATAAAAAATGACTTTACGCTGGACCACCGCAGTACTCGATACCGACGTTCCCGGCGGCTGGGCCGTGGCCCGCAGCAGCGACGGGTTTTTGTTCGATGACAACGGCGCGCTGTTCCCGCGCGAATGGCTGAAACGTCAGGAGCTGTCGATTCTGGCAGAACATGGCATTGGCCATCTGGACGGCGAACCGGTTTACCTGCTGGAGCTCAAAAGCGCCTCCGAGGTGCCGGGTTGCCGCTGGCAAGGTCTGCGGGCGTTCATGCTCGAGGGGGATCACACCGTCTACAAAGTGCTGGGTTATGCCGCGCAAATTGGCACCTGGGCACGCGAACATCGCTTTTGTGGCAACTGCGGTCAGGCGATGCAGCAACTTCCACGCGAGCGGGCGATGTACTGCGAGCCATGCGACCTGCGGCATTACCCGCGGATTTCACCGAGCATGATCGTGCTGATCACCCGCGGCGATGAGGTGTTGCTGGCCCGCTCGCCACGCTTTGTCCCCGGGGTCTACAGCACTCTGGCCGGGTTCGCCGAGCCTGGGGAGTCGGCCGAGGATTGCCTGATTCGTGAAGTGCGCGAAGAGGTGCAGATCGAGGTCAAGAACATCCAGTACGTCGGTAGCCAGTGCTGGCCGTTCCCGCACTCGATGATGCTCGGTTTCCATGCCGAGTACGCCGGCGGTGAAATCGTGCCGCAGGAAGACGAGATCGAAGATGCGCAGTGGTTCAACATTCACGCGCTGCCGCCGTTGCCGGCGTCACGCTCGATTGCCCGCTACCTTATCGATCTCTACGTGGCGCGCCGTTTAGGCCATGCTGAACCAGTGTTGCCAGGCTAGGCGCACGGTCAAGCCCAGCACCACGGTGATGAACACCGGGCGAATGAACTTCGCACCGCCGCTGATGGCGGTGCGCGCGCCGAAGAACGCCCCAACCATTACCGAGATGCCCATGCTCAGGCCGATGATCCAGTCCACCTGACCGGAAAACAGGAAAACTGACAGCGCCGCGATGTTGCTGACGAAGTTCATGCTGCGCGCCACGCCACTGGCTTTGACCAGGTCGATGGGGTACAGCAGCAGGCTGCTGACAGTCCAGAACGCACCAGTGCCGGGGCCGGCCACGCCGTCGTAGAAACCCAGGCCGAAGCCTTGGGTCGACTGCCACTTCTTTTTGATCGGCGCGTCGCCGTCCAGCGGCGCTTTCGGCGTGCCGCCAAACAGCAGGTACACACCACAGGCGAAGACGATCACCGGCAGCATCTTGTTCAGCCACTCGGCCGGCATGTAGTGCGCAACAATTGCGCCAGTCAAGGCCCCCACCAACGTTCCGACAACCGCGTGCATCCACTGGCGCGGGTGGAACAGTTTGCGCCGGTAGAACGTGAAACTGGCGGTGGCCGAGCCGAAGGTGGAACTGAGCTTGTTGGTGCCCAGCACCAGGTGCGGCGGCAAACCGGCAGTGAGCAAAGCCGGGGTGGTGAGCAAGCCGCCACCGCCGGCGATGGCATCGATAAAACCGGCGATGAAGGCAACAAGGACAAGGATGGCGAGGGTGACGAGGTCTACGCTGAGTTCGAAAGGCATGGGATCGACTTATTCGGCGGGGCGCAGAAGAGGCTGCGCGAAAGGCCGGTATCTTACCCCTATGTTTCACTTCCAGCGACCGTCGTAGAGCATTCGCGGGCAAAGTCCGCACTCACAGGTCGTGCGCGGACCATGTAGGAGCAGCCGGTCGACGCTCGATTGCTCGCGATGGACTCAAGGGCGACGCGTTCATTCAGAAAGCACGCGTTATCGTTAACGTCCATCGCGAGCAAGCTCGCTCCTACAAGGGGGCAGGTAAGCCACAGGAAGTGGCTGCTTACAGCCCCAAATCAGACAACCCCGGATGCTCATCCGGGCGACGCCCCAGTGGCCAGTGGAACTTGCGGTCGCTTTCCTTGATCGGCATGTCGTTGATGCAGGCGTGCCGGTTGGACATCAGCCCGTGTTCGTCGAACTCCCAGTTTTCATTGCCATAGGAGCGATACCAGTTGCCGGAGTCGTCGTGCCATTCATAGGCGTAACGCACGGCAATGCGGTTATCGGTAAAGGCCCAGAGCTCCTTGATCAGCCTGTAGTCGAGCTCCCTGGCCCATTTGCGGGTCAGGAAGCCTTTGGCTTCTTCACGGTTGCTGGCGAACTCGGCGCGGTTACGCCATTTAGTGTCCAGGGTATACGCCAGGGACACCCGTTGTGGATCTCGGGAGTTCCAGCCGTCTTCGGCCAGGCGAATCTTTTCGATGGCCGACTCACGAGTGAAAGGTGGAAGTGGCGGACGAACTTCAGCGTTAGATGACATTTAAAGTCTCCAGAGAAAGATAAAGTTCAAGCAGGTGCTGTCTTGTTTAAAACAATCACAGGTCCAATAACTTTCGCGCCATGCATTGCGCATTATCGGCGGCACTCTGATCGCCCATGACAAGAGCAACGGTAATGGCGCCATCGATCAGGATAAGCAGCTGTCTGGCCTGCTCCTGCGGGTCTTGCACGCCATGTTCTCTACAGAGCTTGCACAGGTAGTCGAGCAGCTTCTGTTTATGTTCTCTGGCCACCAGGCGCACCGGGTTCTGCGGGTCGCCGGTTTCGCCGCTGGTGTTGATGAACGCGCAGCCGCGAAAGCCTTCGCTGGCAAACCAGCCCTTGAGTACGGTGAACACATTGAGCAGGCGCGCCTCCGGGGTCGGGGCCTTGTCGACCTCGGTCCGGAACCAGTGCATCCAGCGTTCATCACGGCGCTGCAAGGCGGCGACGGTGAGCTCGTCCTTGTTCGCAAAGTAGCGATAAATGCTCTTTCTGGAGACACCGGCGGTTTTCACCAGAAGATCCATGCCGGTGGCAGCAATGCCACTTTTGTAGATCAGCTTTTCGGTGACATCCAGAATGATGTCGCGCGTTTCGTTACTAGTGATTTCGTTCATGCGGCCAACAGTAGAACGATCGTTCTTCTTGGTCAATAGGTTATTTTATCAGCGATGATCGTTCCCACGCTCCCGCGCGGGAATGCAGCCTTTGACGCTCTGCGTCACATTAACGGCGGACGCGGAGCGTCCAATGAGGCATTCCCACGCAGAGCGTGGGAACGATCAAAGTAGAAGAGCGATCGTTCTTCTTGGTCAATAGGTTATTTTATCAGCGATGATCGTTCCCACGCTCCCGCGTGGGAATGCAGCCTTTGACGCTCTGCGTCACATTAACGGCGGACGCGGAGCGTCCAATGAGGCATTCCCACGCAGAGCGTGGGAACGATCAAATGGTGTAAGCTCATCCGCTCTTTGGATTCGACCTCTTGCGAGCCTTATGCCGTCGCTTTTCAAACGCTCCCTGCTGCCAAAACTGCGCAGTTTTCCGCTGACTGCAGATGCCGTCACCATCCTCTCTGGCGCCGCAGAGTTTCGCCGCTGTCTGCTGGAGAAAATCGCCCAGGCTACGCAGCGCATTTATATCGTGGCGCTGTACCTGCAGCAGGATGAAGCCGGCCAGGAAATCCTCGATGCCTTGCACGCTGCCAAAACCGCTCGGCCCACGCTTGAGGTGGTGGTTGTGGTCGACTGGTTACGCGCTCAGCGCGGTTTGATCGGTGCTGGCAAGCAGCCGGGCAATTCGGCCTGGTATCAGGCCCAGACCCGCGCTCATGCCAGCCAAGTGCCGGTGTACGGTGTGCCTGTGCAGACCCGCGAGCTGTTCGGTGTGTTGCACCTCAAGGGCTTCGTGATCGATGACTGTGTGATCTACAGTGGCGCCAGTCTGAATAACGTCTACCTGCACAAGTTCGACAAGTACCGTTTTGATCGTTACCACTTGCTGCAGTGTGGCGCGTTGGCCAACTCCATGCAGCACCTGATCGAGCACGGCCTGATCGCCTCCAGAGCGGTTCACCGCCTGGACCTGCCGAATCTGCCGAGTACCCGCAGCCTGCGCAATGACATTGGTGATCTGCGCAGCCGTCTGAAGCACGCCGCTTACGACACCACTTTCGGTAGCGTCAACAAGGGCGGTTTGTCGGTCAGCCCGCTGCTCGGGGTCGGCAAGAACAACCCCTTGAGCCGGGTGATCTGTGAGTTGATCGCCAACGCTCACCGGCAACTGACGATCTGTACGCCGTATTTCAACCTGCCGCTGGCCGTGACCCGAGAAATCAACCGGGCGCTGGCACGCGGGGTGAAAATCGACATCATCGTTGGCGACAAGACCGCCAACGACTTCTACATTCCGCCGAGTGAGCCGTTCAAGGTGATTGCGGCGCTGCCGTATCTCTACGAAATCAGCCTGCGACGTTTCGCCAAACGCCATCAGCCGGTGATCGACAGCGGTCAGTTGAACCTGCATCTATGGCGCGACGGCGACAACACCTACCACCTCAAGGGCATGTGGATCGATCAGCGTTACACCTTGCTGACCGGCAACAATCTCAACCCGCGAGCGTTCCGCCTGGATCTGGAAAACGCCTTGCTGATCGATGACCCGAAAAACGAGCTGATGGAGCCGCGTCAGACTGAACTGGCGGAGATTTTTCGCAACACCAGTCGCATCGAACACTTTCAGCAGCTTGATACCCTGCCGGACTACCCGCCAGCGGTCGGAAAGTTTTTGCGTCGGGTCAGTCGGGTGCGGATCGAGCGCTTGCTCTACCGCATTCTGTAAGGCTTGGCCGGGAACCCTTTGTCTGGCGGCAGGCCAACAGGCGATCAACATTATTAGCGCATGAATAGGGAGATATACGCAGGGGGGGCAACTGATCGTTCCCACGCTATGCGTGGGAACTCCTCCGTGGCCGCGTAGCAATCGCTCTGGATGTGACGCGCAGCGTCACGGGCTGCATTCCCACGCGGGAGCGTGGGAACGATCCATGAACAGGAAACGCACAACACCTGTAGGAGCGAGGCTTGCCCGCGAGGCGTCGGTTCAGGCGACGCTGAAGCAATTGCTCTTAATTGAGCCCCAGCTTGCCACGCAACGTCGACAGATCTTCTGCCAGGGTGTTAACCGGCCCGACCAGCGCTTTGCGGTCGTTTTCCTTGACCTTGTCGTAAGTCTCGAAACCACCATCAGCCGTTTTGTACTTGGCCAGAATCGTGTTCACGCTGGCGAAGTTTTTGTCGACTTTGGCGATGAAGGCTTTGTCCTGTTTCTCCAGCTGCGGACGGAACAGCTCGACGATTTTCTTCGCACCATCGATGTTGCCCTGGAAGTCATACAGGTCGGTGTGGCTGTAACGGTCCTCTTCGCCGGCGATCTTGGTCGCAGCGACTTCTTCGAGCAGCGAGGCGGCACCACCCACCACTTTCTCTGGCGGGAAGGTCAGGCCGGCCACGCGGGTCTGCAGTTCTTTGACGTCTTTGTTCAGGCCGTCGGCCAGTTCACCGAGACCTTGGGTGCTGTTCTCGGAGAACAGCGAGTATTCAATACGGTGAAAACCGGTGAAGTCCTCGGCCTTGACGCCTTTTTCGTGGTCGTTGACACGCGAATCGATGGACGCATCGAGGTCATTGAACAGTGCGGCAATCGGCTCGATCGACTCGTAGTAAACCCGGGTCGGCGCGTAGAGCTTTTTGGCGGTGGCCAGGTCGCCTTTTTTCAGCGCGTCGGTGAACTGCTGGGTGTGGCTGGCCATTTCGTCGAGCTGTTCAGTGACATAGATTTTGTAATCCGAGATCGGTCCTACCAGCTCCAGCGGCGCGGTTGCAGCGAAAGCCGAGAGAGGAGTGTGGAGCAGGCCAAGGGTCAGCAACAAAGCAAGAGGCGTCTTTTTCATGGGACTTTTCCGAGAAGGTTATTGTGTTTAGGGGTTAAGCCGTGGTTTTGGGGTGTGTTGCGTCAAGCAGCGAACGACCGATGAAGTCTTTGTCGCCGGTCACGCCAGGCAGCGTGAAGAAATAACCGCCGCCCACCGGCTTGAGGTATTCCTCCAGGGGCTCGCCATTGAGCCGGGTCTGCACGGTGATAAAGCCTTTCTCCAGGTCGGCCTGGTAGCAGATGAACAACAAACCCATGTTCAACTGACCGTTCTTGCTCACGCCGTTGGAGTAGTTGAAGGGCCGGCGCAGGATCAGGCTGGCCTGAGTCGCTGCGGTGCGCGGGTTGGCCAGGCGGATGTGCGCATCCATTTTGGTCAGTTTGCCGTGGGGGTCTTTGGCGTAATCCGGGACCTGGGTTTCCTTCTGGCCATCCATCGGTGCACCGCTGGTTTTGACCCGGCCGATGATGCTTTCCTGCTCTTGCAGCGGCGTGCGGTCCCAACGCTCGACGAAGTTGCGGATGATCCGCACCGCCTGATAGCTACCGTTGGCCGCCCAGGCCGGTTCATCGCTGCCGGGCTGGACCCAGACGATCTGGTCCATGCTCTTGCTGTCGTTGGAATCGGGGTTGGCCGAGCCGTCACGGAAACCGAGGAAGTTGCGCGCACTTTGCGCAGGTTCACCGGGGCGTACAGGGGCTTGTGGCGGCACGCTGCCTTCCTGTTTCCAGCGCACCAGCAGCAGGTCCGGGAGGTTTTTCACGATGTCGCGCAGGGCGTGGATATTAGTGTCGGCAGTGTTGGCGCAGAACTGCAGGCTCAAGTCGCCGTGGCAGCTATCGGGATCAAGGGCGTCGTTGGGGAAACCGACCATGCGGATCAGGCGCTTGGGTTTGGCCCCGCTCAGGCCGAAACGCTCGTCGAACAGCGATTCGCCGACCGACACGGTGATGGTCAGGTTGTCCGGGGTGACCACTGGCCCGAGGATTCCGGAGTCTACTGGCGGCAGCTTCGGGTCGACCTGCGACACCGGACCGCCGCTCATCAGGAATGCAATGCGTTCGTTGAGGGTGCGGAACAAGCGCTCCAGGTCCTTGCGGTCGCTGGCGAGCACATCGAAGGACACCAGCATGCCGCAAGATGGGCGCGGGGTGACGATGCCGGTCTGATGTTTGCCATGAAAATCGTGCCGATCGTGAGTTTTCTCACTGCTCGGTGCTTCGGTGACTTGCGCCGGGCTGGCGGCCATGGCCGGGCAGCTCAACGTGCTGCCGGCCAACGCCACGCCAGCGGCGCCCATGCCGAGCAAAACGCGGCGACGCTGGGCGGAGAAATGATTTGAGTCGTTCATGTGTGTTGGTCTTCTACTACAGGCCGGAAAGGCCAAGGGCGGGATCGATTCCATCGAGTACATCGGCCAGAGCCTTGGCCTTGTTGGCAAGTCGCACGCGCTGATCGGCACCGACGCTGTCGTAGGTGCTGTAACCGTTTGTCATGCGCAAATCATTGAACTGGGCATCGAGTGCGGTGGTGGCGCTGTCGATCTGTGTCAGCAGCCCGGCGGCGGACTTGGCCAGCAACGGCCGCAACAGGTCGACGACTTTGCGCGTCGCTTCCAGGTTGGCGGCGAAACCGTTGAGGTCGCTATGGCTGTAGCGTTCTTCTTCACCGCTGCTGCCGCGCACCTCGGCAATGCTGCGCATGCTCCGGGTAACGATATTCACCAGTTGCTCAGGTGGCAGCGATTGCGCCATCAGCTGTTGCTTGAGCCGGGTGACATCGCTGAGCAAGCGCTGGGCAACGGGCATGAGGTTATCGACAGAGCGTTGTTGGAACAGTGCGTATTCGATGCGGTGCAAGCCGACGAAGCCGGTGTCTTGCTCGCGTTTCTCGAAGTAGTCAGCGCGAGCGTTGATCGCCCGATCGAGCTCGGCCAGGCGCTGAGCGGCCGGTGCAATGCGCTGGTAAGCGGCGCTGGCCGGCACATACAGCGCTTGAGCCTGACTCAGGTCACCGGCTGCTATCGCTTGTTCAAGGGCTGTGACGGCGGTGATCAATGCGCTGCTTTGGCGGCTCAAGTAAACCCGGAACTCCGACAGCGGGCCGATAAACGCCACCATCGATGGACGCGCCTTGGCGCTGGCTTCGGACTCGGCGGTCGGGGTCACGTGCAGCGTGCCGCGCGGGTTGCTCAGCAGGCCACAGGTGATCGCGTAATCGCCTGGCCGCAAATTGGCGTTGATCACCTGGCTCAGACCCGGGGCGATGTTTTCGCGTTCTTCGACCACCAGCACGCCGTCGAGGATTTCCCATTCCACGGCACGATCCGAGCGATTGAGAATACGAAAACTGGCGTGTCCGGCAGGCAGGGTCAGGACATTCGGCTCGCAGCTGTGGGGAGCGATGGTGACGGTGATTTCGTCGTGGCTGGACTGGCGCTTGGCGGCGGCCATTTTCGACGCGTAATAGAACAGCCCACCGGCGGCGATCATCACGATCACTGAACCGGCCACTGCCCAGCGCAAGGCGCGGGGTGGCGAGGCCTGTGCAGAGGCTTGGTTTGACATGGAGGCCCTTACTGAGCGGAAACGGAAGAGGGTTGGCCTGGCGCAGGTCGGGGCGCCGCCGGAACGAAGAACAGCACCAGTGTCACCACCAGATAAATCAGGTAGACACCCAAGGTGCTGATGGTTGGTGCGTCCTGGTAACCGAACATGCCGGCCAGCACCGAGCCCAGCGGGCCATCCATTGGCAAGGTTGCGCTGAAATCGAAGAGCACGGTTTGCAGGTGATTCCACAGGCCCGCTTCATGCAGGGCACGCACCGAACTGGCGAGGATCCCGGCGGCGACCACCAGTATGAACAGTCCGGTCCATCGGAAGAACGCCCCGAGGTTCAGTCGCATGCTGCCGGTGTAGATCAAAAAGCCCACGACAATCGACAGGATCAAGCCGAGCAGGGCGCCGATCGGTGCGGCCGGACCTTCGCTTTGCTGGAACACTGCAAGCAGGAAAAACACCGTTTCCAGGCCTTCCCGGGCGACGGCGAAAAACACCATGACGATCAGCGCCGTGATCTGATGCCTGGAACCGGTCAGCGCCTGATCGAGGGAGGCGTGAAGGGAATGCTTGATCGAGCGTGCGACCTTACGCATCCAGAAGACCATGGAACTCAGAATGGCCACGGCCATCAGGCCGACCACGCCTTCGAAGAGTTCCTGCTGTTTTTGCGGGAATTCGGCACTGACCAGTTCCAGCCCGCCACCGACCAGAAAAGCCAGTGCTGCGGCGAGGAACACACCGATCCACATGGCGGGCATCCACTGATCACGACCGGTTTGCTTGAGGTAACTGGCGATGATGCCAACGATTAACGCCGCTTCAATGCCTTCGCGCAGCATGATCAAAAAAGGAACCAGCATTCAGCACCGTGTTGAGAATGATTAATGGGGGCTAATTTGTAACATAATGATACTCATTGCTAAATGTGGTTGATTGGTATTTACCTGAACGGATGCTGAACGAAAGAAGGTTCTGTGGTGCGCCGAAAAGATCGCAGGCTGCGCCAGCGCCTACGTTAAGATGGCCGCCCCATTCATTTGCGCAGGGCAGTGCAATCGTCAATGTCGGAAAAAGACACCATTTCCATCCAGCTCGTGCGCGAAGCGCTGCTGCAGAGTTGCGCGCCCGGTACCGCCACGCATGAGGTATTGCACAAGGTCGGGATCGATCCGATGCTGCTGGAGGTCGCTGACGCCCGCGTACCGGCCACCGCCTATGCACGGCTGTGGCGCTTGTTGGCCCGGCGCCTGGACGATGAGTTCTTTGGTATGGATCCGCGCCAGCTGAGGTCCGGTAGCCTGGCGTTTCTGTGTCGTTCCAGCATGGCGCAACCGACGCTTGCGACGAGCCTGGCGTCGGGGCTGGAGTTTCTTTCCTTGATGCTCGAACGCTTGCCGGCACAGCTTGTTCATCAGCAGAGCCTGGCGGAAATCGTCCTGCTCGAAGACGATAAGGAACCGCGGCGAGCATTTACCTATTTCACCTACTGGATGATTGTCCACGGCGTTGCCTGCTGGCTGGCCGGGCGGCGCATTCCGATTCTCGCCATTGAGCTGCGTTGCCCGGAGCCAGACTTTTGCGACGACTATAAGGTGATGTTTTCCGAGAACCTGCGTTTTGACCGACCGCGGACCCGGATGATTTTTTCGGCGGATTGCCTCGATCTGCCAATCAAGCGCAGCAGCGATGAACTCAAGCGTTTTCTGGCCCATGCACCAGCCAATATCCTGGTCAAGTATCGCGACCCGGAAAGCCTGGCCAGCCGGATCAAGAACGATCTGCGGCACTTGCCCGCCGAACACTGGCCGGAAACCGATAGCCTGGCGCAACGTCTGTGCATGTCGGCTTCAACCTTGCGCCGCCGTCTGGCCGAAGAGGGCCAGACCTATCAAGGACTCAAGGACAGCGTGCGCAAGGAGCTGGCGATACTCTGGCTGGCCGAACCGCAGATCAGCTTCGCCGAAATCGCCACGCGGCTGGGATTTGCCGATGCCAGCTCGTTCTACAAAGCGTTTCGCAAGTGGTCAGGGTCCAATCCCGGGCATTACCGGAGTTTGATTTTGAACGAGGCGGGGTAGGACGCAGCACTTGGCCTTAGACCTTGATCGTTCCCACGCTCCCGCGTGGGAATGCAGCCCGTGACGCTCCGCGTCACTGCCAAAGCGGACGCGGAGCGTCCAGTGAGGCATTCCCACGCAGAGCGTGGGAACGATCCAAAAGCGTTTCGCAAGTGGTCAGGGTCCAATCCCGGGCATTTGATCGTTCCCACGCTCCCGCGTGGGAATGCAGTCCGTGACGCTCCGCGTCACTGCCAAAGCGGACGCGGAGCGTC